>NZ_JBEYZU010000026.1:0-69533 GCF_040646235.1 Streptomyces sp. NPDC046261 | reverse complement strand
GGCTGCGCCCGCCGGCCCCCGGTTCTCAAGCGCCGGGCGGGCTGGTTGTGGCCGGGGTGGGTGGGTTTCGGGGGCTGCGCCCGCCGGCCCCCGGTTCTCAAGCGCCGGGCGGGCTGGTTGTGGCCGGGGTGGGTGGGTTTCGGGGGCTGCGCCCGCCGGCCCCCGGTCCTCAAACGCCGGACAGGCTGGATGTGGCCGGGGTGGGCTGGATCTGGCGCTGGACCGGCTGGATTTGGCGCCGGACCGGCTGGAGCTGGCGCCGCGTGGGCCGGATCTGGCGCCCATGGGCCGGAATCCTCAGTTACTGGGTCAGTTTCCTGGTCTGACCACCTTCGCCTCCGCCCTCACCGTGCCGCTTTCGCGGAAGCGGAGGACCACCTGGACGGTGTCGCCCACGCGGACCTGGGGTGGGCGGTAGACCATGATGTCCAGGGTGTGGGGGGTCATCTTCAGCGTGCTGCGGGCGGGGACCGTCGCCGTCGGGACCATGCGCATCGAGCCCGCGCCGTTCTTGACGACCGTGCGGCTCAGCATGGCGCCGCCCGCGGAGGGCACGTCGACGGCGATGAGTTCGTCGTCGGCGTCGCCGGTGTTGCGGAGGCTGAACATCGCCGCCGTGTCGTCGATGCCGAACGGCAGCAGGATGCGGCCGTCCTCGACCGTCACCGACGCGGGGCGGCCCGCCGCGCCGGAGGCCGTCCAGGCGGTCAGGCCGCCCAGGGCCACCGCGCAGGCCAGTACCGGGACGAGGGCCGCCCGGCCGGTGCGGAGCAGGGAGTCCTTCATCGGTTGCCACCTCGTGCGGGCCGGGTTCCGGTGGGGCGGGGCTGCCAGCCGCGCAGGCGCAGGCTGTTGCCGACCACCAGCAGGGAGCTGGCGGACATCGCCGCGGCCGCGACCATCGGGCTCAGCAGCCCGACCGCGGCGAGCGGCACGGTGATGAGGTTGTAGCCGAAGGCCCAGGCCAGGTTGGAGCGGACCGTCACCGAGGTGCGGCGGGCCAGGCGTACCGCGTCGGCCAGGGCGCTCATGTCCTCGCGTACGAGGGTCACGTCCGCCGCGCCGATGGCCGCGTCCGTGCCGCTGCCCATGGCGATGCCCAGGTCGGCGCCCGCGAGGGCGGCGGTGTCGTTGACGCCGTCGCCGATGACGGCGACGCGGTGGCCGCGGGCGCGCAGCGTCCGGACGAGCTCCGCCTTGTCCTCGGGCGTGGCCCGTGCGTGCACCTCGGTGATGCCGAGTTCGCCGGCCACGGCGTGCGCCGCGGCCTCGCTGTCGCCGGTGGCCAGTACGGGCCGCAGGCCCAGCCGCTTGAGGTGGTCGACGGCGCGGTAGCTGCCGGCCCGTACGGTGTCGCCGAGCGCGACGACCGCCTCGGCGGTGCCGTCCACCCGGACCAGGACGGCCGTGTGACCGTGCCGCCCGGCCCGCCGGACCGCGTCGGGGAGCGCCTTGTCCTTGCCGCGGGAGGCGGGGGAGAGGTCCGTCGTCTCCGCGCGGACCACCTCCACCAGGTGGCCCTCCACCTTCGCCCGTACGCCTACGCCCGCCGTGGCGGCGAAGTCCTCCGCCGCGGGCGGCGGGCCGTCCACCGTCTCCAGGGCGTACGCGTGGATCGCCCGGCCCACCGGGTGCTCCGAGCCGGCCTCCGCCGCCGCGGCCAGCCGCAGGGCCGCCTCGCGGCCGGGGCCGCCGGTGCGGGCCGTCACCTCGGTCACGGTCATGGAACCGGTCGTCAGCGTGCCGGTCTTGTCCAGCACCACCGTGTCGACCCGGCGCAGGCCCTCCAGCGCCTGCGGGCCGCTGACCAGGATGCCCAGGCCCGCGCCCCGGCCCGTGGCGGCCAGCAGGGCCGTGGGGGTGGCCAGGCCCAGGGCGCACGGGCAGGCGACCACGAGCACCGCGACCGCCGCCGTGATCGCCGCCTGCGGGGAGGCGCCCGCGCCCAGCCAGAAGCCGAGGACGGTGACGGCGACCGTCAGGACCGCCGGGACGAAGACGCCCGCGACAGCGTCGGCGACGCGCTGCACGCGTGCCTTGCCCGCCTGCGCGTCCTCCACCAGACGGGCGATGCGGGCCAGTTGCGTGTCGGCGCCGACCGCTTCGGCCCGTACCTCCAGCACGCCGCCGGAGTTGACCGCGCCGCCGACCACGGCCGAGCCGGGACCGGCCTCGACCGGCGCGCTCTCGCCCGTCACCAGCGACAGGTCGAGCGCCGAGCCGCCCGAGACGACCACGCCGTCGGTGGCCACGCGCTCGCCGGGCCGGACGATGAAGTGGTCGCCGACGCGCAGGCGCCCGATGGGGACCGTGCGTTCGGCGCCGTCCGCGGTCCGTACGACCACGTCCTTCGCCGCGAGCGAGGCGAGCGCCCGCAGCGCGGAGCCCGTGCCGCGTCGTGCCCGCGCCTCCAGCAGCCGGCCGGTCAGTACGAACAGCGGGACGCCGACCACCGCCTCCAGGTACACGTCCGCCGTGTCGCCCATGGCCCGCGGTACGAGCGTGAACGGCATCGTCATCCCCGGCTCGCCGGCGCCGCCGAGGAACAGCGCGTACGCCGACCAGAGGTAGGAGGCCAGCACGCCGAGGGAGACGAGCGTGTCCATGGTCGCGTCCGAGTGCCGCAGCCCGCGCAGCGCCCGCTCGTGGAAGGGCCACGAGCCCCACACCGCGACGGGCGTGGCCAGGACGAAGCACAGCCACTGCCAGTTGCGGAACTGCAGGGCCGGCGCCATGGACAGCACCAGGACCGGTACCGACAGGACGGCGGTGATCAGCAGCCGGTTCAGGGCCGTGGCCTCCGGCTTGCCGGCGTCGGCCGCGGGCGCGGTCTCGTCGGGCGCCGGCGGCTCGGGCAGCGAGGCCGTGAAGCCCGCGCCCTCGATCACCGCGACCACCTCGGCGACGGCCACCGTCGCGGGGTGGCTGACGCGCGCCCGGCCGGTGGCCAGATTGACGCTCGCGCTGACCCCCTCCAGCCGGCCGACCTTCTTCTCGATACGCGCCACGCACGCCGCGCAGGTCATCCCGCCGACGATCAGCTCGGTCTCGACGGTGGGGCCGGCCGCCGGACCCGGGCCCGTACTCGTACGTGTCGTCGTGGTCATCAGTGGCCCATCCCGTGCATGCCGCCGCCCATGCCTCCGCCGGAGCCGCCCGCCGGCTCGCCGCCGGAGACCTCGCCACCGCCGGTGCGGTGCATTCCGGGTGCCACCGGGCCGGCCGCCGACCCGGCCGCGTAGGCGACGCCGAAGACGGCGGCCAGCAGCAGGACGAAACCGGTGAGGGCGGCGTACGGGCGGAGTGGGGGGCGTGCTCGACGTGCGGTCATCGCCGCATCGTGACACGGTCCGAGCCGCCCGGAGCCGCGCCTGCCGCTTCCTCGGCGCGTGAGGATTATCCCTTTCGCACCCGGGAACCAGACCGCCCGCGCAGCCGACTACCCCTAGATCGCGGGACCTCCTCGAAGGGCCGTACGAACCCGTGCGAACGGCCGGGAACCCGCCGGGCGCGCCATCCGACTTCTCAGGGGTCCACGACTTCCCGAGGAGAGCCCACCGTGTCGCTGCCCGACCCCGTACCCCTCTACGGCCCCGCGTACAAGCGCGATCCCTATCCGCTGTACGCGCGGATGCGTGAGGCCGGGCCGATCCACCGGGTGCTCTTCCCCAGCGGGGTCACCGCCTGGCTGGTCACCGGCCACGCCGCCGCCCAGCAGACCCTCGCCGACCCCCGGCTCGGCAAGAACCACGCGCGCGGCAACGACCGCTGGCGCGCACGTGCCTCGATCATGCCCGAGCCGCAGCACTCCCAGCTCCAGGTCCACCTGCTGCACCAGGACCCGCCGAAGCACACCGCCATGCGCCGGCTCGTCACCGACGCCTTCGCCCCGCGCCGCGTGGAGGAGCTGCGGCCGCGGTTCCGGGAGATGGCCGAGGCACTCGTTGACGAGGTGGCCGAGATGCACGAGATGGGCGGGATGACGGACGCGCCCGCCCGTACAACGGCGCACACCGGGATCAGCGGGACGGCGGAGGCGCCCGTGGACGCGGCCGCCATACCGACCGGAACCGGCACCGTCGACCTCGTCCGCTGCTTCGCCGCCCGCTTCCCCTTCCAGGTCCTCGCCGAAGTCATCGGCCTGCCCGCACACCTGGCCGTCCGTTTCCGGCGCGAGTGGGGCAAGGTCGTGGCGCCCGTGGGCCCCACCGACCCCGGCCGGCCCGCGTACGAGGCGCTGCTGCGCGCACTGCAGGGCTACATCGCCGAGGTCGTCGCCGACCGCCGCGAGCACCCCGGCGACGGGCTCCTCAGCCGCCTGGTCACCGCCCGCGACGCGGGCGAACTGACGCAGGAGGAGCTCGACTCCATGATCTTCCAGCTGCTCGTCGCCGGCCAGGAACCCGTCACCAACCAGATCACCACCGCCCTGGTGGCCCTGCTGCGCCGCCCCGACGCGCTGGCCCGGCTGCGGGACGAACCCGCGCTCATGCCCGCGGCCGTCGAGGAACTCCTGCGCCTCGACAGCGCCTTCGAGCTGACCACCTGGCGCTTCCTCGCCGAGGACGCCGAGCTGCACGGCACCCGCGTGCCCGCCGGCGACTCCGTGATCGTCTCCCTCTGCGCCGCCAACCGGGACCCCGAGCGCTTCCCCGACCCCGACACGCTCGACCTCGACCGGGCCCAGGGCCCGCACCTGGCCTTCGGGCACGGCATCCACTTCTGCCCCGGCGCGGCCCTCGCCCGCATCGAACTCCAGGTCGCCCTCACCACCCTCATCACCCGGCTGCCGGGCCTGCGCCTGGCCGTCCCCGACGAGGAGCTCCCCTGGATCCCGGCCGTCCTCGGCCGCGGCACGGCCGAGCTGCCCGTCGCCTTCGACCGGCCCGTGTGCCCGTACTCCCGTGGAACGACCGCATGACGACCCGCAGCGACACCCTCACCGCGCCCGCCACCCGCACCCCCCGCGCCGCGGACGCCGGGGACATCGCGTCCCGCGTCCTGGGGCTCCTGCTGCCCTACCACCGCACCACCGAGCCCGGACCGCCCGACCCCGGCGCGCACCCGCGCCAGCTGCGGCAGATACGGCGGTTCACCGACGCCGGCCTGCCGGTGCTCTTCACCCTCCCCGGCTTCCCCTGCAAGTCCCCCAACCCCGCCAAGGTCCTCGGCCACCTCCCCGACGAGGGCGAACGGCTCTCGCTCGGCTTCCTCGACCGGCTGTGCGCGCGCGTCGGCGAGATATACGCGCCGGGCGCCCGCATGCTCATCTGCTCCGACGGCCACATCTTCGGCGACCTCATCGGCGTCCCCGACGCGCACATCGACGCCTACGGCGACGGCCTGCGCGCCCTGATCCGCGACGAGGGCCTGCGCCACCTCGAGACCTTCGACATGCGCCACGTGCACGGCGACGCGGACTACGACACCAAGCGGGCCCTGGTCACCGAGGCATACGCCCCCTCGCCCGACGCGCTGCGCGCCCTCGTCCGCGGCGACGAGGAGACCGCCCGGCTCTACCGCGGCATCACGCGCTTCCTCGTCGAGGACACCGCGGGCTTCACCGGCACCCGCTCCGCCCTGCAGCGCGAGTGCCGCCGCCGGGCGTACGGCGTCATCGCCCGCAGCCGAGCCTGGGGCGACCTCATCGCCCACTGCCACCCCCACTCCGTACGGCTGTCGATCCACCCGCAGCGACCCGGCGCCGCCAAGTTCGGCATCCGGCTGCTGGAGTCCGCCGACGCGTGGGCCACGCCCTGGCACACGGCCGTTCTGCGCGACGCCGGGGGAGCGGCACGGCTGGTGCGCCGCGCGGACGCCGAGAAGCTGGGGCGCCTGGTCCTGCGCGACGGGCGGCCCAGCCACTTCGAAGCACCGCGCTGACCCGCACGAAAAGCCGGACGGGCCGACGCGTCAGCGTCAGGCCCGTCCGGCACTCGCCCAGGGTCAGCCGACCGGGACCACCGCGGCCTCCGCCGGCGCCCGGTGGTCGAAAGCGATCAGCGGGTCGCCGGTCAGCGGATGCTCCACCACCGCCGCCCGCACCCCGAACACCTCGGCCAGCAGCTTCGGCGTCAGCACCTCGCGCGGCGCCCCCGACGCCACCACCGCCCCCTCGTGCAGCACGTGCAGCCGGTCGCACACGGACGCGGCCGCGTTCAGGTCGTGCAGCGCCAGCAGCGTCGTACGGCGCTGGGCCCGCAGCAGGCCCAGCAACTCCACCTGGTGGCGCACGTCCAGATGATTGGTCGGCTCGTCCAGCACCAGCACCTTCGGGTCCTGGGCCAGCGCCCGGGCGAGCAGCACCCGCTGGCGCTCGCCGCCGGACAGCGCCGAGAACCGGCGCCGCGCCGCGCCCGCCATGCCCACCTGGGCCAGGGCCTCGGTCACCGCGTCCCGGTCGGCCGCGTCCTCGCCCGCGAACGCCCGCTTGTAGGGCGTACGGCCCATGGCGACGACCTCACGCACCGACAGCTCGAAGTCGGTGCCCCGCTCCTGCGGCAGCGCCGCGATCTGGCGCGCGGACTGAAGGGGCGTCAGCTGCCGGAGGTCGGTGCCGCCGACGAGCACCCGGCCGGCCCGCGGCGCCAGATGCCGGTAGACGGTTCGCAACACGGTGGACTTGCCGCTTCCGTTGGGACCCACGAGCGCGGCGATCTCGCCGTCGTCCGCGAGCAGGTCGACCCCGGAGACCACCGTCCGCCCGGACAGCGCCACCTCCAGGCCCTCGATGGCGATCCTCACAGCCGCTCCATCCGTCGGTCCAGCAGGTACAGCAGCGTCGGCGCGCCGATCAGCGCGGTCACCACGCCCACCGGCAACTCCTGGTCGGGCAGCACGGTACGGGCCAGCAGGTCGACCACGACCAGCAGCAGGGCCCCGAACAGTCCGGCCACCGGCAGCAGCCGGCGGTGGTCACCGCCCACCAGCATCCGGCAGGCGTGCGGCACCATCAGCCCCACGAAGCCGATCGCCCCCGACACCGACACCAGCACACCGGTCAGCAGGCTCGTCACCACGAACAGCTCGCGCCGCAGCCGGGTCACGTCCACGCCCAGGCTCGCGGCGGTCTCGTCGCCCATCAGCATCGCGTTGAGCCCCCGGGCCCGGGCCAGCAGCGCCGCCGTGGCGAGCACCACCGCGGCCGTGGGCAGCGCGAGGGTGGCCCACTGGGCCCCGCCCAGGGAGCCCATCAGCCAGAACAGCGCGCCGTGCGTCTGCTGCTCGTCCCCCGCCTGCAGCACCAGGTAGTGGGTGAAGCCCGACAGGAACTGCCCGATGCCCACCCCCGCCAGCACCAGGCGCAGCGGCCGGAAACCGCCCCCGCGCCGGGCGAAGGTCCACACCAGCGCGAAGGAGGCGAGCGCCCCGGCGAACGCCGCCGAGGACAGCCCCAGCCCCAGCGCCCCGCCCGCGCTCGCCCCCAGCACGATCGCCGAGACCGCGCCGAGCGATGCCCCGCTGGAGATGCCCAGCAGGTAGGGGTCGGCCAGTGGGTTGCGCACCAGGGCCTGGACGGCCGTGCCGACCAGGCCCAGACCCGCCCCCACCACGGCCGCCAGCAGCGCGCGCGGCACCCGCAGCTGCCACACGATCAGGTCCTGGGTGCCGGGCACCGGCCCCTGCCCGCCGATGCCGCGCACCACCGCCGACCACACATCCCCCGGCGGCACCGAGGTCGAGCCCAGACAGACGGAGGCGATCAACGCCACGAGCAGGCCGGCGGCCAGCGCGGCGCAGGCCCAGCCGGCGCCCACCGTGCGGGAGGTCCCCTCCTGATCCTCCCGCTCTTCGCGCGCCTTGCCGGCGCCGGCGAGCGTCGTCATCTACTTGACCCGGTCCGGGTGCAGGGCGTGCGCGATCTCACGCACCGTGTCGGCGCTGCGGACCCCGCCGATCGTGGTGCGCTCGGAGCCGATGCGCAGGAAGCGGCCCTTCTTGACGGCCTCGAGCTCGGCGGTGGCGGGGAAGGACTTCAAGAACGCGGCGGCCTCGTCGAAGGCCGCCTCGTTCGCCTCCTGGCTGCCGCGGTTGCGGACGGCCAGCTGGATGAAGTCCGGGTTCTTGGCCACGACGTCCTCCCAGCCCACGGGCTTGAAGTCGCCGTCGCAGCCCGCGAAGACGTTCCGTCCGCCCGCCATAGTGATCACGGCGTTGGCGACCTGGCGGTTGCAGACCGCCATCGGCTGCTTGGTGCCGGCGTCGAAGTCGAACAGGAAGTACGTCGGCCGCTTGTCCTCGGGCAGGTCCTTGAGCGCGTCGCGCACTTCGCCCGTCTTCTTGCGCATGCCCTCGACGAGCTCGGTGGCGCGCTTCGAGGTGCCGGTGACCTTGCCGAGCTCCTCGATGTCGGCCTCGACGCCCGACAGGTCCGTGCGGGCCGACTTGTTCATCGCCGCGCAGGCCGTCGACTTCAGGAAGACGTGCTTGATGCCCGCAGCCTCGAACTCCTTGGGCGTGGGCGCGTCCCCCATCTTGCCCATGTTCTTCATGGAGGAGAACGAGTCGACGTACAGCTGGGCGCCCGAGCCCAGCAGCTTCTCCTTCGGGATCACCGTCTTGCCCAGCACCGGCACCTTCGCCGCCTGCTCGGCGTACTGCGCCGGCAGGACGCCCTTGCCGGGCGGGAAGCCCGTACCGACGACCTTGTCGCCCGCGCCCAGCCACATCAGCAGCTCCAGGCCCGCCGCGTTGCTGGTGACGATCCGCTGCGGCGCCGCGTCGAACGTCGTCTTCGCCCCCATGCAGTCGCTGACGCTCACCGGGAACCCGGCCCGGGCGCCGGCGGCCGCGCCCGCGCCGTCCGCCTTCTCCGCCTTACCGCCACCGCCGCCGCAAGCCGTCGCCGACAGGGCCACAGCGGCCAGCACACCGCACCACGCACGAGGGCGCATCAGTAACTCTCCAGAAGCTCGACGTTCCCGGGCCCGTCCCTACGGGCCCGGATCAGATAGTCGGACCGCGGGCCCGCCCAGTTCCCGCGTGTCGCGAAGAAGAGGAAATAGCGGCCCCGCCACCGCGCATACGCTGCCCCGGGGCGCACCGACCGTGGAAGACCGCCGGACGCGAAGGACGTGAAGGACGTGAAGGACGTGAAGAAGAGGCCATGACCGACCAGCTCGCCGAGATGCCCACCGACTGGCGGCGCGCCCTCGCCGTCGTCGCCCACCCCGACGACCTCGAGTACGGCGCCTCCGCGGCCGTCGCCGCCTGGACGGACGACGGCCGCGAGTGCGCCTACCTGCTGGCCACGTTCGGGGAGGCCGGCATCGACACCGTCACCCCCGCCGAGGCCGCGCCCCTGCGCGAGAGCGAGCAGCGGGCCAGTGCCGCCGCCGTGGGGGTCAAGAACGTGGAGTTCCTCGGCCACACCGACGGCACCCTCGAGTACGGCATCGACCTGCGCCGCGAGTTCGCCGCCGCCATCCGCCGCCACCGCCCCGAGCTGGTGCTGACCCTCAACCACCACGACACCTGGACCCCGGGCGCCGGCGGCTTGTGGAACACCCCCGACCACCGGGCCGTGGGCCGGGCCGTCCTGGACGCCGTCGCCGACGCCGGCAACCGCTGGATCTTCCCCGAGCTCGTCGAGGACGGTCTGATGCCCTGGAACGGTGTGCGGTACGTGGCCGTCGCCGGCTCCCCGCGGCCCACCCACGCCGTGGACGGGCGCGCCGGCCTCGAGCGTGCCGTGGAGTCCCTGCTCTGTCATCGCACGTACATCGAGGCGCTCACGGACGAGGAGCCCCAGGCGTACTGCCGCAGGTTCCTCGAGGGCCAGATGACGGCCGTCGCCGGCCGCTTCGGCGGACGGCCCGGAGTGGCCTTCGAGCTGTTCACCCGCTGAGGGGACCGCACGTCAGCCACCCCCGTGCGGCCCGTCGGGGGAGGGCTCCGGCGCGCGCTCCATCACCAGGACCGCCACGTCGTCCTGCAGCCGGCCGCCGGTGTGCGCGTCGAGGTCGGCGCGCAGCCGCCCCAGCAGCTCGGGGGTCGGCAGGCCGGCCCAGTCGTTGAGCCGCTCGGCGAGCGGATAGAAGCCGCCGTCCGGGCCGCGCGCCTCGGTGACCCCGTCGGTGCAGGCCAGCACCCGGCAGTCCGCCGGCAGCGCGATCCGCCGGGGCGAGCGCGCCTGCGGCACCAGATTGCCGAGCCCCAGCGGCAGGCCCGGGTCCTGCTCCAGCTCGTGGACCTCGCCGTCCGAGCCGATCAGGAACGGGGCCACGTGCCCGCAGTCGAGGAAGACCACCCGCACGCTGCCCCGGGGATCGGGCGGCGCCGCCGGGTCCTCCTCGGTGCCGAAGACCAGCGCGGTGACGAACTCCTCCGCCGCCTGGGCACCACCGCTCGCCTGGTACTCCACCGACCGGTGGTAGCGGTACAGCCCCTGCTCCATCGCCACCACCCCGCTCTCCAGGTCCTGCCGGTGGTACGCGGCCTCCCGGAACGCCGTCAGCACCGCCGCCCCCGCGCCGAGCGTGCCGAGCCCCTTGCCCCGTACGTCACCGATCAGCACCCGCGTCCCGAACGGGGTGTCGACGACCTCGTAGATGTCGCCGCCGATCAGCGACTCCCGCTGCGAGGACACATAGAAGCCGTCCACGACGACGCGGCGGGTGCGCAGCGGCAGCGGCCGCAGCAGCGCCCGCTGGGCGGCCTCGCCCGTGGCGCGTACACGCTCCAGCAGGGCCACCTCGTCGTGCCGCAGCCGGGCCACGGCGATGCTCGCGCCGGCCATGAGGGCGTTGCCCAGCACCGAGCCGACGCGGTTGACGGCCGGCATCCCCGCGGGCAGCACCCCGTGGTGCGCCACCATCAGGCCGAAGTCCAGGACACCGACGAACACCGTCTGGCGGTAGGTGCACAGGGCCGCCGCGGTCATGGGGGCCAGCGCGGCGTACATGTCCAGGCGGAGGTCGGCGGGCGTCACCAGATCGATGATCACCATGGCCGTGAGGTAGGTCAGGGTCATGGCGAAGGGCACACCGCCCGGCTGCGACCGCGACATCGACAGGGTGCGCGACACCGTGGCAGGACCTCCGAGCCGGGAACGCGGGCATACCGGGGCGTCCGGAATGCCGGGGACAGGGGAGTTGGAACACGTAGACATTTCCAGACTTTCCCGCTGAATGTCCCGCGGTCGCCGTCGTGTCGGCCACATCTGTTCGGTTGTTTCCGGCCTTCAGAGTCCGTGACGCGCCGTCCGGGCCCGCTCCGCGCCGTCAGAGCTTGCGGTACGTCCGCGCGTCGTCGGTCGCCGCGAGGACGGCCGCCCGGTCGCCGCCCGCCGAAGCCGTCACCGCCGCCGCCACCGCGCCCTCCACGAAGGGCGCGTCCGCGATGCGCACGTCCTCGAACCCCTTCTCCGTCAGCAGCGCCTTGACGGTGAGGACCGCGCTGCCCATGTCGCACAGGATGACCACGCCGGCGCCCTCGTCGGCCTGACGAACCGCCCCGCGCACCAGCTCGGCGCTGGTGCCGATCGAGCCGTCGGGCAGGCCGCCCGCCGCCGCGACCGGCGCCGCGTCGCCCGTGCCGACCAGGGCCCGGGCCAGCGCCGCGGCCGAGTCGGCGACCTCCCGGCTGTGCGAGACGAGCACGACGCCGACCCGCCCGGCGGGCCGCTCCGGCCGGTGCGCCGCCTGCCGCTCCTCCGCCTCCGCCTCCGCTTCCGCCCGCGGCGCCCGGGCGCACAGCGCCGGGTCCGTGGCCTCCCACAGGGCGGTGAGCAGCAGCGCCGAGGAGGTGGCGCCCGGGTCCTGGTGGCCGATGCTGCGCTCGCCCAGATAGCTGGCGCGCCCGCGCCGCGCCCGCAGCGGGACCGTGGCCTCGGCCCCCGCGCGGGCCGCGCGGGCCGCCGCGTCGAGGGCGGCCACCACCCCGCCCTGCTCCAAGGCCCCGGCGTAGGCGTCGGCGGCCGGCTGCAGGGCGTCGACCATGGTCTTGTCGCCGGGGGCGGAGTCCCCGAGCCGCCGTACGCTCGCCACGGCCGCCGCCAGCGCCCGGCCCAGGACGGCCGGTTCGACGACGGGCTCCTCGCCCAGGATCTTGCCCATGCGGCGCAGCACGGTGCCGTACAGCGGACCGGAGGCGCCGCCGACGGTGTTGGTGAGGTGCACGCCGACGGCGGTCAGCAGCGCTCCCGGGGTGGCGGGCGGCTCGGCGGCGACCGCCTCGGCGGCGGAGGTGAAGCCGCGCTTGAGGTTGGCGCCGTGGTCGGCGTCGCCGATGGCGGCGTCGAGCTCGGTCAGGTGTGCGGCCTCGGCGACGAGGACGCGCGTCGCGCGGTCCAGGAAGCGGCGGAAGAAGTCCAGGTCGAGCGTGACGGTCATGGGCGGCGGCTCCTTGTGCTGGCTCGGGTCCGCTCAGGGTAGTTCGCCGCCCATGACCGGGGATCAGTTGATCGCCTTGATCAGCTCGCCGTTCGCGGTGTCACCGCTGAGCTCCCAGAAGAACGTGCCGCCCAGGTTCTGCCGGTTCTTGTAGGCCATCTTGCCCGCGATGGTCGACGGGGTGTCGTAACTCCACCAGTCGTTGCCGCACTTGGCGTAGGCGGTGCCGGCGACCGTGCCGGTCGCGGGGCACTTGGCCTTGAGGACCTTGTAGTCCTCGAAGCCGGCCTCGTAGGTGCCCTTCGCCGGGCCCGTGGCCGTGCCGCCGGGCGCGGACTGGGTGACGCCCGTCCAGCCGCGCCCGTAGAAGCCCAGGCCCAGCAGCAGCTTGGTGGAGGGGATGCCCAGTGAGGTGAGCTTGGTGATCGTGGCGTCGCTGTTGAAGCCGGCCTTCGGTATGCCGGTGTAGGAGGTCAGGGGGGAGTGCGGGGCGGTGGGGCCCTTGGCCTCCCAGGCGCCGAAGTAGTCGTACGTCATGGGGTTGTACCAGTCGACGTAGCGTGCCGCGCCGGCGTAGTCCACGGCGTCGATCTTTCCGCCGCTCGAGGCGTCGGCGGTGATGGCGGCCGTGACCAGGTTGCGGCTGCCGAACTTCGCCCGCAGCGCCGCCATCATGTCGCGGAAGGCGGTGCGGCCGCTGGTGTCGCAGGTCAGGCCGCAGGCGTTGGGGTACTCCCAGTCGATGTCGATGCCGTCGAAGACATCGGCCCAGCGGGGGTCCTTGACGAGGTTGTAACAGGACTCGGCGAAGGCGGCGGGGTTCTTCGCGGCCTCGCCGAAGCCGCCGGACCAGGTCCAGCCGCCGAAGGACCAGACGACCTTGAGGTTCGGGTGGAGCTTCTTGAGCTTGCGCAGCTGGTTGAAGTTGCCGCGCAGGGCGCCGTTGTCCCAGGTGTCGGCCTTGCCGTCGGCGCTGCCGGCCGCGTCGTAGGCCTTGTCGTAGTCGGCGTAGGCGTCCCCGATGGCGCACTTGCCGCCGGTGACGTTGCCGAAGGCGTAGTTGATGTGGGTGAGCTTGGCGGCCGAGCCGGACGTCTCGATGTTCTTGACGTGGTAATTGCGCTCGTAGACGCCCCAGTTGGTGAAGTAGCCGACCACCCGCTTGCCGGCGGCGGTGTCGTCGGGGGTGTCGGCGGTGGCCGGGGCCGCGGCGAGGGCGGAGGCCAGGAGCGTGGCGGCGGCCGCCGCGGAGGCGAGCAGGGCGTGGGGGCGGCGCTTTCCGTACGGTCGGGGCATGGTTCTCCTCGGTGGGTGGGGAGAGCGGTGGGGAGTGACCGGCATCCCAGGAGCGGGTGGGGACGCGTGGAACGGTGGGGAAACCGTAGAAGGACTAGACCAATGGGTCAATGGTTCGGACCAAACCTCCGCGGAGAACTGTTCAAGATCCGCGGACCCGTGACGTGAGGCCCCCGATCGGGCATACTCCAAGCGCCACAGCCGCAGGTCACCCACGGTCCGCAACCCGGCACGGGACCATCGGCTGGGCAACCACGGTGGCGCCGCCGACACCCACTGCGCGCCCGCCGCCGCAGCGCCCGACAGGGAGGAGAGCCGCCGTCATGACCGAGCACGGCCCGCAGCCGGTGGAGCGTCAGTTGCCCACCGAGGAGGCCCGCGACCTGATCTCGCTCGTCCGCGATCTGATCCGGCGGGAGATCGAGCCCCATGCGGCCGAGGAGGAGGACGCCGGGTACTTCCCGCGCCAGGTCTTCGGCCTGCTCTCCGCCTCGGGGCTGCTCGCTCTGCCCTACTCCGAGGAGTTCGGCGGCGGCGACCAGCCGTACGAGGTCTACCTCCAGGTGCTGGAGGAACTCGCCGCCGCCCGGCTCACGGTGGGCCTCGGCGTCAGCGTCCACACCCTCGCCTGCCACGCGCTCGCCGGATACGGCACCAAGGAACAGCGCCAGGAGCACCTGCCCGCCATGCTCGGCGGCGGCCTGCTGGGCGCGTACTGCCTCTCCGAGCCGTCCTCCGGCTCCGACGCCGCCTCCCTGCGCACCCGCGCCACCCGCACCGGCGACACCTGGACCCTCGAGGGCACCAAGGCGTGGACCACCCACGGCGGGGTCGCCGACTTCTACACCGTCCTGGCCCGCACGGGCGGCGAAGGGCCCCGCGGGATCACCGCGTTCCTCGTGCCCGGCGACGTCCCCGGCCTGTCGGCCGCGCCGCCCGAGCGCAAGATGGGCATGAAGGGCTCGCCCACCGCGCAACTGCACTTCGACGGCGTCGAGATCCCCGACTCCCGCCGCATCGGCGCCGAGGGCCAGGGCTTCGCCATCGCCCTGGACGCCCTCGACTCCGGCCGCCTCGGCATCGCCGCCTGCGCCGTCGGCGTCGCCCAGGCCGCGCTCGACGAGGCACTGGCCTTCGTCACCGAGCGGCGGCAGTTCGGGCGCCCGCTGTCCGACTTCCAGGGGCTGCGGTTCATGCTCGCGGACATGGCCACCCAGATCGAGGCCGGCCGCTCGCTCTACCTCGCGGCGGCCCGCCTGCGGGACGCGGGCAAGCCCTTCTCCCGCCAGGCCGCCATGGCCAAGCTCTTCTGCACCGACGCCGCGATGCGGGTGACCACCGACGCCGTCCAGCTCATGGGCGGCTACGGCTACACCGCCGACTTCCCCGCCGAGCGCTACATGCGCGAGGCGAAGGTCCTGCAGATCGTCGAGGGCACCAACCAGATCCAGCGGATGGTCATCGCCCGCCACCTCGCGGGCCCCGAGACCCACGGCGGCTAGGCGCGGCGGCCGCCGCGCCCACGCGGTCCGCCCCGGGCGGACCGCGCCTTAGGGGCGGCTCAGAGGCGGCGGCGCATCTCCGGTACGCGCAGCGGGCGCGAGCCGGGCCCGCCGATGTGCGAGAACGGCTGTGTCCGCCAGTCCAGGCTCTCGGGGAGGGTGAGCAGCATCGCCGCGTCCAGACCCTGCGCGGTCAGCGACTCGTCGGCCGCGGAGGCGTCCTCGATGCCGCGCCCCGAGCCCGGGCACACCGTGAGCCCGAAGGGGTTCCACGGCGACGGGCAGAGCGCGTGCTCCGGCAGTACGTCCTCGTCGGCGAGCAGGGCGATGGGGCGTGCGCAGTCCGGGCACGTCACCCGGAACATCTCGTAGGTCTCGAAGTCGTACGGGCTGCCGTCGCCGTCGTTCTCCAGGCGTTCCAGGCTGGGCATAGTGTTTTCCCCCTCGGATGGGCCGGCCAGGCAACCTCGGCCTCGGCCACAGCAAGCACTTCCCTCGTGGAGAGTCGGGTAATCGCCGCGTACGGGAGGACACGGGTGCATACCTGTGGCGTTTGTCACATACGCCGTGCGCCTGCGGCGCCGTCGGCTGTCCTGGACACACCAGGACGCAGTAGGTTGACCCGTGTGGAGGAGCTGGACAGAGAGATCGTGGAACTGCTCGTCAAGGACGGGCGGATGAGCTACACCGACCTGGGCAAGGCCACCGGCCTGTCCACCTCGGCGGTGCATCAGCGCGTGCGCAGGCTCGAACAGCGGGGCGTCATCCGCGGATACGCGGCGGTGGTCGACCCCGAGGCCGTCGGGCTGCCCCTGACCGCGTTCATCTCGGTCAAGCCCTTCGACCCCAGCGCCCCCGACGACATCGCCGACCGGCTCGCCGAGATCCCCGAGATCGAGGCCTGCCACAGCGTCGCCGGCGACGAGAACTACATCCTCAAGGTCCGCGTCGCCACGCCCCTGGAGCTGGAACACCTGCTGGCCCGCATCCGCTCGCTGGCCGGGGTCTCGACCCGCACCACGATCGTGCTGTCCACCCCCTACGAGGCGCGGCCGCCGCAAGTGGGCTGACGCGCGCGCCGTGCGCCGGTCCGTCCGGCGTAGGAGGACCGGAGCCCGGTTTCGGGAAGGGGCGCCGCGGGGGCCACACTGATCCCCATGAGCGAGCGCACCACCTTCCAGGACCAGCCGCACCGGACCGTTCTGCTGCGAAACGGCACCGTGCACAGCCCCGCGGACCCCTTCGCCACCGCCATGGTGGTCGAGAACGGCCACATCGCCTGGGTCGGTTCCGAAGGCGCCGCGGACTCCTTCGCCGACGGCGTCGACGAGGTCGTCAACCTCGAAGGGGCGCTCGTCACCCCCGCGTTCACGGACGCGCACGTGCACACCACCGCCACCGGCCTCGCCCTGACGGGCCTGGACCTCACCGGCGTGCGCACACTCGCCGACGCCCTGGAGCGCGTCCGCGCCTACGCCGCCGCCCGCCCCGCCGACCGGGTCCTGCTCGGGCACGGCTGGGACGCCAGCACCTGGCCCGAGCAGCGGCCCCCCTCCCGCCGGGAGCTCGACGAGGCCACCGGCGGCAGAGCGCTCTACCTCACCCGCGCCGACGTCCACTCCGCCGTCGTCACCACCGCCCTGCTCGACCTCGTGCCCCGCGCCCGGGAGATCAGCGGATACGCCGCCGACGCGCCCCTGACCGGCCCGGCCCACCACGCCGTGCGCGCCGCCGCCTACGACAGCGTCACCCCCGCGCAGCGCGCCGAGGCGCAGCGCGCCGCGCTCGCCCGCGCGGCCTCGCTCGGCATCGGCTCCCTCCACGAGTGCGCCGGGCCCGAGATCTCCAGCGCCGACGACCTGACCGCGCTGCTCGCCCTGGCCGCCCAGGAGGCCGGCCCCCGCGTGACCGGCTACTGGGCCGAGGCGATCACCTCCGTCGAGGGCGCCGCACGGGTACGGGAACTGGGCGCGATCGGCGCGGCCGGCGACCTGTTCGTGGACGGCTCGCTCGGTTCCCACACCGCGTGGCTGTGCGAGCCGTACGCCGATCTGGCCGACGGCGCCGGGCAGCGGGGCGTCTGCCACCTCGACGCCGGGGCCATCGCCGCCCATGTCATCGCCTGTACCGAGGCCGGCATCCAGGCCGGCTTCCACGCGATCGGCGACGCCGCGCTCTCGGCCGTCGTCGAGGGCGTGCGCACCGCCGCCGACAAGCTCGGCCTCGCCCGCGTCCGCGCCGCCCGGCACCGCGTCGAGCACGCCGAGATGCTCAGCCCCGAGCTGATCGCCGCCTTCGCCGAACTCGCCCTGACCGCCTCCGTCCAGCCCGCCTTCGACGCGGCCTGGGGCGGCGACGACGCCATGTACGCCCGGCGCCTGGGCCCCGAGCGGGCCCGCACCCTCAACCCGTACGCGGCCCTGCTGCGCGCCGGCGTCCCGCTCGCCCTCGGCTCCGACAGCCCGGTCACGCCGCTGGACCCGTGGGGCACCGTCCGTGCCGCCGCCTTCCACCGCACGCCCGAGCACCGCGTCTCGGTCCGGGCCGCGTTCACCGCGCACACCCGCGGCGGCTGGCGGGCCATCGGCCGGGACGACGCGGGCGTCCTGGTGCCGGGCGCGCCCGCCGACTACGCCCTGTGGCGCACCGGCGACCTCGTGGTCCAGGTCCCCGACACCCGGGTCGCCAACTGGTCCACCGACCCCCGCTCGGGCACGCCCGGCCTGCCCGAGCTCACGCCCGGGGGCCCGCTGCCGCTCTGCCTGCGGACCGTCGTGGGCGGGCACACCGTCTACGCGGGCCCGAACGAGTGACGCGTCAAGATCGGCGTACCGCCGAACGATGTGCCGTCGGCCTGTCGCCGCACACCGTCATCTGCCGTACTGACCTGCTGATTTGAAAGAGGCACGCAGGTCGCGAGGGTGTTGACACGGTGCGGGCGGCGGCCGGTAGGTTCTCCGCTGTCCACCACAGGACGTCCGACCGGTGAATCTCCACGCAGTCGTCGAGCGCCGCTGGGCCATGGGGCGGGGTGCCGAGCAGGCGCGCCGCCACTGGGAGCCAGGTCCAGCGCACGGGGGCGAGGGAAGGTTCCGCCGGGCCGGCAGGTGCGACCCGGGTGGGGCCCGGACGTTCAGTAGACAACGGCTCTCGGTCGACCCGCAGCCAGCGGATCCCAGGTCGGTACGAAGGACACCGGGCCCCCATTCCGCCCTTGCGCCCCTTTCCCCCCCTTTCCATCTCCTCGCGTGACCGCCCGGCCACCCGCCGGGCCGCGGTGCGCCCGGAGCGAGGTACGGTCAACCGATACCCCGAAAGCTCCAGGAAGGCGCGACCGTGCCCCCGGGTCCCGAGACCACCCCAGAAGCCGCAGTGAGCCCGACGGCGGCCGACAGCGCGCCCTCCCGCCCCGCGGCGCCCGCGCGTGCGGGCCGGGCCGTGCGCCTGGCCCGGCTCGCACGCCGCGAGGCGCCCCGCACCGCCGTCGCCGCCGCCGGCGGCCTCGCCCTGGCCGCGGCCTTCCCGCCGTACGGCCTGTGGCCGCTGTCGGTCGTCGCCGTGGCCGTGCTCGCCCTGCTGACCCGCGGGCGCACCGCGCGCCAGGGCGCCTGGAGCGGCTTCGCCTTCGCGCTGCCGTTCTTCTTCGTCCTGCTGCGCTGGCTGCACGTGGTCGGCTACGACGCGGTGCTGGGCCTGTCCGTCGTCGAGGCGCTGTTCGTGGCCGCGCTGGGCGCGGGGCTGGCGGTCTGCTCGCGGCTGCGCGGGTGGCCGCTGTGGGGCGCCTGCCTGTGGATCGCTCAGGAGTGGGCGCGCGACCGGGTGCCGTTCGGCGGCTTCCCCTGGGGGCGGCTCGCCTTCGCCAACACCGGCTCCCCCTTCACCCCGCTCGCCGCCCTCGGCGGTGCCCCGCTGGTGACCTTCGCGGTGGCCCTCGCCGGTTCCCTGCTGGCCTGCGCCGCTTTGGCCGCCTACCGGCTGCGCACGGGCCCGCGGAGCCCGCGGGCGGCGCTGCCGGGCGCCGGGGCCCTGGGGCTGGCCGCGGCCGTGCTCGTGGCCGGGTACGCGGTGCCGGTGCCGACCAAGGGCGACGACACGGTGGACATCGCCATCGTGCAGGGCAATGTCGAAAAGCCCGGCATGGACTTCCTGGGCCGCCCGCTGATGGTCCTCAACAACCACGTGGACGCCACGCTCGAGCTGGCCCGGGACATCCAGGCGGGCAAGAAGAAGCGGCCCGACCTGGTCATCTGGCCGGAGAACTCCTCGGACCTCGACCCGTTCCAGTACCCCGAGGCCCGCGAGCGGATCGAGGAGGCGGTACGGGCCGTCGGCGTGCCGGTCCTGGTCGGCGCCCTCATAGACCATCCGGGCAAGCCGGGCTACATCGACAACAAGGGCATCGTCTGGGACCCGAGGACCGGTCCCGGCGCCTCGTACGCCAAGCAGCACCCGGTGCCCTTCGGCGAGTACGTGCCCTTCCGGGCCCAGCTGAGCAAGGTCATCACCCGGCTCCAGCGCGTCCCCCGCGACTTCTACCCCGGCGACCGCACCGGCGTCCTCCAGGTCGGCCCGGCCCGCCTCGGTGACGTCATCTGCTTCGAGGTCGCCTACGACGAGATCGTCCGCGACACGGTCAAGGCCGGCGCCCGGGCCCTGGTCGTCCAGACCAACAACGCCACCTACGGCCGCACCGGCCAGCCCGAGCAGCAGCTGGCGATGTCCCGGCTGCGGGCCGTGGAGCACGGCCGGGCCGTGGTGACGGCCGCGACCAGTGGCATCAGCGCGGTGGTCGCCCCCGACGGCAGGGTGCTGCGGCGCAGCGAGGAGTTCACCCGCGACGTGATCACCGCGCGCATCCCGCTGCGGGACGCGACGACCGTCGCCGACCGCACCGGTGCGGCTCCCGAATGGGTGCTCGCTATGGTGGGCCTTCTGTCCTGCGCGGCCGCAGTCCTGATCGGCCGCCGGGGACGTCCTGACAAGGAGGGGCAGAAGTGAACGACGATGGTCAGCGGAGATATGGTCCGCTCGGCACGACCTTGGTGATCATCCCGACCTACAACGAGGCGGAGAACATCAAGTCCATCGTCGCCCGGGTGCGCGAGGCGGTACCGGAGGCGCACGTCCTCGTCGCCGACGACAACAGCCCCGACGGGACCGGAAAGCTCGCCGACGAGATGGCGGCCGAGGACGAGCACGTCAAGGTGTTGCACCGCAAGGGCAAGGAAGGGCTCGGCGCCGCCTACCTGGCGGGCTTCCGCTGGGGCCTGGAGCACGGCTACGGCGTGCTGGTGGAGATGGACGCCGACGGCTCCCACCAGCCCGAGGAGCTGCCCCGGCTGCTCACCGCGCTCAAGGGCGCCGACCTGGTGCTCGGCTCCCGCTGGGTGCCGGGCGGCCGGGTGGTGAACTGGCCCCGCTACCGCGAGTTCCTCTCCCGCGGCGGTTCCACCTACTCCCGTCTCATGCTCGACGTGCCGATCCGTGACGTCACCGGCGGCTACCGCGCCTTCCGGCGCGAGACGCTGGAGGGGCTGGGCATGGAGGAGGTGGCCTCGCAGGGCTACTGCTTCCAGGTCGACCTGGCCTGGCGCGCGGTCAAGGCCGGCTTCCACGTCGTGGAGGTCCCCATCACCTTCGTCGAGCGCGAGCTGGGCGACAGCAAGATGAGCCGGGACATCGTCGCCGAGGCCCTGTGGCGGGTCACCTCCTGGGGACTGGGCTCCCGGGCCTCCAAGGCGCTGGGCCGGGACCAGTAAGGTCCCCGTAAGCCCGCTCCGGCCGTTCCACCACCGTCCGGGCACACTTGAGGCATGACGTTCGGAGCGCAGCAGCAGACGTTGAACAGCCGGCCGCCCAGGCGTGGCCGCGCCCGCCGGCTCATCCCCCTCGGCGTGGCCGTGTGGGCGGTCCTGGAGATCTGGCTCCTGACCCTGGTGGCCGGCGAGGCAGGCGGCTGGACGGTCTTCGCCCTGCTGGTCGGCGGCGTGGTCGCCGGGTCCTATGTGATCAAGCGGGCGGGCCGGCGGGCCTGGCAGCGCCTGACCCAGTCGCTGCAGACGCCCGGGGCGGCCCCCGCGCCGGAGCCGGGCGGCGGCAACGCCCTGACGATGCTGGGCGGCCTGCTGCTGATGGTGCCGGGCCTGATCTCGGACGCGGCCGGGCTGCTGTGTCTCTTCCCGCCGACCCGGGCGCTGCTGCGCAGGACCCTGGGGCGCCGGCTGGAGCGCGCGGGCGCCGGCGGTCCGGGGCCGCTGGGCGAGGCGTTCCGCCAGGCGCAGGCCGGCCGGAGCGGCGGCAAGGTGGTCCAGGGCGAGGTCATCCGCGACGACGAGCCGCCCGCGCCGGGCCCGGGGGGACCGCAGCTGCCGCGGTAGCGACCGCGGGCCCGGGGCAGGCCGGGCAGGTGCGACAAAGGGCCCGGGCCACTGCGTGAGCAGTGGCCCGGGCCCTTTGACGTGCTGTCGTGCTTCCGCCGTCAGGCGGACTTACGGGTGTCCCGCGGATGCACGGCAATGTTCATGGCACCGGAGCGCAGGACCGCCAGCCTCTCGGCCAGCACCTCCTCGAGCTCCTCGCGGGTACGCCGCTCCATGAGCATGTCCCAGTGCGTACGCGCGGGCTTGCCCTTCTTCTCCTCCGGCCCATCGCCGTCCACAAGGAGTGCCACGGCGCCGCACGCCTTGCACTCCCACTCCGGCGGAATCTCCGCCTCTACCGAGAACGGCATCTCGAATCGATGGCCGTTCGGGCATGCGTACTCCACCGCCTGGCGCGGTGCCAGATCGATGCCGCGGTCGGTCTCGTAGCTGGTAACCACAAGTCGCGTGCCGCGGAGAGCTCGCTCACTCATGAATCGTGCCTCCCGGGCTTGTCGCCCACAGGACAGGTGTCGCTGTCGTCGTCATCCGGTCAACGTCCGGTCGGCGGTGAAGATTCCCCGTTGAGGGACATGCGTCGCCCGTCGTGCCGCCCCTTGTTGTACCCACCAGCGCCCGTTTTGTCACATCTGACAACAGATGTCACCCTGTGTTTCTGCTGCTTGAGCGCGCAGTAACGGTCCGTCCGGTGGGTCAGAGGCGTACACTACCGGCCCGCTTGGTTCACGCCTAAACCGGGTCCGGGCATTCGCGGACAGGCGTGGTCGGAAGCGCCACTTCCGGCACCTTCGGGCACTCCGTCGCGGCGCGCGGACGCTCCTTCTCCGGCAGGGCGAAGACCCGCAGGAAGAACTGCGCCAGCGGCCCGATGCCCACCGCGTACAGCACCGTGCCCACGCCCACCGAACCGCCCAGCGCGAACCCGGTCCCCAGCACCACGACCTCGATGCAGGTCCGCACCAGCCGCACCGAGCGCCCCGTGCGGTGGTGCAGCCCGGTCATCAGGCCGTCACGCGGCCCCGGCCCGAAGCGCGGCGAGATGTAGAGGCCGGTCGCCACCCCGCACAGCACGATCGAGAACAGCAGCAGGGGGACGCGCGCCCACAAAGAGGTGGGCGCCGGCGTCAGGCTCAGCGTCGCGTCGATCACCAAGCCGATCAGCAGCACGTTCGAGAGCGTGCCCAGCCCCGGGCGCTGCCGCAGCGGGATCCACAGCAGCAGCACCGCCGCGCCCACCACGATCGTGGCGACGCCGATCGACAGGCCCGTGTGGCGCGCGATGCCCTGATTGAGCACGTCCCACGGCGCCAGCCCGAGGCCCGCCCGCAGCTGCAGGGCGGAACTCACCCCGTACAGCACGACCCCGCCGTACAACTGGATGAGACGGCGGGTGAGACCTGACCCCCGAGACGCAGACAACGAATCCTCCCCTGGTGATGGTGCGGTGGTGCGAGTGGCCTGACGCATGACAGTCTGTGGACTGGGCCTTGCGAAGATCCATGGCCAATTCCGGGAAGGTGGACCGCAAGAAATGACTCAGTGGACCTCTTCGGTGGGGGCGCCGCAACTCGCGCGCCTCCTCGGTTCGCAGCACGAACGCGCCCAGGTGACGCCGCTCGGCGGCCGCCGCACGCCCGCCTACCGTACGCTCGCGGACGGCGTCCGGCTGCTCGTCCTGGAGGGCCGCGTCCCCGTGGCCGCCCGGCTGCCCGCCGAGCGGGAGCTGGCCGCCGCCCTCTCCGTCAGCCGCACCACCGTCGCCGCCGCCTACGAGGCGCTGCGCGGCGAGGGCTTCCTGGAGTCCCGCCGCGGCGCCGGCAGCTGGACCGCCATGCCCGCCGGCAGCCCGCTGCCCACCCGCGCCCTCGACCCGCTGCCCCCGGAGGCCGCCGGCTCGGTCATCGACCTCGGCTGCGCCGCCCTGACGGCCCCCGAGCCCTGGCTGACCCGCGCCTTCCAGGGGGCCCTGGAGGAGCTGCCGCCCTACGCCCACACCCACGGCGACTACCCGGCCGGCCTGCCCGCCCTGCGCGAGGCCCTCGCCGACCGCTACACCGCCCGCGGCATCCCCACCATGCCCGAACAGATCATGGTCACCACCGGCGCCATGGGCGCCGTGGCCGCCATCTGCCGCCTCATGGCCGGGCGCGGCGAGCGCGTCGCCGTCGAGTCGCCCTCCTACGCCAACGTCCTGCAGCTCATGCGCGAGGCCGGCGCCCGGCTCGTGCCCGTCGCGATGGCCGACCGGCTCGCCGGCTGGGACCTGCCCGCCTGGCGCCAGGTGCTGCGCGACGCCGCACCCCGCATGGCCTACGTCATCGCCGACTTCCACAACCCCACCGGCGCCCTCGCCCCCGAGGAGCAGCGCCGGGAGCTGGTGGAGGCCGCGCGGGCGGCCGGCACCCTGCTGGTCGCCGACGAGACCATGTCCGAGCTCGTGCTGGAGGACGGTCTCGAACTGCCCCGCCCCGTCTGCGCCTTCGACCCCGCCGGCAACGCCGTCATCACGGTCGGCTCGGCCAGCAAGTCCTTCTGGGCCGGGCTGCGCATCGGCTGGGTGCGCGCCGCCCCCGACGTCATCCGCAACCTCGTCGCCGCCCGCGCCTACGCCGATCTCGGCACCCCCGTGGTCGACCAGCTCGCCGTCTCCTGGCTGCTGAACACCGGAGGCTGGGACTCCGCCCTGGCCATACGGCGCTCCCAGACGCGCGAGAACCGCGACGCCGTCGTCGCCGCGCTCCGCCGTCACGTGCCCGACTGGGAGTTCACCGTCCCCCGCGGCGGCCTCACCCTGTGGGCGCGCACCGGCGGGCTGTCCGGCTCGCGGATCGCCGAGGCGGGGGAGCGGCTGGGGGTGCGGGTGCCCTCCGGCCCGCGCTTCGGCGTCGACGGCGCCTTCGAGGGCTACGTACGGCTGCCCTTCACCGTCGGTGAGCCGGTCGCGGAGGAGGCGGCGACGCGGCTGGCCGAGGCCGCCCGCCTGGTGGCCAGCGGCGCCACCGCCGCCGTGGAGATGCCGCGTACCTACGTGGCCTGAACCGGCAGCACCTCCTCGCCGGCCACCCCGCCCACCACCGGAAGGACCCGCTCCGGCAGCAGGTCCAGCACCGCCCGGCGCTGTGCCTCGCAGGTGTCCGGGTCGTACGGGTCCGGGGTGGCCGGCACCTGCAGCCGCAGCACCGGACCCACGCCCAGCCGCGCGTACCCCCGGCCGGGCGGTACGTCCTCGGCCGGCGTGGTGTGCGGGGGGACGCCGAGCGCGGCCGACACGTCCGAGGGGCCGACCGCGCCCAGCACCACCCGGGCGGCCGTCCGCGCGAGCAGCTGCCCGCCGAGCAGCCCGGCGCCGTCGAGCTGCTCGCCCGCCACCACGGTCACATTGGCCGTGTGCCCGTGCAGCAGCGCCGTCTCCAGCAGCGCCTGCGGGTCGGGCCGGCCCTGCTCGGCCGCGAGCCGGCTCAGCGCGACGGGCCGGTCCACGACGATCCACAGCGGGCGGCGCACGTCGTCGGGCGCCGCCCGCCCCAGCCGCCGGGCCTCGCGCGCGGCGGCCAGCCGCCGCTCCGTCTCGTACGAGGCCCACTCCAGGGCGGTCAGGACGCCGCAGGGCGTCGACTCCACGGCCAGCACGCCCTCCCGGCCCGCCAGGAAGGCGTACTCCCCGGTGCCGCCGCCGTCCACGACCAGGACGTCGCCGTGGTGCAGGGCCTGCACCGTGACCGAGCGCAGCAGGGTCGTGGTGCCGCTGCCCGGCCGGCCGAGGACGAGCAGATGCGGCTCGGTGGAGCGCCGGCCCGTGCGCCAGACGACGGGCGGCGCGTCGCGGGTGCCGCTGCCGTCGGTCACCGGCAGCGTCCGCTGCACGGCGGAGGGATCGGTGAAGCCCAGGACCGTCTCGCCGGGGGCGGTCACGAAGCGCTGCGCGGCGATGTCGGTGGGCAGCGGGGGCAGCGCGCTCAGGTACAGCCGGTTGGTGGCCTCGTCCCAGTCGAACCGGTACTCCCGGCCCCGGCCGGCCTTCAGGTACAGCAACTGCTCGATCCTGGCCCGGGCGTCCGGCTCGCCGTCGGTGAAGTAGCCCGGATAGCGCAGGTGCAGGGTGGCCAGCCGGCCGTGCTCGTCGAAGGTGTGGTCCACCAGCGCCTCTTGCCAGTCGCCGCCGTGCTCGTAGAGCGGCGCGGGGTCCTGCGGGTCGCCGAAGTACGGCACCAGCGCCTCGTAGACCGCCCGCAGCCGCGCCTCCTCCGCCTCGCCCGCTTCGGCCTCCTCCGGTGCCCGCTCGCGCCCCGCCCAGGCGCCCGCCGCCATCAGGGCCGCCGTGGCGAGGGTGGGCCCGTACGGGATCAGGGCCACGATGACCGTGCACGAGGCCAGCAGGAGCAGCATGGGACCGCGCCGGTCGCCGGGCATCCGCCGCCATCTGTGCCACGCCCCCGCCGCCAGGGCACGCAGCCCGCGCGCCACGACCAGCAGCGGATGGAGCATGTCCCGGGTGTTGTCGACGACGCTGTGCGCGAGCTCCCGGCCCTGGGAGAGCGAGGTGCGGCCGGTCAGGGTGCGGGGGAGCGAGCGCCGGCCCATGGGGGCCTCCCTGGTGTCGGATGCGGTGGGTTCAGCGGTCTCCGGCGGGCTAGAACTTGATGCCCCCCAGCAGGCTGGCAAGGCTGGCGCCGCCCGCCTTGATGCTGGGGGCGATGCCCGTTCCCGCCAGGTAGAAGCCGAACAGGGCGCACACGAGCCCGTGCGAGGCCTTCAGGTTGTCCTTACGGAAGAACAGAAAGACGACGACACCGAGGAGCACGACGCCCGAGATGGAGAGGATCATGGGAATCTCCTGGAACTGGGGGGCGGTCACCATGAGCCCCTCCAGCTTCACAGAAAGTACTTTTCCGGCAACTGGGGATACCCCCGTACGGAGGATGGCAGACCATGACCGGACCGACGCCCGAGTTCGAAGAACCCGCTCACGACCCCGAGCTGCTCCAGCTCGCGGCCAAGGTCTTCGACCTGGCGCGACACGGCGACACCGATACCCTCGCCGCCTATGTGGACGCAGGAGTTCCGGTGAACCTCACCAACGACCGGGGCGACTCCCTCGTCATGCTGGCCGCCTACCACGGCCACGCGGCGACCGTCACCTCCCTGCTGGAGCGCGGCGCCGACCCGAACCGGCCCAACGACCGGGGCCAGACCCCGCTGGCGGGCGCCGTCTTCAAGGGCGAGAAGGAGGTCGTGCGCATCCTCGTCGCCCATGACGCCGACCCGAACGCCGGAGTGCCCTCCGCGATCGACACCGCGGCCATGTTCGCCCGCCAGGACCTGCTCGACATCCTCCAGGGCCGCTGAGGACGGACCGGCCGGGGGTGCTGACCTCCCGCAGTGACGTTCCCTCAGCGCCCCTGGCCCCTGGCCGGATTCCGCCGCTTCTCCTTAGAACTCTCTTACTGCGGACCGCTATCAACTCCTCATGCACTTCAACAACCCCAGCCGCACCGCCCGTGCCGCCGCCGTGGCGCTCGCGGTGACCATCCCGTGCGTCACCCTCGCCACGCCCGTCGACGCCGCCGAGCGGCGGCCGGCCCGGAGCGTGAGCGTGCACGACCGGCTCGTCGACATCCCGCTCAAGGGCGGCACCGCCACCGTCGACACCGCCACCCTCGCCGTCAGCGCCCGCACGGCCCGGGGCACCGTCGAGCTCTCCGCCCCCGCCACCGGCGCCCTGGGCACCCCCTCCGCCGTCACCCCCACCGCGGACGGCGCCCGCTGGACGTACGGCGACACCGGCCTGACCGTCACCGCCCGTGCCGAGCGGGGCCGCCTCCTGGTCTCCGTACGCTCCACCGGCACCGCCGACCGCACCCTGAAGTGGCCCGTCACCGGTACCGGCTCCACCGCCACCGCCCTCCAGCTGCCGCGCGGCGAAGGACTGTCCCTACCGGTGGCCGACCCCTTCTGGAACGGGCCCGAAGCCGGGCTCGCCGGCAGCGCCATCGCCATGGACTCCCAGCTGACCCTGCCGCTGTGGGGCTACACCGCCGGCGGCACCGGCGTCAGCTACCTCGTCCCCACCGACATCGGCACCACCCTCAAGGTCACCTCCGAACAGGGCCGGCTGCGCACCACCGCCGTGCACGCCTTCTCCCGCGCCGAGGACACCACCGAGTACACCGTCGCGCTCTCCCTCACCGACGGCTCCCCGGTCGCCCCCGCCCTCGACTACCGCGCCTGGCTGAAGGAACACGGACAGCTCGGCAGCCTCCGGCGCAAGATGGCGGCCGTCCCCGCCGATAAGAAACTGCTCGGCGCCTTCCACGCCTACCTGTGGGGCGGCGCCCGCACGGCCGAGGGCGTACGGAAGCTGCGCGCGCTCGGCGTGGACCGCATGTGGCTCGGCTACGACGCCGACGACCACCCCATGGACGCCGCCGCGGTCGACGCCGCCAAGAAGGCCGGCTACCTCGTCGGCCCGTACGACTCCTTCGCCAACGGCCAGGACCCCAAGTCCTCCGACGCCCCCACCTCCACCTGGCCGGACGACATCTACCCCGGCTTCTGCGTCCGCAGGGCCGACAAGTCGCCGGAGCCCGGCTTCCACGACCGCGGCTGCTACATGAGCTCGCAGGCATTCGAGAAGGCCGAGCCCACCCGCCACTACCTCGCCGACCGCACCCGGAAGATGACCGCCAACGGCGCCGACAGCTACTTCCTCGACGTCGACGCCGCCGGCGAACTCTTCCGCGACCACAGCGACGCCCACCCCATGACCAAGGCCCAGGACCGCGCCAACCGCCTCGCCCGCATGAAGCGCATCACCGACGGCGACAGGCTCGCCCTCGGCTCCGAGTCCGCCGGCGCCTGGGCCAACGAGGTCCTCTCCTACAACCACGGCTCCGGCACCCCCGTGCACGACGGCCTGTGGGGCGCCCAGTGGGACAAGAAGACCTGGGGCGGCTACACCCCCGCCAAGGCCCCCGACATCTTCTTCAAGCCCGCCGAACTGCCGGCGAACGTGGCCAAGGCCATGTACGACCCCACCTACCGCGTCCCGCTGTACGAGACGGCCCTGCACGACTCCCTCGTCAACGTCGAACGCTGGGAGCTGGCGTACGACAAGCTGCCGCGGCACAAGACGGACCGGGCGCTGCTGGCGATGCTCTACAACACGCCGCTCAACTTCGTCATCAGCGGCGACTCGCTCGAGAAGCAGGGCCCCGAACTGGCGGCACTGCAGAAGTACTTCGCGCCGCTGCACCAGGCGGCGGGCACGGAGGCGATGACCGGCTTCCGCACTCTGACGGGCGACCGCACGGTCCAGCGCACCGTCTTCGGCGACGGCAAGCTGACGGTGACGGCGAACTTCGGCACCACGGCCCACGAGGGCCTGCCGGGCGGTTGCGTCGACGCGAAGCTGAAGGGCGAGAAGGACGCGCGACGTCTGTGCCCGGCGGACGTCAACCGGTAGGCGACCGTCTCAACCGCCGGCCGGGCTGTCACCGGCCCGTCCGGCGCCCGGGGACAAAGCCAGCACGGTCTCGACCGTGTCCGCCTCCTCGGCCCGCTTGTCCTCCCGGTAGCGCACCACGCGCGCGAACCGCAGCGTGACCCCCGCCGGATACCGGGAGGACCGCTGGAGCCCGTCGAAGGCGACCTCCACCACCAGTTCCGGCCGCACCGTCACCACGAAGCCGTCGTCGCCGAGCGCCAGCGACCGCAGCCGCTCGGTCTGCCAGGCCAGCATCACGTCCGTCATGCCCTTGAACGTCTTGCCGAGCATCGCGAACGAGCCGTCCGCCCGCCGCGCCCCCAGGTGCAGGTTCGACAGCTTCCCCCGCCGCCGGCCGTGCCCCCACTCGGCGGCCAGCACCACCAGGTCGAGGGTGTGCACCGGCTTCACCTTCAGCCAGGACGCGCCCCGCCTGCCCGCGCTGTACGCGGCGTCCAGCGCCTTGACCATCACCCCCTCGTGCCCCCGCCGCAGCACCTCGGCCGCGAAGTCCCGCGCCGCCGCCCGGGCCTGATCGTCCCCCGGGTCCGTCACCACCCGCCGGCGCACTCGCAGCGGCCCGGGCACCACGCGGTCCAGCACCGCGTGGCGCTCGGCCGTGGGCAGCGCCAGCAGCTCACGGCCGTCCACGGCCAGCACGTCGAAGAAGACCGGCGACAGCGGCAGCGCCGCGCCCGCCGCCGCCACGTCGAGCCGGGAACCGACCCGGCCCGCGACGTCCTGGAAGGGGTGCGGCCGCCCCGCCGCGTCCAGGGCGATGACCTCGCCGTCCAGCACGGCCGAGGTGACCGGCAACGCCAGCGCCGCCGACGCCAGTTCCGGCAGTCGCCCGGTGATCTCGTCCAGCGTCCGGGTGTAGACCCGCACGTCACCACCGTCCCGGTGCACCTGCACACGGATGCCGTCCAGCTTCTCCTCCACCGCGCACGGGCCCAGCCGGTCCAGCGCCTCGTCGACGTCCTTGGCGCTCTGCGCCAGCATCGGCAGCACCGGCCGCCCCACCTCCAGCCGGTAGCGCGCCAGCGCCCCCGGCCCCTCGGCCAGCAGCGTCCGCGCCACCGCCCCCAGCGAGCCGCCCAGCATCACCGCCCGCCGCACCTCCTCCGGCGCCGCCCCCGCGGCCGCCGCCAGCCCCTCGACGGCCAGCGCGTCCAGGGCGCCCTGGCGCAGCTCGCCCCCGATCAGCCGGAGCAGGAAGTGCTGCTCGGCGGCCGTGGCCGCCGCCAGCAACGCGCCGACCAGCCGCCTGCGTTCACCTTGGGCCCCCTTGCCCGTCACGGAGGCGATCGCATCGAGCGCCCGGTCCACCTCCCGTACGGTCAGGGACGGCTCGGCGGCCGGGGCGGGGGCGTCCCGCAGGGTGCTCCAGCCGACGCCGATCCTGCGCTGCGGCAGCCGGCCCGCCAGGTACGGGATGACGATCGGCGCGTCGTCCGGCTCGGCGTCCCGGAACAGCCCGGCCAGCAGCGCGATCTTCCCCGACCGCGCGCTCTCCGCCGCGACCCGCGCGGACACCTTCGCGACCTCGGCGAGCAGCATGCCCCCATCGTGCAACGGGACGGGCCGCCCCGCAGCGCGGTTGCGCCCCAAGACTCATATATCCGGTCGTTTCCCCTCGCGACGCGGCCATCCGGAGTCACGGTGGGTGATGTCGCGCACACTTAGTGGAAGGGTCGTAACCGGCCGGTGTCGCGGCGGGTTGACGCACCGGCACCGCAGGATCGACGACGCAGGACGGAGCAGTGGTTCAGCCATGAGCAAGCGCCAGAAGGGCCGCCGACACCGCAGGGTCAACCGCACCCCACGCCCGGTGGGTTCGACCCGCCCGTCCGCGGCGCGGCACGAGCCGCGCCCGGAATCCCGGCACGAGCCGAGGCCGCACACCGGCCTCGGCCGCCACGAGGCCCGTACCTTCGACGGGCTGCGGGCCCTCGGCGACGGAGGAGCCTCCGTCGACGAACTGTGCGCGGCGGTGGGCTACCAGGCGCGCACGATCGTCAAGCACGTCAACGGCCTCGCCCAGCACGGCCTGGTGGAGCTGCGCGGCGAGCGCTGGTACGCCACCGAGGGGCAGCCCGCGAGCCGGTGACGCACCGGCGCACCGGGCCGGGGACGCGAAGGCCCCGGCCCGGTGCCCGTCAGCCGACGCGCGTCGCGCCCCCGTGCTCGCGCCGCCTGCGCGCCAGCACCGCGAGCACGGCCTCGTGACCGAAGAGGGCCTCGGCCGCGCGCTCCAGCGACCGGGCGGCGTGCTCCGCCCGCTCGGCGTGCGCGAGGATCCGCTGCCGCAGGGCCGCCCCCTCCGGGCCCGGCAGCGTCACCGCCTCCGCCCCCGCACGCAGCCGCCCGGCCTGCTCGCGCAGCCGGACCGCCCGCTCCCGCACCGGCCCCGACCAGGGCGCGCCGCCGACGGCCCGGGCCCGGGCCGTCACCGCACCCCCCGCCAGGGCGCGAAGGCGTTGCGCACCTGCTCCAGCGCGGGCGCCAGCTCGGGGTGGTGGCGCAGCAGCACATCCCGCATGCTCGTGCGGTCGACCCACTCCAGGCCCTCCGCCGTGTAGACCTCCGGCCGGTAGTCGGTGGTGAAGAAGCGGTCGCTCTTCAGCCGGCGCGAGGCCATCAGCACGAACACCCGGAACGCCGTGTCGCTGAACGCGAAGCCGCGCGGCTTGGGTTCGGCGTACATGCCGACCATGGTGTCCACGCGCTCCAGGCGCCCGTCGTAGACCTCCCGCAGCTCCGCGGCCAGCTTCAGGTCGCCGCCGGTCAGCTCCTCGAAGCCGCGCACCGGCGGCCGGTGCAGCGCCGCCCGGAAGGCGGTGTAGCGGGGCACGCCGCGCTCCCGGTCGCGCAGGACGTCCACGGTGCCCACGTCCATCCGCTCCCCGGACACCCGGGACAGGTCGCGCAGACAGTCGGGGTGGTTGTGCAAGGTGATGGCGCCGGGGTGCATGGTGCCGAAGGAGTACAGCAGGTCGGCCAGGCCCCAGTGGTCCACCGCCTTGCGGGTGGCCAGCGCCTGCAAGGGCTCGAAGCCCGTGACGTCGATCAGCGCACCCGTGCGGTGCGAGCGGATCTCGTACTCGTCGCGGATCAGCGGGTGCAGCCGGTAGGAGGTGACGAACTCCTCCGTCATCGAGTACGGCGCCGCGTGGTGGCGGGTGGGGGAGCCCGGGATGCCGAAGAGGGCCTCGCCCTTGCCGAAGCGCCGCACCCGCCGGCGCAGCCGGGCGGGCAGCACGCCGTACCAGTTGAGGTGCATCGCCGCCCGCGTCACCGGCTGGTCGATGACGGCCGGCGTCCACTCCACCGTATGGATCTTCGCCATGACGGCGGCGTTGACCAGCCGCGCCGTGTGGAAGAGCCGCTCGTCGCCCCAGGTGGGATGGACCGAGGCGATGCGGTCGCAGATCGCGTTGTGCTCCTTGGCGAAGAGCGTGTGCAGCAGCGACAGCCCCACCCAGTAGTTGTCGTTGAAGCCGGTGGCGTCGATGCCCGACAGCCCCGTCCGCGGCTCGTCCGGCAGCCGCCCCTCCACCAGGGCCAGCTTGCCGCCCTCGCCCGTGCGCAGCGCCCGGCACCGCTCCTCGCTCGATCCGTAGATCTGCGAGCCGTCCCACCAGTGGGTGACGGTGTTCTCGTACGTCGGCGGCCGGCCGGGCCCGGTGTGGGCGACGGGATCGGGGCGGGAGCGGCGCACGAGCATGGGGCACCCCCGCCAGTCGTCGTCCGCGGCGAGCGGCACGTCCAGCGGCCGGTCGGTGGTGTTGTCGCCGTGGCTGAACCAGCCGTGGTTCTGGAACTGGATCCAGGCCGCGGCCAGCAGATTGAGGGTCGGCGCCGGCCGGAAGCCGGAGGTGCGCGCCAGCAGCCGCCGGGAGACCTCGCGCGGGCTGGGCGCGAACAGACCCTGCTCCTCGGCGTCGGGGAAGGTCTGCGGCAGCGCGCAGTTGCGGTCGAAGCGGGTGCCCGCCCGGCCCATGTCCACATCACGCGGGTCGTAGCCCGAGCCGTCGTAGCTGCGGTACGGCAGCAGGCCGGGGCTCGGCTTGCGCGGACGCTCGCCGCCGGCGCCGTAGGTGTCGTGCAGGTTGTGGGCGCGCAGCAGCTCCCGCTGCCGTCTGAGCTCCCACAGCGCCAGGGGGAAGGGCAGCGAGTGCCACTCGCGTCGGGGCCGCGGTACCGGGGTCATGCGCTCTCCAGGGGGAAGGGGAGGTAAGGAAAGGGGGTGGTTCAGCGGTCGTGGAGCCGGAGGACGACGGTCTCCTCCACCCGGCCCCGGTACGGCTCCAGCAGGGCGTCGACCCGGTCGCGGGCCTCGGGGGCCACCTCGTCGAGGCTCTGCGCGTACACGCCGGCGCTGTGGCACTGCGGGAAGTCGTGCGAGGGGTCCACCCAGGTGATCTCCAGCCAGTCCGCGGGCACCGGGAAGACCGAGACGGGGCTGCGCCCCTCCAGGTTGGGCACCACGTCGTGCTCGTTGACGAGGCTGACGACGCGGGTGGCCGGGTCGTGGGGGCGCTTGAAGTCGATCGGCGAGCCGACGGCCACCACATGCGTGAGCCGCCACCGCCGGGTGACCTCGGGCAGCTCGGCGAGGTTCATGGCCGTCAGCCCGCCCAGACTGTGCCCGATCAGCGCGATCTGCGCGCCCTCGGGCACGGCCCGGGCCAGGCCCTTGCGGACGGCCCGGGTGTAGGGGGTGTCGTTGCGGCCGACGGCGGTGACCGCGCCGACGAGGTCCTGCGGGGTGGGGTTGCGGGGCCGCCCGAAGGCCATGCCGGGCAGCAGCACCACATGACGGGTGACGCCGTCCGGCCCCGTCACGCGCTGGACCAGCATCCGTCCGTCGTTGCCCAGGACGGCCACGTTCCGCAGGTGCGCCGCGATGCCACCGCCGCCGTCCAGGCGGGCGAGCAGCGCTTCGTCGGGCGGCTCCGCCTCCGCCCGGCCAGGGCCCCGGTCCCAGCGGGCCCAGGCGCCGATGGTCAGGCCCAGCAGCGGATCGCCGTCGGCCCGGGTGCCCATGACGATGTGCCAGGCCGCCGCGTCGTTGAACGGGTTCTCGTCCACCAGCGCGTTCCACGCCATCACCTCGGCCAGCGAGGGCGCGAGGTGGGCCAGGGCCCGCTCCGCGCCCTGGCTCCGCATGCTCTCCCGCAGGATCCGCAGCGCCCGCACCTGCCGGTCCGCCTCGATGGCGTCCAGCAGCCGGCGTACGGGCCCCTGCCCGGCGAACTCCGGGTGCCGCAGCGAGCACAGCCGGATCCGCAGCTTCAGCGACGTCACCGCCACCGCGACGGCCAGCGACTCCCGGCCGGTGAGGACCCCGCCCAGCCGGGCGGCCCGGCCCAGCGTCCCGCCGTCCGGCGCGTAGCCCAGCCCCGCGGGGGAGGTCAGGGCCCGCGCCAGGGCCCTGACGGCCCGCAGACCGCTGCGCGGGGAGCGGCCCAGGGAGGCGGTCAGCGCCGGGTCGGTGGCCACGGCGGTCAGCGCCCGGCCCGCCTCCCGGATCTCCCCCGCCACCTCGCCCAGGGTGCGGGCCACGGCCGCCAGGGCGGCCACGTCCGGGCCCGCTTCCGCGCGGGTGACGCTCTCGGTGCTCACCTGCCCTCCGGAATCCGGTAGGGGCGGTAGCCGATCCGCAGCCGCGACGCGTCGAAGGTGAGCGGCAGCGGCCGCTGGGGGCTCAGCCGCACACCGGCCACCGCCAGCTCCCCGCCGCGCAGGAACTCCGCGACGAAGGAGGTGGCCAGCAGCAGCCCCAGCTCCATGCCGCTGCACTGCGCCTCGCCCCGGCTGAACGGGCTGACGGCCCAGTCCGCGTCCGCCGTGCCGTCCAGCCACTTCTCGGGCGCGAAGCGGTGGGCGTACTCGACGCGCTCCTCGTCGCGGGCGTGGAAGCCGGCCGGCACCAGCACGTTCATCCCGCCCGGCGCCACCGCCGAGCGCCAGCGGGTCTCCGCCGTGGTGCGCCGCATCAGGCTCGGCACCGGCGGCCACAGCCGCGCGGCCTCCTGGACACAGGCGCGCAGGTACGGCATGTCCCCGAACCCCGCCACCGTATGGGCGCCGTGCCGCCGGTCCGCCGCCCGGACCTCCTCGACGGCCTGCCGGTAGGGCAGCGGGTGGGTGGCCAGCAGGGCCAGGGTCTGCACCACGGCGGCGTGCACCACGCCCAGCGCCATGAACCAGTGGGCGACCTGTCCCTCGGGAGCGGTCTCCGGGCCCCGGGGCGCCGTGCGGAACAGCCCGGTGAGGCTGCGCGGGTCGGCGTCGCACAGATAGCGGGCCTGACGCTGCATCATCCGACGTCGGATGCGGCGGGTCCGCGCGGTCCGCCAGCGCCGCGCGCCCATCCAGTTGGCCTCGGCCAGCAGCTCGGCCAGCAGCCGGGAGAACTCCTCGTCGCCGGCGGCCGCCTCGCCCAGGAAGCAGCGCCGCCCGATGCGCTCGAGCCGCCCGCGCAGCTCCTCCGCCGGCAGGCCGGCCTCCGCCCGCAGGCCCAGCAGCGCCCGGGACTCCTCGCCCACGACCCGCAGGAAGTGGCTCGCGAGCCCGTGCGCGGGGCAGCCCGCCCCGAGCACCGCGTCGTTGAACGCCCGGCGCGCCGTGCGCTGCCGGCCGTGCGAGGCGACCAGCGCCTCGGGCTGCACGGCCGCGAAGCCGCTCACCTTCTCCCAGGTGTCCACGGCGTACACCTCGACCGGGCCGGCCAGCACCTGCCGGGCGTCCTCGGCGTCGAGGACGAGCAGCGTGGGCCCCGACGTGCCGCGCACCACGACCGGCCCCCGCCCGTGCCGCCTGCGCAGCTCGCGCATCAGCTCCATGCCGCGCCGGTTGGGGTCCACCGCCGCCACCAGCCGGGCCATGCCGGGCCGGGGACGGAAGACGCCCTTGAGGTAGTTGGGCAGGAAGTAGCCCAGCGTCAGCCGCAGGTTCTCGCTCCGGGACGCGGTGGGCAGCGCGGAACCGTCCTTCGGCCCGGCGATCGTCTCCGCGCCGGTGCCGGACGTCTCGCTCATCGGGTTCATGCCAGCACCTTCCCCGGGTTGAGCAGCCCCTCCGGATCCAGCAGCCGTTTGATCTCCCGTTGCAGCCGCAGGTTGCGCGGCGGCAGTTCCCGTTCCAGCCAGTCGCGCTTGAGGGTCCCCACGCCGTGCTCGCCGGTGATGGTGCCGCCCAGCTCCAGGCCGGCCGCCATGATGGCGTCGTAGGCCTCCTTCGCCCGTCGCGCGGCGTCGGGGTCGGACCGGTCGAAGACCACCGTCGGATGGAGGTTGCCGTCGCCGGCGTGCCCGACCGTGGCGATGAACAGCCCGTACTCCTCGGCGATCTCCTCGATCCGGTCGACCAGGAGGGCCAGCCGGTCGCGCGGCACCGCCACGTCCTCGATGAACGCCGTCACCTCGCCCGGCATCCGCCCGGTCCGGGCGGCCAGCGCGGGCATCACCATCCGGCGCGCGTCCAGTACCTGCCGGCTCTGCCCGGCGTCGCCGGCGGCCGCGACCGACAGCGCCTTGGCCTCCCCGCACAGCCGCGCCATCGCCCGCACCCGCTCCGCCGCGTCGGGGGCGTCGCTGGCCACGATCAGCGTGGCGGCGACCGCGTCGGGGTCCTGGGGCAGCAGCGGGTGCCCCAGCGCGGCGACGGCCTCGGTCGTCGTGCGGTCCATCAGCTCCAGCGCGGACGGCAGATGGCCCGCCCGGATGATCGCCCCCACGGCCGCTCCGGCGTCCGCGGTGGACGCGAACCGGGCCAGCAGCGCCAGCTCCGGCGCGCGCGGCGGGCGCAGCGCCAGCGTCGCCTCGACCACGACGCCCAAGGTGCCCTCGGACCCGACGAACAGGCGGGTCAGGTCGTAGCCCGCGACGCCCTTGACCGTGTCCCGTCCCGTCCGCAGCACCTCGCCGTCCGCCAGGACGACGGTCAGCCCGAGGACGTAGTCGGCGGTGACCCCGTACTTCACGCAGCACAGGCCACCGGCGCCGGTGGCGATGTTGCCGCCGATCGTGCAGCTCTCCCAGGAGGCCGGGTCGGGCGGATAGCAGAGGCCCTCGCCGGCGACGGCCGACGCCAGGTCGGCGGTGATCACACCGGGCTCGCAGCGCACCAGGCGGTTCGCCGCGTCGATCTCCAGGATGCGGTTCATCCGCACCATGGACAGCACCACGCAGCCGTCCACCGCGTTGGCGGCGCCCGCCAGGCCCGTACGGGCGCCCTGCGGCACCACGGGAACGCCCTGCGCGCGGGCGGTGCGCAGCACGTGCTGCACCTGCTCCACGCTCTCGGGGCGGACGACCACGGCGGGCCGGCCCGCCTCGCTGAAGGGGGCCGCGTCATGGCGGTGCAGGGCGAGTTCGTCCTCGCCGGTCAGGAGCGCGTCGTCGGGCAGGCCGGCGGCCAGCGCCGCGAGCAGCGGGCTCCGGGGGGAATCGGTCATGGGCAGCTCCATGCGGTGGGGGCCCGGAAGAGGGCGCGAGGAGGTGGACGCACGGCGGTGGCCGTCGTGCGCCGGAGGAGCGTCGGTGCGTCGGTGCGTCAGAGAGGGGTAGGTACGGTCGTGACCGGGGCCTCGATCAGCACCGGACCGTCCGGGCTGGTCGTGGCGGCGGCCACCAGCTCGGCCAGGTGCGCCGGGTCCGTGGCGCGGTGCGCGGGCACCCCGTAGCCCCGGGCGAGCGCGCACAGGTCGAGGCCGGGCAGGTCCAGGCCGGGCACGCCGGGGGTGTTCTCGAAGCGGCCGAACCACTTGAGGATGGCGTACTCGCGGTTGGCGGGGACGACGAAGGTGACCGGCACCCGGTAGGCGGCGGCCGTCCACAGCGCGGTGATCGCGTACTGCGCCGAGCCGTCGCCCACCACCGCCACCACCGGCCGTTCGGGGCGGCCGAGCTGGGCGCCGACGGCCGCCGCGAGTCCGAAGCCCAGGCCGCCGCCGGTGGTCATCAGGAAGGAGCCGGGCCGGTCGATACGCACGTGGTCGCGGAAGGCCTGGATGTTGGAGGGCGATTCGTTGACCCACACGGTGTCGGCGGGGGCTCCGCTCGCGACGGCGGCCAGGGCGATGGACGCCGACATCGGCTCGCCGTCGGCCTCCGGCACCTCGACCGTGCCCGGGCGCGGGCCCGGTGGCGACGGTAGGTCGCCGCGCTTTTCCACCAGCTCGGTGAGCAGATGCAGCGTGGGCCGCAACCCGGCCACGAGGGCGTCGCCGACCGGCGCGCGGGCGGCCTCGCCGGGGTCGCTGGTGAGCAGCACCAGCTCGGTGCCCTCGGGCAGCAACGGGCCCGGTACGTAGGGGTAGTAGCGGAAGACGGGGGCGCCCACCACCAGCACCAGGTCGTGCCCGGCCAGGGTCTGGGCCAGCGGCGCGATGGCCGGCGGGAGCACGCCCTGGTAGAGGGGGTGGTTCTCCGGGAAGCCCACCCGCCCTTCGATGGGGGAAGCCCACACCGGCAGCCCGCGCCGTTCGGCGAGCGCCACGGCCGCCTCCCAGGCCCCTTCCGCGTCCACCGAACCGCCCGTGATCAGCACCGGGTTGGCGGCCGCCTCCAGCCGCCGGGCGAGCGCCTCGACGGCCGGTGCGTCGGCGGCCGTGACGTCGGCGACCCGGCGCCCGGCGGCGTGCCGGGCGGCCCGGAGCCCGGCCTCGTCGAGTTCCACGTCGAAGTCGTCCATGGGCAGGGAGAGGAACACCGGCCCGCGCGGCGCGGACTCGGCGATGTGGAAGGCGCGGGCGAGGGCGGCCGGCACGTCCTGGGGGCGCGGCGGCTCGTACGCCCACTTCACCGCCGGCCGTGGCAGGAGGGTGGCGTCGGTGTTCGTCAGCATCGCCTCCATGGTCATCATGGCCCGTACCTGCTGCCCCGCCGTCACCACCATCGGGGTGTGGTTGGCCGCCGCCGTGACCAGGGCTCCCATGGCGTTGCCCACGCCGGGGGCGGTGTGCAGATTGACCAGGGCGGTGGTGCCGGTGGCCTGGGCGTACCCGTCGGCCATCCCCACGACGACGGCCTCCTGGAGGCCGAGCACGTACCGGAAGTCGGCGGGGAAGTCCTGGAGGAAGGGGAGCTCGGTGGAGCCGGGGTTGCCGAACACCGTCGTCGCTCCACGGGACCGCAACAGCTCACGCGCGGCTGCGCGTACGGTCGTCATGCCTGGCACCTCTTGGGGTCATGTGGGCCGGATGGGGGAGGGGAGCATTGCCACTTCCCGTCCGGCGAAGCCATGACACCGGAAGATCACCTGAGTATTCATCCGAGCGGGTGAATGCCCCCTGGCCTGCGCCGCGTTGCCGACGACCGGGTTCTACCGTCGCCCGCATGCCTGACATGGATGAGATGATCCGAAGAATCCGCCGGGACATGGACACGGAGCTGCGCAAGCGGGCGCGACGGGCGCTCACCACGACCGGCACCGAGGCCCGGCAGGGCGGCACCCTCCCCGCCCAGTGCCCCGCCCAGATCCCCGCGCAGCCGCCCGACACCGCCCGCGAGCCCGCCGCGGGTGCCCCGTTGACGGCTCCCGAGTAGTCCTCGCGCCGTGCTCGATGCCCGCTCCGCGCGGTGGCCCCGCCGCCCGGAGCAGCGGGCGACGGGGCCGGGGCGGGCGGATGGCGTCAGCCGCCGCGCCGTGCCCTCCGGGCGCCCAGCCCTGCCAGAGCCAGGGCGGTCAGGCACCCCAGAACGCCGACGACGACGTTGCTCACGCCGGCCCGCGTGACCCAGACATGGCCCACGACGATCCAGGGAGCCATGATCGTCCAGGCGGCCAGAACCAGTGCGGCCCAGCTCATGGAGTGTGTCCGCTCGTAGGCGGGCCCAAAGCCGCCGACCAGGCAAGCGAAGGCGACACCGCAAATCAGGTTATTGATTGCCAGGGTGGTGGAGCCGCTGAAGCCTGCGATCCATGGTGAGGCGGCCAAATAGACGCCGCAGAGGATGGCGAGGGCCTCGACGGCCTGGGCGGCGGGGGTCGCCGTCGTCTCCTCGGAGTGGGCGCGGAGCGCCATGATGTCCGGGTGCGTGTCGATCCGGGGCGACGTAGGGGCGGTCACGTCAGCCACCTTCTTTCCGTGTCAGTGCGGACCTGGTTGTATTTTATCCCAATTGCCCGTTAATTCACCCTGTTGGCGGTAGGAAGTGACACCTGGTCCGAAGTCGCGGCATATCGCACGCGCGAACGGGGAAGACTCATCCGTCAGCAATCGCACCTCAGGGGGAGGTACGCGCGATGGAAGAGCCCAGGAGACGGGAAAGCCGCGAGAGCGGCGGCGCCGGCCCGCAGGACGGCACCGCGCGGGCGCGCCGCGTGCCGCCGGACGACCGGCCCGCTCACCATCCCACCGCCGAGGAGGAGGAGTCGGAGTCGCACATCGTCCGCGGCATGGACTGACGCTCACGGGACGTTCCCCCGACGGAAAGATCCACGTGGCCCGCGCAACGCGCGGGGCGCCGACAACATGCTTATGCGTGTCGTCATCGTCACCGAATCGTTTCCGCCCGACGTCAACGGCGTCGCGCACTGCGCCTGGCAGACCGCCCGGCACCTCGCCCTCAGCGGCCACGACACCCTCGTGGTGGCACCGGCCGGCCGCCCCGGCCCACCCGACGGCGAGTGCGCGGCCGGCCCGTTCCCGGTCGTGCGCGTGCCCTCGGTGCCGCTGCCCGGCTACCCCCAGATCCGCGTGGCGCTGCCCAGCCGCCGGCTGACCGCCGCGCTCGCCGCCCACCGGCCCGACGTCGTCCACCTCGCGAGCCCCTTCGTCCTCGGGGCCCGGGGCATGACGGCCGCCGTACGGCTCGGCGTACCCGTCGTCGCCGTCTACCAGACCGACGTCGCCGGCTACGCCCGCACCTACCTCGGCATGGGCGAGAACGTCGCCTGGCGCCGCCTGCGCACCGTCCACCGCGCCGCCGACCGCACGCTCGCGCCCTCCGCCGCGGCCGCCCGCGACCTGGCCCTCCACGGGGTGCCCCGGGTGCGGCTGTGGCCACGCGGCGTGGACTCCGAGCGCTTCCACCCGGCCCGGCGCGACCTGGAGCTGCGCCGCGCGCTCGCGCCCGGCGGCGAGCTGATCGTCGGGTACGTCGGCCGCCTCGCCCCGGAGAAACGCGTCGACTTACTGGCGCCCCTGTGCGCCCTGCCCGGCGTCCGCGTCGTCGTCGCCGGCGACGGCCCGCACGCGGCGCGCCTGCGCACCCTCCTGCCGGGCGCCCGCTTCCTCGGCACCCGCACGGGCGACGAACTCGCCCGCATCTTCGCCTCGCTGGACGTCTTCGTCCATCCCGGCACCCAGGAGACCTTCTGCCAGACCCTCCAGGAGGCCCAGGCCAGCGGCGTGCCCGTCATCGCCCCCGCGATCGGCGGCCCCCTCGACCTCGTCGACCACCACCGCACCGGCCTCCTGGTGCGCCCGCACGACGCCCAGGCGTTGCGCGAGGCGGTCCTCACCCTGGAGGCCGGCCGCCGCATCCGCACCCAGTACGGCCGCGCGGGCCGGGCCTCCGTCCTGGCCCGTACCTGGGCGGCGGTCGGCGACAGCCTGCTGGACCACTACCGCGAGGTGCTCCAGGACAGGGCGCGGTACGGGGCGGCCGCGTGAGCGGAAGCCCGTATCACGCCCGTACCAGGACGAACCGCACCGCCGTGCCCGGCAGGGCCTGCGCGGCTGCGGCCAGGGAGGGTTCGGGCACCACGCCGATGACGGGATAGCCGCCGGTCGTGGGGTGGTCGGCGAGGAAGACGACCGGGTGGCCGTCCGGGGGCACCTGGACGGCGCCCAGGACCATGCCCTCGCTGGGGAGTTCCCCGGCACGGGAGCGGACCAGCGCGGGGCCCTCGGTGCGCAGGCCGATGCGGTTGCTCGCCGGGGAGACACGGAAGCCGCCGCCCGCCAGGACACCCAGTGCCCCGGGCGCGAACCAGTCCTCGCGCGGCCCGGGCACGAGCGGCAGGAGCAGCTCACCGGCCGGCGGCGCCGGCCACGGCACGGCGTCGGCACCGGTCGACGGCCCGTACGGGGCGCCCAGCGGCAGCGGCACGCCGTCGGCCAGCGGCTCCGGGCCGAGGCCGGACAGCAGGTCGCGGGAGCGGCTGCCCAGCACCGGCGGCACCGCGACGCCGCCCGCGAACGCCACGTAACTGCGCACCCCCGCACTCGCCGGCCCCACGTCCAGCACCGCCCCCGCCGGGACCCGCACCGGCGCGCCCCACGCCACCGGGCGGCCGTCGACCCGTACCGGAGCGGGCGCGCCCGTCACGGCGACGGTCACGGCCGCGCCCATGCGCACGGCGCAGCCGTCGAGGGTGGTCTCCAGCGTGGCGCAGTCCTCGGGGTTGCCGGCCAGCCGGTTGGCGAGCCGGTGCGCGGGCTGGTCCAGGGCGCCCGAGCGCGGCACCCCCAGATGGGCGTGGCCGGGCCGGCCCAGGTCCTGAACGGTCGTCAGCGCCCCGGCCCGCACGACCGTGACGGCGCTCACGCGCGCTCCTCGAAGCGCACCCGCGTGCCGGGCGCGAGCAGGGCCGCCGGGTCGCGCCCGACGTCCCACAGCACGGCGTCCGTGCGGCCGATGAGCTGCCAGCCGCCGGGGGAGGAGCGCGGGTAGACGCCGGTGTACGGGCCGGCCAGGCCGACCGAACCGGCGGGGACCGAGGTGCGCGGCGTGGCCCGGCGCGGCACGTGCAGCCGTTCCGGCAGGCCGGTGAGATAGCCGAAGCCGGGCGCGAAACCACAGAAGGCCACGCGGAATTCGATGCCGGAGTGGATGCGCGCGACCTCCTCCTCGGCCACGCCCCACAGGGCCGCGACCTCCGCCAGGTCCGCGCCGTCGTAGCGGACGGGCAGCACGACGGGCTCGGCCTCGGCGGCCGGCAGCGGCGGAACCGTCCAGCCGGCGAGCTCGGCGGCCAGGGCGCGCGGGTCGGCAAGGCCGTCCAGCAGCACGGTCCGGGCCGCGGGCACGATCTCGCGCACCGGCGGCAGGGTGCCGGCGGTGCGCCGCCGCAGCAGTTCGGCGTGCAGGGCCTGGGCCTCCCGCGCCGTGGCGACCTCCACGAGCAGGGCGTGCCGCCCGACGACGAGCGCCCTCGGCGGCGCGGCGGGCGGCGTGGGGCCGGGGTCGGTCATGTGAACGCCTCGACGCGTACGCCCGCCGCCTCGAGCCCCTCCCGCACCCGCCGGGCGAGCAGCGCGGCCCCGGGCGTGTCGCCGTGCACGCACAGCGAACGGGCGCGGACGGCGACCTCCTCGCCGGTGAGCGCGGTGACGGTGCCCTCGCGGGCCAGCCGGACGGACCGGGCGATGACGGCGTCCGCCTCGAGGATCACGGCGCCCGGCTGCCGGCGCGGCACCAGCGTTCCGAGCGCGGTGTACGCCCGGTCCGCGAACGCCTCGGGCACCACCGGCAGTCCGGCCTGCCCGGCCGCCTCGTGCAGCCGCGAGCCGGGCAGGCCCAGCACGGGCAGCGGCCCGCCGGCCCGCAGGATGCCGGAGACCACGGCCGCGGCCTGTTCGGCGTCGGCGACCACGCGGTTGTACAGCGCGCCGTGCGGCTTCACGTACGTCACGTCCGAGCCGGCGGCCCGGGCGAAGGCGCGCAACGCGCCGATCTGATAGGTGATCTCGTCGGCGAGCTCGTCGGGGGGCACGTCCATGGCGCGCCGCCCGAAGCCGGCGAGGTCCCGGTAGGAGACCTGCGCGCCGATGCGCACCCCGCGCTCGGCGGCGCGCTCGCACACCCACCGCATGGTGGACGGGTCGCCCGCGTGGAAGCCGCAGGCGACGTTCGCGCTGGTGACGGCCGACAGCAGCGCGTCGTCGTCCGTCAGGCGCCAGCGGCCGAAGCCCTCGCCGAGGTCGGCGTTGAGGTCGAGCACGCCCGCCGTCACACCGTCGTCCGTCATCGGTCCGCCTCCCGCATGGTGTCGAGGATGAGCTGTCGGGCGTCATCCAGATAGCCGGTCAACTCGGCCTCGGCGCGCCCGTGCTCGCCGTTCGCGAGGAGCTGCGCGAGTGCCCGGTTGCGGGCCACGAACGGCTCGTGGAAGTGGCGCGGCGAGGGCATCTCGTGGAAGGCCAGCCGCAGCTCGGCCAGCAGCCGGTCCATGGCCGCGTCGATGCGCTCGCTGCCCGCCAGCGCGGCCAGGGCCCGGTGGAAGCGCAGGTCGGCCGAGCCCACCTCCCGCCAGTCGCCGGCGGCGACGGCCCGTTCGGCCTGGGCCACCGCCGTCGCCACGGCCTCGCGCAGCGCGGCCGGCGCGGTGGCCGCGGCCCGTACGCCCGCGGTCTCCAGGGCCTCGCGGACCCGGTAGATGTCGGTGACGTCGGCGGGCTCCAGGACCCGTACGAACACCCCGCGGTTCAGCAGGTGCACCACCAGGCTCTCGTGCACCAGCAGCCGGAAGGCTTCGCGCAGCGTGTTGCGCGACACCCCGAGCTCCCGGCCCAGGGCCTCCTCCGACAGCTGGGTGCCGGGCGGCAGCCCGCCGTCCTCGATGCGGTCGCGCAATGTGGCGGCGACGCGCTGCGCGGTGGATCGGGCCATGGCGTCTCCCTCGCGGGCGGTGGCGGTACGGCTGCCGGAAATCACTGTTTCAGCATGGGCTATTGAGGATTGTTGAACAATATCTTAGCCTCCTCGCCAGTCGCCTCACCTCATCGAGTGAGGTCCGGGAACGCGGAAGGCGGACGCATGCTCGTACTCCTGGGCGTCCTCGTGGTGGTGGCGGGCTTCGCCACCCGGCGCAACCCCCTGCTGGTGGTGGGCGTGGCGGGCATCGTCACGGGCCTGCTGGGCGGGCTGTCCCCCCGGGAGGTGCTGGCCGCCTTCGGCACCGGCTTCGCCTCCAGCCGCGCGGTGACCATCTTCGCCATCACCCTCCCGGTCATCGGGCTCCTGGAGCACTACGGCCTCCAGGAACAGGCCCGCGCCCTCATCGCCCGCTTCGGCAGGCTCACCGCCGGCCGCTTCCTCGCCCTGTACCTCCTGCTGCGCCAGATCACGGCCGCCCTCGGGCTCATGAGCGTGTTCGGGCACGCCCAGACGGTACGCCCGCTCGCCGCCCCGATGGCCGAGGGCGCGGCCGAACGCCGCCACGGCCCGCTGAGCGGGCCGGCGCGGGAGAAGCTGCGCTCCTTCGCCGCCAGCGCCGACAACGTCGGATTCTTCTTCGGGGAGGACGTCTTCCTGGCCGTCGGCTCGATCCTCCTGATCACCGGTTTCGTCAACACGACGTACCACACTCACCTCGAACCCCTGGCGCTCGCGCTGTGGGCCATTCCCACCGCCCTGTGCGCCCTGGCCGTCCACGGGTGCCGGCTGCTGCGGCTGGACCGCACGCTGGAGCAGGCGGCGGCCGGCAGCGCGGAGGCCGTCAAGTGATCAAGGCGGAGTGGTTCTTCTGGCTCGTCGGCGCCATCTTCCTGGTGATGGCCGCCCAGATGGCCGCCGACCGCACCAACCCCAGGCGCCTGGGCACGGCGGCGTTCTGGGGCCTGCTCGGCGTGGGCTTCGTCTACAGCACGTGGGTGGTGGACAAGAGCGCGCCCCCCGAACCGCTGGGCGCCGCCGTCCTCGCCATGGTCTGCCTCGCGGGCTTCGGCTTCACCGGGCGCGGCGCGGCGCGCACCGCCACGCCGGAGCAGCGGGCGGCGAGCGCCGCGCGGTTCGGCTCGCGGCTCTTCGTACCCGCCCTGACCATCCCGCTCGTCGCGCTGATCTGCGCCGTCGGCGTCAAGAGGCTCTCCGTCGGCGGCGAGCCGGTCCTGCAGAAGGGCAGCGAGACCGTGCTGGGCCTGGGCATCGGGTCCCTCGTCGCGCTCGCCGTCGGCATGGTGATGCTGCGGGAGCGGCGCCCGTCGACGCCCCTGCACGCCGGGCGGTCGATGCTGGAGTCGATGGGCTGGGCCATGCTGTTGCCGCAGCTGCTCGCGACGCTCGGTGCGATCTTCTCGGCGGCCGGCGTCGGCGACCAGGTCCGCCGGATCACCACCTCCGTGCTGCCCGACGGGTCGGTTTTCCTCGCGGTCGTCGCCTACTGCGTCGGAATGTTCCTGTTCACCGTCGTCATGGGCAACGGCTTCGCCGCCTTCCCCGTGATGACCGCCGCCGTCGGCTGGCCGGTGCTCGTGGAACAGGCGCACGGCAACCCCGCCGCCGTCCTCGCCGTCGGCATGCTCGCCGGCTTCTGCGGCACCCTGGTGACGCCCATGGCCGCCAACTACAACGTCGTGCCCGCCGCGCTCCTGGAGCTCAAGGACCAGTACGGGCCCATCAAGGCGCAACTCCCGACCGCCTTCATCCTCCTTGGGTGCAATATCGCCATCATGTACGCATTCGCGGTCTGAGCGGCCGCCCGCCGCCGGCCCCCGCGGGCACCGGATCTACACTGGTGGGCCGCCGGGCGCGGCGAGCCCGTGCCGTTTCGTCCGTTGTCGGTGCGACCGCCTACTCTGTGCGACGTGACTTCTGCAGCCCCGGCGGCCGTTCCGCCCCAGCTCAACGGGCCCTCACGCCCAGCCCCGGGCCCGGCCGCCGACGAGGGCCTGGCCCGTCGGCTGCGTGCGCTCGCCTGCACCGCGCCCCTGCACGACCTCGACGCCCGCAAGACCAACCTCGCGGGCGAGTACGGCGTCTACGCGATGGCGGAGGTGGCGCTGGCCGCCATCGACCTGGTCACCCTCAACATGGACTTCGACACCGGGGCCGACCACGAGCAGATAGTCGCCCGGCTCCAGCCCCGCGTCGCCGCCCAGGCCCCCGAGCGGCCGCACGCCGAGCACGAGCGCGTCGCCCGCTGGGTCCTGGAGAACCTCATCAACGTCGGCAGCGTCGACCGGGGATTCCGCGCCGTCTACGGCACGTTCGGCGCGGACGGCGTCTACGTGCGCCGCGACTACGACTTCAAGCTCGTCGAGGAGGTCCCCGGGCCCGGCGGCACGGTCTTCCTGCGCACCACCGACGAGGCCGTCAACGTCCTGGTCGGCGCCCTGGACACGGACGTCACCAGCGCCCAGATCGCCGCCGAGGTCAAGCTCGAGGTCCTCATCAGCCGGGGCCGCCTCGCCGACGCCCAGCTCGCCGCCGAGCAGGCCCGCTACCGCACGGTGCAGTACGCGGAGACCCTCCGCAAGACCCTCGACGCCACGCGCCGCAACGTCCGCGCCGTCGACTGGCTGCGCGCCGTCCCCGACATGATCGCCGAGGCCCTCGACCACGTGGCCGACCGCTACCGCCACGAGAACGCGATCCTCACCAACATCCGCAAGGCCCGCGACGAGGCCGAGGACCCCGAGCACAAGCGGCGCGCCGCCGAACTCGTCGACATCGTCAAGGACTGCATCCGCCGCCACACCCAGCTGCAGTCCCGGCTGCTGGAGGCCGGCCCCCTCTTCCGCGCCGAGCAGGACCGCCAGGCCTTCGCGACCCCGGCCGCCCAGTCCGGGCTCGACCTGTACGGGCAGCTCCTGGCCCCCCTGCTGCCGCTGCCCCTGGAGCAGGCCGGGCGCGTCACCGACGCGTTCTTCGCCAAGGGCACGGGCCTGCGCACGCCGGCGTCCGTGCGCGTCGGCGACCTCGTCGAGATGCTGCTGACGCCGCCCACCGAGCGTGAGCACCTGGGCGCGGAGATGCCCGAGCCGGATCTGATCGCCACCCCCGACGACAGCCGCTTCAGCGAGGAACAGCTCGCGAGCGCCATGGAGCTGCTGGCCCTGCCGCCGGACGCGCCCCGCCGCCTGTCCGGCCTCCTCGCCGAGGCCCGCCGCCGCGACCCCGAGCTGCCCTACCTCCTCGCCCTGCTGGCCGTCCACGCCGCCAGCCCCTCGGTCGGCACCGCCTACCGCCAGGGCGAGCAGTCCCTGCTCTTCGCCGTCGACGACGGCACGCCGCTCGACGACGTCGAGTTCGGCGGCGCCGACCTCATCGTGGGCACCGCCCTGCTGGACGCCGCCGGCATGGCGGCGGACCGCCAGGAGGCGGTGTGAGCACCGTCGCCCGCGGGCGGTCCGGCACCGCCGGACCGCGCCGTCCGGCTTCCCGCCGTCGCGGCGGAGAGGGGTTCCGTAACCGGGGCCAAGCCCCCGGCCCCCACGGGGTCCGGGGCGCAGCCCCGGGAAACGGTGAAAGGGCCGTCCGGCTTCCCGCCGCAACGGCGATCAGCCCCCGGCCACGCCCCCGCCGGTGCCGAACCGACCGCAACACCACGCACACCCCCAGCAGGAGCACCGACCGTGACTGAGTACGACGACGCCGACGCCCCGGCGCAGCCCGACGCGGCGGACGCGGAACCGGCTCACGCCACCGCCACCGTCGGCGGCGTCACCCCCGCCGACGCCGCCGACGCCGCCCGCCTCATCGCGTTCGGCCTCCAGCCCAAGCTGCAGCCCGCCCGGGACGCCGAGTACACCGAGCTGCTGCGCCGCCACCGCGACGAGCCCGCCTTCGCGCGCCTCGCCGACGCCGTCGCCGCCGGCCTCGGGCTGATCGTCCTGGAGGTCTCCACCCGGGCCGGCATGGCCGTCACCGCCGCCGAGGACTCCGTCTTCGCCGTCCGCATGGGCGACTACGCCCGCCGCGCCACCGCCGACTCCGCCGACCGCTTCCTGCACGGCCTCGCCCACCTCGCGGTCGCCGCCCTGGCCTTCCCGCGCCCCGAGGACCTCGCCGACGACGGCTACATCGGCCGCATCACCGTCAACGGCGTCGACGCGTTCGTCCGCCAGGCATGCCGCAGGCTCGAGGAGAAGGCCGCCGAACAGGGCGAGAACACCGACCCCACCACGGACGCCCCCGGCCTCGAGGCCGCCTGGCGGGTCTACGCGCGCCGCAGCGCCACCGGCGCCACCAAGGACGCCCGCCGCCTGGCCGGCTCCACCACCGGCATCATCGCCAAGGCCGTCGCCTTCCTCGTCGACTCCGGCTTCCTGCAGCGCACCGGCGACGACGCGGGCGGCGCGTTCCGCACCACCGCCCGCTACCAGCTGCAGGTCCGCGACATGGCCGGCAGCGCCGCCATGACCGAGCTCCTGGAACTCGGCGTCGTGCCCGTCGCCGACGGCGGCGCCAGCCTCCTGCCGCCGGACGACGCCGACGACCTCGACCTGGTGGCCGACGCCGGCCTGCCCTTCCACTCCTCCTGAACCTTCCTGATCGACCCGTCCGTCAACGACAACGAGAGTCCGCCATGTACGAGCTGTCCCGGGTCCGCCTCTACTCCATCGGGCCCGCCGGTGCGCGCTACGCCGACACCGTGCTGGACCTGCGCGGGGTGGGCGCCCCGGTGCCCTCTCCCGCGCCCACGCAGGCGGAGTTCTTCGAGGACGAGCCCACGGGCCCGCCGCGCCGCCCCGCGCCGGCCGGCGTGCTCTTCCTGGAGAACGGCGGCGGCAAGTCCGTCCTCCTCAAGCTGATCTTCTCGGTGATGCTGCCGGGCCACCGCAACACCCTGGGCGGCGCCAGCTCCGGCGTGCTGCGCAAGTTCCTCCTCGCCGACGACTGCGGCCACGTCGCCCTGGAGTGGCAGCACGTCCTGACCGGCGAGTCCATCGTCGTCGGCAAGGTCAGCGAGTGGCGCGGCCGCCAGGTCTCCAACGACCCCCGCAAGTTCGCCGAGGCCTGGTACTCCTTCCGCCCCGGCCCCGGCCTGAGCCTGGACTCGCTGCCCGTCGCCGAGTCCACCGCGATGCGCCCGGCCGCCGACGGCGCCTCCGGCGCCCGGGGACGGCGCCGCACCATGAAGGGGTTCCGGGACGTCCTGACCGAGGCCGGCAAGACCTACCCCAACCTGGACGTGGTGTGGGAGGAGATCCACGAGCGCTGGAACGAACACCTGGGCGAGCTCGGCCTGGACCCCGAACTCTTCCGCTACCAGCGCGAGATGAACGCCGACGAGGGCGAGGCCGCCGGCCTCTTCGCCGTCAAGAACGACTCCGACTTCACCGACCTGCTGCTGCGCGCGGTCACCGACACCCGCGACACCGACGGCCTCGCCGACCTCGTGCACGGCTTCGCCCACAAGCTGGGCCGCCGGGCCGAGCTGACCGCCGAGCGGGACTTCACCGCCGGCTCCCTCGACCTGCTCTCCCGCATCGCCGAGGCCGCCGTGCAGCGCGAGGCGGCCCGAGGCGTGCACGCCACGGCCGAGCGCCGCACCCGCGTCCTGACCCGCCGCCTGTCCGCACGCGGCGCCCAGGAGCGCGGCCGCGCCGTGGAACTGGCCGGCCAGGTCGAGGCCGCCGCCGACGCCGTCACCGCGGCCGAGACCGAGCGCGGCCGCCGCTCACTGATCGCCGCCGAACTCGCCTACCGCCACGCCTCCCTGGCCCTGGCCGCCGCCGAGAAGGCCGCCGCCGCCCAGCGCCGCGAGCTCAACGACGCCCGCACCCTGCACTCCGCCTGGCAGGCCGCCGAGACCGTGCTGCGCCACCGCGCCGCCGCCGACCGCTCCGCGCGCGTCGCCGCCGCCATCCACGAGGCCGAGCGCGACGCCGCCCCGGCCCTCGCCGCCCGCTCCCGGGCCGCCGCCGAGCTCGTACGCGCCCTCAACGCCGCCGCGGAGGAGGGCGAGCGCCTGGCCAACGAACACGAGGAACGCTCCGCCGTCCTGCAGGAGACCGGCGAGGCCGCGCACCGCGACGCCACCGCCGCCGCCACCGAGGCGCAGCGCGCCCGCAGCGAGTCCGGCCACCTCCGCCAGCGCCTGGTCGAGGTCGAGCAGGAGACCGCCGAAGCGGTGCGCGCCGGCTGGCTGGACGACAGCGCCCCCGACGCCGACCCCGCCCGCGCCGCGCTCGCCGCCAGCGACGCCGAGAAGCCGGCCGTCGCCGCCTACGACAGCGCCCGCGACGCCGCGCGCCAGGCCGCCGAGCGCGCCCGGGAGACGGCCGCCGCCGAGACCCGCGCCGAGCTGGCCGCCGCCCGCGCCGCCGACGCCGCCACGGCCGCCGAGTCGGCGTACGACGCCGAGCGCCGCGCCGCCGAGGCGATCGGCGCGGACCGTCGCCTGGTCGAACTGCTCGGGCTGCCGGAGGCGCCGGCCGCCGGCCAGCTGCCGGGCCAGCGCACCGCCGGCCAGGACGAGCCGGCAGGCAGCGGCTACCCCGGCGCCGTGTGGGCGGCGGCGACCGCCGCCCGGACCGGCCGCCCGGGCACCGGCCCGCTGACCGCCGAGGAGCTCGACCGCAACGCCGACGCCCTGCGCGAGCTGCTCGACGAGAGCGTCGCCGGTGCCGAGCGCAAGCTGTTCGACCTGCGCACCGCGGCCGCCGACGACTCCCGCATCCTGGGCGCCCTCGGCGACGGCGGGCTGCTGCCCCCCAGCCCCGACGTGCTCGCCGCCGTTGAGTACCTCGGCGAGCACGGCATCCCCGCCCTGCCCGGCTGGCGCTACCTGGCCCAGGCCGTCGACCCCGCCCGGCACGCCGCCGTCCTCGCCACCCGCCCCGAGCTCGTCGACGGCGTCGTCATCACCGACGCCGACTCCCACGCCCGCGCCCGCGAGGTGCTCGCCGCGGCCTCGCTGCTGCCGCGCTCGGCCGTCGCCGTCGGCACGGCCGCGGCCCTCCTCGCCCCCGCCCCGGACGCCGGAGCGGCGGACTCGGGCGTCTTCCTCGTCCCCCCGAACCCCGCCATGCACGACGAGCGCGCCGCCGACGAGGAGCGGCACGCCCTGCGCGAGCGCGCCACGGCCCGGGACGAGGAGATCCGCGTCGTGGCCGCCCGCCTCGCCGGCGACCGCACGCTCGCCGCCCGCCTGGCGTCCTGGCGGGCCGGCTGCCCGGCCGGCCGCCTCGCCGAGCTGGCCGCGGAGGCCGGGCGCGCCCGCACCGCCGCCGACACCGCCGAGCGCGAGCTGGCCGCACTGCGCACGGCCCGCGCCGAGGCCGAGGAGGCCGCCGCCGAGACGGCCCGGGTCCGCGACGAGCGCCAGGAAGCCGCCCAGCGCGCCCGCCGGGTCGCCGACGCGCTCGCCGGCCTCGCCTACCGGCTGCGCGAGCGCGCCAACTGGCAGAGCCGGCTGCGGGAGCTGGCCGAGGAGGCAGCCGAGGCCGAGGAGCAGGCGGCGGTCTGCGTGGACCGGGCCCGCGCCGCCGACGAGGACCGCCGCGCCGCCCAGCGCGCCGCCGACGACGCCCGCCGCACGGCCCGCGCCCTGCGCGCCGAGCGCGCCGAGATCGCCGGCGCCCCGGACACCCATGAAGCGGCGCACGAGGGCACCGAGCCGCCCGCCGCGTCCCTGCCCGCCCTGCGCGAGGCCTACCGCGCCGCCTCCCAGCTCTACGAGAAGGTCGGCGTCGGCGCCGACCTGCGCGCCGAGCAGGCCCGCGCCGAGAGCGACGAGAGCGCCGCCCGCGCCGAGCTCGACCGCCTCACCAACAAGGTCCGCACCCGCGCCGCCCAGCTCCTGGAGGGCACCGACGGTGCCGACGGGCCCTCCCGCCAGGCCGCGGCCGCCCGCGCCGAGGCGCTCGTCCAGATGCTGGAGACCCGCGCCTCCACCGCCAGCGAGCAGCTGGGCCGGCTGCGCGGCGAGGCCGAGCGCCTGGCCCCCGCCGACGGCGACGCCCACACCGAGCTCCCCGACGAGCTGGTGCCCGCCGACGCCGACCGGGCCAAGGAGCTGCTGCGCACCGCCACCTCCGAGCTCGCCGCCCGCACGGACGCCCTCGACGCCGCCCGCCGCGCCCACGCCGACCTGGTGCGCGCCCACCGCGCCGCCGAGGACGCGGCCACCGGCTTCGACGACACCGCCGCACTCCTGCGCGACCTGATGCGCGACAACTCCCCCGAGGAGGAGGCCGAGCAGCCCGAGCCGTACGCCGGGACGCTCGAGGAGGCCCGGCAGACGGCCGCCGAGGCCCGGCGCTCCCTGCGCGGCTGCGCGGGCGACCTCTCGGCCGCCGAGGCGGCCGTCCGCGAGGCCGGCGACGTCCTCGTCCGGCACGCCAACTCCACCCGCTACGAGCAGGTGCGCACCCCCGCCCGCCAGCAGATCCGCGAACTGCCCGCCGCCGCCCTGCCGGAGCACGCCGCCGCCTGGGCCGAGGCCTTCGCCCCCCGGCTGCGCGTGCTGACCGACGAGCTGGAACAGCTCGAGCGCAACCGCGACAGCATCGTCGACCGGCTGCGCGGCCTGGTGGAGTCCTCGCTGACCACCCTGCGCTCCGCGCAGCGCCTGTCCCGGCTGCCCGAGGGCCTGGGGGAGTGGTCCGGCCAGGAGTTCCTGCGCATCCGCTTCGAGGACCCCGACCAGTCCACCCTCACCGAGCGCCTGGGCGAGGTCATCGACGAGGCGACCCGCTCCGCCGTCAAGAAGAACTCCGACCTGCGCCGCGACGGCATGTCCCTGCTGCTGCGCGGCGTGCACGCCGCGCTGCTGCCGCGCGGCGTGGCCGTGGAGATCCTCAAGCCCGACGCGGTGCTGCGCGCCGAGCGGGTCCCGGTCCGGCAGATGGGCGACGTCTTCTCCGGCGGCCAGCTGCTGACCGCCGCCATCGCCCTGTACTGCACCATGGCGGCGCTGCGCAGCAACGACCGCGGCCGCGACAAGCAGCGGCACGCGGGCACGCTGTTCCTGGACAACCCCATCGGCCGCGCCAATGCCACGTACCTGCTGGAGCTCCAGCGGGCCGTCGCCGACGCGCTGGGCGTACAGCTGCTCTACACCACCGGCCTGTTCGACACCACGGCGCTGGCGGAGTTCCCGCTGGTCATCCGGTTGCGCAACGACGCGGACCTGCGGGCGGGGCTGAAGTACATCAGCGTCGAGGAGCACCTGCGGCCGGGCCTGCCGCAGCCGCAGGACCCCGGTGCCGAGAAGGTGCACGGCGAGATCACGGCCACGCGGATGTTCCGCCGCCCCGTGGAGGAGGAGAGCTCCGAGCCGGTCCCGGCCGGACGCTGAGGCCCCCGCCCGCACCGCCCCGGCGCACCGCGCGTCAGGGGAAGTGCGGGCGGCGTACCCGCCGCACCGGGCGCGCCGTGCTGCTCGGCACGGACACCACGCCGTGCCGTTGCAGCCACACCTGCCGGGTCACATACACGTCGAGCACCCCCCACGTCGCGGCCACCGTGCAGGCCACCGCGATCAGTACCGCGGGAAAGGCGAACCAGGAACCGGCCAGCGCCAGCAGTATCGCGACCACGGTCTGGACCAGCGTGACCGCGACGATGAGGAACGCCCGCACCGCGGACGTCCGGACCGGATCGGGCATCCGCGGCCTCCTGGCCGGCTCCTCGACCCACAACGGCCTGCGGGCGTACGACGGGATGTCGTGGTCGTGGTCCATGGCGGCTCACCTCCCCCAGTGGCTGCCCCGGGCTCCGTCTCCCTAGGAGAAGAGCGCACAATGACCCCCAAAGGTTCCCCCGGAGAGGGGGAATCCGGCCAGACCCCCATCCGTCGGCCGTACTGGTCTTCGAGGCGCGTACCCCGCAGTAGTAGGCTCACGCCGCATTACTGTCGTAACACCATCCCCGTGCGCCGGGGTTGACGGAGGGGAGGCCATGCGCCTGCGCGGGAAGTCGATCCGCCGGAAGATCGTGGCGCTGCTGCTGGTGCCGTTGGTGTCCCTGACCGGCCTCTGGGTCTTCGCCACCGTCATCACCGGCAACGAGGCCGTCCGCCTGCTGTCCGTCGCCGACATCATGCGCAAGGTCGGCTACCCCGCCGACGACATGGTCCGGTCGCTGCAGCAGGAACGCCGCCAGACGCTGGTCTACCTCGCCGACCCCCGGCGCTCCGACGCCCTGGCCCAGCTGCGCGAGCGGCAGCGCGTCACCGACCACACGGTCGCCGACTTCCGCGCCCGGTTCCACGACGGCGTGCGCGACGAGGTCGCCACCGAGGCGGCGAATCGTTTCCACGCCATCGAGAAGAGCCTCGACGGCATCGAGGGCCTGCGCCGCAAGGTCGAGGACAACACCCTCACCCGCTACACCGCGCTCCAGGCCTACAACGAACTCGTCGAGCCCTACTACGACTTCCTCGGCAGCCTCAGCGCCCTCCAGGACGCCGGCATGGACCGCCAGGGCCGCGCCCTGGTCGGCATCGCCCGCGCCCGCGAGGCCCTCGCCCGCGAGGACGCGCTGCTCGCCGCCGCCCTCGCCGCCGGCAGCATGAGCAGACAGGACCTGCGGTCCTTCTCCGACCGCGTCGCCGAGCGCAAAGTGCTCTACAGCACCCACCTGGCCGCCCTGCCCGAAACCGAGCAGAAGATCTTCGACGACTACTGGCGCGGAGCCCACGCCCAGGCGCTGCGCTCCGCCGAGGACACCGTCATCCTCGCCGGCGCCGCCCGGGCCGTCCACGTCACCGACGCCCAGCGCTGGCATGCCGCCTCCGGCCCCGTCCTGGACGACCTCGGCCGGATGGGCGTCGACTCCGCCCAGCGCTTCGGCGACCGCGTACGGCCCGTCGCCATCGGCGTCCTGATCAAGGCCGCCATCGCGGGCGTCCTCGGCCTCGCCGCCCTCGTCTGCTCGCTCGTCATCTCCCTGCGCGTCGGCCGCGGCCTCGTCAAGGACCTGGGCCGGCTGCGCAAGGAGGCGCACGAGATCTCGGGCGTCCGGCTGCCCGCCGTGATGCGCCGCCTCGCCGCCGGCGATCGGGTCGACGTCGAGGCCGAGGCCCCCCGCCGCGTCCACGGCTCCGACGAGTTCGGCCAGGTCGCCCAGGCGCTCGACACCCTCCAGCGCGCCGCCGTCGAGGCCGCCGTCAAACAGGCCGACATGCGCCGCGGGGTCTCCGACGTCTTCGTCAACCTCGCCCGCCGCAGCCAGGTACTGCTGCACCGCCAGCTGACCCTCCTGGACACCATGGAGCGGCGCACCGAGGACACCGACGAACTCGCCGACCTCTTCCGCCTCGACCACCTCACCACCCGCATGCGTCGCCACGCGGAGGGCCTGGTCATCCTCTCCGGCGCCGCCCCCTCCCGGCAGTGGCGCAAACCCATCCAGCTGATGGACGTCGTGCGCGCCGCGGTCGGCGAGGTCGAGGCGTACGAGCGCATCGAGGTGCGCCGGCTGCCGCGCCTGGCCCTCAACGGCCCCGCCGTCGCCGACCTCACCCACCTCCTCGCGGAACTGCTCGAGAACGCCACCGTCTTCTCACCGCCGCACACCGCGGTCCAGGTCCTCGGCGAACGGGTCTCCAACGGCTTCACCCTGGAGATCCACGACCGCGGCCTGGGCCTGACCCCCGACGCGATGCTCGAAGCCAACCTGCGCCTCGCCGAGACCCCCGAGTTCGAGCTCTCCGACACCGACCGCCTCGGCCTCTTCGTGGTCAGCCGGCTCGCCCAGCGCCAGGGCATCCGCGTCAGCCTGCAGACCTCCCCGTACGGCGGCACCACGGCCGTCGTGCTCATCCCCTCCACGCTGCTCACCGACACGCTGCCGCTCGGCGGCGCCCGGCGCACCGAGGACACCGGCGGGCAGCCGCTCGTCCGCAAGCGGCTCGCCCCCGCCCCCGACGCGGAGCCCATGCTCCGCCCGCCCGACGGCGGTCCGGCGGAGCAGCACCACCAGGCCCCCGACGGACCCGATGCCGACCGGACCCCGACCGGCGGCCTTCCCCGGCGCGTCCGCCAGGCCAGCCTCGTGCCGCAGCTGAAGGAGGCCCCGGCCGCCCGCGCCCGCCCCGAGCCGGACCCCGCCGACGCCGACCGCGACGCCGAGGAGGTACGGGCCCGCATGGCCGCCCTGCAGCGCGGCTGGGAACGCGGGCGGGAGCACAATGACGGGCCGGGGCGTTCAGGGACTACGAACCCACCGAGCACCACCGCACCAGGAACGACAATTGAGGGGGACGGTCGATGACCGCACCGAAGGCCGCCGTACGCAACGCCCGGCCGCAGACGGACCCGGCCGGGCAGACCACCGGCACCGGCGAGCTCAGCTGGCTCCTCGACGAACTCGTCGAGCGCGTCAGCAGCATCAGCAAGGCACTCGTGCTCTCCAGCGACGGCCTGGCCACCGGCAGCTCCAAGGGGCTCACCCGCGAGGACGCGGAGCACCTGGCAGCCGTCGCCTCCGGCTTCCACAGCCTCGCCAAGGGCGTGGGCCGGCACTTCGCGGCGGGCAAGGTCCGCCAGACCATGGTCGAACTGGACGAGGCGTTCTTGTTCGTCACCGCCGCCGGCGACGGCAGCTGTCTGGCCGTCCTCGCCGACGCCGACTCCGACATCGGCCAGGTCGCCTATGAGATGACGCTGCTCGTCAAGCGGGTGGGCACGCACCTGGCCACCGCTCCGCGCGCCGGCGTCGCCGACGAGTGACCGGCGGCATGACCGGAGACCCCGCGCAGGAGGCCCGCTGGTACGACGACGCGGCGGGCCCCGTGGTCCGTCCGTACGCCATGACCCGCGGCCGCACCCGGGGCCCGGCCGAGGAGCGGCTCGACCTGATCGCGCTCGTCGTCGCCGAGGACTTCCTGGTGGCCCACCCCGGCGGGGTCCACGCCATCGCCGACCGGACCTTCTCCCCGGAACACCTCGACATCGCCGAGCTCGCCGTGGAGGAACCCCGCTCCATCGCGGAACTGGCCGCCGGTCTCGACCTCCCGGTCGGCGTGGTCCGCGTCCTCGTCGGCGACCTGATCGACGCCGGCTACGTCCGGGCCTCACGCCCGGTCCCGCCGGCGGAGCTGCCCGACGCCGGCATCCTGCGCGAGGTCATCGCGGGCCTGCGGGCCCTGTGACCGGCCGGCCCGGGCCGGTCCCGGACCCGCCCGGGCCGGCCGGTCCGGGGGCGGGACCGGACGGGGGTTGTCGAGGCGGTGGTCCTTACGGAACGATCACTACCACGGGGGAGCGCGATGCCGCACTGACCCTGAATCGGAGGAATTTCCATGGTGTTCGGGCGCTCTGACCGCCGGATACGGACCTCGGTCACGCCGATGGCCCTCAAGCTCCTGGTCGCCGGAGGCTTCGGCGTGGGCAAGACCACCCTGGTCGGAGCCATCAGCGAGATCAAGCCGCTGCGCACCGAGGAACTGCTGACCGAGGCGGGCCGCCCCGTCGACGACACCTCCGGCGTCGAGGCCAAGACCACCACCACCGTCGCCATGGACTTCGGCCGCATCACCCTGCGCGAGGACCTCGTCCTCTACCTCTTCGGCACCCCCGGCCAGGACCGCTTCTGGTTCCTGTGGGACGAACTGGCGCAGGGCGCGCTCGGCGCGGTCGTGCTGGCCGACACCCGGCGCCTGGAGGACTGCTTCGCCGCCGTCGACTACTTCGAGCGGCGCGGCATCGCCTTCACCCTCGCCGTCAACTGCTTCGACGGCGCGGTGCGCTACCCCGAGGAAGCCGTCCGCGACGCCCTCGACCTCGACCCCCAGGTCCCCGTCATCATGTGCGACGCCCGCGAGCGCGAATCCGTCAAGCACGTCCTGGTCTCCGTCGTCGAGCACGCGCTCACCACCGGCATCACCGACCGCCGGACCGCCGCCGTCTGACGAACGCTCCAGCCGTCTGACGACGCGCCGCGTCTAAACGTCTTCTTCGAGCCAGCCGAGCGTGCGCTCCACCGCCTTGCGCCACTGGCGGTACTCGCGCTCCCGCTCCGCCCCGGCCATCCGCGGCTCCCAGCGCGCGTCCCGCCGCCAGTGCGACCGCAGCTCGTCCAGGTCCCGCCACACGCCCGTGGCCAGCCCGGCGGCGTAGGCCGCCCCCAGCGACGTCGTCTCGGCCACCACCGGACGGATCACCGGAACCCCCAGCACATCGGCCTGGTGCTGCATCAGCAGGCCGTTGACGGTCATGCCGCCGTCCACCTTCAGCTCGGTGATCCGCACCCCCGAGTCCCCGGCCATCGCGTCCACCACCTCGCGCGTCTGCCAGGCCGTCGCCTCCAGCACCGCCCGCGCCAGATGCGCCTTGGTGACGTAACGCGTCAGCCCCGCGATCACACCACGGGCGTCGGAGCGCCAGTGCGGCGCGTACAGCCCCGAAAAGGCCGGCACGACATACGCGCCCCCGTTGTCGGGAACGCTCGCCGCCAGCGCCTCGATCTCGTCCGCCGAACGGATCAGCCCCAGCTGGTCGCGGACCCACTGCACCAGCGAGCCCGTGACCGCGATCGACCCCTCCAGGCAGTACACCGGCTCCTGGCCGCCCAGCCGGTACCCCACCGTCGTCAGCAGCCCGCTCCTGGACGGTACGGGCCGGGTCCCGGTGTTCAGCAGCAGGAAACTTCCGGTGCCGTAGGTGTTCTTGGCCTCGCCCACCCCGTAGCACGTCTGCCCGAAGACCGCCGCCTGCTGGTCGCCGAGCGCGGCCGCCACCGGCACCCCCGCCAGCCGGCCGGTGGCGATCCCGTACACCTCCGACGACGAGCGGATCCGCGGCAGCACCGCCTCGGGGACGCGCATCGCGGAGAGGATCGCCGGGTCCCACCGGAGGGTCTCCAGGTCCATCAGCAGGGTGCGGGAGGCGTTGGTGACGTCCGTGACGTGCACGCCCCCCTCCGTACCGCCCGTCAGATTCCAGATCAGCCACGAGTCGACCGTCCCGAAGGCGATCTCCCCGTTCTCCGCCCGCCGGCGCAGCCCCGGCACCTCCTCCAGCAGCCAGGCGCACTTCGGGCCGGAGAAATAACTGGCCAGCGGCAGCCCCGTCGCCCGGCGGAACCGGTCCTGCCCCTGTGCGCCGCCCAGCTCACGACAGAGCGCCGCGGTACGGGTGTCCTGCCAGACGACGGCGTTGTGCACCGGCTTGCCGGTGGCACGGTCCCACAGCACCGTCGTCTCACGCTGATTGGTGATGCCCACCGCGCTCAGCTCGTCCGCCCGCAGCCCCGCCCGGGACAGCGCACCGGCCACCACCGCCTGCACCTTCGCCCAGATCTCGCTCGCGTCGTGCTCCACCCAGCCGGGCCTGGGAAAGAGCTGCCGGTGCTCACGCTGGTCGACGGCGACGACCGCCCCGTCCCGGTCGAAGATCATGCAACGGCTCGAGGTGGTGCCCTGATCGATCGCGGCGACGTACGAGCCCGTCATGGCGTCTCCCCAGTCGTCAAACCAGTCGCGAGGACCGCGCCGGAGGCCGCCGCGGCAACCGGCAGTGTTCTGCGGCCCCGTGGGAGCGTCAAGGGCCGTCGCGTCAGCGCACGGGGAAGTCGAAATACGTCGACGGATACGGCTCGTCCCGCAGCGTGTAATGCCACCACTCCTGCGGGAGATTGCCGAAACCCGCCCGCTCCATGGCCGACTTCAGCAGCAGCCGGTTCGCCCGCTGCCTGCCCCGCACCCGCGGATCGAGGGTGTGGGAGAGCGTGTCGAAACAGTCGAAGCCGGTGCCCATGTCGACGGAGTCGTCGGGAAACCGCACCGCCCGCGGCGCGAAGCACGGCACCAGCGGCTCACCGGGCACGTACGGACGCGTGGGCCGGACCGGCAGCCGCACCACCGTCACATCCAGCGTGCTGCCCCTGCTGTGACCCGACTTCGCCGCGATATAGCCGTCCTCGAACAGCCGCGACTTCTCCACGCGCGGGTAGAACTCCGCCTTCATCCGCACGTCCCCCAGATCCTTCGCCCACGCCACGAAGTCGTCCACCGCCCGCTGCGGCCGGTAGCAGTCATAGACCTTGAGCGTGTACCCCTCCCGCAGCAGCCCACGCTGCGCCCGGGACAGCGCCTCGGCGGCCGGGCGCGTGAGCAGGCAGCGGGGCCGCTCGTAGCCGTCGACGCGATGGCCCGTGAAGTTGTGCGCACCGGCGTACCGCATCTCCTGCACGATCGTGGGGTCCACCTCCGCCAGAGCGACGAAGCCCGGCGGCCTGTGCCCCTCCGGACCCCTTTGCGTGACCGGAGCGGCCACGGCGGGAACGGACGCGGCGGCGACGGGCAGAACGAGCGCCGCCACCGCGGCGCGCAGGACGACGGAGAGTCTCGGCATGACCCCCTCACCTACCAGCCGCCGCCGCCCCACGGAAGGGGGTGCGCCCCCTCAGCCACGCATCCGCACCGGGTACGCCACCTCCGGCGCCCCCTCCTGCTCCACCGTCACCACCCCGTTCCGCGAACGGGTCGTCAAGCGCACCACCTCCGGCCGCTCCCACCCGTCACCCGCGTCCGTGATGAGCACCCCGCCCCCCGTACGCCCCGCGGCCGGCGGCCACACCTCCAGCTCCACCGCCCCGTCCGCACCCGCCACCGGCACCACCGAACCCGCCCGCGCCAGCACCGGAACGCGCGAGAGCGGAGCGTCCAGCAGCACCTGCCCCGGCCCTTCGTGCGCCCGCCCCGTCGCCGTGTCGTACCACCGCCCCCGCGGCAACCGCACCGCCCGCCGGTCCGCACCCGCCTCCAGCACCGGCGCCACCAGCAGCGAATCGCCCAGCAGGAACGCGTCCTCGCAGTCCCGCAGCGCCCGGTCCTCCGGCGAGCGCCACCACACCGGCCGCACATAAGGCGCCCCCGTCCGCTGCGCCAGGTGCGCCAGCGTCACGAAGTACGGCAACAGCCGTGTCCGCTCCCGCAGCGCCGCCGCCGTGCACTCCAGCACCTCGGCCCCGAACTCCCACGGCTCCCGCCGCCCCGCCGTGATCGCCGCGTGCGTACGGAACAGCGGCATGTACGCCCCCAGCTGGAACCACCGCACGAACAGATCCGGCGACGGAAACCCCGTGAACCCGCCGACGTCCGGCCCCGAATACGGCACCCCGCACAACCCCAGCCCCAGCACCAGCGCCAACGACGCCCGCAGCCCCGGCCAGCCCGTCGCCACATCCCCCGACCACGTGCCGCCGTAGCGCTGCATGCCCGCCCAGCCCGACCGCGAGAAGAGGAACGGCCGCTCCTGCGGCCGCAGCGCGCACAGCCCCTCATAGGCCGCACGCGCCATCCCCAGCCCGTACACGTTGTGCGCCTCGCGGTGATCACCACCGCGCCCCTCCAGCGCGTGCCGGGCCGAGCGCGGCAGCGACGGATCACCGAACGCCGCGAACGACACCGGCTCGTTCATGTCGTGCCACACCCCGGAGAAGCCCTGCACCAGCCGCTCCGCGTACAGCTTGCCCCACCACGCCCGCACCGCCGGATCGGTGAAGTCGGGGAAGACCGACTCCCCCGGCCACACCTCCCCCCGCACCTCCTCGCCCCGGGCATCCCGCACGAACGCCCCCACCTCCCGCCCGCTCTCGTACACCTCCAGCCCCGGCTCCACCTTCACCGCCGGATCCACGATCGACACCAGCCGCACGCCCTCCCGGCGCAGATCGGCCGCCAGCCCCGGCAGATCCGGGAACCGCTGCCGGTCCACCGTGAACACCCGGTGCCCCCGGTAGTGGTCGATGTCCAGATGCACCGCCGACAGCGGCAGCCCCCGCTCCCGGTAACCGGCCACCACCCGCCGCACCTCGCGCTCACTGCCGAACCCCCACCGGGCGTGCTGATACCCCAGCGCCCACGCCGGCGGCAGCGCGGCCCTGCCCGTCAGCGCCGCCCAGCCGTGCAGCACCCGCGCCGGCGTGCCCACCATCACCCAGTAGCGCAGCGGACCGCCCTCCATCCGCATCTCACAGCGCCCCGGCCGGTCGTGCCCCGACCCCGCCCCCTCCTCGCCCTCCCACAACGTCACCCGGCCGTCCCAGGTGTTGTCGTGGAACATCAGATGCGTACCCGCGTCCGCCACCACCAGCTGCACCGGCATCGTGATGTACAGCGGATCGTCCCCCGGCTCGAAAGCACCCCCCGGATCGGTGTTCCACAGCCGGTACACCCCGTCCCGCAACCGCGGCCCCGCCGCCCGCCCGCCCAGCCCGAAGAACCGGGCGTCCGCCGCCACCTCCGAGCGCTGCACCCAGCGCGCACCGCCCGCCGTCCCCGCCACCGGCTCCCACCAGCGCGGCGGCAGATCACGGCGCAGCATCACCCCGCCCGGCGTCCGCACCTCCACCGCCCCGTGCCGGGACACCACCACCAGCACCCGCTCGGACACCACCCGCCAGCCACCGTCGGTGTCCGGCTCCAGCACCGTCCGCTCGTCCACCTCCGGCACCGGCCCCGCCAGCGCGTACGACGGCTGCGGCCCGGCCCCGTCCCACCCGCAGAACACCGCGCCGCCCGCCGCCACCCGCACCCGCAGCGACGACCGCGCGAACCGCACCACCCCGCCCCCCGGCTCCGGATCCGCACCCTCCGCCACCCCCGGCACCCGCGCCCGCTGCGCCCCCGGCCGCGGCAGCCCGTCGGCGTCCACCCGGCGCCGCCGCCACGCCGAGCGCACGGACCGCAGGCCCTGTGCGCTCCCCACCGTCCGCAACGAGGCCATCCACTTCACCGTTCGCACAAGGTCACCCGCGTCCATGTCGCTCACCCTGCCACCGTCCCCCTCCGCCTCGCGCACCGTTCGACCGGCGTTCACCCCAGCAGGGCGTGCCCCTCACATGGCGGTGTGACACCACCCCTGGTGCGGGAGTCGATCACATGGCATCGTCCTGGTCAGCCGTGTCACGCGCCCATCCCGCCGTGCGCACGGCGCCGCCCACGACGCGTACCGCCCGGGAGCAGCCAGATGACCACCGCACCGCAGCCCGCCGACCCGCCGCAGCCCCTGTGGAGCCCGGGCGAGGACCGCATCGCCCGCGCCCAGGTCACCCGCTTCCACCACCAGGTGGCCGACCGGCACGGCGCCCCCGCGCCCGTCCCCGGCGACCCCGTCGCGAGCTACGCGGCCCTGCACCGCTGGTCGGTGGAGAACCCCGAACAGTTCTGGCAGGCCCTCACCGAGTGGTGCGACGTCCGCTTCTCCAGCCCCTACGAGCGCGTCCTCGCCGACCCCTCCATGCCCGGCGCCCGCTGGTTCCCCGGCGCCACCCTCAACTACGCCGAGCACGCCCTGCGCGCCGCCCAGGACCCCGCCAGAGCCGCCGAACCCGCCCTGCTGCACGTCGACGAGACCCACGAACCCCGCCCCGTCACCTGGGCCGAGCTCCGCGGCCAGGTCGGCGCCCTGGCCGCCGAGCTCCGCCGCATCGGCGTACGCCCCGGCGACCGCGTCAGCGGCTACCTGCCCAACATCCCCCAAGCCGTCGTCGCCCTCCTGGCCACCGCCGCCGTCGGCGGCGTCTGGACCTCCTGCGCCCCCGACTTCGGCGCCCGCAGCGTCCTGGACCGCTTCCAACAGGTCGAACCCGTCGTCCTGTTCACCGTCGACGGCTACCACTACGGCGGCAAGCGGCACGAGCGCACCGACGTCGTCGCCGAGCTGCGCGCCGAACTGCCCACCCTGCGCGCCGTCGTCCACATCCCCCTGCTCGGCACGCCGGCCCCCGAAGGCGCCCTGGAATGGGACGCGCTGGTCTCGGCCGGCACCGAACCGGTCTTCGAGCAGGTCCCCTTCGACCACCCCCTGTGGGTCCTCTACTCCTCGGGCACCACCGGCCTGCCCAAGGCCATCGTCCAGTCCCAGGGCGGCATCCTCGTCGAACACCTCAAGCAGCTCGCCCTCCACTGCGACCTCGGCCCCGGCGACCGCTTCTTCTGGTACACCTCCACCGGCTGGATGATGTGGAACTTCCTCGTCTCCGGCCTCCTGGTGGGCTCCACCGTCGTCCTGTACGACGGCAGCCCCGGCCACCCCGACACCGCCGCCCAGTGGCGCATCGCCGAGCGCACCGGCGCCACGCTCTTCGGCACCTCCGCCGCCTACGTCATGGCCTGCCGCAAGGCCGGCGTCCACCCCGGCCGTGACTTCGACCTCTCCCGCGTCCAGTGCGTCGCCACCACGGGCTCGCCACTGCCGCCGGACGGCTTCCGCTGGATCCACGACGAGTTCCACACAGAGGGCGCCGAGGACATGTGGATCGCCTCCGTCAGCGGCGGCACGGACGTCTGCAGCTGCTTCGCCGGCGCCGTACCCACCCTGCCGGTGTACATCGGCGAGCTCCAGGCCCCCTGCCTGGCCACCGACCTCCAGGCCTGGGACGCCCACGGCAAACCCGTCATCGACGAGGTCGGCGAGCTCGTCGTCACCGCGCCCCTGCCGTCGATGCCGATCCGCTTCTGGAACGACCCGGACGGCAGCCGCTACCACGACAGCTACTTCGAGATGTTCCCGGGCGTATGGCGGCACGGAGACTGGATCACCCTCACCTCCCGCGGCACCGTCGTCATCCACGGCCGCTCCGACTCCACCCTCAACCGGCAGGGCGTCCGCATGGGCTCCGCCGACATCTACGAGGCCGTCGAACGCCTCCCCGAGATCCGCGAATCCCTCGTCATCGGCGTCGAACAACCCGACGGCGGCTACTGGATGCCCCTCTTCGTCCACCTCGCCCCGGACACCACGCTCGACAAGGACCTTCTCGACCGCATCAAGCGCACCATCCGCGAACAACTCTCCCCACGCCACGTCCCCGACGAGGTCATCGAGGTCCCGGGCATCCCGCACACCCTCACCGGCAAGCGCATCGAGGTCCCCGTCAAACGCCTCCTCCAGGGCACCCCGCTGGAAAAGGCCGTCAACGTCGGATCCGTCGACAACCCCGGACTCCTCGCCTTCTACGAACGCCTGGGCCGCGAACGCCGCTGAGCGGCCGGCCGCCGCCGGCCGGCCGACTGTCAGTGCCCCCGGTTACTGTGAGTGAGCATCGATCACTCGCGCTGAGGGGGAGAAGCACATGGCGCACACCGACAACGACCGGCACCGGCCGACCGCGCGCCGCCGGCTGCGCAACGAGACACCCAGCACCGTGGCCGTCCTCGCCGACGAGCGGGACTTCGCCGCCATGCGGCGCTACGGCAGCTTCCACTTCGACGACCACGACACCTACCTACGGCACATGGAAGGACACCTCCGCGCCCTCGCCGCCCAGGGCACGTACACCAGCGTCGCCCTGTTCGACCCCGTCGACTACGAGGAGTACTGCACCGACCTGCACCTCGACCCCGACACCGCGCTCAGCCGCACCCGCTACACCGCCGAGGTCGCCGCAGCCGGAACCAAGATCACGTACGACGGACAGCCCGTCGCCCGCCTGCTGCCCCGCCTCATCGACGAGGCCGAACGCCAGGCCACCTGGGAGTACGCCTCCGCCCTGCTGGCCACCGGCGGCGACTGCGCCTCGTGCGGCGAGGACATCGGCCGGGCCGCCTTCGCCCGCGCCTCCCGGGCGCTGCGCCGGATCGTCGAGGCAGTGGGGGAGGGCCGGCACCACCTCGTCTGCAGCGTCCAGGCCGAAGGGGGCACGCCCCTCGTCGCCGTACTCCACGCCGAGTGCGACGACGGCCGACTGCAACTGGGCGAGGCGGCGGCCCTCGTCTTCTGCACCGTCCTGGCGGCCGGCCTCGCCACGGACCGCCCGGGCGGCGTCGTCCTGCGCACCACACTGCCCGACCGGCCGGACACCGTGCGCGGATGGGGACTGAAGGACGGCACCCTGCGCCCCCTGACCGAGGCCGAAGTCTTCGCCGCCTACTGCACCGACGCACAGACCGGCGAACCCGTACCACCCGAGCCCGGCGTCGAATACAGCGCCGGCATCGCCCTCGGCACGGAGGAGGACGACTGAAAGAAGGGGTGTCCCGCCGACCGGCGGGACACCCCTCCACTTCTTCACCTCACGCGCACTTCACGCGTGGTCACTTCACGCGTGCGGCCCGGGCTCACTCGCCGGACAGCACCGCCTGCGCGGCCAGACGGGCCTCCTCGGCCGAGTCCGTGGCACGAGCGGCAGCGGCCGCACGCTCGCACTGGGCCAGCGTGTGCTTGGCCAGCGTCGCCCGGACATAAGGAATGGAGGCAGCGCCCATGGACAGGCTCGTCACACCCAGACCGGCCAGCACACAGGCCAGCAGCGGGTCCGACGCGGCCTCGCCGCACACACCGCAGCTCTTGCCCTCCGCCTTGGCGGCCTCGGCCGACATCGCGATCAGGTCCAGCAGCGCGGGCTGCCACGGGTCCTGCAGACGCGAGACCGCACCCACCTGACGGTCGGCCGCGAACGTGTACTGCGCCAGGTCGTTCGTCCCCAGCGACAGGAACTCGACCTCCTGCAGGATCGAACGCGCCCGCAGCGCGGCGGAGGGAATCTCCACCATCGCACCGAACTTCGCCTGCAGCCCGGCCTCACGGCACGCGTCCGCGAACGCCTTCGCGTCGGTCCGGTCCGCCACCATCGGAGCCATGACCTCGAGGTACACCGGCAGCCCCTGGGCCGCCTTGGCCAGCGCGGTCAGCTGCGTGCGCAGCACCTCCGGGTGGTCCAGCAGCGTGCGCAGACCACGCACGCCCAGCGCCGGGTTGGGCTCGTCGGCCGGCGTCAGGAAGTCCAGCGGCTTGTCCGCGCCCGCGTCCAGCACCCGCACGACCACACGGCCCTCGGGGAACGCCTCCAGCACCTTGCGGTACGCCTCGACCTGCTTGGCCTCCGACGGCGCCTTCGCGCTGTCGTCCAGGAAGAGGAACTCGGTACGGAACAGGCCCACGCCTTCCGCACCCGCCTCGACCGCGGCCGGCACGTCCGCCGGACCGCCGACGTTCGCCAGCAGCGGCACCTTGTGCCCGTCGGACGTCGCACCCGGACCCGACGACGCGGACAGCGCGGCCTTGCGCTCCTCCGCGGCCTTCGTCAGCTCCGCACGCTTCTCCGGGCTCGGGTCGACGAAGATGTCGCCCGTGCTGCCGTCCACGGCCACCACCGTGCCCTCGGCAAGCTCCCCGGCGCCCGGCAGCGCCACGACGGCCGGAACTCCCAGCGCCCGCGCCAGAATGGCGCTGTGGCTGGTCGGCCCGCCCTCCTCGGTCACGAAGCCCAGCACCAGTGTCGGGTCGAGCAGCGCCGTGTCGGCGGGCGCCAGGTCCCGCGCGATGAGCACATACGGCTCGTCGCTGTCCGGCACGCCCGGCATCGGCACGCCCAGCAGGCGCGCGACGATGCGGTTGCGCACGTCGTCGAGGTCGGCCACGCGGCCCGCCAGGTACTCGCCCGCGTTGGCGAGCAGCGCGCGGTAGGCGGCGAAGGCGTCGTACACCGCGCGCTCGGCGGTGCTGCCGACGGTGATGCGCCGTTCGACGTCGGCCATCAGCTCCGGGTCCTGCGCCATCATGGCCTGGGCCTCGAGCACGTGCTGGGCCTCGCCACCGGCCAGGTTGCCGCGCGCGATGAGGTCGGCGGCGACGGCCTCGACGGCCTGGCGCGCACGCCCCTGCTCGCGCGGCGCCTCGTCCGCCGGAATCTGCTTGGCCGGCGGCTCGAGAACCGCCGTACCCATGTGCCGCACCTCGCCGATCGCCACACCGTGGCTCACGCCGACGCCTCGCAGCGTTGTCTCCATTTCACCCGTCTCCGGTTGGATGCGGCGGTCACGTCCGCCGCGGTGGATGTCGTACTGCCGTCGTCCGGACGGCTCAGGTCACCGCAGGTGAAACGTCACTGCCAGGTGAAGAGGGTGTCGCCGGCCTTGAGGTCGCCCTCTTCGCGGACGTCCGCCAGCGCGTCGGCCGTGGCCTCGAGCGCGACGATCGGGCAGATCGGCGACTTGCCGGCCTCTTCGACGGCGACGGGGTTCCAGCGCACGACTTCCTGCCCGCGCGTCACGGTGTCGCCCTTGTTGACGAGCAGCTCGAAGCCCTCGCCGTTGAGCTGGACGGTGTCGATGCCGAGGTGCGTCAGCACACCGTGGCCCTCGCCGTCGACGACGACGAACGCGTGGGGGTGCAGCGAGACGATGACGCCGTCGACGGGCGAGACCGCGGCAGCGGGCTCACGCACGGGGTCAATGGCGGTACCGGGTCCCACCATCGCGCCGGAGAAGACCGGATCGGGCACTGCCGCGAGTCCGATGGCGCGTCCGGCGATCGGGGACGTCACGGTGGTCATGGGAAGCCTCCCAGAGGTGGAGATTCATCACGCGCCGTCACTGCCTGTCCTGGACGGCGCACTGGTCGGAAGCCTAAGTCATAGGAACTGAGGATTCCGCACGAGCGTGCGCGCGGGGCCGCATGTGCGCTGCGTAATCGATTTGCCTCGGGTGGGCCAGGGCTGTACTGTCAGATTCCTGCCCACGACCGAGGCCCGCAGTCAACTGCTGGCGAGGCGGAGGGCGGCACTCCATCGGATGAGATCCAATTCCCGGATCCGCTTCGGTATGCCTGCGTGCTTTTGCATGCGGAAAACGAGCGGTAAGGGGGCCGGAAAAGTCCTGATAGAGTGGTGGAACACCGAAGGGAAGCGCCCGGAGGAAAGCCCGAGAGGGTGAGTACAAAGGAAGCGTCCGTTCCTTGAGAACTCAACAGCGTGCCAAAAGTCAACGCCAGACTATAAAATACCCCGTCCCTGGTCCGTGAGGATCGGGACGCGGTTCCTTTGAAAGTCCTGCCTGGCCCCTTGGGGGCGGGTAGGCAACACACAGCGAGGACGCTGTGAATGACCGGGCTTATTCCGCCTGGTTGTTCCGCTCTCGTGGTGTTCGACCGGATTACCGGTAAACATTCACGGAGAGTTTGATCCTGGCTCAGGACGAACGCTGGCGGCGTGCTTAACACATGCAAGTCGAACGATGAAGC
>NZ_JBEYZU010000025.1:0-80466 GCF_040646235.1 Streptomyces sp. NPDC046261 | reverse complement strand
CCGGGCGTACGCCCGGCGGGGGCGGTGGGTGAGGCGCCGGCCACATCCGGCTCGCCCCGGTGGTCCGGCATGCCGGCGTCTCACCACCGGTACCAGCGGCCACGCGTACCGCCGGTGCCGGCGGAACGCATGAGGAAGCCGAGCAGCCAGATCACCAGAACGGCGACGGCGACCCACCACAGAACCTTGATGGCGAATCCCGCCCCGAAAAGGATCAGGGCGAGCAGGAGAACGAGGAGCAGCGGAACCATAGTTATCCACCTCCGACGGTACGGGTGCCCCGTAATTCTTCTTCTACGCTTTCGGGTTCCCTGACCCGACGTCTTCAGCCCTCTACGGCGTGGCGCATTGTGCTCATTCAAGGGGCGCATTCATCTGTGGCCGTTCCACGGATGTTTGAGACCGTGACAGCGGGTACCCGCAGAACAAGGCCCATGAACCGATTGAGGCCCAATGACTGACCCAAAAGAAACGACAGACACACCCGACGAGCCCGCCCTCACGGCACCGCAGGTTCTGCGCGCGGCCCACGAACAGTTCGCCGAACTGACGGGTCGCAGTCCCGAAGGCGTCTCCCGGTTCGAGAGGACCGAGGAGGGCTGGCTGCTGGAGGCCGAGGTGGTGGAGGTCGCCCGCGTCCCCGAGACGATGAGCGTCATGGCGCTCTACGAGGTGACCCTCGACCCCCGGGGCCTGCTCACCGGCTACCGCCGTGTGCGGCGCTACGAGCGCGGCAGGACCGATTCCCGCTGACGCCCCGGCAGACCGCGCGGGCCCCGGCCGGGCCGTCGGACAATGAGGGGAAGCTGTCCGAAATGAGCGTTGTCCCTGTACAGCAGGGCGGTGGCGCAGGCGGCACCAGCGGCCTGTACGACGTCCTGGAACTGGTTCTCGACCGTGGCCTGGTGATCGACGCGTTCGTGCGCGTCTCGCTCGTCGGCATCGAGATTCTCAAGATCGACGTTCGGGTCGTGGTCGCGAGCGTCGACACCTACCTGCGCTTCGCCGAGGCGTGTAACCGCCTCGACCTGGAGGCCGGCCCGCACCGCAGCCCCGGCCTGCCCGACCTCGTCGGCGAGGTCACCGAGAGCGGCGCCCGCGGCAAGACCAAGGGCGCGCTCTCCGGAGCCGCGCAGACCGTCTCCGACGCCCTCCACCAGGTGCGCGGCAAGGGCGAGGGGCAGCCGAGCCCCCGCCGCGCCACCACCTCAGGCAAGAAGAAGGGGGAGGACGAGTGACCACCTACGTCTACGGCATCACCCGGGCCGACCAGGCGGAGCTGCCCCCGGGGCTCACCGGCATCGGCGACCCGCCGTGCCCGGTCCGTACGGTGGACGCGGCGGGCCTGTCGGCGGTGGTCAGCGACTGCCCCGGCGAACTGCGGCCCAAGCGCCGGGACCTGCTCGCCCACCAGCACGTCGTCACCGAGATCGGCCGCCGCGCCCCCGTGCTGCCCATGCGCTTCGGCAGCGTCTCCGACAGCGACGACAAGGTGCACGACGTGCTCCGCGAGCACTCCGGGCGGTACGAGGAGCAGCTGGAACGGCTCACCGGCCGTGTCGAGTACAACGTCAAGGCGGTGCACCGCGAGGACGCCGTGCTGCACCTGGTCCTCGCCCAGGACGCCGGCCTGCGCACGCTCGCCGAGGCCAACAAGGCGGCCGGCGGCGGCTCGTACGAACAACGTCTGCGCTTCGGCGAGATGGTCGCCCAGCGGGTGCGCGAGCGGGAGGACCACGACGCCGAGCTGGTGCGCGAGACGCTGGCGCCGCTGGCGGAGAAGGCCCGGACCGGGCCCGAGCACGCCGGCTGCTTCCTGAACCTGTCGTTCCTCGTCGACGAGTCCGCCGCCGGGCGGCTGCTCACCGAGACCGGCAGGCTCGGGAAGGAACACCCGCACCTGGCGCTGAGCGTGCACGGGCCGCTGCCGCCCTACAGCTTCGTCGAATGATCGGCTTCGTCGGCTGGGTGCTCCGCCGCGTGCTCACCGAGGCGGAGCGCCTCTACTACGACCCCTCCCTGGTACAGGGAGAACTCAAAGCACTGGAGGAAGAGCTGGCGGCGGGCCGGATCGGCGAGGAGGAGTTCGACCGGCGCGAGGACGCCCTCCTCGACCGCCTGGACGCGATACGACGACGGACCGACGGGAGCGGGGCGATATGAACGGCGGCTTCGGCGGCGGTATGAGCGAGCGCATGGCGCCGGCACGGACGGACGGTTCGGCCAACCTCGCCGACATCCTGGAGCGGGTGCTCGACAAGGGCGTGGTGATCGCCGGGGATATCCGCGTCAATCTCCTCGACATCGAACTCCTCACCATCAAATTGCGCTTGCTCGTCGTCTCCGTCGACAAGGCCAAGGAAATGGGCATCGACTGGTGGGAGAACGACCCCGCCCTCTCCTCCGGCGCCCGCGGCCGCGCGGTGGACAACGGCCGGAGCGGCAACGGCCAATTGCCCGCGCCGGCCGCCGCACCGGAAGAGCCGCAGAAGAATCCGAAGGAGGAGCCCCGGTGAATTCCGCACCACAGCGGTATCTGTACGCCTACGCCGTCACCCGTGACGACGCCGCCGTCACGGATGCCCTCGAAGACGCGCTCGCGAACGTCACCGGCGTCGCGGGCGAACCCGTGCGCGCCGTACCGCACGTGGGCCTGCTGGCGCTGGCCGGACCCGTACCGGCGGCGGACTACGACGAGGCGGAGCTGTCCGCGCGCCTGGAGGACCTGCACTGGCTGGAGAAGGTCGCCCGCGCCCACCAAAGGGTGATCGACACCGTGACCGCCGCGGGACCGTGCGTGCTGCCCCTGCGACTGGCCACCGTCTTCCGCGACGAGGAGGGCATCCGCACGATGCTGGCGAACCGGCACGCGCTGCTGCGCTCCGCCCTGGACCGCCTCGACGGGCGCACCGAATGGGGCGTCAAGGTCTACGCCCTCCCTGCCGCCGCGCCGCCCCCGGAGGCCCCCGGATCCCGCCCCACCACCGCGCGCGTCGCCCCGTCCGGCCGTGACTACCTCCGGCGCCGCGTGGCCGAACGGCACGCGCACGAGGAGGGGGCGCGCCGTGTGGACGAGGCCGCGCGCGGCATCCACGCCACTCTCGCCGCCCTGGCCGAGGAGACCCGCCTCTACCCGCCCCAGGACCCCGGGCTCTCCCGGCACCCGGGCCGCAATGTCCTCAACGCCGCCTACCTCGTGCGGCGCGACGGCGCCCCGCACTTCGCCTCGGCCGTCACCGGACTCGCCGAGCGCATCCCCGGCGACGGCGTCCACGTGGAGCTGACCGGCCCCTGGGCCCCGTACTCCTTCGTCGGCGCGGGCACCTCCCCCGGGGAGCCCTCGTGACCGGCCCCGCCGCCGGCAGCCCGCTGCCCGAGCGCGGGCCGGCGCTGGTCGACCTGCTCGACCGGCTGCTGGCGGGCGGCGTCGTGCTCACCGGCGACCTCACCCTGCGCATCGCCGACGTCGACCTCGTACGCATCGACCTGCACGCCCTCATCAGCTCCGTCGACGCCGCCGTCCCGGCCCCCTGGCAGGAGGTGGCGGCATGACGCGGCGCGTGGAAATGGACCGGGACACCGTCGAGCGCGATCTGGTGCGGCTGGTGCTCACCGTCGTCGAGCTGTTGCGCCAGCTGATGGAACGACAGGCCCTGCGCCGCGTCGAGGAGGGCAGCCTCACCGAGGAGCAGGAGGAGCGGATCGGCCAGACCCTGATGCTGCTGGGCGAGCGCATGCGGGAGCTGTGCGCCCGCTACGACCTGGAGCTGGAGGACCTCAACCTCGACCTCGGGCCGCTCGGGCCGCTGCTGTGACACCGGCGGCGGCCGCGGCGGCACCGGCCCGTACCGCCGCCGGCACGGGCCTCACATCGACCAGCCGTACGTCGTCGAGGTCCTGGGCTCCGGTGCCGCCCCCCTCGCCTCGACGTCCCGTTCGGCGGTCTGCAGGAGCCGGCTGCCGAGGTCGCGCAGGGCGCGCCCCGCGGCGAACTCGTCGCCGATCTCCGGCGCGTCCTCGTCGCCCGGGGCGCGCTGGGCGGCTCCCGTGGCGGTGAGGGAGGTGGTCCCGGTGTCGAGGACCGCCCGTGCCTCCGTCTTTCCGCCGTCCTCGACGAGTTGAAGGCGGACCTTCCACTCCGTTGTGTGTGACATCGCTCCTCCTGGGCGGCGACGCGTGGCTTTCAGTGCGTCAGGTGCACCGGCTCGTGCATGACCTCCTGGATCTCGTCGCCCGCCTTGTCGAGCAGCTGCTCGGAGAGGTCGCTCAGGGCGCGGGCGGCCGCGACCTCCTCGCCGACCCGCTGCTGGCGGCGGTCGGCGGGGTTGCGGTTGGCGACGCCCTGGGCGGTCAGCTCCGAGCCGTCGTGCATGCGCAGCCGCACGTCCGCCTGGGTGGTGGCGTCGATCTCGCGGAACTCCATTTCGATGGTGCAGTCGACGATCGTCTCCATGGTGATCACCTACAGCCTGTCGATGGGTCAGCTCGCGGCGGCGGGCGCCGCCAGATGCGCGGTGAACCAGTCCCGGGCGAGGTCCGCGACGCTCTCCAGCGTGCCCGGTTCCTCGAAGAGATGGGTGGCGCCCGGCACCACGGCCAGCCGGTTCTCGCAGCGCAGTTGCCGCGCCGCCTGCCGGTTCAAGTCGAGCACGGTCTCGTCGTGGCCGCCGACGATGAGCAGGGTCGGGGCCGTCACCTCGGGCAGCCGGGGGCCGGCGAGGTCGGGGCGTCCGCCCCGGGAGACCACGGCGGCGATGCCGTCGCCGTCGCCGGCCGCCGCGTCGGCGGCGGCCCACAGGGCCGCGGCGGCACCCGTGCTCGCGCCGAAGTAGCAGATGGGCACGGTCTCGCGGTGGCGCAGCCACCGCGTCACCTCGGTGAGCCGGTGGGCCAGGGGCTCGACGGCGAAGACGTTCGCCCGGTCGCCCTCCTCCAGCGGGGTGAGGAGGTCGAACAGGAGGGTGCCCAGCCCCGCCGCGTTCAGGGCCTCGGCCACCGCCCGGTTGCGGGGGCTGAGCCGGCTGCTGCCGCTGCCGTGGGCGAAGACCACGAGCCCGGGGCAGTCGGCCGGCATGGTCAGATCACCGGCGAGGGTGGTCCGGCCCCCGTCCACCGGGATCTTCAGGGCGCCGGAGTGCGCCTCGCCGCCGCCGGCGCCGCGCTCCTCGGCGTTGCGGCGCAGCAGCTCCACGACCTCCTCGTCCGAGGTCTGGGAGAAGTCGCGGTACCACTCGCCGACCGCGGAGAACAGGGGCGGGGTGCTCAGGCAGACCAGTTCGTCCACCTCCTTGCGGAACGCCGCCGCCGCGTCCGGGGGTGCCACCGGCACGGCGAGCACCACGCGGGCGGCGCCCTGGGCCCTGGCCACCTGGCAGGCGGCCGCCGCCGTGGCGCCGGTCGCTATGCCGTCGTCGACGACGACGGCAGTACGGCCCTTGAGCGGGACCCGCGGCTGCCCGGCGCGGAACCGCTCCGCGCGGCGTGCGAGCTCCGCCGCCTCGCTGCGCTCGACCTCGGCCAGATCGTCCTCGTCGACCCGGCTCATGCGCACGATGTCGTCGCGGATGACCCGCACACCGCCCTCGCCCAGGGCGCCGAACCCCAGCTCGCGGTGGTAGGGCACGCCCAGTTTGCGGACGAGGATCACGTCGAGGGGGGCGTCGAGGGCCCGGGCGACCTCGAAGGCCACGGGCACACCGCCGCGGGGCAGGCCGAGGACGACCGGATGCTCGCCGCGCAGATGCCCCAGCCGCTCGGCCAGGCGCCGCCCGGCGTCGACTCGGTCGCTGAACCGCATGATCCACCTCTGGCCCCGGGGCCCGGCTCCGAAGTGCCCCGGGGAGACCGGGGAAGCCGTAATTCCAAGGGGAAGCCGTAATTCCAATATGACGGGATCCGGGGGGATAGTCCACAGGTGGGGCGGGTGGGGCCCGCCGCCCGACCGGGCGGCGGGCCCCCCGCCGGCGCGGATTGGTTGACTGGTGTCGTGAACTGCATCTTCTGCGCCATCGCGGCGGGCGAGGCGGCCGGCCACCGGGTCCTCGAGGACGAGAGCGTGGTGGCCTTCCTGGACGCCCGGCCGCTCTTCCCCGGCCACGTGCTGGTCGTGCCCAGACGGCACGCCGAGACGCTCACCGACCTGCCGGCCGCCGAGGTGGGGCCGTTCTTCACCCGGGTCCAGCGCATCGCCGGCGCCGTGGAACGGGGCATGGGGGCCACCGGTTCCTTCGTCGCCGCCAACAACCGCGTCAGCCAGTCCGTACCGCACTTCCATGTGCACGTGGTGCCGCGCAACCGCAAGGACGGGCTCCGCGGCTTCTTCTGGCCGCGCGGGCGCTACGCCTCCGACGAGGAGGCCGCGACCGTCGCGGCGCGGGTGCGGGAGGCCCTGACGGACGGAACACAGGTCTAGACCGGCGCATCCGACGGTAATCGCGCGCCCGCCGGTGACGCGCCCGCGGCCCGGGGGCAGGCATCTGTCCATGCCCTTGCTCGTGGGAACCTCGGGATGGCAGTACAAGGACTGGCGCGGCGACCTCTACCCCGCCGACGTGCCGCAACGGCTCTGGCTGGAGGAGTACGCCGGCCACTTCGCGACCGTCGAGAACAACAACGCCTTCTACCGGCTGCCCACGCCCGAGACCTTCACCGACTGGCACGACCGCACCCCCCAGGGCTTCGTCATGGCCGTCAAGGCCAGCCGCTACCTCACCCACATCAAGCGGCTGCGCGACCCCGAGGAGCCCGTCGAACGGCTCATGCGGCACGCCGCCGGCCTGGGGGACAGGCTGGGGCCCGTGCTGCTCCAGCTGCCGCCCACGCTGCGGGCCGACGCGGCCCTGCTGGACGCCGCGCTCGCCTGCTTCCCGCGCACGGTGCGGGTGGCCGTCGAGCCCCGGCACGCCTCCTGGTGGACGGACGAGATCCGCGGCGTACTGGAGCGCCGCGGCGCCGCGCTGTGCTGGGCGGACCACGACTCGCGGCCCGTGACCCCGCTGTGGCGCACGGCCGACTGGGGCTACGTACGCTTCCACGCCGGCCGGGCCCGGCCGTGGCCCCGCTACGGGCGCCAGGCGCTGACCACCTGGGCCCGGCGGATCGCCGACACCTGGCCCGACCGGGCGCGGGTGTACGCCTACTTCAACAACGACCCCGGCGGCGCGGCGGTCCACGACGCGGCCGGCTTCGCACGCGCCGCGAGCCGGCTGGGACGCACCGTGAGCCGGACCCCGTCCCCGCGCCGCTGACACCGTCCCGGCCGGCCGCCACGCCCTGCGGCGTCCGGTCGCGCATGCCAGGCTGGAAAGGGGTAGCAGCACGGATGCAGGCACTGCCCGACGGCAGGAAACGCGACCGAAGGGAGCAGCGGATGCCCAGGGGATCCAGCCCGAAGCGCGAGCGCCAGTACGAGCACATCAAGGACAGCGCCCGCGAGCGCGGCGAGAGCGAGAAGCGCGCCAAGGAGATCGCGAGCCGCACCGTCAACAAGGAGCGCGCCCGCGCCGGCGAGTCCAAGACCGCCAGCCGCACGTCGCTGCAGGACATGTCCTCCTCCCGGCGCGGCGGTCAGCGCTCGCACTCCGGAGCGCAGGGACCGACGAAGGACCAGCTGTACAACGAGGCCAGGCAGAAGAACATCCACGGCCGCTCCGACATGACGAAGGCGGAGCTGAAGAAGGCACTGGGCCGGGACTGAGCGCCCGCCGGCCCCGGCGGCCGGCGCCCGCGGGCACCGGCCGCGCCGGCCTGCCCGGTCGCTCACGGCTCCAGCTGACAGTGCGGGGGCGTCCGGGCGACCGGGCGTGTTGTAGGAACCGCACAGGACCGTCCCCTCAGCGCTGAACGGGCCCCCACCAGCGCGGACGACGCGCGATCGGTGAGGATGAGCGGGTGCCCGAACTCCTGAACCCCGCGGACCCCGGCTTCGCGCGCGACCCGTACCCCTACTACGCGCGCCTGCGCTCCCAGGGCCCCGCGGCACGGGTGCCGCTGGCCAACGGCACCCACGCCTGGCTCGTCACCGGCTACGAACAGGCCCGCGCCGTCCTCGCCGACCCGCGGTTCTCGAACGTACCGCCGGCCGGGGCGGGGCGGCCCAAGCCGGACTCCCCGGCACAGCGCGCCCGCGGCTGCCTCGCCCGCCACATGCTCAACTCCGACGCCCCCGACCACGTGCGGCTGCGCCGGCTGACCACCGCCGCGTTCACCCCGCGCCGCGTGGACGCGCTGCGGCCGCGTATCGAGCGGCTGACCGACGAACTGCTGGAGCCCCTCCCGTCCCTCGCGGCGGCCGGGGAGCCCGTCGACCTGGTGGACGCCTTCGCGTTCCCACTGCCCGTGCTCGTCATCGGCGAGGTGCTGGGCGTGCCCGAGGCCGACCGGGCCGACCTGCGCGAGTGGACGTACCGGGTCGGCTCGCCCACCGACGCGCTCGAGCGCGGCGCCGTCGACGAGGCGTGGACGTGCCTGCACGCCTACTTCACCGACCTCATCGCCCACAAGCGCCGCGAGCCCGGCGACGACCTCTTCAGCGCCCTGGTGCACGACGCGGGGGAAGCGGGAGCGGGCGGACTCGACGACGGTGAACTGCTCGCCATGGCGTTCCTGCTGCTCTTCGCCGGCTACGAGACGACCATGAACCTGCTCGCCTCGGCCGCCCTGCTGCTGCTCACGCACCCCGGCGAGCTCACCGCCGCCCACCGCGGCGGCGAGGCGTACTGGGCCGCCGTCGTCGAGGAGACGCTGCGCCACGCGAGCCCCCTGGAGGGCACGACCTGGCGGCGCACCACCGAGCGCGTCGACCTCGGCGGCGGCACCGTCATACCCCCCGAGGACTCCGTCCTCGTCGTCCTGGCCGCCGCCAACCGCGACCCCGGCCGCTTCCCGTCCCCCGACGCCTTCCGCCCGGCCCGCCACCTGGCCGGTGCCCAGCGCCCCGCCCCGCACCTGGCCTTCGGCCACGGCCCGCACTTCTGCCTCGGCTCGCGCCTGGCCCGCCTGGAGGCGGCCGTCGCCCTGCCGCGCCTGTTCGCCGCCCTCCCCGGACTGACGCTCGCCGCCGACCCCGACGGCCTGCCCTACCGCCCGGGCCTGCTCGTGCGCGGCCCGCGCAGGCTGCCCGTGGCCCTCGCCTGACAGGACGACGGCCGTCTCGCGAGCGGCGGGCCCGAACGGATGAGTCGCATCGCGCACCGGCGCCCGCTGCCCGAAGGTGGGGGATGTGAAGGCGACCCGGACCCAGCCGGAGCCCGGGCCGGACATGGCCTCCGATGATCGGGGAAGCGGGACACCATGACGAAACTCGGCCTTCCCGACGGCATCCGCGCCTGCCTGTTCGACATGGACGGCGTGCTCACCCAGACGGCCACCGTGCACGCGGCGGCCTGGAAGGAGACCTTCGACGCCTTCCTGCGCCGCCGCGACGGCGCGCTCTTCCGGCCGTTCGACGCCGTCGCCGACTACGACGAATACGTCGACGGCATGCCCCGCGCCGACGGGGTGCGCTCCTTCCTCGCCTCGCGCGGCATCCACCTTCCCGAGGGGGACGACGACGATCCGCCCGACCGGGACACCGTGCACGGCCTGGGCAACCGCAAGAACGCCCTCGTCCTTCGGAAGATCAAGGAGCTGGGGGTGCGGGCCTACCCCGGCTCGGTCCGCTACGCCGAGGCCGCCCGGGCCGCCGGCCTGCGCCGCGCGGTGGTCTCCTCCAGCGCCAACTGCCACGACGTGCTCGTCGCCGCGGGCATCGACGCCCTCTTCGAGGTACGCGTCGACGGGGTGGTCGCGGCCGAACGGCACCTGGCGGGCAAGCCCGCGCCGGACACCTTTCTCGCCGCCGCCCACGCCCTGGGCGTACCGCCCGGCCAGGCCACGGTGTTCGAGGACGCCCTGGCCGGCATGGAGGCCGGGCGGGCCGGGAGGTTCGGCTTCGTCGTCGGGGTGAACCGGGCCCATCAGGCCGAGGCCCTGCGCCGGCACGGAGCGGACGTCGTCGTGGACGATCTCGCCGAACTGCTGGAGGACGCCTCGTGATCACCCATCCGGCGTACCGCGTCGAGCCCTGGTGCCTGCGCGAGACGGAACTCAACCTCGATGTGCTCTCCCAGAGCGAATCGGTCTTCGCGCTGTCCAACGGGCACGTCGGCTGGCGCGGCAACCTCGACGAAGGCGAGCCGCACGGCCTGCCCGGCTCCTACCTCAACGGCGTGTACGAGTTCCGGCCGCTGCCCTACGCGGAGGCCGGCTACGGCTACCCCGAGTCCGGCCAGACCGTCATCAACATCACCAACGGCAAGCTCATCCGCCTCCTGGTCGACGACGAGCCCTTCGACCTGCGCTACGGCAAACTGCACAAGCACGAGCGGATCCTGGACTTCCGCACCGGCCTGCTCCACCGCACCGCGGAGTGGACCTCGCCGAGCGGCCGCAGCGTCCGGGTCCGCTCCAGCAGGCTGGTCTCCTTCACCCAGCGCGCGGTGGCCGCCGTCGCCTACGAGGTCGAGTCGATGGACGGCGACGTCCGCATCGTCATCCAGTCCGAGCTGGTCGCCAACGAACAACTGCCCCGCACCGGAGGCGACCCCCGGGCCGCCGCGATGCTGGAGTCACCGCTGGTCAGCGAGCAGCACGCCGCCTACGGAGCGCGGATCCGGCTGCTGCACCGCACCCTCCACAGCGGCCTGCGCATGGGCGTGTCGGCCGCGCACGCGGTGGACGGCGGCGAGAAGACCGAGATGTCCTCCGAGAGCAGCGAGGACCTGGCCCGCTTCACCATCACCTCGCGGCTGTGCTCGGGCCAGCGGCTGCGGGTGGAGAAGTTCGTCGCGCACGGCTGGTCGGCGATGCGCTCGACGCCCGCCGTGCACGACCAGGTGGACGCGGCCCTGGCGGCGGCGGTCAGCACCGGCTGGGAGGGCCTGGTCGACGAACAGCGCGAGTACCTCGACGGGTTCTGGGCCCGGGCGGACGTGGAGGTGGACGGCGACGCGGAGATCCAGCAGGCCGCGCGGTTCGCCCTCTTCCACGTGCTGCAGGCGGGCGCCCGCGGAGAGGCCCGGGCCCTGCCGGCCAAGGGCCTGACCGGTCCCGGGTACGACGGCCACTGCTTCTGGGACACCGAGACGTTCGTCCTGCCCGTCCTGACCTACACCGCGCCCCAGGCGGTGGAGCAGGCCCTGCGCTGGCGGTACAACACCCTGCCCGCCGCCCGGGAACGCGCCCGGCAGCTGGGCCTGCAGGGCGCCGCCTTCCCCTGGCGGACCATCAACGGCGACGAGTGCTCCGGGTACTGGCCGGCCGGCACGGCGGCGTTCCACATCAACGCCGACATCGCGGACGCGGTCGTGCGCTACGTCCGGGCCACGTGCGACGAGACCTTCGAGCGTGAGGTGGGGCTGCCGCTGCTGGTGGAGACCGCCCGGCTGTGGCGCTCCCTGGGCCACCACGACCACCACGGCGACTTCCACGTCGACGGGGTGACCGGCCCGGACGAGTACAGCGCCATCGCGGACGACAACGTCTATACGAACCTGATGGCCCAGCACAATCTGCGGGCCGCCGCGGCCATGGCCGAACGCCACCCGGACCTCGCCGCGGCGCTCGACGTCGACGACGAGGAGACCGCCGCCTGGCGCGACGCCGCGACGCGCATGACCCTGCCGTACAACGACGAGTTGCAGGTGCACGAGCAGTCCCAGGGCTTCACCCGCCACCAGCTGTGGGACTTCGCCCACACCAGGGACGACCAGTACCCCCTGATGCTGAACTTCCCCTACTTCGACCTCTACCGCAAACAGGTCGTCAAGCAGGCCGACCTCGTCCTCGCCATGTGCCTGCGCGGGGACGCCTTCACCGCCGAGGAGAAGGCCCGCAACTTCGCCTACTACGAACAGCTGACCGTGCGCGACTCCTCGCTGTCCGCCTGCGGCCAGGCGGTCATGGCCGCGGAGGTCGGCCACACCCGGCTGGCCTACGACTACTTGGGCGAGGCGGCGATGATGGATCTGTCCGACCTGGAGGGCAACACCCGCGACGGCATCCACATCGCCTCCCTCGCCGGCACCTGGTTCGCCCTGGTCATCGGCTTCGGCGGCATGCGCGAGGACGACGGCCTGATCGGCTTCACCCCCCGCCTGCCCGAGCAGCTGGGGCGCCTGGCCTTCACGGTCCAGTTCCGGGAACAGCGGCTGCGGGTGGAGATCACCGACAGGACGGCGATCTACACCCTGCTGGACGGCGAGGTCCTGGACATCCGGCACTGCGGCGAGCGGCTGAGGATCACGGCCGGTTCGCCCGAGTCCCGCCAGGTCCCCGCCATCAGCGCGGGCCACGCCCCCGACCAGCCGGCCGGCCGCGGCCCCGCGCGCCGGGGCCGCGCGGCCGGCTGGTCCGAGGAGGCGTCCCGCTGAGGCGCCGGCGCCACGATCCCCCGGCCGGTCTTCAGTCGCGGTTGTTGAACCAGCCCCTGCGCCACCCGTAGCCGCTGCTGCGCAGCCGCCGCTGGGCCTTGTGCAGCACCGGATGCCGGTCCCGCTGCTCGCGGGAGGCCCGGTCGAGCTCCTCCGCCAGGCGCTCGGTCCGCTTCTCCACGTCCAGTTCGTCCAGGATCCGGTCCACCTCGGCCAGCAGCGCCCCGTGCAACTGCCACTGGCGCGGGTGCCGCCGGACGGACTCCAGCAGCAGATCGGCGGCGCGGTCGCGGCTGGCCCGGCCGGCGGCGAGCTCCCGCACGAGCCGGTCCTCCGCCTCCTCGGCGTTGGCGCTCACCTGCGTGGTGATCAGCACCGCGAAGCTCTCGACGGCGCGCGCCAGGTGACGGAAGACGTCCTGCAGGGACTCGCCCACCTCCGTGGGAAACAGCGGCTCCTGCGTCCGCTCCTTGGCGAGGTCGGTCAGGGTGCGGCAGAGGACCCGCAGCACCACCGCCGCGATCTCCAGGGCGTCCAGGCCGGTGCGCAGGACGACCCGGAAGAGCAGGCCCTCCTTGACCCGGGGATTGAGCCGGAGACTGTCCTCGGCCTGCCGCAGCGAGGCGTCGACCTGGACGATGTCGTGATCCAGCCGCCGCGCCTCGTGCAGCCGTGCCGCCGCCTCCGCGACCGGCGTGTGGCCCACCACCTCGTCGCCGACGCGCTGCAGCAGCTGTCCCATGCGGCGCGAGAGGTGCTCGATGGCCTGGCTCGCGGGCTGCACCCACACCGGAGGGACGAACAGGACGTCGAACAACAGGCCGACGATCGCGCCGATCAGGGTCTCCAGGACCCGGTCCCAGGCGGTTTCCGCCACCCGGGTCACGCCGAGCACGAGCATGGCGCTGATCGCCACCTCGGGCACGAATTCACCCGCGCGGACGAAGCGCCCGATGACCAGGGACGCCAGGATGATCAACCCCAGGCTCCACCAGGTGAGCCCCACCAGGGCGCTGAAGCCGATGGCGATCAGGACCCCCGCCACCACGGAATTGACCCTGCGGATGCCGGTGGTGAGGGTGGAGTAGAGCGTGACCTGGACGACGAGGAGCGCGGTGAGCGGCGCGGTGAGCGGCGCCGGCTCGTTGCTCAGCTGCAGGGCCACCACATAGGAGATCACCGCGGCCAGCGTGGAACGGACCGCCTGCACCACGGCGGGTTCCCGGTGGCGTCGTACCAGGGTCGTCAGAGGGTCGGTGATATCGGGCACCTTGTGCCTCTTCCCGCACCACGAGTTTCAATCACCTCATAGGTTTCATGCATGATCGAACATGCGGTGGTACGGGTGTTCACCGGTCCGCACGGCACCGGCGGCAACCCGCTCGGCATCGTCCAGGACGGCGGCGCCGTCCCCGAGCAGGACGCGCGGCAGCGGATCGCGGCGGAACTGGGCTTCAGCGAGACCGTGTTCGTCGACGACGCCTCCCACGGCGCCGTGGACATCCACACGCCCGGCGCCCGCCTGCCCTTCGCCGGCCATCCGCTCGTCGGCCTCGCGTGGTGGCTGCGCCGCCAGGGGCGGCCGGTGAGCGTGCTGCGCCCGCCCGCCGGCGAGGTGCCCACGTGGCAGGAGGGGGAGACGACCTGGATACGGGGCCGGGCGGAGTGGGCCACCGGCCGGCGCACCGAGCGCTTCGCCACCGTCGCCGAGGTGGAGGCGCTGCCCGCCCCGCCGCCGGGGGAGGGCTGGCTGTACGCCTGGGCCTGGGAGGACGAGGCGGCGGGGACGGTCCGGGCCCGGGGCTTCCCGCGGCGCGGCGACGCCATCGTCGAGGACGAGGCCACCGGAGCCGCCGCCGTCACGCTGACCGCCCTGCTGCGCCGGTCCCTGACCATCCGCCAGGGGGCGGGCTCGCGGATCCTGACGCGCTTCCACCCCGACGGCACGGTCGACCTCGGCGGCCGCGTCGTCGGGGTGGGCGCTACAGGAGACGGCAGTGCCGGGTCGCCGCCGCGCGGTGGCCGGTGACGGCACGGTCGAGGTTGGTGGCGGCGCTGATCAGCGCGAGATGGGTGAACGCCTGCGGGAAGTTGCCCAGCGCCTCCCCGGCCGCGCCGATCTCCTCGGCGTACAGACCGAGGTGGTTGGCGTGCGTGGTCATCTTCTCGAAGACGTAGCGGGCCTCGCCCACCCGCCCGGCGCGGGCGAGGGCCTCGACGTACCAGAAGGAACACAGGTTGAACGTGCCCTCGTGCTCGCTCAGACCGTCGGCGCCGTCGGTCCGGTAGCGGTGCACGAGGCTGTCGCTGACGAGCTGGTCCTCCAGCCGCCGCACCGTCGACAGGAACCGCGGATCGGCCGGGCCGGCGAACTTCACCAGCGGCATGACCAGCAGCGAGGCGTCCAGCGTGGCGCTGTCGGCGTACTGCACGTACGCGCCGAGGTCCGGCGCGTAGCAGTGGTCCTGGACGTACCGGTAGGCGGCCGCGGCGGCGTCGCGCCAGCGCTCGACGGGGGCGGGCATGCCGCGGTGCCGGGCGATGCGCATCGCCCGCTCGAAGGCGACCCAGGTCATCAGCGCCGAGTACGTGTAGCGCCGCCGCCCGCCCCGCATCTCCCAGATGCCGTCGTCCGGCTCCTCCCAGTGCTTCTCCAGCCAGTCGAGCTGCCGGCTCAGCGCCTCCCACAGCTCGTAGGAGATGGGCTCGCCGTGCTTGTTGAACAGGTACACGGAGTCCATCAGCTCGCCGTGGATGTCCAGTTGCAGCTGGCGCGCCGCGGCGTTGCCGGTGCGCACCGGCCGGGAGCCGCGGTAGCCCGTCAGGTGCGCCAGCTCCTCCTCCGGCAGGTCCGGGCGGCCGTCGATCCCGTACAGCACCTGGAGGCCGGTGCCCGGCGGCGCCTCGACGCAGCGCCGGTGCAGCCAGTCGATGAACGCGGCGGCCTCCTCGGTGAAGCCCAGCCGCATCAGCGCGTAGAGGGTGAAGGCCGCGTCCCTGACCCAGGTGTAGCGGTAGTCCCAGTTCCGGCTGCCGCCCGGTGACTCCGGCAGGGACGTGGTCGGCGCCGCCACCAGGGCACCGGTGGGCTGGTGGACCAGCATCTTCAGCACGAGCGCCGAGCGCTCGACGGCCTCCCGGTAGCGCCCCTGGTAGGCGGACTGGCGCAGCCAGCCGTCCCAGTAGCGCAGCGTGTCGTCCAGGAGCCGGGACGCCTCGGCACCGTCGACGGGGCGCAGCTCGCCGCCCCACTGGGCCGTCAGCTCCAGCGTCTGGCCGGGCTCCAGCTCCACCGTCGCCCGGGCCGCCGGGCCGTCCGCGCGCAGCGGCGCCGACGAGCGCAGCACCAAGGTCCCCGCCGGGCCGGTGAAGACGGCGCCGACGCCGTCGGCGATCTCGACCTCGTGCGGCGCGCGGGCGAAGTCGAACGCGGGGCGGCAGTGCACCTCGACCGTGGCCCGTCCGCGCACCATGCGGACCTGGCGGACGATCTGACGGGTGCCGGCCGCCGGGCACGAGGGGTGGTCGGGCACCATGAAGTCGTACAACTCGGCGACGGCATGCTGGGCCAGGAAGCGGGTCAGCAGCACATTGGAGTCCGGCAGATACATCTGCTTGGTGCGCTCCACCTCGCGCACCCGCACCGAGAACGAGCCCCCACGGTCCACGTCGAGGAGGGAACCGAAGACCGAGGGGGCGTCGAAGCGGGGCAGACAGCACCAGTCGATCGTGCCGTCCACCCCCACGAGCGCCACGGTGTGCAGATCACCGATGACGCCGTGGTCCTCGATCGGCAGGTAGGGCCCCTGCCGAGGGGCGATGTCGTGCTTCATGGCTGTCGTTTCCACGCTAAGCCCGCACGATCATCCCCACCACCCGGGAGCCGGGTCGGCTAGGCGTCGGCGCGGGCGGTCAGCCGCAGGCGCACCTCCAGTTCGTGCTCGCCGGGCACCGTGCCCAGGCTCTCCACGCCGAAGACCGCCGCCAGCTCCTCCCTGACCTGGCGCACGGGGTCGGCGGCCCCGAAGAGATCGGCGGTGACCGCCGTCACCGGCTGCGCGGGGACGGCCTCCGGATCGGGCGCGGTACGGGTGCGCGCGTCGACGACCATGCACCAGACCGTGGGGCCCGCGCCGGGCGCCGCGGCGCGGGTCTCGCTACGGGCCGGACCGGTACCTTCCGGGAAGGCCGCCTCCAGCGCCCCGAACACCGCATGCGCGTCCTCATGGCCGCATCCCGTCAGATGCACACTGACATGGTCCGCACTCTCGGCCCCGCTCATCACCCGGTGCTCCTCTGCCGTCAGGGGGCGCTGCCGCGCCGGCTCTCGGTCCGACGGTACGAGAGTGCCGCATCCCCGGCGCGACGGCGAGGGCCATCCGTGGACGGAGCGTCCCCCGTCCGGCCATGGCGCCCGGGAGCGGTCTTGACCGCCGGGGAAGCGCAGTGGACCCTCAAGTGGAGTGCGGAGCAAGGGAGTTGAGTCCCGGCCGCGCTCGCTGCCCGTACGACCCGTCGACGGCCGTCGGAGAGGACACCCGATGAGGATCGCGTTTCTGGGCTACGGCGAGATGGGCGCCGCGGTACTGGCCGGGATCGCCGCAGAACACGAGCCGACCGTGGTCGTCACCCACCCGGCACGCTTCGGCGACCTGCACGAACCGCACGTGGCCAAGCTCGCCACCGAGCTGGGACTGCCCGTGGTGGAGGCCCGCGACGCCGGCGACGCGCAGGTGGTGGCCGCGCTGCGCGCCGCCCGCCCCGACGTGCTGATGTCCGCGAACTGGCGGACCGTCATACCCGAGGCCGTCCTCGCGATCCCCGCGCTGCTCCCGCTCAACGTCCACGACGCGCTGCTCCCGGGCTACGCCGGCTTCGGCGCGGTCAACTGGGCGATCCGCAACGGCGAGCGCGAGACCGGCCTGACCGTGCACGTGATGGAACCCGAGCTGGACACCGGACCGGTCCTGTGGCAGGTGACCGTGCCCATCGGCCCGCAGGACACCGCGACCACCGTCCAGCGGCGGCTGCTGGACGCGTACCCCGAGGCCGCGCTGACGGCCCTGGCCCGCGCCGAGGCGGGGATCAAGCCGGTGCCGCAGCACGCGGGCGGCGCCTCCTTCTACCACCGCATCACCGAGGCGGACACACGCATCGACTGGCGGCTGCCGACCGCACGGGTGCTGGACCTCGTCCGGGCGCACAGCGATCCGTTCGTCAACGCGTGGTGCACGGTCGCCGGGGCCAAGCTCTACGTCAAACGGGCCGCGCGGCCCTCCCGGCCGCACCGGGGATCGCCGGGGCGGGTCGTCCGGCGCACCGACGGCGGGGTCGCGGTGGTCTGCGGGCGCAGCTGGGAGGCGGGCTCGGACGGGGTCGTGCTGCTCGTGGTCCAGCCGGAGAACGGCAGTCCGCTGCCCGCGGCCGACGTCCTCCGCCCGGGAAACCGCCTGGAGTGACGCCCCCGAGTCATCATCTCAAAGGCAACCTTTGAGATGATGACGGAATTCTTTATTCGACTTATAGAGCCAAGCTCGGTAGCTTCGTCGGTGTCCGATCTCCCGACCCGATGGGCGGTGTTTCCGTTGCTGGGCGAACGCCGGGCGGCAAGTCCCTGGAAGTTCATGGCCGCGACCGCGATTCTGTGGGGATCGGCCTTTCCCGCGATCCGGATCGCGCTCGAGGGCTACTCCCCGACGGCCATGGCCGTCCTGCGCCTCGCCTTCGCCGTCCTCTTCCTGCTCCCGTGGCTGGCCACCGGGCGCATCAGCCGCCTCCGGCGGGGCGACATCGCGCGCATGGCGGGCTTCGGCCTCACCGGCATGACCGCCTATCAGCTCCTGCTCTACGCGGGCGAACGGCACGTCGAGGGCGGAACGGCCGCCATGCTCGTGGCCACCTCGCCGGTCTTCGCCACCGCCCTCGGCATGCTGGTGCTGCGCGAACGCCCCGGCGCCCGGGGAGTCGCCGGACTCCTGGTGGCGCTGGGCGGCGCGCTCGTGGTCGCCATGGCCGGTGGCGGCGGAGGCGGTTCGCGGACGGGCATGGCCATGATCGTGCTGGCGGCGGCCGCCCAGGCCACGTCGTTCATCCTCCAAAAGCCCCTGCTGCGCCGCTACTCCGGCATGGACTGCATCTTCTACGGCAGCCTGTTCGGCCTCCTGCCGCTGCTGGTCTTCACCCCCGACGCCGCCTCCCACCTGATGGCGGCCGGCTGGCAGCAGACCGCCGCCGTGGTGTGGCTGGGCCTCGGCTGCACGGTCCTGGCCTTCTGCACCTGGTCCCGCGTCCTCGAGGCCGCCTCGGCCTCGACGAGTTCCCTCGTCCTGTACGCGGTGCCCGTCGCGGCCCTGGTCCTGGACGCGGTGCTCCTGGGCGCCCTGCCGGCCCCCATGGCGGCCCTGGGCGGCCTGATCGTGCTCGCCGGCGTCGGCATAGCCGCCGTCCGCCGGCCCGCCCCGCGCCCGTGCTCCGCGGACGAGGTCCCCGCCGCCGCGGACGAGCCGCCCGCCGACCCGAGGACCGGCACAGAGCCGCGGGAGTACGCGGCCGCGGGATCCGGCAGGTAGCGCGACCTTCCGGCGGGCGCCTCAGCCCACGGCCTTGAGGCGCCAGGCCTGGTTCTCGCCGCCGGGTTGTTCGGGTTGTGGGCGTCCAGGCACTTGTCGCTGAGGCCACCCAGTGCATCGGCGCCCGCTCCGTGTCCCGCCGCGCCTGAGCGCGCACCGAGGGTACGACGCAGACGTGGTCGCCCGGTATCGCCTCGCGCCAAACGAAGCCCGACTTGCACCTGTCCACCCCGAACGGGCCGCCCGGGTCGGGGTCGACCAGGCCCGCGGCCCTGTTGTTCTCCTCGCGTGTCTGCGTGCGCGTCGCGACGGGCACGCAGACGTGGTCGTTCGGCTTCGCCTCACGCCGGACCCGCCCCTGCACACAGGTGTCCGGGCCGAAGGGGGCATGGACTCCGGGAATGACTGGGGAAGGGCGGGGGAAGCGGTAGGGAAGCCCGGCTGACGCGGTGCCAGGGCCGGCAGGGGCCCGCGCGAGGGGAGTTCACGCATCCGGTGCCGGGGCCCGCGGAAGCCTTCCCGGCTCCGGGCCCTCCCCGCACCCTGCGGCTGTCGCAGCCGCCTTCTTCGTCACCCATGGTGCGCCCTCCCGATCCTCCCTGCATCCCCGGCACCCCGGCCCGCCCTGGGGCCAGCACCAGTGGGCTTCCACCAGGTGGCCCGATGTTCCGCCGCCGCCCGCGCTCCTAACGTCGTCCCCGTCCGTTCTTCTTGATCCAATCGACCCGAAGGAACACGATGCGAGGCGTCACGCCCCCACTCGCGTTCGGCCTGAGCCTGGCCGCGCTGATGGCCGGAGCCGTCCCCACGACCGCCGCGCCCTCCCCGGCCTCCCGCCCGCTGCTGGCCTACGAGCAGCAGCGGCTCGTCTGGGGAGCGTGCTCGCCGGCACAGGAGGAGCTGAACGCCGCGGGGGCGCAGTGCGCACAAGTGACCGTCCCTCTCGACTACTCCGCGCCCGGCGGCCGGACGATCCGCATCGCCGTCTCGCGCATCAAGGCCACCGCCAAGACCGACCGGCGCGGCATCCTGCTGTCCAACCCCGGCGGCCCCGGCGGCAGCGGACTCGCCAACACCCTGGCCCTGCGCCCCGCGCTGAAGCAGGAGGCGGACCACTTCGACCTCATCGGCTTCGACCCCAGGTTCCTCGGCGAGAGCTCCCCGGTCGCCTGCGCCCCGGCGCCCCCGCCCGCACCGCCCGGCCCGACAACGTCCCCCCGCGAGGACTTCGAAGCCTCCGTGCGGGCCGCTCGGGACACCGCGCGACGCTGCCGGGACCACGGCGACAACGCGACGCTCCTGCCGCATGCCTCCACCCGCAACGTCGCCCGCGACATGGACGTCATCCGGGCCGCTCTGGGCGAGCGCACCCTGTCCTACTACGGGGTCTCCTACGGCGCCGACCTGGGCGCCGTCTACACCCAGATGTTCCCGCGCCGCACCGACCGCATGGTCATCGACTCCTCCACCGACCCGTCGGCCACGCAGTACGAACTGTTCCAGCGCTCCGGCAAGCCCGCCGAGGAGGCGCTGGACGAATGGGCCGCCTGGACCGCCCGGCGCCACGACACCTACCGCCTCGGCCGTACCGCCGCGCGGGTACGGGCCGCCGTCCAGGGGCTGCTCGACCACGCCGAGCGGCAGCCCGTCACCGTCGGCGGGCTGCGGCTCAACGCCCCCGTGCTGCGGATGCTGCTCAAGCAGCCCGTCCAGCACGCGGAGAACGACCCGGCGCTGGCCGCGATCGTCCGCGACCTCACCGACGCCGCCGCCGGCAAGCCCGTCGAGCCCGGCCCCGAACTCGCCGCCATGCTGGAGCTGCTCGCCTCGCCCGGCCTGGCCGACAGCATGGTGGGCGGGGCGCTCTTCATGTGCGGCGACGGCGGCTGGCCCGCGGGCGGCTGGCCCAAGGACCCCGAGACGTACTGGAAGAACAGTGAGCGCAGCCGCGCCACCCAGCCCGTGTTCGGCCCCTACGTCAACGGCATGATCGCCCCGTGCGCGTTCTGGCCGGGCGAGCCCCGCGAGGCGGGCACCGCCATCGCCAACGACGTACCCGTCCTGATGCTCCAGGCCCGCCGCGACAACAACGTCCCCTACGACGGCGCCCTCGCCCTGCACCGCAGGCTCACCGGCTCGCGCCTGATCACCGCGGACATCCGCTCCCACGGCGTCTACGGACGCGCCCTCGACGGCCACCGGCCCGTCCCCTGCGCGGACCGGGCCGTCAACGACTACCTGCGCACCGGAACCCTCCCCGCCCAGGACATCACCTGCCCCCGCACGGAGGCCGCCCGATGAGCCCCACCGGACCGACGATCACCAGGCGGACCGGCATCGCTGCCGCCGCCGCGGCCCTCCTCACGGCCACGGCCCCCGCGGCCAGGGCCGCCGCTCCCTCCCACGACGACCGACTCCAGCGCGACGTGGACGCGATCCGGGCGACCGGTGTCACCGGCGTACTGGCCGAAGTACAGACCGCACAGGAACGCACCACGGCACGCGCCGGAGCGGCGGACGTGAGCACCGGCCGGCCGGTGCCCTGGGACGCCTACTACCGGCTCGGCAGCGACACCAAGACCTTCACCGCCGTGGTCGCCCTCCAGCTCGTCGGCGAAGGCCGGCTCGCCCTGACCGACACCGTCGAGCGATGGCTCCCCGGAGCCGTACGCGGCAACGGCAACGACGGCAGAAGAATCACCGTCGCCAACCTGCTGCGCCAGACCAGCGGCCTGAACGACTACGTCGCCGTCTCGGTGTCGGAAGACGACTTCACGCCCCAGGGCTACCTCAAGGGGCGGTTCCGCACGACGGCACCGAGGGAACAGCTCACCGCCGCGCTGAGCCGGCCTCCCCTGTGGACCCCGGACATCGAGGACCCGGCAGGGGAACGCCGCTGGGGCTACTCCAACACCAACTACGTCGTCGCGGGCCTGATCATCGAACAGGTCACGGGCCACCCCTGGGCCCAGGAGATCCACGAGCGCATCATCGAGCCGCTCGGCCTCCGCAACACCCTCGTCCCGGGAACCTCGTGCCACGTCCCCCAGCCCACCGCGGCCGCGTACACCCGGTTCCCCGGCAGCCCACGCCCGACCGAGACCACCGTCGCGGGCGGCGGCGGAGCGGACGGCGGCATCATCAGCACCACCCACGACCACGGCGTCTTCCTGCGCGCCCTGATGAGCGGCAAGCTGCTGCGCCCGGCCCAGTCGGCCGCGATGCGGCAGACGGTGCCGGCCGGCGACTGGATCCCCGCGCCGGGCGTCCGCTACGGACTGGGCATCGCCTGGCGGCCGACGGGAGGCGACGGCCGCGGCATCTGGTTCCACGGCGGAACCCACCTCGGCGTGGTCTCCGAGAGCGGCGTGACCCCGGACGGCAGCCGTGCCGCGACATCCGCCGCCTTCACCCTGCAGACCGACTCCGCCCCGCGGGAGGCCCAGGCCAGGGCCGCCCTCCGGCTGATCGACAACGCCCTGCGGCCGGGCGGCGCCGGCTAGTCGACGAGCGCCCCGCAGGAGATGTTCACGGTCGCGGCGGTCATGCTCCCGGCCAGGTCCGAGGCCGCGAACACCGCGACGTTGCCCACGTCGGCCAACGTCGCCGCGCGGTTGAGCATGGCCGCCTCCTCGATGCCGGCGACGATCTCGTCGCGTCCGGGGAAGTCCGGGGGGAAGCTCTCGGGGATGCCACCGGTCTTCAGCGTCACGAAGCGGATGCCGTGCGGCCCGAGTTCGCACGCCCACTGCCGGCGCAGCCCCTCGACGGCGTCCAGGGCGACCACGAACCCGCCCAGCCCCGGGATGGCCTCCGGCCCTGATCCGCCGAACGCCAGGATCACCCCCGACGACCGCTTGACCATGTGCCGCGCGGCCGCCCTGGTCGTCAGGAACTGCGTGCGCACCGCGTGCTCGATCGGCCGGCTGAAGTCCTCGGCCGAGATGGTGGCCAGCGGTTCCTGGACGTCTCCGTAGGAGATGAGATTGAACGAGATGTCGACGCCCCCGGCCTGTTCGGCCACCTCGTCGACGAACGCGTCGACGGCCTGCTCGTCCAGCGCGTCGACCCGGGCCGTCTCGGCCACGCCCCCCAAGGAACGGATGTCCTCGGCGACCCTGTCGAGCCTGGCGTGGGTGCGGCCGGCCAGGAAGACGACGGCGCCTTCGGCGGCGAAAGCGCGGGCCACGGTACCGCCGATGCGGCCCCCCGCCCCGTAGACCACGGCGACCTTGTTCTCGAGCAACATGTCCCTTGCCTACAGCTCACCGCCCCCTGGGGGCGGTGACGACACGCGTGGCGCTGCGGCGAGGCCCGCCGCCGCGCCGGCGTTCACTCGCACGGGCGCGGTACGGCCGCGCGCGCCCGGGAAGGAAGGAGTTCATGTTCAAGAACACCAAGGCGTTCAGCGGCTTCTCCGTGGACGACATCGACAAGGCCAGGCGCTTCTACGGAGAGACGTTGGGGCTGGAGGTGTCCGAGAAGTACGGGATGCTGACCCTGCGCCTGGGAAGCGGCGCCGAGGTGCTCGTCTACCCCAAGGCCGACCACACCCCGGCGTCGTTCACGATCCTCAACTTCCCCGTGGACGACATCGAGGCCGCCGTCGACGAACTGGGCCGCCGCGGTGTGACCTTCGAGCGGTACCCCGCCATGGAAGCCGACGAAAAGGGCATCTTCCGCGGCGGCGGCCCGTACATCGCCTGGTTCACCGACCCCGCGGGGAACGTCATCTCCGTGCTCCAGGAGCGGTAGCCCGGCCCGGCCGCCGCCCGCCGCGGATCAGGGGAAAAGACCAGGTCGGAGCCGATGTCAGACCCTGGTGCGAGACTCCTCCCCATGAGATGGGCAGTGGCTGACACGGGTGACGGGAGCGTACGGCTCTGCCCGGTGGACGGGCAGGGGCGCGCGGCCGGCCCCGTCGTGACCGAGCCGTCCCTGGCCGCCGCGGTGCGGGCGCGGCCCGAGGTCGGGCGATGGGTCTGGCGGTCCACGGCCCGGACGTACGGGCGGCTGCTCGACGCCGGTGTGCGCGTCGAGCGGTGCTACGACGTGGAGGCCGCCGAGGCCCTGCTCATCGGCCATGAACAGGGCCAGTCCGGCCAGCCCCGCTCGCTCGCCGCCGCCTGGGCACGGCTGCGCGGGCTGCCCGTACCGGCCGACCCGCCGGTGCGCGCGGCCGACGCCCAGCCCTCGCTGTTCGAGCCCGGACCGGTGCCCCTGCCGCCCGGCACCGACCCGCTGGAAGCCCTCCTCGAAGTCCACGCGGCCCAGCTGGCCCGCACGCGCGGCGCCGAGCACCCCGGGCGGATGAGCCTGCTGACCGCCGCCGAGTCGGCCGGGACGCTCGTCGCGGCCGAGATGGGGCGGTCCGGGGTCCCCTGGCGCGCCGACGTGCACCGGCGGCTGCTCGACGAGCTGCTGGGGGAGCGCTATGCGGGCGGGCAGGAGACACGGCGCCTGGCCGAGCTGGCCGAGGAGGTCTCGCGCGCGTTCGGCGACGGCGTGCGCGTACGGCCCGACCTCCCCGCCGACATCGTCCGGGCCTTCGCGCGCGAGGGCATCGCCCTGTCCTCCACGCGTGCCTGGGAGCTCCAGGAGATCGACCACCCCGCCGTCCCGGCCCTGCTGGAGTACAAGAAGCTCTACCGCCTGCACACCGCCCACGGCTGGGCCTGGCTGCAGTCCTGGGTGCGTGAGGGCCGCTTCAGGCCCGAGTATCTGCCCGGCGGTACGGTGACGGGCCGGTGGACCAGCAACGGCGGCGGGGCCCTGCAGATCCCCCGGGTGGTCCGGCGCGCGGTCGTCGCCGACCCGGGCTGGTGCCTGGTCGTCGCGGACGCCGACCAGATGGAACCGCGCGTCCTGGCCGCCGTCTCCCGCGACCCGGGGCTGATGGACGTCGCCGGCAGCGGCCGCGACCTGTACGGCGATCTGGCCGAGCGGGTCTTCTCCGGCGACCGCGACCGGGCCAAGCTCGCCATGCTCGGGGCCATCTACGGCCAGACCTCGGGCGACGGCCTCAAGCACCTGGCGGACCTGCGCCGCCGCTTCCCCAGGGCGATCGCCTACGTCGACGACGCGGCCCGCGCGGGGGAGGAGGGCCGGCTCGTGCGGACGTGGCTCGGCCGCACCTGCCCGCCCTCCTCGACCGCCGTCGACGACGAGGCGGGCCTGCCCCAGGAGGAGCCCGCCTCCTGGGGCAGCACGGCGAGCGCGCGGGCGCGCGGCCGGTTCACGCGCAACTTCGTCATCCAGGGCAGCGCCGCCGACTGGGCGCTGATCGTGCTCGCCTCGGTGCGGCAGTCGATCGCCGGCCTCCGGGCCGAGCTGGTGTTCTTCCAGCACGACGAGGTGATCGTCCACTGTCCCCGCGAGGAGGCGCCCGAGGTCGTGGCGGCCATCCGCACGGCGGGGGACCGCGCCGGGCGCATCGCCTTCGGCGACACGCCCGTGCGGTTCCCGTTCACCACGGCCGTGGTGGAGTGCTACGCGGAGGCGAAGGCGTAACGATTCGCCCCGCGTGCGGCCGAAAGCGGCGCGGCCGGGCTCAGGCGACCGCGACCGGCTCCGCGTCCCGGCGCAGCTGGTTCTTGTCCGGCTTCCCGGCCTCCGTCAGCGGCAGCGCGTCGGCGAAGGTGATGCGCGCGGGCTCGTACATCGCGCCCCGCTCCTTGCGCACCATCGCGCGCAGCGTCCGCTCGTCCACGCCGCTGCCGGGCCGGGCCACCACGACCGCGTGGACCTGCTCCATGCGGTCGGCGTCCCGGACGCCGAAGACGGCGCTCTGCGAGACGTCCGGGTGCGAGTTGAGCAGGTCCTCCAGCTCGGACGTGTAGACGTGGCCGCCCACCACAATGATCATGTCCTTGAGCCGGTCGACGACCGTCAGGAAGCCCTCGTCGTCCAGGTACCCGACGTCGCCGGTGTGCAGCCAGCCGTCGCGCAGCACCTGCGCGGTCAGCTCGGGCTGCTTCCAGTAGCCCTGCATGAGCAGCGCCGAGCGGACGCAGATCTCGCCGTGCTCGCCGGTGGGCACGTCCCGGCCCGACTCGTCCCGGACGGCCACCTCGACGCCCGGCAGCACCTGGCCCGCCGAGCGCAGGCGGTCCAGCCGCTCCGGGTCGTGCTGGTCGGCCGTCAGCACGCTGATGCCGCCCGCCTCGCTCTGCCCGTAGAACTGCACCAGCACGGGCCCCAGGCGGCGCACCGCGTCGGCGATGCGGGCCGGCGACGCCTGGCAGCCCCCGTACATCAGGCAGCGCAGGCTGGAGGTGTCGGTGCTCGCGGCGTCGGGGTGGTCCAGGAGCCGGTACAGCAGGGGAGGCAGGAGGAAGGTGTCGGTGATGCGCTCGCGCTCGACGGCGGCGAGCACGGCGGCGGGCTCGAAGTCCTCCAGCAGCACCACGGCGCCGCCCGCGCGGAGGGTGACGTCGGCGAACATGCCGGCGATGTGGGCGAGCGTGGTGCACACCAGCTGGCGGCGCTCGTACTCCTGCGCGTCCGGATCGGTCAGGCTGATGCCGTTCATCTGCTCGAAGGAGGTGCATATCCCCTTCGGATGGCCGGTGGTGCCGCCGGTGTGGCGGATGCTGCACACGTCCTGCGGCCGCGCCCGGCCCGGCATGGGCTCGGCGGACTCCCCGGCGGCCAGCTCCAGCAGGTCCTCGCCCGTCTTGGCGGGACCGAGGACGAGGAGGGCTTCCACCGGGGCCTGGGCGGTGACCTCGGCGGCGCGGTCGTACAGGCCCGGGTCGACGACGAGGGCGCGCGTCTCGACGTCGCGGACGATGGCGGCCTGCGCCTCGGCCGAGAGCTTGTTGTAGAGGTGGTTGACGCGGCAGCCGATGAGGTTGGCCGCGTAGCGGGCGGCGATGGTCTCCGGCAGATTGCCGCTCAGCAGGGTGACGGTCTGTCCGCGACCGAGGCCCCGGGATACGAGCGCCCGGGCCATCCGGTAGACGAGTGCGCGGAACTCGCCTGCGGTGACGCGCCGTTCATGATGGATCAACACCTCGCGCTCCGGGGTGGTTCCCAGGGCGTCGAGGATGTCCTCGACGTAGGTTCGGAAGGTGTGCGGGGCGGCGTGCATGGTGCATCCTCCTGGCGGGGCGTGACGACCCTTGGTTACCTCGGGCAATCATATGTAGGGGGCACCTATTTGATCAACGCGCCCCCGCCCCGACGGCCGTAAAGGCCGAGCCATGCCAGGAGGTCACTTCAAAAGCCGCGCCGCCACCTCGAGGTCCGAGACCAGTCCCGCGTACGCGGCGGCCCGTTCGGCGTCGTCGGCGCGCAGCACGGCGGAAGGATGAATGGTCGCCACCAGCATGCCGTGGCCGCCGCCGTTCCCGTCGAGCGACGGCATCGGCAGGGCGATCCCTCGCTGCTCGCCCACCCGGAACGACGACCCGAGCAGCGCCTTGCCCGCCGTGGCGCCGAGCGCCACCACCACCTCCGGGTCGACCACCTGCAACTCCGCCACCAGCCAGGGCTTGCACGCGCTGATCTCCCGCAGGCTGGGCGCCTTGTGGATGCGGCGCTTGCCCCGCGCGGCCTGCTGGAACTTGAAGTGCTTGACGGCATTGGTGACATACGTCCGGGCCGGGTCGATGCCGGCCTCGTCCAGCGCGCGCGTCAGCACGCCACCGGCCGGGCCGACGAACGGCCGTCCCTGCCGGTCCTCCTGATCGCCCGGCTGCTCACCCACGAGCACGACGCGCGCCGACGCCTTGCCGTCGCCGAAGACGGTCTGCGTGGCCTCCCGGTACAGCGGGCAGCCCCGGCAGCCCGCCGCACCGTCCCGCAGCGCCTTGAGTCCGCCGCCCTCGGGGACGTACGGGGTCGCGTCGTACTCGTCCGGGTGTGCGCCCGGGTCCCGCGGCGCGCCTACCACCGGTACCAGCGGCCTCCGCCGGAGCGCATGACGAAGCCGAGCAGCCACAGGATCGCCACGATGATCGCGATCCACCACAGCACCTTCATGGCGAAGCCGGCGCCGAAGAGGATGAGCACGAGGAGCAGGACGAGAAGGAGTGGGAGCACGGAGAACACCTCCCTGGTTCGACTGCCCGCACAGGGGCAGCGTGCCTTACCTCCAGTGTCGCTCCCCGGGGCGCCCACCGCCCGCCCAGGCCGGCGGTCACCGCCGGCGACCCCGGCGCACCAGCCGGTCGCCGTCTCCTCCCGCACCCGCGGACCGGGCCTCCGGGCGGCCGGGGCCCGTGTCAGGACGCCGGGGCCCGGCCCATGAGCGCGGTGAAGGTCGCCGGGTCGGCGTCGAATCCCCGCACGCCGTCGCGGAACTCCCAGACCCCGGAGCCGTCCCGGACGAACTCCGCGACGGTCGCGGCCGTCGAGGCGGCAACGGCGGAGAAGTCGTCCCGCGCCAGTTCGAGGTGGCCCTCGGCGATGCGGACGGCGGTGTTCGTGACGTCGCCGAACGTCCGCCGGCCGCCGCCCTGCTGGACGGCCACGCCGACGACGACGCGGACGTAAGCGGGCGCCAGCCGGTCGAGTTCGAGGGTCATGACCTCGTCGTAGCCCAGCCCCTGACCTGTACGGCTGTCGCGGTTGAGCGCGATCGTCCCGTCGGGGGAGCGGCTGTCGAAGTGCACGAGATAGGCGGGCGCGCCGTCCGGGTCGCCGGCGACATAGGTGGCGGCGATGATGTCGAGGTCGTGAGCGGGCGTCCCGGCAGGACTCGGATCCCACTTGAGCGCCACTTCGACCTTCCTGATCCCCTTGTTCGGATTGCTCATCGGGCTCCCCTTCCCTGTGCACACCGGCCACCCATGGTGCCACGGCCGCCGCATCGCGGGCCGTATCCGGAGGCACGGTTTCGACGCTGGCCGAAGCCTGATGACCACATGCCACCGGCACTCCACTATCCGAGGGAGTCCCTGGCCGCGGCCGAGCAGGACTCCTTCCGGGAGGAGAGAGCGTTGCAGATCCGCTTCGTACCGGCCCTCAGGGCCACGGCAGTCGTCGCCGCTCTGGCCGCCGTCACCCTGTGCGCGGCACCCCCGGCCGGGGCCGAGCCACCGCCCCGCGCGCCGGCCGCACGGATACCGGCCGGGGTGACCGCCGGCATCGCGGTGTACGACCGGCAGACCGGCGCCTACACCGAACAGTTCAACAGTCACCTGCGGTTCCGCTCCGCATCGGTGGTCAAACTGCTGCTGGCCCTCGACCACCTGTGGCCGCGCGAGGCCGCCTCGCCCCTCCCCGCCGACGACCGGGAACAGCTCGACGCCATGCTGCGCAGCAGCGACGACAGCGTGGCCGGCGACCTCTGGACGCGCAACGGAGAGAGCTCGATCATCGAACGGATGGCGGCCCGGCTGGGGCTGGCCGACACCGCCCCGCCGCCGTCGGCCTACCCGGGGTACTGGGGTTACACGAGCCTGTCGGCCGCCGACACGGTGCGGATCTACCGGTACATCCTCGAGTCGGCGCCGGCGCCCGTCAGGGACCTCATCATGGGCAACCTGCGCGCGGCGACCCGCCTCGGCACGGACGGCTTCGACCAGGGCTTCGGCATAGCGGCGGCCTTCGACCGCCCCTGGGCCGTCAAACAGGGCTGGTCCGGCTTCCCTCCGGCAGGCCGCGCCGGCGCGGACCGCCCACGGGTGGCGGCGGCCGGTGGCGTGGACCTCGCACGCGAGGCGCTGCACACCACCGGCACCGTCGGCACGGCCGACCGCGCCATCGTCGCCGTCCTCACCCTGCACCCGCGGGGCACCCCCTACGACAAGGCCTGCGCCGACCTGGGCAGCCTCACCCGCCGGCTCCACGTCCCCGGCGCCGTCCGCACCCCCCGGCGACCGGCTCCCTGACGTGCCGGCCCGCACCGCCGGTCCTGCGGGCGGTGCGGGCCGGATGCCGGGCGCGCGGCCGTCTTCAGGTCGACTGCGCCTGCTCGTACAGGTCCTTGGCCTCGTCACCGAAGTACGGGCCGAACATCCTGTTCGGCAGGAAGGTGTAGCCGAAGCTGTTCACCGAGACCTGCAACCCGGTGCCGGTGGCCTCGTCGAAGGACGTGAACCACGGGCCCCCGCTCGAGCCGGGCGTCATGTTGCAGCCCAGGCCGTGGTCCTTGGTGAGGAGGAAGTCCTTGGAGGAGTTTCCGCTGCAGTGGATGAGCCGGGTGCCGTCGTACGGGCTGGCGGCGGGGAACCCGAAGGCGTACATGGCCTTGTTGTAGCCGCCGTTGAACTGCAGGCCCTGCGCGCCCACGACGTCGGTGAGCCTCTTGCCGTCCACCGGGCCGACGACGGCGGCCCCGACGTCGAAGTTCATCTCCTCGCCGGACACCCACTGGGGCGTGGCCATCGTCTTGGTGGCGGCCCAGGTGCCGTGGGGCTTCTGGCCGTCGTGGTAGCCGGGGACGAACACCCAGTTGGTGTGCCAGGCGCCCTTGTACTTGACGCAGTGTCCGGCGGTCAGCACCGTACTGCCGTTCTTGCTGGTGACGGCGTTGCCGGAGCAGGACGCGGTCCGGTTGTCCATGGTGAAGAACACCCGGCCGGAGGTCCGGGTGACCGCTCCGCCGCCGGTCCACGGCCCGCCGGCCTGGGGGAAGGACCTGGCGCCCGCCGAGGGGGCGGTGGGGGCGACCGTGGTCTCCTCGGCGCCGGGGCGCGGGGCGGGCAGGGCGCCGGCACCGGCGGCCGGGGGGTCGAGCGGGGTGGCCGTGCGCATGCGTTCGGGTGTCCAGAACGCGTCGGCCTTCTGCTGCGCCTCGGCCGAGGCCGCCGCGGTGTGCACGGCCGGCGGCGCGGGGTCCGTGGCGGCGCCGGCTGCGGTGGCCTGAACGCCCGTCAGGGTCAGGGTGCCGACGGCCAGCAGGATGCCGGTGGTGGTACGGCGGGGACGTCTCACGCGTACTCCTTCTGCCGAGGCCACGCGCGGCACTGAGGGGAACCGCGCGCGGGCCGTGTGGGGGCCGGGCCGCTCGGTCGGCGGTCCGGGCAGACGAGTGGAGCGGATTCGACGGTTCGTCAGGCAGAGTGCCACGGGAAGCGGCGTATTGACAGGGGCGCGTCAGGAGTGCCCGGTGGCGGACAATCGGGTGATCTCCGCCGGTCGCCGATCGGGTTTCCCCCTCGAGCGGGTGTGATCACTCCATGAACCACCTGCCGGAGCCCCCCAGTGGCGGTTGCGAGAGATCACTTACCGTTGCCGACATGAAGATCTCAGTGCTGGTCGTGGACGGCACCTTCGACTCCGGGCTGGCCTCGGTGCTCGACGTCCTGCGGACCGCCGACGAGCTGCGCGAGGAGCTGCCGCAGCCCCCGCCGCCGTGGCAGGTGAGCTGCGTCAGCCCGCACGGACCGGTGCGCACGGCCGCCGGGCACGTCGTCGCGGCCGTCGCGCCCGAGGCCGCCCCGGCCCCGGACCTGCTGGTCGTACCGGGCGTCGGACACAGGCGGCCCGAACCCCTCGTGCGATGGGTCGGCTCGCCCGAACGCGAGCCCGTCCGGGACATGGTGTGCCAGGCCCGCGCCGACGGCGTGCCGCTGGCCGCCGCCTGCACCGGAACGTTCCTGCTCGCCGAGGCCGGCGTCCTGGACGGGCTGCCGGCCACCACGAGCTGGTGGCTGGCACCCCCCTTCCGGCTGCGCTACCCCCAGGTCGCCCTGGACGAGACGCACATGCTCACCCACGCCCCCGGCGTCACCACCGCCGGAGCCGCCACCGCCCACCTGGACCTCGCCCTGTCCCTGGTACGGCGGTCCAGCCCCGCCCTCGCCGACCTCACCGCCCGCTACCTGCTCATCGACACCCGCCCCCGCCAGGCCGGTTACGCCGTCCCCGGCCACCTCGCCCGCACCGACCCGGCCGTCAGCGCGTTCGAACGCTGGGTGCGTGACCACCTCGACCAGCCCCTGCGCATCGCCGACGCCGCCCGCGCCCAGGGCACGAGCGAACGCACCCTGCAGCGCGCCGTGGACCGCGTCCTGGGCGTCTCCCCCCTGCGCTTCGCCCAGCGCATCCGCCTGGAACAGGCGGCACACCTGCTGCGCACCACGGACCTGAAGACGGACGCCGTGGCCCGCCGCGTGGGCTACGAGAACGCCACCACGCTCACCACGCTGATGCGCGAGCGCCTGGACACCACGCCCGGCCGGCTGCGCCGCCAGGCCCTCGGCCGGACGTGAGGACGATGGGGACCACGAAGACGCCGACCCTGATCGTCGGGGCGGGCATGGCCGGGCTGTACGCCGCCCGTGAACTGCGCCGGGCCGGCCACGAGGTGACCGTACTGGAGGCCCGGGACCGCGTCGGCGGCCGGCTGTGGACCGAGGAGTGGGAGGGCCGGCGCATCGATCTGGGCGCGTCCTGGATCCACGGCGTCAAGGGCAATCCGGTCACCGAACTGGCCGGGGAGGCCGGGGCCACCACGCTCGTGTACAACGCCGGCACCCTCGACTACGGCAGCCGGGCCGGGACCGTCGCCTACGCCGCCGACGGCCGCCGCCTGACCCGCTACGAAACGGAGGAGCGCGAAGCCGACCAGGAAGCGGCGGGCGAGCGGCTGTTCGAGCGCGCCGGGCGGGCGGGCGCGGACGAATCCGCGGCGACGGCGCTGCGGAGCGTGCTGAACTCCGGCGGCCTGACGCCCGAGCGGGCCCGGCGGGCCTTCGCAGCGCACAGCCGCATGGTGGAGGACGACTGGGGCGCCGGCATCGAGGAGATCTCCCTGGCGGGAATGGTCATCGGCGAGGGCTTCGAGGGCGACGAGGTCGTCTTCCCCGACGGCTACGGCCGGCTGACCGACCACCTCGCCCAGGGCCTGGACGTGCGGCTCGGCCACCGGCTCACCCACGTCGACCACAGCGGCGACCAGGTCGCCGTCCACACCGACGGCCAGGGCGTCTTCACCGCCGGCCGCGTCCTGCTCACCCTCCCCCTCGGGGTGCTCAAGGCCGGCGACGTCCTCTTCACTCCCGCCCTTCCCGAGGCCAAGCGGGGCGCGGTCGAACGCCTGGGCATGGGCGTGTACGACAAGCTCTACCTGCGGTTCCCGGAGGTCTTCTGGGACGACAAGGAGGTGATCCGGCAGGAGGGCACCCCGCACGGCGCCTTCGCCAACTGGTACAACCTCCACCACATCGTCGGGGCCCCGGTGCTGGCAGCCCTCAACGGCGGGCCCGTCGCCCGCCGCCTGGAGGGACTGGACGACGCCACCACCGTCCGCGAGGCCATGGCCGTCCTGCGCGGGATCTACGGTGACCGCGTGCCCGACCCCCTCGCGCACCGCCTCACCCGCTGGGCCGCCGACCCCTGGGCCCGGGGCTCCTACTCCTTCCCCGCGACCGGCTCCCGCCCCGGCGACCACGACGTGCTGGCCGCACCCGTGGGCGGCCGCCTGTACTTCGCGGGGGAAGCCACCACCGGCGACTACAGCAGCACCGTCCACGGCGCCCTGCTGTCGGGCCGGCGCGAGGCCCGCCGCATCCTGGGAACGTAGGCCGCCACCGGCCGCGCCGGGTGCGTCAGTCCGTTCTGACGATCCCCTCGAGCCGGTCGAGCCAGGCCAGTTGGATCGACTCCAGGATGCGCAGGTTGCAGCGGGCGGGGTCGTCGCTGAAGGCGCTCAGCGCGGCGGCCCGGTCACGGATCTCCGTGAAGTCGACGGTCAGCGGCTTGGCGGCAGGGTCCTGGGCGGCCAGACCGGCCGCGATCTGCTCGATGTCGGTCCATCGCATGGGCCGAGTGTGGCCGAACCGGCCCACCGGGTCCAGAGTCGCCGTTCATCCCGGTGACCCCGTCGCCGATACGGCCGGTTCCGCGGCGCCGTGGGGCCGGATCGAGCCGCTGATGCCGGGCGATCCGGCGCGGGCGGTCGCCACGCGGTCTCGCCGACCGCCCGCGCACACGACTTCCACTGGCTTGTTCGCCGGACGGGTCCAAGCCATTGTGCGCCCCCTCCTCCCCGGGCGCCCTGGGGCGACCGTGCCGTACGGGGCATCACGCGAGGTGTCCGGGGCGGCTGTCGTCGGCTGATACGAGGCCACCGGCCCCTGGATATGGCAGGGAATCGCACTGCTCCTCCTGGCGCCTCTTTCGTGGCGGCCAGGGGCCGCGCGAGCCTGGTCCGGCGCAGCAAACGCCGCATCACCGGCGTTTCTTCGTCAGTATGTGCGAGTCAGGTATGTCCGTACGACTCGGACGACGACGCTGCAAGCAGCCGGAAACCTCGTACGTGGCCCCATACGAGCGCGAAGGAGTCGGCGATGAGCGAACCCGACAGCAACCCCGGCGCACCGGCCCCCACACCCGAGCCCACCATCGTCACGGTCGCCGGCTACGGCGACGCGGTCTGGTCCGGTGACGGCCACAGCGCCGTGTCGGCCGGGCTCGACTGCCCCACTGGCGTGGCGATCGACGATCTGGGCAACCTCTACATCGCCGACGTCGCCACCGACCGGGTGCGCAAGGTGGACGCGAAGACCGGGACGATCCACGCGTTCGCCGGCAACGGCCTGCCGACCTTCGGGGGTGACGACAAGCCGGCCGTCAGCGCACACCTGTGGAGCCCCTCCGATGTCGCGGTGGACGCGCAGGGCAACGTCTACATCGCGGACGCGGACAACCACCGGGTGCGCAAGGTCGACGCCGCGACCGCGACCATCACCACCGTCGCCGGCACCGGTAAGCCCGGCCACTCCGGCGACGACAAGCCGGCCGTGACCTCCCAGCTGTCCAACCCGCGCGGTGTCGCGCTGGACGCCGGCGGCAACCTCTACATCGCCGACACCGACAACCAGCGGCTGCGCAGGGTCGACGCGAAGACCGGGACCATCACCACCGTCGCCGGCAACGGCAGCCAGGACGGGAGCGGTGACGACGGACCGGCCGCCAAGGCAGCGCTCAACGCTCCTCGCGGCGTCGCCGTGGACGCGCAGGGCAACGTCTACATCGCCGACACGGGCAACCACCGCGTGCGCAGGGTCGACGCCGCGACCGCGACCATCACCACCGTCGCCGGCACCGGCAAGCCCGGCCACTCCGGCGACGGCGAGCCGGCCGTCAAGGCCCAGCTCAGCAGCCCCAGCGGTGTGGCGGTGGACTCCGACGGCAATCTCTTCGTCGCCGAGTACGGCACCAACCGGGTACGGCGCGTGGACGCGGTCACCCGGACGATCGACCCGGTCGCGGGGACCGGTCACCCCACCTTCTCCGGCGACACGGGGGCGGCCGTCCGGGCCGAGCTCGCCAGCCCCCGAGGCGTCGCGGTCGACAGGCAGGGCAACCTCTACATCGCCGACACGGGCAACCACCGCGTGCGCAAGGTCACCGGTCTGCCGTCCGCTCCCCGGTTCGTGGTGTCGCCGGGCGGACCGCCGGAGGTGTCCCTGACCCGTTCGGGAGAGACCGGTTACCCCGGTGTGCGGCTGCACGCCACCCATCAGGGCCCGGTACCGCCCCTGACCGTCCGCGTGGACCTGCCGGCGGGCAAGGGCCTGCAGTTCGTCGCCGAGGGCCACGGCGCGTTCCAGCTGACCGTCCTGGACGCCGACGGGCACACGCGGTCCTACCCGGGAACGTTGTCCTCCGACAGGCAGACCCTCACCTTCGAGGAAGTCGACCCGGGACTTAAGGACAAGGGCGCGACGTCCGCGGCATGGGTCGCGGTGAAGGCCACCGGCGCGTCCCCGCTCGGGGACACGGCCCTCACCTTCAGGATGGGCGCCCGTACCTCCTCCTCCACGCCCGTCCACGTCGTCGTCCAGGTCTCGGTGTCCCCCGGCGGACCGCCGGACGTGACCCTCACACACGCGGGCGGGACCGGCTACCCGGGCGTGCGGCTGTACGCCGACGAAGGTGCCGTGGGCCCGCAGACCGTTCACGTGGAACTCCCGCCGGACCGCGGCCTGCGGTTCGTCGCCGAACACGGGAGCCGCTACCAGCTGACCGTCCTCGACGCCCACAACGTCTCCACGGCCTACGACGGGACTCTCTCCCCCGACGGACAGTCCCTCACCTTCGACAACGTCGACCTCGCCCTGCCCGCCAAGGGCTCCGCCTCCACCGCATGGGTGGCGGTGAAGGCCGCGCCCGACGCACCGTTCGGCACCACGAACGTGACCTTCCGGCTGGCCGGCCGGACGTCACCGTCCACGTCCGTGCACGTCGTCGTCCGGTTCTCGGTGTCGCCGGGCGGACCGCCGCCCGTGGACCTGACACGCGGCGGGGGCATCGGCTACCCGGGCGTCCGGCTGCACGCCGACGAAGGCGCGGTCCCGTCCCAGACCGTCCGCGTGGCCCTTCCTCCGGGCAAGAAACTGCGGTTCGTCGCCGAACACGGCAGCGACTACCAGCTGACCGTCCTGGACGCCCACAACGTCTCCACGGCCTACGACGGGACTCTCTCGCCCGACGGACAGTCCCTCACCTTCGACAACGTCGACCTGGCCCTGCCCGCCAAGGGCTCCGCCTCCACCGCATGGGTGGCGGTGCAGGCGGACTCCGGCGCTCCGACCGGAGACACCGGGCTGACATTCCTGGTCGGGCCCCTGAACTCGCCCTCCACGCCCGTCCGGATCCGCTGAGCCTCCCCGCCGAAAGCGAAGGAGAATCTCCGTGACGTCGACTCTTCCGGAACCAAGGAAGCTCTCTGCCAACGGCGACATCAACCAGAACCCGAACCTCGTGAAGGACGGCGGCTTCAAGTACGGCCCCAAATTCGCCAACGACGAGTGCGGCTACCGCCAGGCGAGCGCCTACGGCGCGAACATGTTCCTCACCTACTGGGAATTCGGCGGCAACGGCAACGCCAACGGGCAGCCCGGCGCCGGGAAGCCGGGTGAGTACATCGATGTCCGCACTCACGCCTACGCCTTCGCCATGAGCGACGCGCAGGACAAGGTCGACGGCAGCAACTCGGTCGACCTGGTGGGCCGGGGAAACAACCGCCACGGGTTCGTCGGACAGCACATCCCGGGCCTCACACCCGGCGCACAGTACGAGGTCACGTTCTGGACCAGCTCGCACTGGTACAACGAGACCCCGCACACGACGAGCATGTACTACAGCGTCACCGACGGGTCCTCGCGCTACGGCGGCAGCGTCCTGGACAAGAACCACATCACCGTCCCCCCGCCCACCGGCGTGAAGATCCCCGGCAACAGCTGGGCGCGGCAGTGGAAGGAGCACCGGAGCTCCTTCACCGCCCTGTCGTCGGAGGCGTACATCTCGTTCGCCGACGAGACCGCCAACGGCTACTGGACCGGCACCCAGCTGGCCTGCGTGGCGGTACGGCTCGCGACGCCCGCGCACGACTACCGCATCTCCCGGACCGACCCGGCCGGCTCCCAGGACGCCCCCCTGTCGGCCGCGAAGGACACTCCCTTCCGCGCCTTCCGCCTGCAGATCCTGGACGAGAACAACCAGCCGCTGGCCTCCCGGCAGGTGACACTGGAGCTGGAGCCCCGCGCCACCGGCTCACACTTCGTGTACGGCGGCAAGGCCCCGCTGACCTACACCGTGAAAACGGACGCCGACGGCTGGGTCCACGTGCCCGCGGGAGCACTGCAGGCGGGACCGCAGAGCGGGCCCATGCAGCTCCAGGCGCTGCTGAACGGCACCCGGCTGGGCGGCCAGGTGGACCTCAAGGTCGGCCCGGGCACGGCGGCCCGGTTCTCCCTGACGCCGGGCGGCCCGCCGGGCGTGACGCTGACGCATGCCGGCAACACCGGTTACCCGGGCGTTCAGATCCATGCCGACCAGGACGCCGTCCCCCGGCAGAACATCCGCGTCGACCTGCCGGCCGGCCGGGGGCTGCAGTTCGTCCCCGAAGGCGCCGGCCGCTGCCAGCTGACCGTGATGGACAGCACCTGGGCGACACGCTCGTACGACGGCACGCTCTCGCCCGACGGCCAGAGCCTCACCTTCGACGACGTCGACCCGGCCCTGCCCCACCAGGGCGCGAAGTCCGCGATCTGGGTGGCGGTACGGGCGTCCGGCGGCGCCGCGTCCGGGGACACGAGCCTGAGCTTCCGGGTGGGGGAGCGCACCTCACCCTCCACGCCCGTCCACGTCCAGGCCGGGTGACCGTCGAGGCCCGCCGGCCTGCCGGAGGGCCTCCGCCCTGTCGTCGCGCCATCCCCGACCGGAGGGAGTACCCACACGTGGACTCGGTGACGCCCCGACCGCACAGGCCCCCGCTGACCCCGCTCGGCCCGGTGCGGAGCCTGTCGATCGTGGCCCGGGTGTACGGCTATCCGCCGGCCCACAACGCCGGGTCCGAGTGGATGCTGCACTCGATGCTCCGCCCACTGAGCGAGCGCGGTCACCGGGTGACGGTCTGGCTCTCGCACCCCGGGAGCATGGAGAAGAGCTACGACATCGACGGCGTGCGGGTCGTCCCGTACCAGGAGGGCGCCGACTTCGCCGCCGAGGCGCAGAAGGCGGACGTGCTCCTGTCGCACTTCGAGAACGTCCCGCTCGTGTCGGGGCTCGCCCGGGCCCGCCGCATACCGGTGGTGGTGATCTGCCACGACAACTTCGCCACCAGTTTCCACAACGCGGCGGGCGCCGATCTCGTCGTCTACAACAGCCAGTGGATCCGGCGGGACGGCGAGATCTACTACGCGCAGTACCCCCGGGAGTTCCTGCCCCGGCGTACCCTCGTCGTCCGCCCTCCGGTGATCGCGCAGGAGTACCGCACCACCCCGGGCGACCACGCGACGCTGGTGAATCTCAACTCCGACAAGGGCGGCGACCTGTTCTGGCAGATCGCCGCCTGGACGCCGGAATGGACGTTCCTGGGCGTCCGGGGTGCCTACGGGCAGCAGGTCATGCCCCCCACGCGCCTGCCGAACTGCGAGGTCGTCGACGGCGTTCCCGGCAGCAGCATGCGCGAGCACGTCTACGCCCGCTCGCGCGTGATGCTCATGCCGAGCCTGTACGAGTCCTGGGGCCGGGTGGCGGTCGAGGCGTTCGCCTCCGGCATCCCGGTGATCGCCCATCCCACGCCGGGACTGGTCGAGTCCCTCGGCGAGGCGGGGATCTTCGCCTACCGCGACGACCTCAACGCGTGGACGCACGCCCTGAAGGCACTGCGGGACCCCGCGAACTGGGAACGGGCCTCGCGCAGGGCCAAGGCCCGCTCGGCCGAGCTGAGCGCGGCCCCCGACCTCCAGGAATGGTGCGAGGCCGTCGAGTCGCTGCGCGACGCGCGGCGGCGGACGTCCTTCCGGGTCCGCGGCCTCGGGCCCGGGGCGCTCGTCGACGAGCCGTCCCTCCCGGAAGTCGAAAGCTCCGGGCCCCATCGGAAGGAGGCCTGATCGGAGGCCCGTCACATGGCCGCTAGTCCCCGGAGCCGATCAGGCGCACGGCGTTCAGGACGGCCGCCAGGGCACGGTCGTCGCCGTCCTCCGCGGCCGCGGCCACGTCCAGGGCGGTGTCCGCGAACTTGATCACGTGCGCGTCGCCGTGGTCCGCGGCCAGTTCGAACACCTCCTCGTCGGTGACCGACGAGGCGTCCGGCGGCGGCAGCGGCGTGTCCGCCGCGTAGATGGAGGTGATGGCGGCGGTCGCCGTCCACGCCACCGCGAGCGAGGGCCCCCACAACTCCTGGGGCAGGGCGGGCAGGGTGCGCAGCACCGCGTTGGGGGCCGTGGCGGCGTGCACCAGCATGATGCCGTCGCCGTGCCCGTAGGCGCCGTAGTGGAGGGTGGCGGCCCGCACGAGCTCGCTCAGGCGTTGGCGGACGGCCTCGGGATCCTCCGGTACGCGCAGGGAGGCGGCGGTGTCCAGCCAGCCGGGCGTGCCGGCGAGCTGCGCGTAGCCCCGCAGGGGCATGACGTTGCGTTCGGCGACGCGGGGGAGAGCGGCCAGGGCGTCGGCGGGCGCGGCCCGGCCGGACGGGTCGAGGGAGAAGGGCAGAAGGGTGTGGCGGGCGGCCCAGTAGCCCAGGGCGTGGGCCAGTTCCGACAGGCGCGGGGCGTCCTCGCCCCCGGTGGTGAGGGCGCGTACGGCGTGGCCCACGCGGATGGCGGGGTGGGTGGCGGCGCCGGCGATGCCCGGCAGCAGCCGCGGCCACCACTGGGCGAGGACCTCGCGCCAGGGCCGGCCGGCGATCAGGTGGGAGAAATAGGCGGTCCAGTCGGTGACCCGGGCGGGGTCGCCGAGCGCCTCCCGCCAGTTGGCGTCGGTGATCCGCGCCCGCGGCCGGGGGACGTCCTCGAGCCGGGTCTCGTACGCGTCCAGCCAGCGGTGGACGGTGCCCGCCCGGCCCCGGTGGACCAGCGCCTCGACGGCCATCGGGCCGTGGTTGCTCAGGTATTCCCTGAACTCCGGGCCCCGGCCGTGCAGCCGGTGCAGAGCTTCGTCGAGTGTGTCGCTCGTCGTGTCCATGCGCCGAGGCTAGATCGCCGTCCGGCCCGGGCGTAACGGTCCTCCGCCCTACTCCGGAGGTCGTACGGCGGGGGTGCGGTGCGCTCAGGGTAGTCACACATGTGGGTGTATTACCGATACCGGCGAATGCGCCCTTGTTGAACGGGAATAGCCAGTATGCGGGGCTGGTCCGTTGTGCCGTTCCGGCCGGTTCCGGCATGAGACAGGGAGCCATGGCATGACCACATCTTCCGCGCACCCCTCGCCGGCCGGAGAATCCAGCCACGCCCGGCCGGACGACGACCGGGTCCACGAGTGGGCGGTGGACCACCTGCCCGCCCTGAACTTCGACCCCCTCCTGCACCGCCTGCTGCGCGAGGAGCCGGTCGCCCGGATCCGCCTGCGCTACGGCGAGGGGGAGGCCTGGCTGGTGACGCGGTACGAGGACGTCAAGACCGTCGCCTCCGAGCCCACCCTCAGCCGCGCCCTGACCGTCGACCGCCCGGTCACCAGCATGACCCCGCACGTGGTGGCGCCGGCCGGCGGCATCGGCCGTACCGATCCGCCCGACCACACGCGGCTGCGGCGGCTGGTCGCCCAGACGTTCGGACGCAAGCGGGTGGCGGCGCTGCGCGCCCGGGCCCAGGAGCTCGCGGACGAGATGACCGGGCGGATGGCGCGGCAGGGCCCGCCGGCCGACCTGACCGAGTGCCTGACCGGGCCGCTGCCCGCCCAGTTGATCGGTGACCTGCTGGGCGTGCCCGCCGACGACATCGGCGTGCTGCAGGGCTGGCGCGCCGTCATCCTCTCCAGCAACCACTCGCAGGAGGAGTCCGACGCGGTCAAGCGCGAGATCGCCGGCTACTTCCGCGAGCTGGCCCGGCACCGGGCCGAGCACCCCGGCGAGGACCTGTTCAGCGCCCTGGTCGCGGCCCACGGCGAGGGGGAGCTCAGTCTCCCCGAGCTGATCTCGCTGGCCGTCATGCTCGTCCTCAACGGCATGGACGCGGTGCGCAATCAGGTCTCGAACATGGTCTACGCGCTGCTGACCCACCCCGACCAGCTGGCCCGCCTGCGCGCCGAGCCCGCGCTGCTGCCGCGGGCCGTGGAGGAACTGCTGCGCTACATCCCGCACCGCAACGGCGTCGGCCTGCCCCGCATCGCCACCCAGGACCTCGATGTCGCCGGGAAGACGATCCGCAGCGGCGAGGTGGTCTACGTCTCCTATCTCGCCGCCAACCGCGACTCCTCGGTCTTCAAGGACCCCGACCGGCTCGACATCGCCCGGGACGAGGCGCCCAACCTGTCCTTCGGGCACGGCGCGCACTACTGCGTGGGCGCGCTGCTGACCAGGATGGAGGCGGAGGTGATGCTCTCCACCCTGCTGGAGCGCTTCCCGGGCCTGCGCCTGGCCGTCGCGGAGAAGGACATGCGCTGGCGGCGCGGCTCCATCAACCGCGGGCCGGAGTCGCTTCCGGTGACATGGTGACCGCGGCCCGGTGACGCGCCGTTTCCTACCCGTCCGCGCCGTCGGCGGCGGGCGCGGAGACGGGCGAGGTGCGCTGCCACTCCGCCAGGGCCACCAGTTCCTCGGCGGTGACCCCCTCGGGGACCGGCACCGGCGGCGGGGTGCGCAGCGGCGGCTGCCAGCCCGCTTCCCGGTCCCAGGTCCGTACGATCCTGGCGGGCGCGCCGGCGACCACGGCGTGGTCGGGGACCTCGCCCCGGACGACCGCTCCCGCCGCGACCACCACGTTGCGCCCCAGCCGGGCGCCGGGCAGGATCACCGCTCCGGTGCCGATCCAGCTCCCGGGGCCGATCTCCACCGGCTCGCTGCGGGGCCACTGCTTGCCTATGGGCACGTCGGGATCGTCGTAGCTGTGGTTCGTGGTCGTCACATAGACGCCCGGGCCGAAGAAGCAGTCGTCGCCGATCGTCAGCGGCGCGTCCGCGATCACATGGCTGCCCCGGCCGAGGACGACGCCGTTGCCCAGCCGCAGGAGCGGATCCGGCCCGAGGTCGAGGTCGGGCATCATCCCGGCGGTGAGCGTCACGTCGCGGGCGATGATGCAGTGCTCACCCAGCTCGATCCACGGCTCGCCGAAGACGGTGCCCTGGGGGAAGGCGAGACGGGTGCCGGCGCCGATGCGGCGGAAACGGTACGGGCCCGGGCGCGCGGCCGTCACCGCGCCGGCCTCCCGCACCCAGTGCGCCCCGCGGTGCACGGCCCGTGAGACGGCACGCCGCCGCCAGGCCGTGAGGGATGAGAACAGGTTCTGCTGCGTCGGCACCCCCTCACGGTACTCAGCGCGCCCCTGGCCGCCCCCCACCAGGGCTGTGATCTTCGACCCACCCCACTGGATGGCTTATGACATTCATTTTCATGTAGCGTGTGGCCCCGACACCGCCCCACCCACCCCGGAGGTCCCCCGATGGCCGTGCCCAAGCGCCGTATGTCCCGCAGCAACACCCGCCACCGCCGCGCGCAGTGGCGCGCCACCACGCCCGCCCTCGTGCCGATCGTCGTCGACGGCCAGACCTACCAGGTCCCCCAGCGGCTCGTGCGCGCCTACGAACGCGGGCTCCTGCCGCTTCCCGGCAAATGACGGCATGGCCGGGCCGGCGGGTGGCGAGAATCCCGCACACCCTCCCCGGCGCCTTCCCGCCTCCCGCAGCGCTCCTGACTGCGGGGACGGCGCGACGGAACGCCGGGGCCGGCCCGCGTCCGTCAACCTGAGGAGACACCGTCATGCCTCGCACCTCACCCTCGCGGGTAAGTCCCGCCCTCGCCGGCGGGGCCGTGGCCACCGCGCTCGCCGCGGTGGCGCTGCTCGCGCCCGCCGGCCAGGCAGCGCCCGCCGCGGCCTCGAGCTATCTGCAGTTCACCAAGGGCACCCCCACCCACTCCCGGCTGACACTCTTCCGTGACCACCGGCCGGTCGCCGAGTACCGCGCCGGCTCGGGGACCAGCGAGCAGGAGTGCGAGCGCGGCCGCGGCTGGCTCCCCGACGGGACGTACACACTGGGCCGCCACCACACCGCCTACGACGGCAACCTCGTCAAGGGCTACGCCATCGAACTGGGCGGCAAGCGCTGCCAGGACGGCACCTGGCGCACCGAGCTGTTCATCCACAGCGAGATGACCCGCGACGGCGGCCGGGGCGGCCCCGAGAACCAGCGCTGGGACGGGGAGAGCGACTACACCTCCCACGGCTGCGTCAAGCTGCGCCCGCAGGACATCAAGCGGCTCTACCGCGCCCTCGACCGGGACGGCTGGCCCACCACCTTGAAGGTCGTGCACGGCTGAGAGGCGGTCCCGTCCGGTCCGGTGAAACAGGTGAAAGACCGGACGGGACCGCGTCGGCCGCCCGACGCGGGCGGCCGACGTGTATACGGTGGCCCCTGCTGCCCACGACGGAGCGCGTGCTGGAGGCCCCACCATGACCGTGGACTTCGACCTCGGCCCGGCGGCCGGCCGGATGGCGGGCCTGCTGGAAGCGGTCACCGACGAACAGCTCACCGCGCCCACGCCGTGCGAGCAGTACCGCCTCGGCGACCTCATCGAGCACGTCGGCGGCCTCGCCCTGGCCTTCACCGCCGCCGCCGGCAAGACCGACCTGCCGCAGGGCGGCCACGAGGGCCCCTCCGGCGACGCCGCCCGCCTCGCCGAGGACTGGCGCACCCTCATTCCCGCCCGGCTCGCCGCCCTCGCCGAGGCCTGGCGCGAGGCGGCCGCGTGGGAGGGCATGACGCGGGCCGGCGGCGTGGAGCTGCCCGGGAACGTGGCCGCCCGGGTGGCCCTGAACGAGCTGGTCGTCCACGGCTGGGACGTCGCCCGGAGCAGCGGACAGCCCTACGTCTGCGGCGAGCGGGAACTGCGGACGTGCCTGGAGTTCGTGGCGGGGTTCGCCCCCGATCCGGAGGAACGGCCCGCGGGCCTCTTCGCCCCGGCCGTCGCCGTCCCCGCCGACGCCCCACTCCTCGACCGGGTCGTCGGCCTCACCGGCCGCGACCCCGCATGGCGCGGAACCTACCCGTCACGACCGTGAATCCTGGCCGTCGGCCACGCCCCCCTCCTACGATTGCCGCAACCGGGGGAGAGGTTGGGGCCATGGCACGCGGAACTGCCGAGCTGGGACGGGGAATCGAGAACGCCGTCGGGTGGACCATCAGAAACCTCGACGGCGTCGTCGCCCTGGGCGCGGCCCTGATCATCGGCCTCTTGGACGTCTTCGACCAGCAAATCGACGACAACGTCACCTCGGGAGCCACGCTCCTGGTCCTGGCCGCCCTCGTCTTCGGCACGCTGACCGAACGCCGGCGCCGGGTCGTCGACATCCGCACGGCGATGACCGGGACGCGGCACGCCCTGGAGGACCTGACCATGGTCCGCTCCCTGTCCGGCGCCGAGCTCGAACAAGCCCTGGACAGAGCGCGGCAGAACACCGACCGCTGGGTGTTCAAGGGCGGCACCGGCACCTACCTGCGGGCGGTGACCCTGCCCTTCTGCGTCCAGGAGGCGCAGCGCCAGCGCCGCTCGCTCACCATGAAGATAGACATCGTCAACCCGGCCGACGAGCAGGCGTGCGCGGCCTACGCGCGCTTCCGCCAGACCTTCGCCCACCGGCTGCACGTCACGCCGCCGCAGGCCTGGACCGCCGAGCGGACCCGCAAGGAGTCCTTCGCCACGGTGCTGGCCGCCTGCTGGTACCGGCAGCAACTGGACACCCTGGAGATCGACGTCTATCTGTCGTCGGTGGTGCCCACGCTCCGCTTCGACCTGTCCAACTCGTGCCTGATCATCACCCAGGACGATCCCCAGCGGGTCAACCTGCTGGTGGAACGGGACCGGCCGCTGTACGACTACTACGTCACCGAGCTCCACCAGAGCCGGGAACAGGCCCATCCCCTCAATCTGAGCCGCACCGAACCACTGAGCCAGGAGCCGACGGTCGACGAGGTCCTGCGGCTCTTCGAAGGGCTCGCCCTGCCCTTGCCGGCGTCCTTCACCGACCGGGACGTCGGCGAGATCATCGACAAGGCCCTGCACGCGGAGAATCCCTACCGGAGGTGAACCCCCGAGTGCGCAGCCCCGTGGACTACGGACTGATCGAACAAGCCATGGCCGAAGCCGAGGCCGGGGGCGGCGCGGTCACCGCGCTGTTCGACGCGGCCGCCTCGGCCCTCGAGGAGATCGCCGCCGGCCGCCGGCGGCTGCGCGCCGTCCGCCACCCGCTGGGCTTCCTGTGCCTTCCCGTGCAGCGCGAGGACGACCGGGGCGTGTGCGTGCACGTCTTCGACGCCGAGGCGCCGGGCAGGGCGACGGGGCTGACCACCTCGCCCGTGCACGCACACAGCTGGGATCTGACCAGCTGTGTGCTGTACGGACAGGTGGGCAATCTGCGGATCCGGGTGCGCGACCGGCCGCGGGAGGCCACCCATCGCGTGTACGAAGTGCGCAGCGACGGCTCGGCGGTGGACGAGCTCCGGCCGACGCAGCGCCTGGTGAGGTGCGAGCCGGGTCCCGAGGAGATCAGTGCCGGTGGCGAGATCTACACCCTGCCCGCGGGGCACTTCCACGCCACCGTCGTGCCGCCCGGCACCGCCGCCGCCACCCTGCTGCTGGGCCGTACCCTGCCCGGCCGCCGCGACCTGAGCCTGGGACCGGTGCATGGCGCCCCGCACCGGGTGGTACGACAGACTTGCGATGCGGCGCAGACCGCGCGGACGGCTCGTACTGTCCTCAGGAGGATCGATGGACGCCTTTCCCCGTGACGGCGCACCTCAGGGCCCCCTCCCCGCAGGGCGGTACGCGGCCGAGAGCGCGGTGGCGGTCGGCGCCGCCCGGGCCGCGGGCGCGCTGGTGCGTTCGCGCTTCCAGGACGACTACGGCGTGCGGGCCAAGGGCGGGCGCGGAGACGTCGTCACCGATCTCGACCTGCTGGCCGAGCGCCTGATCGTCGAGCGGGTCCGGGAGCACTTCCCGCACGACCGGATCCTCGCCGAGGAGACGGGCACCATCCCTGGCCAACGGTCCGGGGCGCCGCACCGCACCTGGCTGGTGGATCCGCTCGACGGCAGCAACAACGTCGTCATCGGCCTGCCGGCCTACGTCGTCGGCATCGCCCTGTGCGTCGACGACAGGCCCGTGGTCGGCGTCGTGCACGACCCGGTGACCGACCGGACCTGGACCGCGACGGCGGGCGGCGGCGCGTACGGGCCGGGCGGCCGGCTGAGCGGTCCCGCCCGCGCGCCGTCCGCCGCCGGCCCGCTGCTCGCCTGGACCCAGGGGCACACGGTCGCCCGCCGGGACGCCGTGCTGCGCGAGTTGAAGGCGACGCTAGACGTACGGTGCCGGCGCCTCCTCCAGCTCTGGGCGCCCCTGCTGGCGTGGGCCATGCTGGCCCGCGGTGACATCGACGGCTTCGTCGGCTACCGCGCCGAGGGCATCGACCTGCCCGCGGGCGTCCTGCTGGCGGCCGAGGCGGGCCTGGAGATCCGGTCCCTGGACGGCGGCCCCTTCCGCGGCAGCGTCGACGGGCCCGACGTCGACCGCAGTTTCGTCGCCGGCCGCCCCCAGGACATCCCCTACCTCCTCGACCTGGTCGCGCACCGGGCCGGGCGCGGGCCGAGGGCCGCGCTCAACGGACACCCCTGACCGCGCGCTTGTCTCACCCGGTGGCGGCGAGCGCCGCGACGGACGCCAGCAGGGCCGAGCTCGCCAGCACCGCGCCCGTCCCCATGAACCGCTTCAGCGACACCCGCACCCCTTGCGCGTGACAGCGCTCGAACCACAGGAGCGTGGCGAGGGACGCCCACGGCGTCACCAAGGGGCCCACGTTGGTGCCTATGAGCAGGGCCAGCAGCTGCTGGTGATTGCCCTCGGGCACCGCCGACTCCCCGGCCAGGTACACCGGCAGGTTGTTGAGCGCGTTCGACAGGCCCCCGCCGACCGCCGCGGCGCGGAACATCCCCAGCAGGCCGCCGTCCGGCCCCACCGCCGAGGACAGCACCTCGTGCAGACCGTTGACGTTGACCGTCTCCACCACCAGGAACAGCCCCGGCACCAGCACCAGCAGCCGCCAGGGCACCAGGGACAGCCGCAGCGCCGACCTGCGGCGCACCGCGAAGGCCGCGACGGCGAGCGCCATGGCCCCCGCCGACGCCGTCCACAGGGGAACGGCATCGACCAGGATGGCCAGCAGGAAACCCGCGCAGGCGACGGCGCACACGCGGAACAGCACCCGGTCCGCGGGGCGGTGGACCGACGGCGGAACGTAGTCCTCCGCGCCCCGCTCGCGGCGGCGCCAGTAGAACAGCCACAGGCAACCCATCGTCACGGCCACGGCGGCCAGTTGGGCCGCCCACATCCTCGCCGCCAGGCCCAGGGGGGAGAGCGCCACGCGGTCCGCCGCCAGCAGGTTCGTCAGATTCGACACCGGCAGCAGCAGACTCGCCGTATTGGCCAGCCACACCGTCGTCATCGCCAGCGGCACCGCCGCGATCCCCACCCGCGACGCCAGCGCCAGCATCACCGGCGTCAGCAGCACCGCCGTGGTGTCGAGATTGAGCGTGATCGTCGTGGCCGAGGCGAACACCACGCACAACACGAACAGCCGCGCGTAACTCCCGCCACCGGCACGCGCCACCCCCGACGCCACCACGTCGAACACCTCGGCCCGGCTGGTGAGTTCCGCCAGCACGATCACCGTGCCCAGGAACGCCAGCAGCGGGGCGATCCGCGCCATCGCGTCCCCGGCCGGCCCGGAGGGCAGCAGCCCCGTGGCGAGGAACAGCAGACCGCACGCCAGCACCCCACCGGCCAGCCAGTCCAGAACATGCAGACGTCGTAAGGCGCGCACGGGCAAGAGCATCGCACACCATTCGCACGAATACAGTGACCGCACGTGACCTTGTTCCTAGGATGGGGACCATGGTCGCACGCCAGGAACTCGACGCACAGCACCGGCCGTTGGACTTCTTCATCAGCTACTCACCGGCCGACGAGCGATGGGCGTCGTGGATCGCCTGGACGCTGGAGGAAGCTGGCTACCGCACCGTCATCCAGGCATGGGACTTCGTCCCCGGAACCAACTTCGTCGACTTCATGGACCGCGGGGTCAGCGAGTCCGCCGCCGTCATCGCCGTCCTCTCCCGCAACTACGAACGCTCACGCTACGGACGGATGGAGTGGCAGGCCGCCCTGCGCGCCGACCCCGACGCGCCCGAACGCCGGCTGATCACCGTACGCGTCGAGGACATCCCCGTCGAAGGGCTGCTCGCCACCATCACCTACGTCGACCTCGTCGGCATCCAGGACAGCGCCGCCGCCCGCGACCTGCTCCTGACCCGCGTCGGCCACGCGCTCGACGGAAGAGCCCGCCCCACCCGGGGCCCGGGATTCCCCGGCTTCCCCCCGGGCACCGGCCACCCCGGCGACCCCGCTCACCCCGCCCCGCACCCGCCCCGCCTGCGGCCCGGCAGCCCCGGCTGGGCCGGGCGCCGCCGCCCCGCGGCACCGCCCGGCTACCCCCAGGCCGCCGAGGGCCAGCACACCCGCGAAGCCGTCAGCGTGCTCCACCTGGCCGGGCCCGGTTTCGGCAGGGGCGCCGACCCCGCCGAACTCCAGGCCGCCATCTGGGGCGACCTCGTCGAACTCACCGACGCCGGCGCACCCGCGCCCGACCTCCTCGTCGTCACCGGAGACCTCACCGCCTCCGGCAGCCCGCGCGAGTGCGACCAGGCGCTGACCTTCCTGACCGGCCTGCGCTCCCGGCTGGGCCTCGCCGCCGACCGGCTCGCGGTCGTACCCGGCGGCCAGGACGTCAGCCAGGCCGCCTGCCGCGCCTACTTCAACAACTGCGAAGCCGACGAGATGCAGCCCCGGCCGCCCTACTGGCCCAAGTGGCGCCACTACGCCCGGCTGTTCCAGGAGCTCTACCAGGGACTGGACGCCGTCTTCGACAGCGACCAGCCCTGGAGCCTGTTCCCCGTCCCCGCCCTGCGCACGGTCGTCGCCGGCCTCAACTCCTCGATGGCCTACAGCCACCGCCCCGACGACCAGTACGCCATGGTCGGACCCGAACAGGCCGCCTGGTTCGCCCAGGCCCTGCGCTCCTACGAACGGGAGGGCTGGCTGCGCCTGGGCGCCCTGCGCCACCCCCTGGACACCCGACGCCCGCTCGACGACGAGCCGGCCCCCGCCACCGGCGAGCGGACCGCACGCCCCGCCGGACCCGGCCGCGGCCTCGGCTACGACCCGCCCCGCGGCGCGGGCGGCGCCCCCGGCGCCGGACGCCGCGCCGGCACCGCCCCCTTACGCGACACCGACGTCCTGGCCCGGCTCACCGCACCCCGGCTCAACCTGCTGCTGCACGGCCCCACCGCCGAACCACGGGCCGCCGCCACGCCCACCGCCTTCGCACTGCCCCTGGCCACCCGGCAACTGCCCGTCCTCGGCGCCGCGGCCCCCGGCCTGCACCAGCTGCTCCACCTCACCCGCGACGGGCTCACCCGCTGGCCGCAGAGCCCCGAGGGGACACCCCGCCGGTACACCCTCGCCTGGCCCGGCACCCACCGCGCCTTCGGGCCGCCCCCACCGCCCCCGCCCGCCCCGGGCACCGAGGACCCCGCCACCGCGCCCGGCTCACCCGACCCCCTGACCCCCCGGGACGGGGACGGCCTGGCCGACCCCGCAGCCGACCCCGCCGCCGGCCCCGCCGCGGAGGCCCGCGCCGTCCAGGGCCCCCTCGACGCCCTCATCGCCCGCGTCGCCGAGGTCTGCCGCATCCGCCACGACGGCGTCCACCTGCGCCGCATCCCGGGCGACCCGCCCGGCCTGCTCGTCACCTGGACCGAGGCCGGCTTCGTACGCCAGCAACGCGTCGGCGTGTGCTCCGGCACCCCCGGCGCCGAGGACATCGACCGCTTCATCGACCGCGTCCACGCCTCCGACACCGAACCCGACGCCGAACTCGTCCACGACGGCCCGCCGCCCGCCCGCGCGCTGCGCGAGCACGCCCGCCGCCGGGGCGTCCTCGTACGCAGCTTCACCGAATTCCAGGGACTGCTCGACCTGCGCGGCTACGTCGCCGCCCAGACCGAACGCCTGAGCACCGACCCCCAGTACCAGCCCGGCCTCTACCTCCCCCAGCGCTACCGCGAGCTGGAGCGCCCCGGGGGCGTGGAGCGCGACGGCCTCGTCGACGACGTCCTGCGCCTCCTCGACGCCGACCACGGCCGCTTCCTGCTGCTGCTGGGCGACTTCGGGCACGGCAAGACCTTCGCCCTGCGCGAGCTGGCCCGCCGCCTGCCGGCGGAACTGCCCCACCTCGTCCCCCTGCTGATCCAGCTCAGCTCCCTCGACAAGGCCCACACCCTCGACGGACTCGTCGCCGCGCACCTGGCCGGCCACGGCGTCGACACCATCGACCTGCGCGCCTTCCGCTACATGCTCCGCCAGGGCCGGATCGTCCTGCTCTTCGACGGCTTCGACGAACTGGTCAACCAGGTCAGCTACGACCGGGCCGCCGACCACCTCCAGGTGCTGCTCGACGCCGCCGTCGACAACGCCAAGATCGTCGTCAGCAGCCGCACCCAGCACTTCCGCTCCCAGGCCCAGGTGCTGACCGCGCTCGGCGAGCGCGTCGGGCTGCTCCCGCAGCGCCGGGTCCTCGCCGTCCAGGAGTTCACGCCCCAGCAGATCCGCTCGTACCTGGTGAACCGCTACGGCGACGAACACGCCGCCGACCGCCGGGTCCGCCTCCTGGAGGGCATCCCCGACCTGCTCGCCCTGTGCCGCAACCCCCGCCTGCTCAGCTTCGTCGCCGACCTCGACCACGACCGGCTGCGCGCCGTCGCCGGCGCCGGCCGGGCCCTGAGCCCCGCCGGCCTGTACGAGGAGGTCTTCTCCTCCTGGCTGCGCTTCGAGGAACGGCGCGGCCAGGGCGGACCCGGCAGCACCCCCGGCCTGACCCTGAGCCAGCTGTGGCGGGCCGTGACCATCCTCGCCCTGCGCCTGTGGGAGAGCGGCGAGAGCGCCCTGCGGATCGACGAACTCAACGACGTGGCCGACGCGCTGACCGAGCTGGTCGACACCCGGCTCTCCGCACCGCAGGCCGCGCACGCCGTCGGCTCCGGCAGCCTGCTCGTGCGCACCGACGACGGCCTCTTCCGGTTCATCCACGGATCGGTGGCCGAATGGCTGGTGGCGCGCGAAGCAGGGGCCCGCCTCGGCCGCGACGAGCAGGGCGAGACGGACCTGCTGGCCCGCCGCCCGCTCAGCCAGCTGGCCGTCGAGTTCCTGTGCGACCTCGCCGACCACCGCGCCTGTCAGCAATGGGCGGAGCGGGCCCTGGCGGGCGAGAGCGCCGAGACGGGCGGCGCACGCGACGGCGGCGAGACCGCCCGCGCCAACGCGGTGAAGATCCTCAGCCGGCTCAGGGTGCCCGCCCACACGGACCTGCGCGGCGCCGTCCTGGCCGGCGAGGACCTCTCCTACCGCGACTTCTCCGGCGTCGACCTCACCCGCGCCGACCTCACCGACGCCGGCCTCGTCGGAGCCGACTTCTCCGGCGCGGTCCTGCGCGGCGCCCGCCTGGCCGGCGCCCGCCTGGACAACGCCGACCTCAGCGGCGCCGACCTGCGGGGCGCGGACCTGCGCAGAGCCCGGCTGCTCCGTACCGACCTGCGCGGCGCCCAGGTCGCGGGCAGCAGCTGGCAGCGCTCGGCCCTCATCAGCGCCGTGGCCGATCCGGCCACCCTGGACGCCCCGGAGCTGCGCGCCGCGGCCGTCGCCCCCGGCCTGTCCGCCGAAGCCGGCTTCCGCCCCTCCGCGGTGGGCGTCCCCTACGGCTTCGACATGCGCACCAGCCGGCTGCCGGAACCGGTCTCCTACAGCCCCGCCGGCGAACTCCTCGCCCTCGGCAGCGAGGACGGCGGCGTCCTGGTGTGCGACGCCGCCACCGGCACGGCCCTGCGCACCCTGCACGGCCACATGGGCCGCGTCTACGCCGTGAAGTTCCGCGGCGGAGTCCTCGCCACCGGCGGGGCGGACGGCACCGTACGGCTGTGGGACCCCGTCTCCGGCGTCTGCCGCCACCGGCTGGAGGTCCACCCCGACGGCGTGTGGCCCGTCTCCCTCGACGCCTCCGGCACCCGCCTGGCCACCGGCGACGCCGACGGCACCGTCACCCTGTGGGACGTCCCCACCGGCACGGCCCTGCACCGCCTGCCCGGCCACCGCGCGCCCGTCTACACCGCGGTGTTCAGCCCGGACGGATCGCTCCTGGCCACCGGCGACGCCATCGCGGCCGTACGGCTGTGGGACACCCGCACGGGCCGGTTCCTCGGCGAGCTCGAGGGCCACCGCGGAGCGGTCTACCGCGCCCGCTTCAGCCCGGACGGGACCCTGCTCGCCACCGGCGACATGGGCGAGGACGACCGGGGCGCCGTCCGGATCTGGGACGTCGCCGGGCGACGGCTGCGCCACACGTGCACCGGCCACCCCGGCCGCGTCTACACCCTGGACTTCCACCCCGGCGGTGCCCTGCTCGCCAGCGGCGACACCGAAGGCCGGGTCCTGCTGTGGGACCCGCTGACCGGAGAGCCGGCCGCCGCGCCGCTGTCCGGCGGCGGGGCCGTGTACCAAGTGGTGTTCGACCCCGAGGGCGGCATGCTGGCGGCGGGCGGCAGCGACGGGTCGGTCCGGCTCTGGCGGATCTCCCGGAGCACACCACCGGCCGCACCCGCCTCCGAAGCCCCCGCTTCCTCGCTCACGAGGTGGTCGGCCGTGGCCCTGCGCCAGCAGCCCGCGGACCACCAAGGCTCCGTCTGGGCCTGCCGGTTCCGGCCCCGCGGCGGCACCGGCGCCCCGGATTCCGGCCCGCTGCTGGTGTCGGCGGGCAACGACGGGTCGGTGCGGCTGTGGGACACCACCACCGGCCGCGGCAGGCGCATCCTGCGCGGGCACGGGCGCAAGGTCGTCAGCCTCGCCTTCAGCGCCGACGGCGCGCGGCTGGCGGCGTGCGGCAACGACGGCGCCGTCCGGCTGTGGGAGCCCGCCACCGGCCGCCATGTACGCGACCTCACCGGCCACAACGACCGCCTGGTCTCGGCCGTTTTCACCCCCGGCGGACCCCTGCTCGCCACATCGAGCAGCGACGGCGACGTCTATGTGTGGAACGCCGCCAGCGGCGAGTACCAGCGGGAGATCGACGCCGAGACCGACCACGTGTGGGCCGAGGCGTTCAGCGCCGACGGGGAGATCCTCGCCACCGCCAACGACGACGACACCGTACGGCTGTGGTACCGCAGTACGGGTGCGCACGTGACCACCCTCGCCGGGCATCGCGGCCGGGTGCGGGCCCTGTCGTTCACGGCGGACGGCACCGGCCTGGCCACCGGCTGCGACGACAAGTACGTCCGCCTGTGGGACCTCACCGACAGCCGCCTGGTCGCCGAACTCGAAGGCCACGCCGACCGGGTGTACGCGGTCGTCCACGGCTCCGGCGACGCCTGGCTGGCCAGCGCCTCCTGGGACGGCCAGGCCATCGTCTGGCAGGACGGCGGGCCCCGGCACCGCCTGCGCGGCCACACGGGCCGGCTGTGGGCCGCCGCGGCCCATCCCGCCCGTCCGCTGCTGGCCACCGCCGGCGACGACCGGACGATCGGCCTGTGGGACCCCCTCGGCGGCGGCCTGACGGGCCGCCTGACCGGCCACACCGGCCGGATCCTCGCCCTTGCCTTCAGCCCGGACGGCTCCCTGCTGGCCAGCGGCGGCGAGGACGGCACCGTCCGCCTGTGGACGGTGCCACCCGAGGGCATGCCGTCCGAGCGCGCCACCCTGATCGGCGTACCCGGCGGCTGGGCGACCCTGACGCCGTCGGGCGGCTACAAGTTCGACGGCGACGTCACGGGCGAGTTCTGGCATGTGGTGGGCATGTGCCGGTTCGAGCCGGGCGAACTCGACGACCACGTGCCGGGAGTGCGGCGGCTGGCGCTGGACGACGCCATCTGAGCGGTGGCCGCATCCGCGCTCCGCGGCGAGCGCTCATCCGTGCGGGTGATAAATGGCTGCGCGGCCACAGTGAACGGCGACGGCCGCGCTCCCGGGGCGCGACGATGCCGGGGGGCCGGGGCCGTACGCGAGGTCCCGGTACTGCCCGTCCCATCCGTGGAGGTGTCCGTGTACGCAACCGAGCTGGCAGCCAAAGCGCTCGAACCTACCGCCGAAGAGGAGCGTCTGGCCGAGGACTACGTCACCGTCCTCGGCTCTCTCTCCGCCATGGAGCAGGCTTTGCGCGAAGGCGCCTGGCACCGCCTGCGCGACGAAGTCGACCAGCTCATGAGCGCCGCCGAGGACATGTGGGCCGGCCTGCCGGCCCCGGACGACGACGGGGAGAGCACCGGACAGGAGGCGGACAGCGACAAGATCCGGCAACTGGTCGCCGTCTACGCCCAGCCCTACGCGGTCGGCCGCGCCCTCTACCCGACCACGGTCATCGAGGACGCGCAGGTCCGGGCCGCGGTGGAGGAGGAGAACGCGGCGGCCGGCTGACCCGCCCCGCACCCGGCCGGCGGGGCCCGGCCGGGCGCCCGGCCCCGTCACCGCTCACGCCTCGGCGAGTCTGCCCACGGGGGTGGCGTGATCGGAGGCGTAGCGGGGTGCTTCGCGCATCCAGTCGAAATGTCCCCCCACCCAGGTGTGCAGGCACTGCGCCAGGGAAAGCGTGGCCTCACGAGGGCACAGCGGCGTGCCCGGCACCGGCAGGCGGATGGCCCGCCGCTGCTGGGGGCCGGGTCCGCCCAGCGCGCGGTCGTGGGTGGCGAAGTCGAGGGCGTCGCACAGGCCGGGCAGGCGCGCCCGCAGATGGTGGAACTCCGCCGCCCGCCGCACCACTTCGGCGCTGACCTGGCCGATGGCCTGCCGTTCGGAGAGCCCGTGGTGATCGCGCAGGATGATGACGGCGTTGTAGGTGTCGCCGACCGCATCCTCCTTGTCGTGGGAGACCAGGTCGTTGCCGAGCACGGTCAGATCGCAGGCCAGCGTCTGCAGCCGCCGGATGTCGGACTGCCGGTACACACCCGCGGGGACCTCGAAGCCGCCGGAGACCTCGTACATGTCCAACACGGGCGTCAGACCGATGGACGCCCGGCGGATCCGCAGATAGGCGCCGATGGAGGAGGGCGTGGTGCCCCGGTGCCGGTCGACGGCCTCGGCGAGATTGGCCCACAGGTAGTCCATCCAGTGGCCCGCCGCCCGGTGGCGCCACTGCCACGACATGCGGGCGCTGCTGTCGGCCCACAGGTCGGCCAGCATCGCCACCGCCGGAACGGACCGGTCGTGCAGGGCCGGTGGGATGTCCGGGTCCAGGATGTCCACCATCTGCTGGATGAACGGGGCCGCCTGGGCGGGGGCGTCGAAGAAGAGTTCTTCGACAAGGTTGTCGAAGTAGAAGAAGAAGCACATCTGGTCGACGGCGAGGTCGTACCCGCCGCCCCGTGCGTCCGGAGCGGTGTAGCCGACCAGCTTGCCGGGTTCGGCAGCGCGTATCCGCTGCCAGCGGACCGGGTCGTCGGTCACCCGGTACCGGTCTCCCCACCGGCGTTCCCGGGCGTACGCCCGGCCGGGATCTGGGTTGACCGAGTGCGGGAAATCGACCGGAATGATCACATCTTGGGGCATGGCCACCTCCTGGGCCCGCGGCCCTCCTGGTGGGAGACACGGCAACGCTGCGACGCATGGCATTCCCCTCCCGGTGATCGTGACGGTGCGCTGTCACAATGTGCCGTGCACCGGCGGGGCGGCAACGGGTGCATGCGGCAATGATCGAGGCGCCCGGCAGGCGGATGCGCGCCGGGCAGGGGAGACGGGCCGGCGCGGAGCGGGAGCGGGCACGGACGTGGCCGGACCGCTCGGCTCCCGTGGCGGCGGGTCCGGGGACCAGCCGCCGGTCCGGGCCCCGAACGGTCTCGATCCGGCGCCGTACTGGATCACAGTTCTCCGCTCCCCCTGCCCGCTGAGCCCGCACGTCGTCCCGGGGCGCGAGGGGACTTTTTCGGTCCTGCTCCCGCCCCGGTCCTGGCAAGGTGTGTGCCCGTTCCATAAAGGAACTAAAGCGAACTCGGTCCGGGCTCAGGTGTATTGGAGTGAGGGGCGCACTCGTTCGCGGCTGCATAGTCATCCGCCCTAGTCCACGCGCCCCTGAGCGCGCAGGTCAGGGCGTGGCTCCGGAACCCCTGTCCGTGGGGTGAACAGCCCCGGCGGCGCGGCGGGTCCGGCGCCCGGTACGGTGATCGACGTCCGGGGAACGGCGCCGCGCAAACGTCCCGCCGGCCCCCGTGGGTGCGACGGGCCGCAGCGGCCGGGGAGATGAAGGTGGACATGTCGAACACACAAGCGCAGGGTCAGGTGCCGGTGGACGGCCGGCGCCCGGACGGCCGTTCACCACGGCACGTGGCCGTCATCGGGGGCAGCCTCGCGGGCCTGCTCGCCGCGCACGTGCTCAGCGCCCACGCCGACAGCGTGACCGTCATCGAACGCGACCGCTACCCCGAGGGCCCCGAGCACCGCGCGGGCCTGCCCCAGGACCGGCACACCCACGTGATGCTGGAGAGCGGGCAGTGGGCGCTCGAGGCGCTGCTGCCGGGCATCGGGGCGGAGATGCTCGCGCACGGCTCGCCGCGGGTGGGCATGCCCAGCGACATCGTCCAGTGGCAGGCGGGCAGCTGGTTCCGCCGCACCCCGGCCACCGCGCACATCCTCACCGGCTCACGGCCGTTGACCGACCACCTGGTACGCCGCCGCGTCCTGGCCCACCCCCGCATCAGGACGCTGCAGGGCACCGAGGTCACCGGGCTGACCGGGGACCCCGGCCGGGTGCGGGGGGTCCGGCTGCGCGAGCGCGGGGCCGCGGCGGCGCGCCAGGAGGAGCGCACGCTGGAGGCCGACCTCGTCCTGGACGCCACCGGGCGATCGTCGCGCGCCGGCGCCTGGCTGTCGGCGATCGGGGCCGAACCGCCGCGCGAGGAGACGCTGGAGACCGGCCTCGCCTACGCGACGCGGTTCTACCGCACCCCCGATGACGCCGAGGACGCGCCGCTGCGGGGCATCTACATCGTGCCGAACCCCAACCAGCCGCGCGGCGGCATCGTGCTGCCCATGGAGGGCGGCCGCTGGTCCGTCATCCTCTCCGGCCTGCGGGGCACGGAACCGCCCACCGACGAGGCCGGGTTCCTGGAATTCGCCACCCGCCTTCCCCACCCCGTGCTCTACGACTGGCTGCGGAAAGCCGAACCGGTCTCCGCCATCCACGGCTTCCGCAAGACCGCCAACCTGCGGCGCCGCTACGACCTGCCGGGCCGCCGCCCGGCCGGCTTCCTCGCCACCGGTGAGGCCCTGTGCGCCTTCAACCCCGTCTACGGCCAGGGCATGTCCGTCGCCGCGCTCAGCGCCGTCGCCCTGCGCGACGCCCTCCAGGACCCCCGCCGCACGCCCACGACGCGCCGCGTGCAGCACGCCCTGTTCGCGGCGGCCCGTCAGGCCTGGGACATCTCGGCGGGAGCGGACAAGCACATGCCCGGCGCCATGGGCAACGCCCTGCGGCCCCGGGCCGTCGACCGGCCCGCCGACTGGTACCTCCAGCGCGTCCAGGAGCGTGCCACCGGAGACCCCGTCGTCGGCAAGGCGTTCCGGGCCGTGCTGTCCCTGACCGCCCCGGCCACGTCCCTGTTCAAGCCGTCCGTCGCCAAGGCCGTCCTCTTCGGCCCGGACCCCCAGGCGCCCGCCGAGCCGCCCATGGAGCGGGAGGCGCCCGCACGGTGACGGACCGTCACGGCGGTCAGCGCACCGTCGCGAGGTAGGCGTCGGCCGCGGCCGGGTCGAGCAGCCACTCGCCCTGGGAGGGGTTGGCGTAGACCGCGGCGAAGCGGCGGGCGACCTGTTCGTTGTCCGCCGCGGCGGCCATCACGCGCTGGAGATGGGGCCGCGGCCCGAGCATCGCGGCGGTGAAGGCGGCGGTGTGCCGGGCGTGCTGCCAGAACGTCTCGAACGTCTGGCGCATCCACGGCGCGTCGAAGGGCGCCTCGCCGCGTTCGTCGATCGCGCGCAGGTAGACGTCCGCGCAGCGGGCGGCGTTGTTGGCGCCCTGCCCGGTGATCGGGTCGTTGAGGACGACCGCGTCCGCCATCCCCAAGACCTCGCCACCGCCCTCGAGGGGGGCGACGGGGTGACGGACCACGGGCGTCACGGCACCGTAGAGCGTGCAGGTCTTGTCGGTCGGTTCCGCTTCCGCGCACAGCGCGTGTTCCCAGGGCGCGTACTCCCGCAGCAGGCGCAGCGACCGTTCCAGGTGCTCGTGGGGCGCGGGGCGGTCCTGCCAGCAGTCGAAGGGGCCGCCCGGTACCGCTTCCCACAGCAGGATGGTGCAAGTACCGCTCGTGGTGAGGGCCGGCTGCAGGAACGCCTCTCCCACGCCGGGCACGATCAGGATGCGGGTGTGCAGTTCCGCCGGCGCGGGCGGCGCCTGCACACCGTGCAGGTAGACACACGACAGGGTGCGTTGGGGCCGGTCGAAGCACGAGCGCGCCTCGTCGCGCGGGAAGACGCCGGACAGCTCCCCGCGCCCGGCGGCGACGATCGTCAGCTCATGACGGTCCGCCAGCCGGCGTAGCCCGGCCCGGTCCACGGCGCGGTACTCGACGTGGCCGCCCCGCTCCTGGAACAACTCCAGCCAGCCGGCCAGCTTCACCCGCTGGTCGACCGACTGCTGGGCCTGGTCGAGCCAGCCGGTGAAGGCCAGTGCCGCCTCACCGGGCGGATCGATCACACTGGCCCGGACCGCCCGTACCGACGGCGTCTGCCGCTCCCACAGATGGAGCCCCGCCTCCCGCTCGATCTGCAGCGCGGGCCCGAACATGGCCTGCGTCGACAGCACATGACCGCCGCGGATCTCCTCGGCCGTACGGTCCGACACGACCGTGACCTCGTGCCCGTGGTCCCGCAGCCCCAACGCGAGCTGTAACCCCGCCTGTCCCGCTCCCACGATGGCGATCCGCCGCATGCGGTCCCCTCACTCCTCGGCCCCGACCAGGGCGCCCGGCCGGCGCCGCGCCGTTCCATCGTGCTACAGGGCGCCGCTACCGGACAGAGGGAGTCGGCGGCCGCGCGGCCCGTCCGGCGCCACCGGAAATTCCGTGGCGGCCCGCCGCGGGCGGGTGTTACGTTTCCGGCAGATCCACTGGTCCTCCTTCGGGCGCCCACGCCCTGAAAGCGGTGATTATGCCCTGGCCCGCGCCGAGCGCGCCTCGACGTTTCGCGGACCTTCGTTCCCGCTGTCCTTGAGGAACGCTCGGCCGTCTCCTGCTGTCATCACGACCTTTCCAGCAAGGAGCACCCCGGGTGTCCAGCCATCACACCGCTCGCCGAAGCGGTCCCAGTCCCTTCCTGAAGACCGACACCTTCACCTGCGTCAGGTGCGGTCTGACCGTCTCCACGCTCGCCGCCGACGGCAGCCGCCGCAACCACTGCCCGTCGTGCCTGCACTCCCAGCACGTCCACGACCACGTCGAGGGCGGGCCGTCCGAGTGCCGCTCCCGCATGACACCGATCGCCATCGCCGTGCTGCGCACCGGCGACTGGATGATCATTCACCGGTGTGTGCGCTGCGACGAGCTCACGTCGAACCCGGTCTGCGCCGACGACAACCAGCTCATCCTCATGCGCATGGCCGTCCGGCCGCTGGCCCAACCGCCGTTCCCGCTCGAAGCGTTCGGCGAACTCTGAACCGGGCCGACGGAAAGAGACACGACATGCCCCGACGCAAGAACACCCCACGGCGGGCGGCGCGGCGGCGCCCGCAGCGGCACAAGGACGTCCTGCACGCACACGGCGCTCACCAGGCCGACGGCTTCCGGTGCGCCGGCTGCCGGCTGGACGTGCCCCTGACCGCCCCCGGCACCGCTCACCGCAACCACTGCCCGACCTGCCTGACCAGCCTCCATGTCGACCGCCGCGTCCCCGGGGACCGCGCGGCCTCCTGCCGCGGGCGCATGGAAGCACTGAGCCTGTCGGTACGCCCGGACGGCGAATGGCTGATCATTCACCAGTGCCTGTCCTGCGGTGAACTCAGTGCCAACCGCATCGCCGGGGACGACAACGCCCTCGCCCTGATGCGCCTGGCGCTCAGACCGCTGAAGGACACCACCGTCCCCAGCCGGGCGCTGCTCACCCTGTAGCAGAGCCGCGTCCTCCGGCCGCGCGCGGCCGGAGGACGCGGACCCGTCAGCCGGAGGCTCAGCGCATCCAGATGGTGGTCCTGGCCACCACACGCGCCGTCCTGGGCTGGTCCGGGTCGCCGTACCGGACCTCGACCCGGGGGTGCGACCTGATGAACTCACGGTCGGCGATGACCACCTGCCGCGGGTCCCGGACCGTACGGGTGGCGATGTCGGTGTCGAGGAACCAGCCGAACTCCTTGGTGGCCGGCGCGTAGAGGAAGAACGCCCCGCCCGAGTACCTCCGCGAGACCCTCTCCTCGTCGAGCACCAGCGCCCAGTACGCCACGCGGTGTCCCGCCGGGTACATGAACCGCTTCTCGGCCTTCAGCCCTTCCAGGTCTATCCCCTCGAAGGGGTTCTCCTCGGGTGCGGCGGCCGCGGCGGTCGGGGTGGCCGGGGCGACCGGGGCGGCTATGGGTGACGGGGCCGCGGCCTGGGCGCCTTGGGCGACCGTCAGGCCCAGCGTCACGGCGGCAAGGGCCAGGCCGGCGGCGCGGAACGCAAGTCGAGCAGACATCTGTTGTCGTCTCCAGTTCACGGGGTGCGCGAAAGCGCCACACATCTCCTGTGTGATCGCGTTGCTACGGCAAGTGATCTTCGCCCGGGTCCGTGCCGCCCGCAACGCGACGAGAAGGAATCCGGCCATCCGCCACCGCCGCGCGCCACCCGCCCGGCCGGGCTCAGGGGACGATGGCGACGCGCAGGAAACGCGGCCGGTAGATGCTCGCGCGACGGATGACGTCGTCGGGCACGAGGCTGTTGACGTTGTACGAGACGACGAGCTCGCCGCGACGTTCCAGCTCGGGGTGCTCGTGCGGGTTGTACGCGAAGACGTTCGCGTTGCGGTACGTGCCGTGCGGCCCGGCCTCCGGCGCCGTGTACACCGTCCGCGGCCGGGTGAACGGCCCGTACGGGGTACGGGACCAGGCGAGCTGCGTCTCCGCGCTGAACGGCTGGTCCGCGCGCTGGGTGAACAGGGCGTACCACCCGCCGTGCCGCACCACGCTGAGCTCGTCCGAGGTCCGCAGCGCCAGGCCGCCGGGCCCCGCCAGGCGCGCCGAGCGCGCCTCGCGGGGCGACCAGGAGCCCCGCGCCGTCCGGTACCGCCAGGGCCGCCGCAGGTCGCTGCCCGCGACGCGGGCGAGACGGAGGAAACTGCCGCCCGACGGGCCCTGTTCGGTGCCGTAGATGTACGTGAAGCCGCCCTGCCGCTCCAGCCACGCGCCCCACGCCGTACGGGCCGAGGACGGCAGCGGGGTCAGCGACCGCGGTCGGCCCGGCTGCCCGGGTCCGAACCTGGCCAGGACGTTCCCGCGCCAGGCCACGTCCAGGGGCCCGGCCCCGGTGCGTGCGTAGCGCGCGTACACGACCGCCACACCGCCACGACCGTCCGGGACGCCGGCCCGCGCCCAGTACCAGTCCCCGCGGCCGGCACCACCGCCGCCGGAGACCACGGACGTGGGCCGGCCCGACCGGTCCCGCCCCGTGACGGTGCGCGGGCCCCGCGCGGTCCACAGCACGAAACTGTTGTGGACGAACGGCGTCGTGCCGCCCTCGCCGATGGCGGGGGAGCGGGAGCCGTCGGGCCGTACCGTGCCGAGGAAGGTGTCCGAGAAGACCCACAACTGGCCGGCGGGCGTCGGCACGGAGTACGTGCTGTCCCCACCGGTCCAGTGCCGCGGCGAGCCGGCCCGCTCGGCGTAGGCGCCGAAGGCATTGTTCAGCGCCGTCGCGGGCCGCACCCCCACCACGCGGGGCGGCCCGGTGTCCACCGACGCCGATGCCCCGGGCGACAGCAACAAGCAGGCCACGGCCGCCACCGCCGCCGGCCGCCACCCTCGTCGGTTCCTCTTCACGTCCCCGTCACGACAAGGGACAACGAGCCACCCCGGGCAACGGTTGCTCACCTTTGGTACGAACCGGTCACCGACCGCCCGTGCCGCCCCGGCCAACCGCGAGGCGGAACTAAGCGGTTGCCCGGGCCGTTGACCGGGCCGGGTACCCCATCCCCAACCGGGCCCGGCACGGGCAGATGGCAGGAGGACATGTGACCAGCGCGGTCGAGCACAACTTCGTCGAGGTGAACGGGGTCAGGCTGCACATCGCCGAACAGGGGCGGGGGCCGCTGGTCCTGCTGCTGCACGGCTTCCCGGAGTGCTGGTACTCCTGGCGGCACCAGTTCGCGCCGCTGGCCGACGCCGGCTACCGCGTGGTCGCCCCCGACCAGCGGGGCTACGGCCGCAGCGGGCAGCCGGCCGACATCGACGCCTACAGCATGCTGCACCTCACCGGCGACGTGATCGGGCTCATCCACGCCCTCGGCGAGGACACCGCGGTCGTCGTCGGCCACGACTGGGGAGCACCGGTCGCCTGGACGACGGCCCAGCTGCGCCCCGACGTCGTACGCGGCGTCGTGGGCCTGAGCGTCCCACCGCTCCCGCGCGGCCCCGTCGCCCCCCTGGTGGGCCTGCGCCCCCTGCTCGGCGACGGCTTCTACCAGATCTACTTCCAGCAGCCCGGCGTCGCCGACGCCGAGCTGGCCCAGGACCCGGCGGCGACGTTCCGCAGCCTGCTGGCCGGCGCGTCGGGCGACAGCCCGCAGACCGACCCGCCGCGCCCCTGGGTCATCCCCGACGGCAGCACCCTCCTGGACACGATGCGGGAGCCCAAGGAACTGCCCGCCTGGCTCACCGAGGAGGACATCCAGATCTTCGTCCGCGAATACGCCGAGCACGGCGACCGCGCCTTCACCGGCGGCCTGAACTGGTACCGCAACCTCGACCGCAACTGGGAACTGCTCGCGGCCTTCCACGACCGCGGCATCGACGTCCCCGCCCTGTACATGGCGGGCGACCGCGACCTCGTCCGCTCCTTCCCCGGCATGGACCAGCTCCTGGGCTCTCTGCGGGAGACGGCCCCGAGGCTCCACGACAGCGTGACCCTGCCCGGCTGCGGCCACTGGACCCAGCAGGAGCGACCGGACGAGGTGAACGCGGCGCTGCTGGACTTCCTGGCGCAGTTGCCGGCCGGCAAGGGCTGAGGCCGGCCCACTCGTCCCTCCTCGTCACACCCGGCTTTCGCCCCCGGCCCTGGCGCTGTGGGCAGCCGGTGAATCTTCCCGCTCAGTGGTGCACGGCCGCATCCTGTTTCCGCCCCATTACGCCATGCTGAGCTGAGCGTTCTCGTGCGCGACACGCTGTGCGTCCACGCTGTGGCCACAGCCCGCGACAGGACTCCGAGAGGGCAGGGGAGAGAAGTGGTGAAGATCAGACGTAGGCGCTGGTCGGCGCTGACGGCCGGCCTGGTCATGCTGACGCTCGTTTCGCCCGCCACGGGCACGCAGGCGCGGGCGGTCGCTCAACCGCCCGTCCAGCGCCTGCCGTTGGGGGACGCGGGTCTGCCGGAGACGCGCTCGACCACTCAGGTCGCCCCCGGGGTGACGTGGACCAGGATCAAGCGGGGGCGTACCGACGCGCGCAACCGCTGGACCATCGAGGTCGCGCTGCTGCGGGAGGAGGCGTCGGCCCGGGCGCTGGCCGAGCGCCTGGCCGCGGCCGGCTTCCCGCCCACCGTGAGCCGCGTCGACGAGCGCCCGCAGGACCTTCCCTCGTCCTCGCCGTGGGGCTGGCGCGTACGGGTCGGCGCGCTCGCCGACCAGGCGGCTGCGGCCCAGCTGGTGCGGGACCTGAGGGCGGCCGGATTCCGGCCCGCGCGCACGTACTTCACCGGGGAGGACATCACGGCGCGCACCGGCCCCTGGGTGGTCGACGTCCTGCGCGTGTCCGCCGGGCAGCGGCAGCGGATCGAGGCACGCCAGTCGCTGGACCGGCTGCCCGGCGGTGAGACCCTCGCCGACATGGTCCGGCGCGCGGGCGGCATCGCGGGCGTCAACGGCAGCTACGGATCGGACGAGGAGGACGGCACCTTCGGGGACGTCGCCGGGCTCTCGGTCGTCGACGGCCAGTTGCTCAGCGAGGCGGTGCGGGGGCGCAGCGCGCTGATCCTGCCCTCCGAGGCGCGCGTACGGCCCTCGGTCCAGCAGCTCACCACCACCTTGCGGGTGCGCTCCGCCGACGGCGCCCAGCGCGAGGTCGACGGGCTGAACCGCGCCCCCGGCAAGATCCGCTCCTGCGGCGGCAGCGGCGGGGACCGGCCCACCGAGCGCCCCCGGCACGACTCCCTGTGCACCGACGACTCCGAGATCGTCCAGTACACCGGCTTCTTCACGGGGCAGATCCACGCCGGGGACGGCGTCGCGGCGGTCCTCGGCCGGGACGGCACGGTGCTGGAGGTACGGGACCGCAGGGGCGGCACCGTACCCGCCGACGCCACGGTGCTCGCCGGGACCGGCGACGGCGCCCAGTGGCTGCGCGACCACGCCAGGCAGGGCACGGTGCTGACGGTCTCCAGCGCCGCCCTGAACCAGCAGCGCCGGCCGCTGACGGCCGTGGCGGGGCGTGGCGTGGACGCCGTCTCGGGCGGTCCGCAACTGCTGCGCGACGGCCGCGTCGTCGTGCCCGCGGACGCCGAGGGCTTCAACCACCCGGAGGATCCGGGCTTCTACGACTACTTCGCCACCCACCGGCACCCGCGCACCCTCGCCGGCATCACCGCCGACGGTTCGCTGCTGTTCGTCACCATCGACGGGCGCCGCCCCGGCTACAGCTCGGGGGCGTCCTTCAAGGAGAGCGCGGCCGTCATGAGTGCCCTCGGCGCGGTGGACGCCCTCAACCTCGACGGGGGCGGCTCCACGACCATGGTCGTCGGTGACCGTGTCGTCAACCGGCCCTCGGACAGTACGGGGCCCCGGCTGATGGCCAACGCGCTGATCGTCCGCTGACGTCGCCCGGGCCGGCGCCCGCGGCGCGGCCGCGGGCGCCGGCCCTTTGCTCACCGGCTGCCCGCGGTCGGGTCAGACGCCGACGGCCTCTTCCATCTCTTCCTCGGCGTCGGCGCCGGCGCCGGCTGAGCCCGTGGTGACGGGCTTGGCCGGCCGCCGGTTTTCGGCCGCCCAGGCGAGGGCGGTCACGGTCAGGCCGGCGATGAGCCACAGGACCAGCGTCAGGACATGGCCGCCCAGGCCGATGCCGTCGAAGTAGGCGAGGCCGCGGGTGCCTTCGACGAAGGCCGCGCCGTTCCAGACGTCGTGCAGCGGCGCGAAGAAGCCGTTCTGCAGCTCGGGCCGGAAGATGCCTCCGGAGCTGGTGAAGTTGAGCATGACGAACAGCACCATCATCCCCAGCGTCGTCCATCGCTTGAGGAAGGTGTGCAGCCCCGTGCCGATCAGCAGCACGCCGGCGGAGTAGAGCCACGCCATCGCCCACAGTCCGCCCAGCCCGTGGTCGACGAGGTGGAAGACCGGGCCGGCCAGCACGACGCCGATCACGCTGACCACCAGGGAGGTCGCCCCGGCCAGCAGGGCCCGTACGCGCAGGGGCAGGACCGCCCCGGCTCCGCCGATCACCGCGACGGAGGCGTAGGAGCCGATGCTGAGGGCGACCAGGAGGAAGAAGATGCCCTGCCCGGTCGGGTCGTCCTTCGCGGGCGGCGCGATGTCGGTGACCTTCAGCGGGGCGCCCTGACGGGCGGCGACGGGCGTGAAGACCTTCTGCACGACGGCGGCGGTGGTGTCCGAGCCGGCCGAGGCGACCAGCAGCTCCGGCGTCCGTTCGCCGGGGACGTACGCGCCGAATATGTCCTGGTGGCGCAGCTGGTCCTCGGCTTGCGCCCGGTCGGCGACGGTGTGGACGGCGAGGCCGTCGCCCGCCTTGTCGGCGAGGGTCCGGGCCAGGGCCTGGGCGCTGGGGCCCGAGCCCACCACGGCGACCGGCAGGTCGTGCGGTGCGGGGTGGGCGAACGCGCCGAGGTAGGCCAGGCCCATGCCGACGCACATGAGCAGCGGGGTGAGCAGGTGGGTGAGGACATGGCGCAGGGCGCCGGCTGTCGCGGATTTCATGGTGTTTCCTCGGCCCCCGGGAGGGGATGGTTGGTATTTACAACTACTTCATTAAGTTGTACTCTACAACCAGATGAGGAAAAGAGGCCATCCCCATGTCCGACCGCGACGAGTCCCTGGAGACCATCCAGCGCGAGCTGACCGCCTTCGCCCGGCGTTCCCGGGCCGTGGCCGCCCGCATGCACCCCGAGCTGTCGCTGGTCTCCTTCGCCCTCCTCGCCCACCTGGAGGACCGGGGTGGATGCCGGGCCGCCGACCTCGCGGACCGGTTCATGCTCAACAAGTCCACCGTCAGCCGGCAGGTCGCCGACCTGGAACGCCTCGGCTTCGTCGAACGCCGCCCCGACCCCCACGACCAGCGGGCCCAGCTCCTGCACCTGACCGCCCGGGGCGCCACGGCCCTCGCGCAGGTCAGCGACCATCGCCGCACGGCCTTCCGGGAGCGTCTCGCCGACTGGGACGAGGACGACCTCGCCCGCTTCGCCGCCTACCTGCTGCGCTACAACACCGCCTACTAGCCGACGGCCTCCTCGTGCGCGAACCGGGCGAACGGGGCCTCACGCTGGAAGAACGTCTTGGCGCGGATCGTCGCCCGCTCGTCGTCCCGCACCTGGCCGGGCCGCGAACCGTTGCCGAACAGCACCCCGCCGAAGCGCATCCCCATGTACGCCGCCGAGTTGTTGAGGGTGGTCACCAGCCCGTCGGCGACGGCCTCGTCAGGGTCCGCCATGACCGTCACCCCCCACAGGGTCCGGCCCGCCATCCGCTCCTTGAAGTCCGAGCCGGGCGCCGTCAGCCAGCCCGACCAGTAGTCGAGGTAGCGCTTGGTGTGCGCGGAGAGGGTGTACCAGTACAGGGGCGAGGCGAGGACGATGTCGGTGGCCTCCAGAGTGGCCTGCCGCAGCGCCTCCTCGTTCTCCCCGGCCTGCCAGGACTCGCTCTCGTGCCGCCCGTCCTGGAAGTCGGGCAAGGTCAGCCGGGTCAGGTCCACCCAGCGCTGCGGTATGCCGGCGGGCAGTTGCTGGGCGGCGGCCCGCGCGAGGATCTCGGTGTTGCCGTCGGGGCGGGAGCTGCCGAGGACGAAGAAGAACGAGCGGTCGGCCGCCGCTTGATCATCACGTTGAACAACAGAAGAAGTCATGCTTCACTCCAGCAGTTACTGACGTCGGCACCGTAGGGGCGTGCGCGGAATGTTCGCGCATGGGGTGACGTTAAGGCTTCACATTGATGTGAAGGTCAAGTGCGGATGGGCGGGGGTCACATGCTGATCGGGGAGTTGTCCCGGCGTACCGGGGTCAGCCCGCGGTTGCTGCGGTACTACGAGGCGCAGGGATTGCTGGAGGCGAGCCGCGGTCCGAACGGTTACCGCGTCTACGAAGAGGGCTCGGTGACCACCGTGCGGCAGGTGCGTGCCCTGCTGGAGGCGGGCCTGTCCACCGAGGTGATCCGCGCGGTGCTGCCGTGTGCCCGTGGCGAGGAGCCGGAGTTCGCCATGTGCCAGGACCTGCGGGCCATCCTGGACCGTGAGTTGGCGGCCACGGAGGCACGCATCGACGGCCTCGAACGCCGCCGCAGCACGCTCGCCGGCTTCCTCGCGAAGACCTGAGCGGCCGCCCGATTGTCAGTGGTGGGTGCCAGCATGGCCACCATGACTCCTCTTCTCCTGACCGACATCGAAGAAGCCGTCCGCAGCAGCTGGGACGCCGATACGTGTACGCCCGAGTACCGGGACCGCTGGAGCCCGGACAATCCCGCCCGGGACCAGTGCGGGGTGACCGCCATGGTCGTCAACGACCTGCTGGGCGGCGAGCTGATCCGCGGAGAGGTCCGCGTGGACGGCGAGCAGACGGACTATCACTGGTGGAACCGGCTGGGTATGGGCGTCGAGATCGACCTCACCCGTGAGCAGTTCGGGCCGCACGAGACGGTCACGGGTGGCACGGTCATAGCCCGGCCGCCGCGGCTCGGGCGGCTGAGGGAGGAGTACGAGCTCCTGCGCGACCGGGTCGAGGAGAAGCTCCGCGCCCGGTTGGGGGAGAAGGTCTCCTCACCGGTGTGTTCCGGCCGGGGAGGAGTGGCCGAATAGACGCTCTCCCCATGATCCCCCGCCCCCTACTACCGTGCCTCGGCGCGGGGGGTTACTCGGGTGAGGGGCTCACTGGATGTTCTATTTCGCGTTCAAATCCGTGGTGTTGATACCGCTGCTGCGCTGGCTCTTCCGGCCGCGCGTGGAGGGGCTGCGGCATGTGCCGCAGACCGGCGCGGCGATCATCGCGGGCAACCATCTGTCGTTCTCCGACCACTTCATGATGCCGGTGATGGTCAAGCGCCGGATCACCTTCCTCGCGAAGATGGAGTACTTCACGGGGCCGGGCCTCAAGGGCCGGCTGACCGCCGCGTTCTTCCGCGGCATCGGGGCGATTCCGGTGGACCGGTCGGGCAAGGAGGCGGCGCAGGCGGCGGTCGACACCGCGCTGGGGGTGCTCGGCCGGGGTGAGTTGCTCGGCATCTACCCGGAGGGGACGCGCTCGCACGACGGGCGGCTGTACAAGGGGAAGGTCGGCGTGGCGGCCATGGCGCTCGAGTCGGGCGCGCCGGTGATCCCCTGCGCGATGATCGGGACGTTCGAGTCCCAGCCGACGGGGCGGCTGCTCCCGCGCATCGTGCCGATCACCATTCGGTTCGGGGAGCCGCTGGACTTCTCCCGGTACGCGGGAATGCACGACCAGCGTGCGGTACTGCGGGCCGTCACGGACGAAATCATGTACGCGATCCTGAAGCTGTCGGACCAGGAATACGTCGACACGTATGCGTCCGAGGCCAAGGCGGCCCTGCACGCCGTGCGCCCGCCCGCCGGACCGGCCGACCGCCCGTGGGGCGCGCGCCCGGTGCCCGAGGCGGGGCACCTCGAGGCGGACAGCAGCAGGTCCGCGGCGGCCTGACCCGGCCCGTGCCCCCGGTACGGCCCGCTCCGGCGGGGCCGTACCGGGCCCGCCGGGCAAGCTTCCGCACGAAAAGAAATACCCCGGACCGATTGACGGCCGGGGTATTTCTCTGCGTATATTGGGGGTTTCCATGTCCTGGTGAACTCAGGGCATGGGGAAGCTTTATGAGGTCATGATATCCGTGCGGGAGCTGAATTGTCAAACGAGGAATTGCGACAGGAGCAGGAATTCATCGACCTGCTGCACCGGCGCCTCGCCGAGCTGAGGGCAGGAGCCGAGGCCGCCGTGCGGGACGCGCTGTCGCTGGGCACGAGCGGCTTTCAGGCGCGACTGGAGCGCGATGTGCTGGTGGCCGAGCAGTCCGGGCTCCTGGCCGCCTTCAACGCGGGGGAGAACGGGCTCTGTTTCGGACGGCTCGCCTTCCGCGACGGCCGCGATCACCACATCGGCCGCATCGGCATCCGGCGCGACGACGAGGACCACACCCCGCTCGTCGTCGACTGGCGCGCCGAGGTCGCGCGCCCGTTCTATCTCGCCACCGGGCACACCCCGATGGGGCTGCGCCGCAGGCGGCACATCACCACCGACCGGGACCGGGTCACGGCGCTGCACGACGAGATCCTGGATCTCGCCGACACCGTACGCACCGGTCACGAGGGCGCCGACGCGGACGCCGTCCTCCTCGCGGCGCTGGACGCCGCGCGCACCGGCCGCATGCACGACATCGTGCAGACCATCCAGGCCGAGCAGGACCGCGTCATCCGCGCCCCGCACCGCGGCGTCCTCGTGGTCGAGGGCGGCCCGGGCACCGGGAAGACCGTCGTCGCGCTCCACCGCGCCGCCTACCTGCTGTACGCGCACCGGGAGCAGCTGGCCCGCCGTGCCGTGCTGATCGTCGGGCCCAACCCGGCGTTCCTCGGCTACATCGGAGAGGTGCTGCCCTCGCTCGGCGAGACCGGGGTCCTGCTCGCCACACCCGGCGAGCTCTTCCCCGGCGTGACCGCGACCGCGACCGACACCCCCCGGGCCGCCGAGGTCAAGGGCAGTGCCGCCATGGCCGGCGCCCTGGCGCGCTTCGTGGCGGACCGGCAGCGGCTGCCCGACCCGGTCATCGTCATCGACCACGAGGACGGCGAGCTGCGGCTGGACGCGGACATGGCGCGCGAGGCCCGGCGCCACGCCCGTGAGACCGCCCTGCCGCACAACCTCGCCCGGCCGTACTTCGCCTTCCGCGTCATCGACGCGCTCACCGCCCAGCTGGCCGACCGTATCGGCGCGGATCCGTACGGCGGTCCGAACTTCCTCGGCCCGGACGACATCGCCCAGCTCGGCAAGGGGGTCGCCGCCAGCGCCGAGGTGCACGCCGCCATCGAGGAGCTGTGGCCCGTCCTCACCCCGCGGCAGCTGGTCGCCGACTTCCTCGCCGACCCCGTCCACCTCCCGGACGCCGACGCGCGGGCCATCCGCCGGCCGGCGGACCACGACGGCGGCTGGACCCCCGCGGACGTCCCGCTGCTGGACGAGGCGGCCGAGTTCCTCGGCGAGGACGACTCGGCGGCCCGCGCCGCCGCCGAGGCCGAGCGCCAGGAGCGGATCGCCTACGCGCAGGGCGTCCTCGACCTGTCCTACGGCTCCCGCACCCAGGAGTTCGAGGACCGCGACGACGAGGACGCGGAGGTGCTGGCCGCCCACGACCTGGTCGACGCGGAACGGCTCGCGGACCGGCACGAGGAGGCCGACCACCGCAGCGCCGCCGAGCGCGCCGCCGCCGACCGCACGTGGGCCTTCGGCCACATCATCGTGGACGAGGCGCAGGAGCTGTCCGCGATGGCCTGGCGGTTGCTGATGCGCCGTTGCCCGACCCGTTCGCTGACCCTGGTCGGCGACCCGGCGCAGACCGCCGAACCGGGCGGCTGCGGCGCCTGGGAGACGATCCTCGCGCCGTACGTCGGCGACCGCTGGGAACACGTCCGGCTCGGCGTCAACTACCGCACACCCGCCGAGATCATGGAGGTCGCGGCAGGGGTGATCCGGGCCGCCGACCCCTCCTTCGAGCCGCCGTCGTCCATCCGCTCCACCGGCATACGGCCATGGGCCCGGCACACCGACGACCTGCCCCGCGCGGTCGCCGAGGCCGTGGAACGGGAGAGCCGGCAGGACGGCCGCCTCGCGGTGATCGCCCCCCGCCGTCTGCACGCCGCCCTGTCCGCCGCCGTCCCGGCCGCCTCCGCCGGCGCGTCCCCGGACCTGACGAGCCCGGTCGTGCTGCTCGACCCACGCCAGGCCAAGGGGCTGGAATTCGACACGGTGATCGTGGCGGAGCCGCGGGAGTTCGGCGTGAGCGATCTGTACGTCGCGCTCACCCGGGCCACCCAGCGGCTGGGCGTCGTCCACACGGGGCCGCTGCCGGCCGGACTGCACGGGCTCGCGGCACCGGAGCCCGTGGGCGCGCGGTAAGCGCTCAGGACAGGGGCTGTTCGGCCCAGATGACCTTTCCGCCGGGGGTGTAGCGGGTGCCCCAGCGCTCGGCGAGCTGGGCGACGAGGAACAGCCCGCGGCCGCCCTCGTCCTCGTCGGCCGCGTAGCGCAGGTGCGGTGAGGTGCTGCTGGTGTCGGAGACCTCGCAGATCAGGGCGCGGTCCCGGAGCAGGCGGACGCGGATCGGGCCGGAGGCGTGGCGGATGGCGTTGGTGATCAGCTCGCTGATGACCAGCTCGGTGGTGAACGCCGCCTCCTCCAGGCCCCACCGCGACAGCTGCGCGGTGATGTCGGCGCGCGCCCCGGCCACGACCGCCGGGTCCGAGGGCAGCTCCCACTCGGCCGTCTGGTCGTCCGCCAGCACGCGGGTACGGGCCACGAGCAGGGCGATGTCGTCGGTCTGACGGGCCGGCAGCAGCGCCTCCAGGACCGCCTCGCAGGTCTCCTGAGGGTCCCGGCCGGCCTGTGCGAGGGTCTCGTGCAGGATCCGCAGCCCGGCGTCGATGTCCCGCCGGCGGTCCTCGATGAGGCCGTCGGTGAACAGGACGAGGTTGCTGCCCTCGGGCAGCCGCAGCTCCGCGGCCTCGAAGGGCAGACCGCCCAGGCCGAGCGGCGGTCCCGCGGGCAGCTCGGGGAACTCCACGCTCCCGTCGGGGCGCACGAGGGCCGGCAGGGGATGACCGGCCCGGGCCAGGCTGCAGATCCCCGTGGACGGGTCGTAGATCGCGTACAGGCAGGTGGCGCCCGCGATCGTGGCCTCCTCGTTCGCCGCGTCCGCCTCCTGGTCGATGCGGCCGACCAGTTCGTCGAGGTGCCCGAGCAGCTCGTCGGGCGGCAGGTCGAGGGTGGAGAAGTTCTGCACGGCCGTGCGCAGCCGGCCCATCGTCGCGGCGGCGTGCAGTCCGTGACCGACCACGTCGCCGACGACCAGGGCGACGCGCGCCCCCGGCAGCGGGATGACGTCGAACCAGTCGCCCCCCACCCCCGCCTGGGCCGGCAGATAGCGGTAGGCGATGTCGAGGGCGTCCTGTTCGGGCAGGCCCCGCGGCAGCAGGCTGTGCTGCAGGGTCACGGCCATCGCGTGCTCGCGGGTGAAGCGGCGCGCGTTGTCGATGGACACCGCGGCCCGGGCCGCCAGCTCCTCGGCCAGGGACAGGTCGTCCTCCTCGAAGGTGCTGCTGCCCTCCGACCGCCAGAAGTTGACGATTCCCATCAGCACCCCGCGCGCCTTGAGCGGCACGGTGATCAGGGAGTGGAAGCCGAAGTCCATGATGGCCTGGGTGCGTACGGTGTCCTGGGTGCGCCAGCCCGAGGAGCCCTGCAGGTCGGGTACGAGCACGGCCCGCCCGCTGCTGAAGCCCTTGGCCTGCGGGGTGGGCGCGGCGAACCGGTGCACCTCGCCCGCCCGGTACAGGGGATGGTCGTCGCGGATGCCGCTGAGCGCCACGCGGCGCAGCTCGGGCGCCTCGCTGCCCACCCCGGCCCGGGGCTCCTCGCCACGCAGGACGGGCTCGGCGAGGTCGACGGAGACATAGTCGGCGAAGCGGGGGGAGGCCACTTCGGCGAGCTCCTCGGCCGTGCGCTGGACGTCGAGGGTCGTGCCGATGGCCACGCTCGCGTCGTACAGCAGCCGCAGGCGGCCGCGCGCGACCTCGGCCCGCCCGGCGAGGGCACGCAGCTCGGTGGAGTCACGCAGCGTGGCCACGCTGCCGGGCGGCCCGCCCCGGCGGTCGGTGGGCCGGTTGTTCACCGCGAGCAGCAGCTCCCCGACGGGGATCACCTCGTCGGTGGCCACGCGACGCGACACCAGCAGTTCGGCCATCCGGGGGTCGAGGCCGAGCTCGGCCACGGTGCGTCCCTCCACGTCCGGGGGCAGGTCCAGCAGCCGGCGTGCCTCGTCGTTGGCGAGCAGCAGCCGCCCGTCGCCGCTGACGATGACCACGCCCTCGCGCACCGCGTGCAGCACCGCGTCGTGGTGCTCGTACATCTGGGTCATCTCGGCCGGGCCCAGGCCGTGGGTCTGGCGCCGCAGCCGCCGCGTGACCAGCGCCGTACCGCCCGTCGCCAGGGCGAGGGCCGCGGCGCCGGCCCCGATGACCACGGGCAGCTGCTGGTCCACGGCGCTGCTCACGGAGCTGACCTTCAGGCCCGAGGACACCATGCCGACGACCCTGCCGTTGTCCGTCACCGGGACCACGACCTGCAGTTCCTCCCCGAGCGGGCCCTTGACGTCCTCGACGGTCACATGGCCGCTCAGCGACGGCTCGATGGTGCCGACGAACTTCCTGCCGATCTCCCGGGGGTCGGGGTGGGTGTAGCGGATGCCGTCGCGGTTCATCACGACGAGGAAGTCCACGCCGCCCTGTCTGCGCGTGGCCTCGGCCAGCGGCTGGAGCACCGCGGCCGGATCGGGCCCGCGCATCGTCTGCACCAGGCCGGGCGAGTGGGCGAACGCCTCGGCCGCGGCCAGGGAACGGTCGCGCGCCGCCTGGAACCTGTCGCTGCGCGCCTGCAGCACCAGGGCGGTCCCGGCGGCCACGACGAGCAGCAGCACGATCAGCACCTGCAGGATGAACATCTGCCCGGCGACGCTGCGCGTGCTCGCCCCCTGCCACAGGCGCCGCAACGACGGCAGGCGCGAGCCATCGCGCTGCCGCCGCTCACGCCGACTGCCCGGGCGCCGACCGGCGAACCAGCGGCCCGAGGGCCCCCGGGAGCGGCCCCGGTTTCGGGCCATACCCCATTGTCTACCCCGCGCGCTGCGGCGGCGCGAACGGTACGCGCCACGCCGGTCGCACGGAACGGGGCCGGACACGACCCCCGGATGCCTTGGCCAAGGGTTGACGGGGGCCGGTCCCCTCGGCGGCCGGGGGCCGTCCGACGGGCGTGACGGGCCGGTCACCGCCCGTTCTCGCCGAAGGCACCGGGCAGGCGCCGCTCGAACAGCCACGGATGGACGACGTCGCCCAGCTCCCGTCCCGCCGTGGCCTGCGCGTGCCGCAGGAACGCGGCGGTGTCCACGGCCGTGCCCCGGTGAGCGGTGTGCCAGGTGCGCAGGATCGCGAAGAACACCTCGTCCCCGACCGCGCGGCGCAGCGCGTGCAGCGCACAGGCGCCGCGGACGTAGACGCGGTCGTCGAAGAGGTGGCGCGGTCCGGGGTCCGCGACGCGCAGGTCCTGCCGGCCGTCCGCCAGTTCCCGCCACGCCTGCCCGGCCAGGGTGTCCGTGGTGTGGCCCCCGGTGTGCTGCGACCACAGCCACTCGGCGTACGTGGCGAAGCCCTCGTTGAGCCAGATGTGCCGCCAGTCGGCGATCCCCACGCTGTCGCCGTACCACTGGTGGGCGATCTCGTGGGCCATGAGCGTCTCCCACCCGCGCCGGCCGTCGAGGTGGTTGCGGCCGAACGCGGCGAGCGTCTGGTTCTCCACCGGCACGTCCAGATCGGCGTCGACGACGACGGCGCCGTAACTCTCGAACGGGTAGGCGCCGAAGAGGGTGGCGAAGAACCGCAGCATCTCCGGCTGACGCCCCAGGTCGTGCCGGGCGCGCTCGGCGAGGTCGGCGGGGTGGAAGTCCCGTACTGGCACCGGGCCGGAGTGCGGTGGGCCCTCGTCGGCGGGCACCGGTTCGGGGGTGAAGCGGCCGGTGTGGACGGCCGCGAGGTAGGAGGCCATGGGGCTGGGGTGGTGGTACGTCCAGCTCTCCCGGCCGTCCGGCAGTGGTTGACGGGCCGTCAGGGTACCGTTGGCCACGACGTGGTGGCCGGCCGGTGCCGTGACCGTGATGGTGTAGACGGCCTTGTCGTCCGGGCGGTCGTTGCACGGGAACCAGGACGGCGCGCCGAGGGGCTGCGAGGCCACGAGCGTGCCGTCGTGGACGTCCCCGGTCCGGTCCCAGCCGATGGGGCCGAACGGCGTACCGACCGGCTGGGGCCGCCCCTCGTACCGCAGGTCCAGGACGCACCGGGCGCCGGGTTCGAGGGGCCGCCGGAGGGGGAGGCGGACCTTGCCGCGCCGCTGGTGGACGGGCACGGGCCGCCCGTCCGCCAGCGCGGCCCGCACGGTCGGCCCGGCCAGGTCGAGCTCGACGTGGCCGGTGCGGTGGTCGGCGACGGCCTCGATACGGGCCCGCCCCTCCAGCCATCCCCGTGCGGGGTCGTAGGCCAGGCGCAGCTCGTAGGCGAGGGTGTGGTGCCCGTCGGAGCCGTGCCGGGGGAAGTAGCGGGAAGCGGCGGTCGCCCGCGGGCCCGTGCCCGTCGCGGCCGCGGCGGGGGAGTGGCGGCCGGACAGCAGCCGGCTGCGGAACGTCATGCCCCCTCCTCCTTGTCCCCGGTCCGGCCCGCGATGGGATTGCCGGCCCAGCGCGTACGGGCGGGAACGCTTTCGCCGCGCATGACCAGGGAGGCGGGGGCGATGGCGGTGTGCTCGCCGACGGCGGTGCCCGGCAGCAGGATGCCGTGCGGGCCGAGACAGGCACCGTCGGCGAGACGGACGGTGTCCATGCGCATGATGCGGTCGTGGAAGAGATGGGTCTGCAGCACGCAGCCCCGCCCGACGCCGGCCCCCTCGCCGAGGGTGACCAGATCGTTCTCCGGAAGCCAGTGGGTGTCGCACCACACGCCCCGGCCGACGCGCGTGCCCAGGCTGCGCAGCCACCAGTTGAGGACGGGGGTGCCGGTGCAGGGGCCGATGAGCCAGGGCACGGCCAGGGACTCCACGAACGTGTCGTACAGCTCGTTGCGCCACACGAACGCGCTCCACAGCAGGTGCTCGCCGGGCCTGAAGCGGCCCATCAGCAGCCACTTGGCCGCCGTGGCCGTCAGGGCGGCCACGACGCCGGCCGCCGCCAGCAGCGGCCCGGCCACGAGCGCGGCGAGCACCGGGCCGCCCCTGCCGAGCGCGGCCAACTCGCCCACCGTCACGGCCACCACGAGCGCGGCGAAGCACATCAGCGGCACCAGACGGCACGTCTCGACCGCGGTACGGGCGGCCACCAGTCGTGCCGGGGGCTCGAAGGTGCGCCCGGGGTCCGGGTGGGCGGGCGTCCGCGGCAGCGGCAGCGGCGGCCGGCCCAGCCAGGAGGTGCCGGGGGCGCCGTGCTCCGGGGCGTCGGACAGGACGCCGACGAGAGCGCGGTCGGCGACGGTGCGGCCGGCGGCCACGATGCCGGAGTTGCCGACGAAGGCCCGCCGGCCGATGCGCGCCGGCCCCAGCACCAGCCGGCTGCCCCGCAGTTCGTAGGGGGCGACGAGGGTGTCGTCGGCGAGGAAGGCACCGTCCTCGACCGTGAGCAGGGAAGGCAGCGGCAGGACCGTGGAGATCTCCCCCCGTCGGCCGATCCGCGCGCCCAGCAGGCGCAGCCAGGGCGGCGTGGCCAGGGAGCAGTAGAGCGGGAAGAGGCTGCCGCGGGCACCGCCGACGAGGCGGGTCACCAGCCAGGCCCGCCAGGCGACGCCCCCGCGGGCCGGGTGGCTGCCGGGCCGCAGACCACGCCCTGCGGCGCGGACCACCGCGGCGACCACCAGGACCTGGCAGACCACGGTCACCACGGTCAGGCCGGGCACGGCCATCAGGAGGGACAACCCCGCGGAGGAGAGCCGGGGCTCACCCTGGACCAGGAAGTACGCGGCGACGAGCGAAGGGGCGGCGACGAGCACACCGAGCATCGGCAACCCGATCAGGGACAGTCCGTACACGGCGGCCCACCACCGCCGGTGGTCCCGGCCTGCGCGTGCCGTCTCCTGTGGAGGCGGGCCGGGCCCCGCCGCCCGGTCGCCGCCGGCGCGTGGCGCGCCCCGCGCGCGTGAGCCCTCCGGCGTCGTGCCTGCCGGGGCCGGGGTGCCGGGGCCCTGTTGCGCGGGGGCGCTGCCCGTGCGCCGGTCACCGTCGGCGCGCGGCGCCTGCCGTGCCGGTGATCCCTCCCAGTGCGTGCCTGCCGGGGCCGCGGTGTCCAGGCAGGCGCCGGGCGCCAGTTGTGCGCCCGGGCCCAGGCTCGCCCCCGGCATGAGGACCGCGCGGTGCCCCACCCGGGCACCGGCACCGACCCGCACCGGGCCCACGCGCAGCGTCGCGCCGTCCAGCCAGTGGCCGGCGATGTCGGCCTCCAGTTCCACGGCACACCCGTCACCCAGTTCGGCCAGACCCGTCACCGGCGGGAGGGTGTGCAGCTCCACGTCCTCGCCCACCGCGCACCCCAGGGCCCGGGCGTACCACGGCGCCCAGGGTGTGCCGAGGACGGCGGGGACGCCGAAGGAGGCGACGGCGCGCTCGGCGGCCCACAGCCGCAGGTGGACCCGGCCGCCGCGCGGGTACGCGCCCGCGCCGATGCCCCGCGTCAGCAGGCGGGCGGCGGCGGCGCCGACGGCGAGCCGGGCGGGCGCGCTGAACAGGAGGATCCAGCCGGCCAGGAGCAGCCACCAGGAGGTGTGCGGCGCCCACGGCGTGGGGGAGAGCGCGGTGAGCACATTGCTCACGGTGGCCACCGCCACGACCGTCCGCAGCCCGGCGATGCCGTAGAGGACGCCCAGGACGAGCAGTTGGGCGACGCCGGTGCGCCGCGGCACGGGAGGGACCGCGGGGGTGGCGGCGGGGTGCCGGGAGGCGGGCGGGGCGAGGGAGTCGAGGTGGGCCGCCATGTCACGCAGGACGGGGTGGCGGTAGAGGCCGGCGACCGAGACGCCGGGGTGGTGCTCGCGCAGGGCGGAGGCCATGCGGGCGGCGGTCAGGCTGGTGCCGCCCAGGGCGGTGAAGTCGTCGTCCTCGGCGGGCCGTACGCCCAGCAGCTCCTCCCACACGCCTGCCAGGGCGGCGGCCGTGCCCCGCGGCCCGTCGGCCGGGGCGGGGGAGGGCCGCGGCGGCCAGGGCAGGGCGTCACGGTCGGCCTTGCCCGAGGCACGCGTGGGCAGGCCGTCGACCTCGACCAGGACGGGCACGAGCGCGGCGGGCAGCCGCTCGCCGAGCAGCGCCCGCGCGCGCCGGCGGGGATAGGAGCGGCCGGGCACGACGTACCCGACGAGCAGCGGGTCACCGGCCGCAGTGGTGCGCACGGCGGCGGCCGCGCCCCGCACGCCGGGCAGGGCGCTCAACGCGGCGTCGATCTCGCCGAGTTCCACCCGCAGGCCACCGATCTTGACCTGCTCGTCGGCCCGGCCGGCGAAGACGAGCCCCTCGGGGTCGGCCCGGACGAGGTCGCCGGTGTGATAGGCGCGCCGGGTGCCCAGGGCCGTGGAGGGCCGGAAGCGGTCGCTGTCCTTGACGGGGTCGAGGTAATGGGCGGCGCCGACCCCCGCGATGACCAGTTCGCCCTCCGCGCCGGCCGGTACGGGCTCGTCCGCCCGGTCGACGACGGCCAGGTCCCAGCCGTGCAGGGGCAGGCCGATGCGTACGGGCCGGCCGGGCAGCAGCCGGGCGGCGCACGCGACGACGGTGGTCTCGGTGGGCCCGTAGGTGTTCCACATCTCGCGGCCGGGCACCGCGAACCTCTCGACGAGACCGGCGGGGCACGCCTCGCCGCCGACGATCAGCAGCCGCACCCCCGCCAGGCACTCCGGCGGCCACAGCGCGGCGAGCGTGGGCACGGTCGAGACGACCGTGATGGCGTGCTCGGCGAGCCACGGCCCCAGTTCATGGCCGGAGCGCACCAGCGAGCGTGGCGCCGGGACCAGGCAGGCGCCGTGCCGCCAGGCCAGCCACATCTCCTCGCAGGAGGCGTCGAAGGCCACCGACAGCCCGGCCAGGACCCGGTCCCCGGGGCCAAGCGGCCTCTCCCGCAGGAACAGCTGCGCCTCGGCGTCGACGAACGCGGCGGCGCTGCGATGGGTGACGGCGACGCCCTTGGGCGCGCCGGTGGAGCCGGAGGTGAAGATGACCCACGCGTCGTCGTCCGGCAGCGGCGCGCGCGGCAGGTCTCCCATGGCCGACGCGGGGCCTTCGGTGAGGGAGCCGTCCGGGCCCACGACCAGGCACACGCCGGCCTCGCGAAAGACGGTGGCGGCCCGCTCGGCGGGATCGTCGGCGTCCACGGGCACATAGGCGGCGCCGCAGCGCAGCACGGCCAGCAGGGACAGATACATCTCGGTGGTGCCGGAGGGGATCCGGATGCCGATCCGGTCGCTGGGACCCGCCCCGGCCCGGCTCAGCCGCGCGGCCCGCCGGGCGACTTCGGCGCACAGGGCGCGGTAGGTCAGCACGTCGGTGCCGGTGTCCACGGCCGGCGCGCCGGGGTGCGCGGTGGCGGTGGCGTCGAGGACGTCCAGCAGGGTACGGGCCGGGGGCGGTGGGCCGCCGGCGTACCGCCCGGCGTCGTTCGGCGGGCTGTTCGAAGGCGTCGCGTCTCACCCCCAGTCGTTCACTGCTGCCGGTGCGCCGCCCCGTGGGACGGCCCCCGCACGGTCCCTCCTACGACCGTAGGCCGGGCGCGGCGGGGGCCGCGTCGGCACAGGAAATCGCCCTGTTGGCGGCCTGGAGGTTGTTGTAGCGGCCGT
>NZ_JBEYZU010000024.1:0-87671 GCF_040646235.1 Streptomyces sp. NPDC046261 | reverse complement strand
GCCTTATTGCGCCTTACGGTCCGTCAGTTGAACAGGGCGGCGCACCGCCCCGCCCTCATGCGTCCTCGGCCAGTTCCAACCCAATGGGTTTCCCCCGCCCCCGGCGGTTTGTATGAGGGCCGGACCGGTGGTCAGGCGTCCTCGTGCTGGACGGCGCGGCGCGCGTCGGCGTCGAGCACACCCCAGCTGATCAGCTGCTCGGTGAGCACCGAGGGCGACTGGTCGTAAATGACGGCGAGGGTGCGCAGGTCGTCCTGGCGGATCGACAGCACCTTGCCGTTGTAGTCGCCCCGCTGGCTCTGGATGGTCGCGGCATAACGCTGGAGCGGGCCCGCCTTCTCGGCCGGGACATGGGCGAGCCGCTCCAGGTCCAGGACCAGCTTCGGCGGGGGCTCGGCGGCACCGCCGGGCGTGGTGCCGGGCAGCAGTTCCTGCACGGGCACACCGTAGAAGTCGGCCAGCTCGGCCAGGCGCTGCACGGTCACGGCACGGTCGCCGCGCTCGTACGAACCCACTACGACGGCCTTCCAGCGCCCCTGGGACTTCTCCTCGACACCATGGAGGGAGAGGCCCTGCTGGGTGCGGATGGCGCGGAGCTTGGCCCCGAGCTGTTTGGCGTATTCGCTGGACATAAAGCTCCCCGGACGAAGACTGGTAACTCACTGTGAGGTTACGCAGCGTAATCTCGGTTCGTCAAGCCGAATGGTCCATACCCTGGGCCGTCAGGGGTGGCGGCAAGAGTTCACCGGCGGTCCTGGTACGGTGAAACATGTAAATCCGACGTCCTTTAAAGTCCGTCCCGTGAGGCGGAGAAGGGGGTCCGTTTCGTATGGACGCAATTCCCACCGCGCGTCCCGTGCTCGAAGCACCGGACATCGCCCGGGTTCTGACCCGTATCGCGCATGAGATCGTCGAACGCGCCAAGGGCGCCGACGACGTCGTACTCCTCGGCATTCCGACCCGTGGCGTCTTCCTCGCCCGTCGGCTGGCCGCCAAGCTCGAGGACATCACCGGGGGCAAGACCCCGGTCGGCTCCCTCGACATCACCATGTACCGCGACGACCTCCGGCTGCGCCCGGCGCGTGCGCTGGCCCGCACCGACATCCCCGGTGAGGGCATCGACGGCCGGCTCGTGGTCCTCGTCGACGACGTGCTCTTCTCCGGCCGCACCATCCGGGCCGCCCTGGACGCCCTGAACGACATCGGGCGCCCGCGCGCCGTCCAGCTCGCGGTCCTCGTCGACCGCGGCCACCGTGAACTGCCGATCCGCGCCGACTACGTCGGCAAGAACCTCCCCACGTCGCTGCGGGAGACGGTCAAGGTCCAGCTCACCGAGGAGGACGGCCGCGACAGCGTGCTCCTCGGCGCGGGCGCGACCGCCCCGGCCGACGGGCAGTAGCACTCCTTCCGCGGGTACCGCGTCCCTCGGGTCCCCCCCGGGCCGTTCCCGCGCCGCCGCATGCCCGGCCACAGCCCCCGCATACCTCCTCAACCACGGAGCAACCGGATGAAGCGCCACCTCATCTCGGCCGCCGACCTCACGCGCGACGACGCCGTCCTGATCCTCGACACCGCCGAGGAGATGGCCCGGGTCGCGGACCGGCCGATCAAGAAGCTGCCCACCCTGCGCGGCCGCACCGTCGTCAACCTCTTCTTCGAGGACTCGACGCGCACCCGCATCTCCTTCGAGGCCGCCGCCAAGCGGCTCTCCGCCGACGTCATCAACTTCTCCGCCAAGGGCTCCTCGGTCTCCAAGGGCGAGTCGCTCAAGGACACCGCCCTGACCCTGGAGGCGATGGGCGCCGACGCCGTCGTCATCCGCCACCACGCCTCCGGCGCCCCCTACCGGCTGGCGAACTCCGGCTGGATCGACGGGGCCGTCGTCAACGCCGGCGACGGCACCCACGAGCACCCCACGCAGGCCCTGCTGGACGCCTTCACCATGCGCCGCCGCCTTGTCGGCCGGGACGCCGGCCTCGGCCGCGACCTGGCCGGACGCCGGATCACGATCGTCGGCGACGTGCTGCACAGCCGCGTCGCCCGCTCCAACGTGCACCTGCTGCACACGCTCGGCGCGCAGGTCACCCTGGTCGCCCCGCCCACGCTGGTGCCGATCGGCGTCGAGACCTGGCCCTGCGAGGTCTCCTACGACCTCGACAGCGTGCTGCCGAAGACCGACGCCGTGATGATGCTGCGCGTCCAGCGCGAGCGCATGAACGCCGCCTTCTTCCCCACCGAGCGCGAGTACGCCCGCCGCTACGGCCTCGACGGCGACCGCATGGCCCGGATGCCGCAGGACGCCATCGTGATGCACCCCGGCCCGATGAACCGGGGCATGGAGATCACGGCCGAGGTCGCCGACTCCGACCGCTGCACCGCGGTGGAGCAGGTCGCCAACGGCGTCTCGATCCGCATGGCCGTCCTCTACCTGCTGCTCGGCGGCTCCGAGCCGGCCGTCACGAACAACGCCACCGCCCGCACCGAGGAGAACAAGTAATGACCAAGATCCTGATCCGTGGTGCGAAGGTCCTCGGCGGCGAGCCGCAGGACGTGCTCATCGACGGCGAGACCATCGCCGAGGTGACCCCGTCCGACATCGCCCTACCGGGCGGTGGGGGCCTGAGCGCCGAGGGCGCCCAGGTCGTCGAGGCCGACGGCAAGATCCTGCTGCCCGGCCTGGTCGACCTGCACACCCACCTGCGCGAGCCCGGCCGCGAGGACTCCGAGACGGTCCTCACCGGCACCCGCGCGGCCGCCAGCGGCGGCTACACGGCCGTCTTCGCCATGGCCAACACCTTCCCCGTCGCCGACACCGCCGGCGTCGTCGAGCAGGTCTGGCGGCTCGGCAAGGAGTCCGGCTACTGCGACGTGCAGCCCATCGGCGCCGTCACCGTCGGCCTGGAGGGCAAGAAGCTCGCCGAGCTCGGCGCGATGCACGAGTCGGCCGCCGGGGTGCGGGTCTTCTCCGACGACGGCAAGTGCGTCGACGACGCCGTGATCATGCGCCGCGCCCTGGAGTACGTGAAGGCCTTCGACGGCGTCGTCGCCCAGCACGCCCAGGAGCCCCGCCTGACCGAGGGCGCCCAGATGAACGAGGGCATCGTCTCCGCCGAGCTGGGCCTGGGCGGCTGGCCCGCCGTCGCCGAGGAGTCGATCATCGCCCGCGACGTGCTGCTCGCCGAGCACGTCGGCTCGCGCGTGCACATCTGCCACCTCTCCACGGCCGGCTCGGTCGAGATCGTCCGCTGGGCCAAGTCCCGCGGCATCGACGTGACCGCCGAGGTCACCCCGCACCACCTGCTCCTGACCGACGAGCTGGTCCGCTCGTACAACCCGGTCTACAAGGTCAACCCGCCGCTGCGCACGGAAGCCGACGTCATGGCCCTGCGCGAGGCGCTGGCCGACGGCACGATCGACATCGTCGCCACCGACCACGCCCCGCACCCGCACGAGGACAAGGACTGCGAGTGGGGCGCGGCGGCCATGGGCATGGTGGGCCTGGAGACCGCCCTGTCCGTCGTCCAGCACACGATGGTCGACACCGGCCTGCTGGACTGGGCCCAGGTCGCGGAGCGCATGTCCTTCCGCCCCGCCGCCATCGGCCGCCTCGCCGGCCACGGCCGGCCCATCGCCGCCGGGGAACCCGCCAACCTCACCCTGCTCGACTCCGCTTACCGTGGTGTCGTGGACCCCGCGGGCTTCGCCTCCCGCAGCCGCAACACCCCCTACGAGGGCCGTGAGCTGCCGGGTCGCGTCACCCACACCTTCCTGCGGGGCCGGGCAACGGTCGTGGACGGGAATCTCGCGTGACATCTGCACTGATCAATCTGGCGGCCGGGCAGAAGTCCGCCGACGTCACGGACTGGGCCGCGCGCATCGGCTGGGTCGTCGGGCTGCTGCTCTTCATCGCGCTGCTGTACTGGCTGATGCGCGAGGGCTGGAAGTGGCGCGGCACGCTCCAGGGCGACCTGCCCGAGCTGCCCGCCGCCCCCGCCGAGCCGGGCGAGGCGGGTGAGCCCGTCCTCACGATGACGGGCCGCTACCACGGCTCGACCACCGCCGGGCAGTGGCTCGACCGCATCGTCGCGCACGGCCTGGGCACCCGCAGCCGGGCCGAGCTCACCCTGACGGAGCACGGCGTGGCCGTCGTACGGCCCGGCGCCCGGGACTTCTTCATCCCCGCCGCCGCCCTGCGCGGCGCCCGCCTCGACAAGGGCATCGCGGGCAAGGTCCTCGCCGAGGGCGGCCTGCTCGTGATCACCTGGCAGCACGGCGAGAAGCTGATCGACTCCGGCTTCCGCTCCGACCGGGCGGCGGAGCACTCGGCCTGGACCGAGGCCCTCACCACCCGGCACCACCTGAACCACGACACGGAAGGCGCACGATGACGACCTCCACCAAGGGGACCGGCAAGGTCCCCGCCGTACTCGTCCTGGAGGACGGCCGTACGTTCCGCGGCCGTGCCTACGGGGCCGTGGGGGAGACCTTCGGCGAAGCCGTGTTCTCCACCGGCATGACCGGCTACCAGGAGACGCTGACCGACCCCTCGTACCACCGCCAGGTCGTCGTCATGACGGCCCCGCACGTCGGCAACACCGGCGTCAACGACGAGGACCCCGAGTCCGGCCGCATCTGGGTCGCCGGCTATGTCGTGCGCGACCCCGCCCGCGTCCCGTCCAACTGGCGCTCGCGCCGGTCCCTGGACGAGGAGCTCGCCCGGCAGGGCGTCGTCGGCATCAGCGGCATCGACACCCGCGCGCTGACCCGCCACCTGCGCGAGCGCGGCGCCATGCGCGTCGGCATCTTCTCCGGCGAGACGCTTCCCGACGCGGCCGCGATGCTCGCCGAGGTCCGCCGGGCCCCCGAGATGAAGGGCGCCGACCTCTCCGCCGAGGTCGCCACCAAGGAGACCTACGTCGTCCCGGCGATCGGCACCAAGCGCTTCACCGTCGCGGCGATCGACCTGGGCATCAAGGGCATGACCCCGCACCGCATGGCCGAGCGCGGCATCGAGGTGCACGTCCTGCCGGCCACCGCCACCGCCGAGGACGTCTACGCCGTCAACCCCGACGGTGTGTTCTTCTCCAACGGTCCCGGCGACCCGGCCACCGCCGACCACCCCGTCTCGGTGATGCGCGAGGTCCTCTCCCGCAAGACCCCGCTGTTCGGCATCTGCTTCGGCAACCAGATCCTGGGCCGGGCCCTCGGCTTCGGCACGTACAAGCTGAAGTACGGCCACCGCGGCATCAACCAGCCCGTGCAGGACCGTACGACCGGCAAGGTCGAGGTCACCGCGCACAACCACGGCTTCGCCGTCGACGCCCCGCTCGACGCGGCGACCGACACGCCCTACGGCCGTGTCGAGGTCTCCCACGTCTGTCTGAACGACGATGTGGTCGAGGGGCTCCAGCTGCTCGACCAGCCGGCGTTCAGCGTCCAGTACCACCCCGAGGCGGCCGCGGGCCCGCACGACGCCGCATACCTGTTCGACCGCTTCGTCTCGCTCATGGAGGGCCAGCGTGCCTAAGCGCACCGATATCCAGTCCGTCCTGGTCATCGGCTCCGGCCCGATCGTCATCGGCCAGGCAGCGGAGTTCGACTACTCCGGCACCCAGGCGTGCCGGGTGCTGAAGTCCGAGGGCCTGCGGGTCATCCTCGTCAACTCCAACCCGGCCACGATCATGACCGACCCGGAGATCGCCGACGCCACGTACGTCGAGCCGATCACCCCCGAGTTCGTCGAGAAGATCATCGCCAAGGAGCGCCCCGACGCGCTCCTGCCCACCCTCGGCGGCCAGACCGCGCTCAACACCGCCATCTCCATGCACGAGAACGGCGTGCTGGAGAAGTACGGCGTGGAGCTCATCGGCGCCAACGTCGAGGCGATCCACAAGGGCGAGGACCGCGACCTGTTCAAGGGCGTCGTCGAGGCCGTCCGCGCCAAGATCGGCCACGGCGAGTCCGCCCGCTCGGTCATCTGCCACACCATGGACGAGGTCATCGCGGGCGTCGACACGCTCGGCGGCTACCCCGTCGTCGTCCGCCCCTCCTTCACCATGGGCGGCGCCGGCTCCGGCTTCGCCCACGACGAGGAGGAGCTGCGCCGCATCGCCGGCCAGGGCCTCACGCTCTCCCCGACCACCGAGGTGCTCCTGGAGGAGTCCATCCTCGGCTGGAAGGAGTACGAGCTGGAGCTGATGCGCGACAAGCACGACAACGTCGTGGTCGTCTGCTCCATCGAGAACTTCGACCCGATGGGCGTGCACACCGGCGACTCCATCACCGTCGCCCCGGCGATGACGCTGACCGACCGCGAGTACCAGATCCTGCGGGACGTCGGCATCGCGATCATCCGTGAGGTCGGCGTCGACACCGGCGGCTGCAACATCCAGTTCGCCGTCAACCCCGAGGACGGCCGGGTCATCGTCATCGAGATGAACCCGCGCGTCTCGCGCTCCTCGGCGCTCGCGTCCAAGGCGACCGGCTTCCCGATCGCCAAGATCGCGGCCCGTCTCGCCGTGGGCTACACCCTCGACGAGATCCCCAACGACATCACCGAGAAGACCCCGGCGTCCTTCGAGCCCACGCTCGACTACGTCGTGGTCAAGGCGCCCCGCTTCGCCTTCGAGAAGTTCCCGGCCGCCGACGCCACCCTCACCACCACCATGAAGTCGGTGGGCGAGGCCATGGCCATCGGCCGCAACTTCACCGAGGCGCTGCAGAAGGCCCTGCGCTCGCTGGAGAAGAAGGGCTCGCAGTTCGACTTCACCGGCCCGGTCGGCGACAAGAGCGAGCTGCTGGAGAAGGCCGTCGTGCCCACCGACGGCCGCATCAACACCGTCATGGCGGCGATCCGCGCCGGCGCGACCCCGCAGGAGGTCTTCGACGCCACGAAGATCGACCCGTGGTTCGTCGACCAGCTGTTCCTGATCAAGGAGATCGCGGACGAGCTGGCCGCCACCGAGAAGCTCGGCCCCGAGCTGCTCGCCGAGGCCAAGCGCCACGGCTTCTCCGACGCCCAGATCGCCGCGATCCGCGGCCTGCGCGAGGACGTCGTCCGTGAGGTCCGCCACGCGCTGGGCGTCCGCCCCGTCTACAAGACGGTCGACACCTGCGCCGCCGAGTTCGCCGCGAAGACGCCGTACTTCTACTCCTCCTACGACGAGGAGTCCGAGGTCGCGCCGCGCGAGAAGCCCGCCGTCATCATCCTGGGCTCGGGCCCGAACCGCATCGGCCAGGGCATCGAGTTCGACTACTCCTGCGTCCACGCCTCCTTCGCGCTCAGCGACGCGGGCTACGAGACCGTGATGGTCAACTGCAACCCCGAGACCGTCTCCACCGACTACGACACCTCCGACCGGCTCTACTTCGAGCCGCTCACCCTGGAGGACGTCCTGGAGATCGTCCACGCCGAGCAGCAGGCCGGCCCCGTCGCGGGCGTCATCGTCCAGCTCGGTGGCCAGACCCCCCTCGGCCTGGCCCAGGCGCTCAAGGACAACGGCGTGCCGATCGTCGGCACCTCGCCCGAGTCCATCGACCTCGCCGAGGAGCGCGGCGCCTTCGGCCGCGTCCTGACCGAGGCCGGGCTGCCCGCGCCCAAGTACGGCACCGCCTACTCCTTCGAGGAGGCCAAGGGCATCGCGGCGGGCATCGGCTACCCCGTCATGGTCCGCCCCTCCTACGTCCTGGGCGGGCGCGGCATGGAGATCGTCTACGACGAGCCCTCGCTGGCCGGCTACCTCGAGCGGCACGCGGGTCTGATCTCCGAGCACCCGGTGCTCATCGACCGCTTCCTCGACGACGCCATCGAGATCGACGTCGACGCCCTCTACGACGGCCACGAGCTCTACCTCGGCGGCGTCATGGAGCACATCGAGGAGGCCGGCATCCACTCCGGCGACTCCGCCTGCGCGCTGCCCCCGATCACCCTCGGCGGCTACGACATCAAGCGGCTGCGGGCCTCCACCGAGGCCATCGCCAAGGGCGTCGGCGTACGCGGACTGATCAACATCCAGTTCGCCATGGCCGGGGACATCCTCTACGTCCTGGAGGCCAACCCGCGCGCCTCCCGCACGGTCCCCTTCACCTCGAAGGCGACCGCCGTGCCGCTGGCCAAGGCCGCCGCCCGCATCTCGCTGGGCGCGACCGTCGCCGAACTGCGCGCGGAGGGCATGCTGCCCAAGGAGGGCGACGGCGGCACGCTGCCGCTGGACGCGCCGATCTCCGTCAAGGAGGCCGTGCTGCCGTGGTCGCGCTTCCGCGACATCCACGGCCGTGGCGTGGACACCGTCCTCGGCCCGGAGATGCGCTCCACCGGCGAGGTCATGGGCATCGACACGGTCTTCGGCACGGCCTACGCCAAGTCGCAGGCCGGCGCGTACGGCGCGCTGCCCACCAAGGGCCGGGCGTTCGTCTCCGTCGCCAACCGCGACAAGCGCTCGATGATCTTCCCGGCGCGCGAGCTGGTCGCCCACGGCTTCGAGCTGCTCGCCACCTCCGGCACCGCCGAGGTCCTGCGGCGCAACGGCATCAACGCCACTGTCGTGCGCAAGCAGAGCGAGGGCGAGGGGCCGAACGGCGAGAAGACCATCGTCCAGCTCATCCACGACGGCCAGGTCGACCTGATCGTCAACACCCCGTACGGCACCGGCGGCCGCCTGGACGGCTACGAGATCCGTACCGCCGCGGTCGCCCGGGCGGTGCCGTGCCTGACCACGGTCCAGGCGCTCGCCGCCGCCGTGCAGGGCATCGACGCGCTGACCCGCGGTGACGTGGGCGTGCGCTCGTTGCAGGAGCACGCGGAACATCTGATCGCCGCCCGCGAGGCGTAGGGCGCAAGGAGGGGGACACCGGAAGGTGTCCCCCTCTTCTTGAGCCCCCTCGCCCCGCTCCCTCGCTCAGAAGGCTGGAAATGTACCGTCTCTTCTTCGACCTGATCTTCAAGCGGATGGACCCCGAGAAGGCCCACCACCTGGCCTTTAGCTGGATCCGCCTGGCCGCCGGCGTCCCGGTGCTGCGCACCTTCGTCGCCGCCGTCCTCGCGCCCCGCCACACCGCGCTGCGCACCGAGGCGCTCGGCCTGCGCATGCACGGCCCCTTCGGCCTCGCCGCCGGCTTCGACAAGAACGCCGCCGCCATCGACGGCATGGCCATGCTCGGCTTCGACCACGTCGAGATCGGCACCGTCACCGCCCAGCCGCAGCCCGGCAACCCCAAGAAGCGCCTCTTCCGCCTCGTGGCCGACCGCGCGCTCATCAACCGCATGGGGTTCAACAACGACGGCTCCGCGGCCGTGGCGGAGCGCCTGGCGGCCCGCAAGGCCGTCTTCCGGACGACCGTGGGCGTCAACATCGGCAAGACCAAGGTCGTGCCGGAGGAGGAGGCCGTCGCCGACTACGTCACCTCCACCGAGCGTCTGGCCGCCCACGCCGACTACCTCGTCGTCAACGTCTCCTCCCCGAACACGCCCGGCCTGCGCAACCTCCAGGCCACCGAGGCGCTGCGGCCGCTGCTGAGCGCCGTGCGCGAGGCCGCCGACCGCACCGTCACCTCCCGCCGCGTGCCGCTGCTGGTGAAGATCGCCCCCGACCTGGCCGACGAGGACATCGACGCCGTCGCCGACCTCGCCGTCGAGCTGGGCCTGGACGGCATCATCGCCACCAACACCACCATCGCCCGCGACGGGCTCGGCCTGAAGACCCCCAAGCGCACCGTCGAGGCCATCGGCGCCGGCGGCCTGTCCGGCGCCCCCCTCAAGGAGCGCTCCCTGGAGGTCCTGGCCCGCCTGTACGCCCGTGTGGGCGACAGGATCACGCTGGTGGGGGTCGGCGGCATCGAGACCGCCGACGACGCCTGGGAGCGCATCCTGGCCGGCGCCACGCTGGTCCAGGGCTACAGCGCCTTCATCTACGAGGGCCCGCTGTGGTGCCGGGCGATCCACAAGGGCCTCGCCGAGCGCCTGGCCGCCAGCCCCTACACCACCCTCGCCGAGGCGGTCGGCGCCGCCACCCGCGCCCGTATCTCCGGAGAAGCGAAGTGACCCAGACCCAGCAGACCTCCCCAGAGCCCTTCGGCGCCCGCCTGCGCCGCGCCATGGACGAGCGCGGGCCGCTGTGCGTGGGCATCGACCCGCACGCCGCGCTGCTCGCCGACTGGGGCCTGTCCGACGACATCGCGGGCCTGGAGCGCTTCACGCGCACCGTCGTGGAGGCGCTGGCCGACCGGGTCGCCGTCCTCAAGCCGCAGTCCGCGTTCTTCGAGCGGTTCGGCTCGCGCGGCATCGCCGTGCTGGAGCGGGCCGTCGCCGACTCCCGGGCCGCCGGCGCGCTGGTGCTGATGGACGCCAAGCGCGGTGACATCGGCTCCACCATGGCCGCGTACGCCGCGACCTACCTGGACCCGGCCTCGCCGCTGTTCTCGGACGCGGTCACCGTCAGCCCCTACCTCGGCTACGGCTCGCTGCGCCCGGCGCTGGACCTGGCGCGCGAGAGCGGCGCGGGCGTCTTCGTCCTCGCCCTCACCTCGAACCCCGAGGGCGCGGAGGTGCAGCACGCGGTGCGGGCCGACGGCACGAGCGTCGCGGCGACGATGCTGAACCACCTGAAGGCCGAGAACGCCGGTGCCGCCCCGATGGGCTCCTACGGCGCGGTCGTCGGCGCGACGCTGGGCGGGACACTCGGCGCGGCGGGTGCGGATCTGGCCATCAACGGCCCGCTGCTCGCCCCCGGCATCGGCGCGCAGGGCGCCACCGCCGCCGACCTGCCCAAGGTCTTCGGTTCCGCCGTCGGCGACGTCGTCCCGAACGTCAGCCGCGGCGTGCTGCGGCACGGCCCGGACGTGGCGGCCCTGCGCCGCGCCGCGGAGCGTTTCGCGGACGAGGTCCGGCAGGCGGTGGCGGGCTGACGCGTCCGCGCGCGGGGCCGCCGGGGCTGAGGGGTCGGCTCGACGCCAAAAGCCGGGAACCAAGAAAATTTGTCGGTCATTATGTCCGGAAAAGTCCTGGTCGAGCGAGTCTGACCAGGACTTTTCGTCTGTTCTCGCTGACTGGAGCGGGATCGGCCGCTAGTCTCCGACGAGAGCGAACGAGCAAGCGCGTTGCTCGTTGCTCCCCAGGTGTGGGCCGACTAGGTTCCTCACCGGTCCTTATCCGACAGTTCGACATCCGAGGTGACGTAGGCGTGGCTCTTCCGCCCCTTACCCCTGAACAGCGCGCAGCCGCGCTCGAAAAGGCCGCCGCGGCTCGCCGGGAGCGCGCCGAGGTCAAGAATCGACTCAAGCACTCCGGCGCCTCGCTGCACGAGGTCATTCAGCAGGGCCAGAAGAACGATGTCATCGGCAAGATGAAGGTCAGTGCCCTCCTGGAGAGCCTTCCCGGTGTGGGCAAGGTCCGCGCCAAGCAGATCATGGAGCGGCTCGGGATCTCCGAGAGCCGCCGCGTGCGCGGACTCGGCTCCAACCAGATCGCCTCTCTTGAGCGAGAGTTCGGCAACAAGGCGGCCTGACCGCCACCCGGCGGCGGTCCCGCGTTCCCAGGCACTCCCCGGAACCGGGATAATCGCTGCATGAGTACTGCAGTCTCCCGGGGGACGTCCCCCGTACCCCCGGCCAGACAACCGCGGCTGACCGTGCTCTCCGGCCCCTCCGGGGTCGGTAAGAGCACGGTCGTCGCCCATATGCGCAAGGCCCACCCCGAGGTGTGGCTCTCGGTCTCCGCGACCACCCGCAAGCCGCGCCCCGGCGAGCAGGAGGGCGTCCAGTACTTCTTCGTCGACGACGAGCAGTTCGACAAGCTCATCGCCAACGGCGAACTGCTGGAGTGGGCCGAATTCGCGGGCAACCGCTACGGCACGCCCCGCAAGGCCGTGCTCGACCGCCTGGAGGCGGGCGAGCCGGTCCTGCTGGAGATCGACCTCCAGGGCGCCCGGCAGGTCCGCGAGACCATGCCGGAGGCCCAGCTGGTCTTCCTCGCGCCGCCCAGCTGGGAGGAGCTGGTCCGCCGGCTCACCGGCCGGGGGACCGAGTCGCCCGAGGTCATCGAGCGCCGGCTGGCCGCCGCGAAGGTCGAGCTCGCCGCCGAGGCCGAGTTCGACACCACGCTGGTCAACACCTCCGTCGAGGACGTCGCACGCGAGCTGCTAGCCTTGCTTCGCTGAACATCTTTCTTCACCCCCCTTCGGAAGGCAGAGAGTGTCCTCTTCCATCACCGCGCCCGAGGGCATCATCAACCCGCCGATTGATGAGCTGCTCGAGGCGACCGACTCGAAGTACAGCCTGGTGATCTACGCCGCCAAGCGCGCTCGCCAGATCAACGCGTACTACTCCCAGCTCGGCGAGGGCCTGCTGGAGTACGTCGGTCCGCTGGTGGACACCCACGTCCACGAGAAGCCGCTCTCCATCGCGCTCCGCGAGATCAACGCGGGCCTGCTGACCTCCGAGGCCGTCGAGGCCCCGGCGCAGTAAGCGCTGTTTTTCGGTATGTGACACCACGGGCCCGGCAGAGGCTCCACCCACCGTTTGGGCTGGGGGAGCGACTGCCGGGCCCGTGGTGTGTCATGGGGCCTGTACGGTTCGCACGTACGGACGAGAGCGCGGGGAGAAGCGAGCGATGGACAAGCCCAAGGTCGTCCTGGGGGTCAGCGGCGGAATCGCCGCCTACAAGGCGTGCGAGCTGCTGCGCCGCCTCACCGAGTCGGGGCACGACGTCCGGGTGGTGCCGACCGCCTCGGCCCTGCACTTCGTCGGTGAGGCGACCTGGTCCGCGCTCTCCGGCCACCCCGCCGTCACCCAGGTCTGGGAAAGCGTGCACGAGGTGCCGCACGTGCGGATCGGCCAGCAGGCCGACCTCGTCGTCGTCGCCCCCGCCACCGCCGACATGCTGGCCAAGGCCGCCCACGGCCTCGCCGACGACCTGCTGACCAACACGCTCCTCACGGCCCGCTGCCCGGTCGTCTTCGCGCCGGCCATGCACACCGAGATGTGGGAGAACGCCGCCACCCAGGAGAACGTGGCGACGCTGCGCCGCCGCGGCGCGATCGTCATCGAGCCCGCCGTCGGCCGGCTGACCGGCGTCGACACCGGCAAGGGCCGCTTCCCGGAGCCCGGCGAGGTCTTCGAGGTCTGCCGCCGGGTGCTGGCCCGCGCCGCCGCCCCCCAGGTCGCCGACCTGGCCGGCCGGCACGTCGTGGTGAGCGCCGGCGGCACGCGCGAGCCGCTGGACCCGGTCCGCTACCTCGGCAACCGCTCCTCCGGCAAGCAGGGCTACGCCCTGGCCCGTACCGCCGTCGCGCGCGGTGCCCGCGTCACCCTCGTCTCCGCCAACAGCGAACTTCCCGACCCCGCGGGCGCCGACGTCGTGCACGTGGGGACGGCGGTGCAGCTGCGGGAGGCGGTGCTCAAGGCCGCCACGGACGCCGACGCCGTGGTGATGGCCGCCGCCGTGGCGGATTTCCGCCCCGCGCACTACGCCGAGGGCAAGATCAAGAAGCGGGACGGCCAGGAGCCCGAGCCCGTCGCCCTGGTCCGCAACCCCGACGTCCTCGCCGAGCTCTCCGCCGCGCGCCCCCGCCCCGGCCAGGTCGTCGTCGGCTTCGCCGCCGAGACCGACGACGTGCTCGCCAACGGCCGCGCCAAGCTCGCCCGCAAGGGCTGTGACCTGCTGGTCGTCAACGAGGTGGGGGAGCGTAAGACCTTCGGCTCGGAGGAGAACGAGGCGGTCGTCCTGGCCGCCGACGGCACCGAGACGCCGGTCCCCCACGGCCCCAAGGAAGCCCTCGCCGACACCGTCTGGGACCTGGTGACCAGGCGCTTCGCCTGAGGGTCGCAGGCGGGAATAAAGGGGCCGGAGTGGCGGGTGTCACAGGCCGGCCCGGCCGGTGAGGGAGGACGGGATGTCCCGAGCCGGGGAAGGACGGATAAACTGGCACCCGGATCCGCGTCGAGCGCAGCTCTCGGCCGGGTCCTTCAAATGATCAGCCAGCAGCCGCTGCAACCCCAGGGAGCATTGTGTCCCGTCGCCTTTTCACCTCGGAGTCCGTGACCGAGGGGCACCCCGACAAGATCGCTGACCAGATCAGCGACTCCATTCTCGACGCCCTCCTCAAGGAGGACCCGACCTCCCGCGTCGCGGTCGAGACCCTCATCACCACCGGCCTGGTGCACGTGGCCGGTGAGGTGACCACGAAGGCCTACGCGCCGATCGCCTCTCTCGTGCGCAACAAGATCCTCGAGATCGGCTACGACTCCTCGAAGAAGGGCTTCGACGGCGCTTCCTGCGGCGTCTCGGTCTCCATCGGTGCCCAGTCCCCGGACATCGCCCAGGGTGTGGACACCGCCTATGAGTCCCGCGTTGAGGGCGATGAGGACGAGCTCGACAAGCAGGGCGCCGGCGACCAGGGCCTGATGTTCGGCTACGCCTGCGACGAGACGCCCGAGCTCATGCCGCTGCCGATCCACCTGGCGCACCGGCTCTCCCGCCGCCTGTCGGAGGTCCGCAAGAACGGGACCATCCCCTACCTGCGCCCCGACGGCAAGACCCAGGTCACCATCGAGTACGACGGCAACAAGGCCGTGCGCCTGGACACCGTGGTCGTCTCCTCGCAGCACGCCTCGGACATCGACCTGGACTCGCTGCTGGCGCCCGACATCCGCGAGTTCGTCGTCGAGCACGTCCTCAAGGAGCTCGTCGAGGACGGCATCAAGCTGGACACCGAGGGCTACCGCCTCCTGGTGAACCCCACCGGCCGCTTCGAGATCGGCGGCCCCATGGGTGACGCCGGCCTCACCGGCCGCAAGATCATCATCGACACCTACGGCGGCATGGCCCGCCACGGTGGCGGCGCCTTCTCCGGCAAGGACCCGTCCAAGGTCGACCGCTCGGCCGCCTACGCGATGCGCTGGGTCGCGAAGAACGTCGTCGCCGCCGGCCTGGCCGCGCGCTGCGAGGTCCAGGTCGCCTACGCGATCGGCAAGGCCGAGCCGGTGGGTCTGTTCGTCGAGACCTTCGGCACCAACACGGTCGACACCGAGAAGATCGAGACCGCCATCGCCGAGGTCTTCGACCTCCGCCCGGCCGCGATCATCCGCGACCTCGACCTGCTCCGCCCGATCTACGCGCAGACCGCCGCGTACGGTCACTTCGGCCGTGAGCTTCCCGACTTCACCTGGGAGCGCACGGACCGCGTGGACGCGCTGAAGAAGGCCGCGGGGCTGTAGGACCCCTCCGCACGGCCGACGGCCCCGGACCGATGTGTCGGTCCGGGGCCGTCGTGCTGCCAGGGAAACCCCCGGCGGCACAGGCTGACCTTTTTCTGATCCCCCGATAGCCTTGCTGCGGCGCCGGGGTGCCCGGTGCGCGGGTGGCGGATCCTTCCGGGGCAGTGGCCCCTCGCGGGTTCGAATCCCGTCGCCGGCCTGGTGGCCGGTGTGGCCGAGTGGTCCATGGCAGCAGCACGCCGCCGCCGATTTCTGACCTCGGGCACCCCCGCGCGCCGCCGCCCCTGTCAGTGCCCTCTGGTAGGACTGGAGCCGTGAGCAGCGAGAACGGGCGAGGCGGGGCGCAGTCCGCGGGGGAGCAGGCGGAGCAGCTCGCGTTCATTCGCGAGACGGTGCGCAAGGCCAAGGTGCCGCGGGCCAAGCCGCGGACGTGGCGGGGCGCCGAGCTGGCCAAGGAGCTGCCCGTCGCGCGCGTGCTGGTCGACAAGGGCCCCGTCCACCTCGACCGGCTCTGGGACTACGCGGTGCCCGCCGAGCTGGACGCCGACGCCCGGCCCGGCACCCGGGTGCGGGTGCGCTTCGGGGCGGGCACCCGCAATGTGCGGGGCGGGCGCCGCGAGGGCGGCGGCCTGCTCGACGGCTTCATCGTGGAGCGGGTGGCCGAGTCCGACTACCAGGGGCCGCTGGCGGCCATCGCCCAGGTGCTGTCGCCCGAGCCCGTGCTGAGCCCGCCGCTGCTGGGGCTGTGCCGTGCCGTCGCCGACCGGTACGCCGGCTCGCTCGCCGACGTGCTGCAGCTGGCCGTGCCGCCGCGGCACGCCCGTATCGAGACCGAGCCCTCGCCCGCACCCCTGTCGCCGCCGCCGGTGCCCGGGCCGGGCAGCTGGGCGCGGTATCCGACCGGGCCGGCCTATCTCGACGCCGTCGCCCGGGGCGACTCCCCGCGCGCGGTGTGGAGCGCGCTGCCCGGCCCGCACTGGCCGGCGGAGCTGGCCCGCGCCGCGGCCGCAGCCCTCGCCTCGGGGCGCGGCGCGCTGATCGTGGTGCCCGACGGCCGGGCCGCCGCCCGCGTCGACGCCGCGCTCGGCGCGCTGATCGGAGCGGGCCGGCATGTGCTGCTGACCGCCGACATCGGCCCGGAGGAGCGCTACCGCCGCTGGCTGGCGGTCAGCCGGGGCTCCGTACGTGCCGTCGTCGGCACGCGCGCGGCGATGTTCGCGCCCGTACGGAACCTGGGCCTCGCCGCGATCTGGGACGACGGCGACTCCAGCCACAGCGAGCCGCACGCGCCGCAGCCGCACGCCCGCGAGGTGCTGCTGCTACGGGCGGCGCACGAGAAGGCGGCGTTCCTGCTCGGCGGCTTCGGCTGCACCGTGGAGGCGGCCCAGCTGGTGGACACCGGCTGGGCCCTGCCGCTGGCCGCCGGCCGGGAGCTGCTGCGGGCCGCGGCGCCCCGCGTCCGCACGGTCGGTGAGAGCGACGAGGCGCGCGACGCCGCCGCCCGCGCCGCCCGGCTGCCCACCGTCGCCTGGGAGGTGGCCCGCGAGGGCCTCAAGCACGGGCCGGTGCTGGTGCAGGTGCCGCGCCGCGGCTACGTACCGCGGCTGGCCTGCGAGCGGTGCCGCGAGCCCGCCCGCTGCGCGCACTGTGCCGGGCCGCTGGAGGCGCGGGGCGAGGGCGGGCTGCTGCACTGCGGCTGGTGCGGGCAGGAGGCCCGTGACTGGCACTGCGGCGAGTGCGGTGGCTTCCGGCTGCGCGCCCAGGTCGTCGGCGCGCGGCGCACGGCGGAGGAGCTGGGCCGGGCCTTCCCGGCCGTGCCGGTCCGCACCTCGGGCCGCGACCACGTCCTGGACACCGTCCCGGACCGGCCCGCCCTGATCGTCTCCACCCCGGGCGCCGAACCGGTCGCCGAGGGCGGCTACGCGGCGGCCCTGCTCCTGGACGGCTGGGCCCTGCTGGGCCGCCCCGACCTGCGGGCGGGCGAGGAGGCGCTGCGCCGCTGGCTGGCGGCGGCGGCGCTGGTACGGGGGCAGGAGGCGGGCGGCACGGTGGTGGTCGTGGCCGAGCCCACGCTGCGCCCCGTGCAGGCGCTGGTCCGCTGGGACCCCGCCGGGCACGCGATGCGCGAGCTCGCGGACCGGGCCGAGCTGGGCTTTCCGCCGGTGTCCCGGATGGCGGCCGTCAGCGGCCCGCCGGACGCCATCGCCGAGCTGATCGCCGCCGCGGATCTGCCGCAGGGCACGGAGGTCCTGGGCCCCGTCCCGCTGCCGGCCCCCCAGCCGGGCCGCCCCCGCCGCGCGGGCGACCCCCCACCGGGCGAGCACTGGGAGCGCGCCCTCCTCCGCGTCCGCCCGGGCCAGGGCGCCGCCTTGGCCGCCGCCCTCAAAACCGCCCAGGCCGCCCGCCTGACCCGCCGTGACGGCGAACCGGTACGCCTGCGGGTGGACCCGCCGGACATCGGCTGACCAGCGCCCGAAGTCCCGCCGCGGCGGCACTCGGCTGGTGGCGATCGTCATCGGGCGGGGGGAGGAGACCAGAGGCAGGGCCTGAAATCCCGCCGCAGCGGTGCTCAGCCACGACGTCGGAATCCGGCGGTGCCGGACCGCACTCAGCCGGAGGCGGTCCCCACCGGGCAGGGCCCCCGAAGTGGCGCGCGACACGGTGGCGCCCAGGCCGGGGGAGGGCTCAGCCGTTGCGGGGGCCCGGGAAGGCCGAGGCGCGGGGCTCCTCGCGGTGGGCGACCGGCTGGCCGGGCACCGAGCGGGCGGCCGGGACGACGGGGACCGGGGTGGGCTCGGCCGTGCGGACGACCGGCTCGGCGGTCTCGGTGGTGGTCTGTCCGCCCGCCCGGCGGGCGCCGTAGCGGCGGTGCACCGCCTGCTTGGTGACGCCGAGCGCCGAACCCACCGCGTCCCACGAGAAGCCCAGCGAGCGGTCGAAGTCCACCGCCGCCGTGACCAGCGTCTCGACGCTGTCCCGCAGCTCCTGCGCCAGCCGGACGGTCGGCGCGGGGGCACGGCCGTAGACGACGAAGCCCGCCGACGGGCCCGTACGGCGCGGACGGTAGACGTTGCCCAGCTGGGCGGTGAGGGTGCGCAGCGCGTCCACCTGACGGCGGACCCTCTCGATGTCCCGGACCAGGAGATGCAGGCTGGCCCGTGCCTGGGCGTCGTGGGTTGCGTGGTCGGGCATGAACAAGCCTCTCGGACCGGCGGTTAAAGGGACGTAGGAGGACGAGAGTTGACGGGTGGTCGGTAAACAACGCAAGGAAAGCGGACCGTGGTTGCAGCCCGTTTCGGTCAATCTCTCTTGACCCAACGCGCCACGGGCCGCTGGGTCACGGTATGGGGGCGTACATCCGCTGGAATGGGGCGCGCGTCAGCCCGCACGCCCCCTGCGCCGAGGGCGCCTCTAGACTGGAGCGCCGTTCCGCCCGGCGCCCCGCCAGCGCTGTGAGAGCGCCACGAGAGAGGTAGTCCGCCACCCATGAGGCTCGTCTTCGCCGGTACCCCCGAGGTCGCCGTACCCGCCCTCGACGCTCTGATCGCCTCGGACCGCCACGAGGTCGTCGCCGTCGTCACCCGGCCCGACGCGCCCGCCGGACGCGGTCGCCGGCTGGTCGCCAGCCCGGTCGCCGAGCGCGCCGAGGAGGCGGGCATCGAGGTGCTCAAGCCCACCCGCCCGCGCGACGAGGACTTCCTCGCGCGGCTGCGCGACATCGCCCCCGACTGCTGCCCGGTCGTCGCCTACGGCGCCCTGCTGCCCAAGGCCGCCCTGGAGATCCCCACCCACGGGTGGGTGAACCTGCACTTCTCCCTGCTGCCCGCGTGGCGCGGCGCCGCCCCCGTGCAGCACGCGATCCTCGCCGGCGACGAGGTGACCGGCGCCTCCACCTTCCAGATCGAGGAGGGCCTGGACTCCGGGCCCGTCTACGGCGTGCTCACCGAGCAGGTCCGCCCGACCGACACCAGCGGCGACCTGCTGACGCGGCTCGCCTTCGCCGGCTCCGGGCTGCTGGCCGCCACCATGGACGGCATCGAGGACGGCACCCTCAAGGCCGTGCCGCAGCCCGCCGAGGGCGTCTCGCTCGCCCCGAAGATCAGCGTCGAGGACGCCCGCGTCGACTGGGCCGCCCCCGCCCTGCGCGTCGACCGCGTCGTGCGCGGCTGCGCCCCCGCCCCCGGCGCCTGGACGACGTTCCGCGGCGAGCGGCTGAAGGTGATGTCGGTGGCGCTCACCCCCGACCGCGCCGGCCTCGCCCCCGGCGAGATCGCTGCCGCCAAGAACTCCGTCCACGTCGGCACCGGCTCGCACGCCGTGCAGCTGCAGTGGGTCCAGCCGCAGGGCAAGAAGCCGATGCAGGCCGCCGACTGGGCCCGCGGCGTCCGCATCGCCGCGGGCGAGCGGCTGGGCGGATAGGCGCGGGCGTAGGCTGGAAGCCTTCATCACACCAGCTCCGGAGCACCTTTCGTGAACGATCAGGCGTCTCGCCGCAAGAACGGCCGCCCCGCCAAGCCGTACCGCCGGCCCCAGAAGGACCCGGTACGGATCCTGGCCTTCGAGGCACTGCGGGCCGTCGACGAACGGGACGCCTACGCGAACCTCGTGCTGCCCCCGCTGCTGCGCAAGGCCCGCGAGAAGGGCGACTTCGACACGCGTGACGCCGCCCTCGCCACGGAGCTGGTCTACGGCACGCTGCGCCGCCAGGGCACCTACGACGCGATCATCGCCTCCTGCGTCGACCGTCCGCTGCGCGAGGTCGACCCGCCGGTGCTCGACGTGCTGAGCCTGGGCGCGCACCAGCTGCTCGGTACGCGCATCCCGCCGCACGCCGCGGTGTCCGCCAGCGTCGAGCTGGCGCGGGTCGTCCTGGGCGACGGGCGGGCGAAGTTCGTCAACGCCGTGCTGCGGAAGATCGCGGCCCACGACCTCGACGGCTGGCTGGAGAAGGTCGCCCCGCCCTACGACCAGGACCCCGAGGAGCACCTCGCCGTCGTCCACTCCCACCCGCGCTGGATCGTCTCCGCGCTGTGGGACGCGCTCGGCGGCCCCCGGGCGGGCATCGAGGACCTCCTGGAGGCGGACAACGACCGCCCCGAGGTCACCCTGGTCGCCCGCCCCGGGCGGGCCACCACCGAGGAGCTGCTGGCCGCGGTCGGCGGGGACGGTGAGGGCACGGCCCTGCCCGGCCGCTGGTCGCCGTTCGCCGTGCGGCTCGCCGAGGGCGGCGAGCCCGGCGCGCTGGACGCCGTGCGCGAGGGCCGGGCGGGCGTCCAGGACGAGGGCAGCCAGCTCGTCGCCCTGGCCCTGGCCGAGGCCCCGCTGGAGGGGCCGGACGAGCGCTGGCTGGACGGCTGCGCGGGCCCCGGCGGCAAGGCCGCCCTGCTGGGCGCGCTCGCCGCGCGGCGCGGCGCCGCCCTGCTGGCCTCCGAGAAGCAGCCGCACCGCGCCCGCCTCGTCGAGCGCGCCCTGGCCGGCAACCCCGGCCCGTACCAGGTCATCGCCGCCGACGGCACCCGTCCGCCGTGGCGCGAGGGCACCTTCGACCGGGTCCTGATGGACGTGCCGTGCACGGGCCTGGGCGCCCTGCGCCGCCGCCCCGAGGCCCGCTGGCGCCGCCGGCCCGAGGACGTGGCCGGCTTCGCGCCGCTCCAGCGCGACCTGCTGCGCGAGGCGCTGCGCGCCGTGCGCGTGGGCGGGGTCGTCGGCTACGCCACGTGCTCCCCGCACCCGGCGGAGACCCGGGCCGTCGTCGACGACGTCCTCAAGGGGCGCGGCGGTCCCGCGGTGTCCGCCGAGTGGATCGACGCGCGGCCCCTCATGCAGGGCGTCCCCGTCCTCGGCGACGGCCCCGACGTCCAGCTCTGGCCCCACCTGCACGGCACGGACGCGATGTACCTGGCGCTGCTGCGGCGCACGGGCTGAGCCGCAGCAGCCGGAAGCTGTCGGAAGCAGCCGCCGGGCACAGCCCCGACAAGCCCCGGGTCAAGGCCGCCGCCGCGGCATGGCAGGCTTGGGGTATGGCCGTGCAGATCAACCCCAGCATCCTGTCCGCGGACTTCGCCCGACTCGCCGACGAGGCGCAGGCGGTCAAGGGCGCCGACTGGCTCCACGTCGACGTGATGGACAATCACTTCGTGCCCAACCTGACGCTCGGCGTGCCGATCGTCGAGTCGCTGGCCAAGGCCACCGACACCCCGCTGGACTGCCACCTCATGATCGAGGACCCGGACCGCTGGGCGCCGCAGTACGCCGAGGCGGGCGCCGGGTCGGTGACCTTCCACGCGGAGGCCGCCGCGGCGCCCGTGCGGCTGGCGCGGGAGATCCGGGCCAAGGGGGCGCGGGCGTCCATGGCGCTCAAGCCGGCCACCCCGATCGAGCCGTTCGAGGACCTGCTGCCCGAGCTGGACATGCTGCTCATCATGACCGTCGAGCCCGGCTTCGGCGGCCAGGCGTTCCTCGACATCATGCTGCCGAAGATCCGCCGCACCCGTGAGCTCATCTCGCGGCACGACCTGCAGCTGTGGCTGCAGGTCGACGGCGGTGTCTCGGCCTCCACCATCGAGCGCTGCGCCGAGGCCGGCGCGGACGTGTTCGTCGCCGGATCGGCCGTCTACGGTACGGACGACCCGGCAGCGGCCGTACGCTCTCTGCGCGCGCAGGCGGAGCAGGCCACCGCCCGCGCGCCCTGGGCCTGTGCGCACTGAGCGTCCCGGCCCTGCTCGCCCGAATTGCTGAGGGCGAAGGTCAAGGTCTGATCAAGGCGCGGCGCATCTGACAGGATGACGTCGAGTCATTAGCTCCACAGCTTGCACACAAGCGTGAACACAGTAGTGAGGAGACCAGGGTGTCGACGGGCCGTTCAGCCACGCCTATGGGGCCCGCCGAGCTGGTGCAGGCGGCGGCGATGGCCCGCCGCTTCTACCTCGAGGGCAAGTCGAAGATCCAGATCGCCGAGGAGTTCGGCGTGAGCCGCTTCAAGGTGGCCCGGGTGCTGGAGACGGCACTGGAGCGCGACCTGGTGCGGATCGAGATCCGGGTGCCGGCGGAGCTGGACGCGGAGCGCTCCGACGCGCTGCGCGCCCGCTACGGCCTGCGGCACGCGGTCGTCGTGGAGTCCCCGGCCGACGCGGCCGACGACGCGCCCGATCCCGAGAACCTCGGCGAGGTGGCAGCCGACCTGCTCGGCGAGCTGGTCCACGAGGGCGACGTGCTCGGCCTCGCCTGGGGCCGCTCCACCATCCACATGGCCGCCGCCCTGCACCGGCTGCCGCCCTGCACGGTCGTCCAGCTCACCGGCGTGTACGACGCGGGCACCGCCGAGCGCGGCTCGGTGGAGGCCGTGCGCCGGGCCGCCCAGGTCTCGGGCGGCGAGGCCCACCCGATCTACGCCCCGATGCTGCTGCCCGACACGGCCACGGCCGCGGCGCTGCGCGGCCAGACCGGCATCGCCCGGGCCTTCGACTACTTCGACAAGGTCACCGTCGCCGCCGTCTCGATCGGCTCCTGGGCGCCGGGCATCTCGACCGTCTACGACATGCTGACCGAGGAGGAGCGCGCCCACTACGCCTCCCTCGGCGCCGCCGCCGAGATGTCCGCGCACCTCTTCGACGCCGAGGGCCGCCGGATCGGCCGTGACCTGGGCGAGCGCTGCATCACGGTGGAAGCCGACCGGCTGCGCCGCATACCGGAGGTCGTCGCGATCGCCGGCGGGCTGCGCAAGGCCGCGGCGATCGGCGCGGTACTGCGCTCCGGGCTGGTCACCAGCCTGGTCACGGACACCGCGGCGGCCGACTACCTGCTGCTGGAGACGGGCCCGGGCCCCCGCCCGGCACTGGACCGGGCGGACCCGGACGGCTCGTAGGCCCCCTGCCGCACCCCGACGGCGCCGGCCACCCTTCCCCGGGTGACCCCGGCGCCGTCGGCGTACCCGGGCCGGTGACCGCGTAGTGGGTGAAGCGCTTGGGCGAAGCCACAAGCGCTGGTCGCCGCCCGCTGGCCGATGGCACAGAATATGCGCGCGGTTCGCCAGGATCGGCTGCGATCGTGGATGATGGGTCCAGGAACCTCAGCCCGATCCGGTGCTGGCTCGGTGCTGACTCCCCACCCGCTCTGTACGCAAAACCGCAGGTGAGAGAGCCAGTATGCGATTCCTTAACGACCAGAAGCCGGCGTACGACCTGACGTACGACGATGTGTTCATGGTGCCGAGCCGCTCCGCGGTCGGCTCCCGGCAGGGAGTGGACCTTTCCTCGCCCGACGGGACGGGCACCACCATCCCCCTCGTGGTCGCCAACATGACCGCCATCGCCGGCCGCCGCATGGCCGAGACGGTCGCCCGCCGCGGTGGCCTCGTCGTCATCCCGCAGGACATCCCGATCGAGGTCGTCACCGACGTCATCTCCTGGGTCAAGGGCCGTCACCTCGTGCTCGACACCCCCATCGTGCTGGCCCCGACGCAGACCGTCGCCGACGCGCTGTCCCTGCTGCCCAAGCGGGCCCACGGCGCCGGCGTCGTCGTCGACGCGGACCACCGCCCCGTCGGTGTCGTCACCGAGCACGACCTGACCGGTGTCGACCGCTTCACGCAGCTGTCCGAGGTCATGTCCACCGAGCTGCTGCTCCTGGACGCCGACATCGACCCGCGCGAGGCCTTCAACCAGCTCGACGCCGCCCACCGCAAGCTGGCGCCCGCCGTCGACAAGGACGGCAGGCTCGCCGGCATCCTGACCCGCAAGGGCGCGCTGCGCGCGACGCTGTACACTCCCGCCACCGACGCGGACGGCAAGCTGCGCATCGCCGCCGCCGTCGGCATCAACGGCGACTTCGCCGTCAAGGCCAAGCAGCTGCTCGACGCGGGCGTGGACACGCTCGTCATCGACACCGCCCACGGCCACCAGGAGTCGATGATCAGCGCGATCAAGACCGTCCGGGCGCTCGACCCGCAGGTCCCGATCGTCGCCGGCAACATCGTCGCCGCCGAGGGCGTGCGCGACCTCATCGAGGCCGGCGCGGACATCATCAAGGTCGGTGTGGGCCCGGGCGCCATGTGCACCACCCGCATGATGACCGGCGTGGGCCGCCCGCAGTTCTCCGCGGTGCTCGAGTGCGCCGCCGAGGCGAAGAAGTACGGCAAGCACGTGTGGGCCGACGGCGGCGTCCGGCACCCCCGCGACGTGGCCATGGCCCTGGCGGCCGGTGCGTCCAACGTCATGATCGGTTCCTGGTTCGCCGGGACCTACGAGTCGCCGGGCGACCTCCAGCAGACGGCCGACGGGCGCTTCTACAAGGAGTCCTTCGGCATGGCCTCGGCCCGCGCGGTGCAGAACCGCACCTCCGAGGAGTCCGCGTACGACCGGGCCCGCAAGGGCCTGTTCGAGGAGGGCATCTCCACCTCGCGCATGTTCCTCGACCCGGCCCGCCCGGGCGTCGAGGACCTGATCGACTCGATCATCGCGGGCGTCCGTTCCTCCTGCACCTACGCGGGTGCCGGCTCCCTCGAGGAGTTCGCGGAGCGGGCCGTCGTCGGCGTCCAGAGCGCCGCCGGTTACGCCGAGGGCAAGCCGCTGCACGCCAGCTGGCAGTAGTCTCCATCGTCCCGAAGGGGCGCGGCCTGGATTTCCCAGGCCGCGCCCCTTTTTCGCTACCCGTGTACCGATTCATAACGCGACGTGCAACGATCACCCGTTCTGAGCCCCCGGACGCAATGATCGACCGGGCATACGCAAGAATGGTGCATTACGAGCGTGGGCCCTGACCTCATAGGGTCTGCGCAGAACGTGGAGTGGCGGGTACCGCTTGCTCGGCGGTACCCCCTCGCTACGGGTTTGCTCTGCCATGCCGGCGCGCCCTGGGTGGCCGCCGTGGGCCGCTGCTTCCGACCGGCACCCCCACCGGCAGTCATGAACGGAGCAACCCCGTGTTGGACCAAGGCACTGCGCCACCCTCCACCGGTGACAAGCGGCTCTCCCCGCCGCCCGCCGCCGGCTTCGGCGCCCGCCTGATGCGCCGCAAGCCCGTCGAGCGCCTGGTCGCCGAGGGCGGCCAGGGCGAGGGCGGCAGCCTGCGCCGCTCGCTCGGCATGTGGCAGCTGACCATGATCAGCATCGGTGCCACGCTGGGCACCGGCATCTTCGTCGTCCTCGGCGAGGCCGTGCCCGACGCGGGCCCGGCGGTTGTGATCTCGTTCATCCTCGCGGGCATCACCGCGCTGTTCTCGGCGCTGTCCTACGCGGAGCTGGCCGGCACCATCCCGGTCTCCGGCTCCTCGTACTCCTACGCCTACGCCACCCTGGGCGAGATCGTCGCCTGGGTCTGCGGCTGGTGCCTGATCCTCGAGTACGGCGTCTCCGTCGCGGCCGTGGCCGTCGGCTGGGGCCAGTACCTCAACGAGCTCCTCGACGGGACCATCGGCGTCACCATCCCCGACGCCCTGGCCAACCCGCCGGGCGTCGACGGCGGCATCTTCAACCTGCCGGCCCTGCTCGTCGTGCTGCTGTGCATGGCCTTCCTGATCGGCGGCGCCAAGGAGAGCGCCCGCGCCAACACGATCATGGTGGTCGTGAAGATCGCGGCCCTGCTGCTCTTCTGCGCCGTGGCCTTCACCGGCATCCGCGCCGGCAACTACGCGCCGTTCCTGCCGCTCGGCCTCGGTGGCGTGAGCGCCGCCGGCGCCACGCTGTTCTTCTCCTACATCGGCTTCGACGCCGCCTCCACCGCGGGTGAGGAGGCCAAGGACCCGAAGAAGGACCTGCCCAAGGCGATCATGCTGTCGCTGCTGATCGTCACGGCGCTCTACGTGCTGGTCGCGGCGATCGCCATCGGCGCCATGCCGTGGGACAAGTTCGAGGGCTCCGAGGCCGCGCTCGCCGGCATCATGGAGGACGTCACCGGCCAGAGCTTCTGGGCCGTGCTGCTCGCCGCCGGCGCCGTCATCGCCATCGCCAGCGTCGTGCTGACCGTCCTCTACGGACAGACCCGCATCCTCTTCGCGATGTCCCGCGACGGCCTGGTCCCCAAGGCATTCGCCAAGGTCAACCGCAAGGGCGTGCCGCTGGCGAACACCCTGATCGTCTCGCTGTTCTGCGGCATCCTGGCCGCGGCGGTCCCGCTCGGCCAGCTCGCCGACGCCACCAGCATCGGCACGCTCTTCGCCTTCGCCCTGGTCAACGTCGCCGTTATCGTGCTGCGCTTCACCCGCCCCGACATGCACCGCAGCTTCCGGGTACCGCTTTCGGGTGTGCGTGTCACCGTCGGCTCGGCGCGGATCCCGCTCGGCCTGATCTTCCCCGTGCTGGGCTTCGGGATGTGCGTCTACATGATGCTCAGCCTCGACGCCATCACCTGGCAGGTCTTCGGCGCCTGGATGGTCCTGGGCCTGCTGATCTACTTCTTCTACGGCATGCGCAGCTCGCGCCTGGCCAAGGAGGCCGCGGGCGAGGCCCTGCCGGTCGCGGCGGTCGCCGCCGAGGGCGCCGTCCCGGTGCGGAAGGCGAAGCGGACCGCTCCGAAGGCCCAGGCCAAGGCGGCCGCCGGCACGGCCGCGAAGGCCACCGCCACGACGGCGGCGAAGGGCGAGGCCACGTCCGGCGCCCAGGCCGCCGAGAAGGCGGACGAGAAGGCCGGCGCCAAGGCCGACGCCGCGCCGGCGGCCACGTCCGGCGCGAAGCCCGCCGCCAAGGCCGGGCCCAAGGCCGGTGCGAAGCCCGGCGCCAGAACCGGTGGCAAGGCCGGATCGCGGAACGCGAAGAAGTCCCGCAACAAGGGCCGCCGCAAGGGCCGCTGAGCCCGGTCCGGGGGGCGGCCGGGCCGCCGACGAAGAAATGATCTTCTCCGCGCCGCCCCTATGATCCCTCCCTGCCGGGTCCGCCGTCCGGGGACCCGGCAGACGGGAAGGGATCACATCGGATGAGCAGTCCCCATCTCCTGCTGACCGGCGACCGGCTCGCCCTGGGCATGCCCCGTGACGAGATGCTGACCGAGTACCACAGATGGGAGTGCGACCCCGGGACCATCCTCGGCGCCGGCAGCCGCTTCCCCCGGTCGTGGGAGGCCCGGGCCGACGAGTGGGACCGGGAGCTCGACGACCCCCACCACGCGCGGTTCGAGGTCGTACGGCTGAAGGACAAGCAGTCGGTCGCCCTGACCACGCTGCGCATCGACCCCGGCGAGCGGCGGGCCGAGTTCGCGATCGTCGTCGCCCCGGCCCAGCGCGGCAAGCGCTTCGCCGAGGAAGCCACCCGCCTGACCCTCGACTGGGCGTTCCACCTGGGCGCCATGCGGGCCGTGTGGCTGCGGGTGCTGGAACCCAACCGGGCCGGCATCACCGCCTTCGAGAAAGCCGGCTTCCGGCCCACCGGCCGCTTCCGCAAGTCCGGGCACTGGCTGGGCCAGCACGTCGACGAGGTCCTGATGGACGCCCTTCCGGAGGAATTCCCCGGGCCCCCCGCCCTGTGCACCGCGCTCGGCAGCTGAGGGCGCGGCCCACGTCCATCAGGTCGGGGACACGGCCGGGTACGTGATCTACTGCTGGTAGCAGTAGCTGGTTACCCGGAGAAAAGTGATCCACCCGCCGTGCGATTGAATGAGCTCGACGAACGCATCGTGCACGCCCTGGCCGAGGACGCCAGGCGCTCCTACGCCGACATCGGCGCGGAGGTCGGCCTGTCCGCGCCCGCCGTCAAGCGGCGCGTGGACCGACTCCGCGCCGAGGGCGCCATCACCGGCTTCACCGTGCGGGTGGACCCGGCGGCGCTCGGCTGGGAGACGGAAGGCTTCATCGAGCTCTACTGCCGCCGCAACACCTCGCCCGAGGCCATCCACCGGGGCCTGTCGCGGTACCCGGAGGTGGCGTCGGCCTCCACCGTCACGGGGGAGGCCGACGCCATCGTCCAGATCTTCGCCTCGGACATGCGCCACTTCGAGCGCGTCCTGGAGCGCATCGCGGGCGAGCCCTTCGTGGAGCGCACGAAGTCCGTGCTGGTCCTCTCGCCCCTGCTGCGCCGCTTCAGCTCCGGCGCGCCCTCCTGAGCCGCCCGGGCCCCGGCTAGGTTCTGTCTCTCCGATCATGATCGGAGAGACAGATTGAGGAGTGCTGCGGCGGTGACAACGCCAAGGCTCTCAAGACGCCGGAGTAGTGTGCTCGGGTGGCGGGCCGGTGCTACGGGAGAATCTCCAGCTGAACCGCGCTCCGAGTGCCCTGGAGGCCGGAGGTGAGGCAGTCTGTGGGCAGTTGCCGGGGTAGCGCGGCCACGGTCCGGCGTACGAAGTGGCCTTTACCGCGTCCCTCCGTGACCCGGCCCGATTGCCGGATGAACAAGACGCCCGCGACGCGGGCAGTGGTGAGACCGTCGAGGACGATCACCGACCGGCCACCGTCGGCGTAGCGGACAGTTTCGGTGCCGTTGGCGCTGGACAGGGAGACGCAGGACGCCGACGGCGCGAAGGCGTCGAAGGAACCTGTCGCCGGGGCGGTGCGGCCGGAGCCGGTGGTGCAGGTGTAGCGCACGTCCGCGTGGTTGCGGGTCTCCCGGGGCAGGAGGGTCAGCGGTGGATCGTAGCGGCTGTGGGAGTTGCCCGTGCACGTGACGGCCTCGTACCCGCTCGCCCCCGCTTGGCCGGCCGGCGCCCACACCAGGGACGAGACCACCAGCGCCAGAGTCCCCAGCGTGACGGTCGCGCCGCGCCCTCTCCACATATGCCCCTCCAGGTAATCGTCCGCATCGATGGGCACGTCCTACCCGGTTCCGTATCGGCTGACCGGGCGTTTCGAAGTGCACCCCGGCGCACGCGTGTCTCAGCGCGCGTTCGCGCACGCCTGCCCTCCCAGCGACCCGCTTGGCATCCGCAGCGTGCCGGGTAGGAAGCGCTGGACGAGTCCTCGTCGAGCGGGAGCATGAACGGATCAGGAAGAGAGCCGAGTGAGCCGTATGACTGCCACAGCCGCCACCGCCGCGAGAGTGCGCGTGTTCGCCATGATGGACGCTGACGGGGACCGGGTCGTCACGCGGCACGACTACCTCTCCCGGATCGACCGGACCGTCCTGGCCACGGGGCGCTCCGAGGACGATCCGCTCGTCGTCACCGCCCGCGCGGAAGGGCTCAAGGCGTGGGGCGCGATGGACGCGGACGGCGATGGGAAGCTGACCTTCGACGAGTACAACGCATGGGTGGGCGCCGACAAGTTCGACAACATCTGCCGCTTCGCCCTCGGCGCGCTCTTCGACCTCGCCGACACGGACGGGGACGGTGCCCTGGACAAAGCCGGGTTCACCACGCTGCGCACCGCACTGAACAATCCGCCGGGCAACGCCGCCGCCGCGTTCGACGCGCTGGACGCCGACGGCGACGGCTTGGTCGGCCGCGACGCGTACCTCGCGTCGATCCGCGCCTACATCGTCGGCGACAGTTCCCCGATGGGCGAAGCCCTGTACTAGGGCGTGTATCGGAAGTGGATCTTGTCGGGTGGGGGTGGACCGACGAACGCCGCCAACTGGTCCACGACCTCGGCGAGGGGTTTGCGAGTGTCGATCTCCACGGTCGCCGACGGGCGGAGCAGCGGTTCGACCTCGGCTGTGTCCGCCACGATCTGGTCGCGTTGCTCTGCGGTCTTCCCGAAAGGGTTGGTGTCGCGGGTGGCGATGCGTTCGAGCATGACCTCCAAGGGCGCGCTGAACAGAACAACCTCGTCGAACCGGGGGTAGAACCTGTCCTGGTTCCAGACTGTGCCCGCGATGAACAGCGGCTCCCCCGAGATCTCATGTTCGGTGATCAGCGCGTTGATCCGGTCCTCTCGCCACTGCGGCTCGGTGCCGGCGTCGTCGGGGAGAGGGAGGTCTTCGATCCACTCCCCGACATCGGTGTCCACCACTCTGTATCCGCGCTGTTCCAGCTGGTTCAGGGCCGTCGTTTTGCCTGTGCCGGACATGCCCGTCACAAAGATCACCGTCATTCGGTCAGGGTAGCGAGGACGCGCGTCGTCACAGCCACTCGTTGATCGCTGCGATGAGTACGGTTGCTTCGTAGCGGACCGCGAGTTTGTCGTATCTCGTGGCCACAGCACGGTGCCTTTTGAGACGATTGATGCCGCATTCGACCGCGTGCCGAGCCTTGGGGCCGCGGCCGACCGGCGCCCGGACGGGCGATGCGGACCTTCTCCAGGACGGGCTCGAACTGCGGGGAGTCGCCTCGCTGCCCGGCGGCAATCACGATGGACATCGGCTTTTGGCCCTGCTCAACGGCCAGGTGCAGCTTGGTGGTCAGACCACCGCGCGAGCGGCCGAGGCTGTGGTCGTCCGGCTCGACGCCGATCCCGCCGGGCGGCTCCTTCTGCAGGTCCCCCTTTTCCGCGCCCCGGCGGCGTGCTGGTGGGCCCGGCTGACGGTGGAGTCGATGTTGAGGTCCCAGGTGATGAGCTCCCTGGCGTCGGCCTGGGCCTGCAGTTCGCCGAAGATCCACTGCCAGGTGCCGTCCCACTGCCAGCGCCGGAACAGGTCGTACACCCGGGCCCAGGGCCCGTACCGCTCCGGCACGTCCCGTCACGGAACACCGGTGCGGGTGCGAAACCGTATGCCGTCGACCAGCTGCCGACTGGTCCATATCGGCGGACGGCCCGGCTTCTTACCCCTGGGCAACAGCGGCCCCAGGCGGGCCCACTGCGCATCCGTCAGATCTCCACGCGCCACAGAACAAGATCATCCCACCTCAAGATCCACTTCCGATACAGGCCCTAGCCGAGCCGTGCCCTTTCGCGTTGGTATCCCGTTGTCCGGACCGTGTTGAGCAGAGGGGATCTGACGGACGACGAGTGGACAGTGCTGGAGCCGCTGCTGCCGGTGAGCAACAACCGGTGTGGGAGATGGCGGGACCACCGGCAGGTGATCAACGGAATCATTCACCGGATCAGTACCAGTTGCCAACGTCCAGGCCATGGCCGACGCAGCGGGGGGCATCGACTGGGACATCAACGTCGACTCCACCTCCGTCAGGGCCCACCAACATGCCGCCGGGGCCCGCAAGGCTCCGCTGCCACGACCGGCCGCTTCAAAAGGGGCTGTGCAAGGAACGGTTCGTCTGCGGCTGCCGGCCCTCCCGGAGAAGATGGTCCGGCAGGCGAGGCCCTTGGCCGGTCTCGCGGCGGGCTGACCACCAAGCTTCACCTGGCAGCGGAGGGGAAGTGCCGTCCACTCTCGCTGGTCCTCACCCCGGGCCAGCGGGCCGACCGCACCCAGCTCGAACCGGTGATGGACAAGATCCGCGTGCCCCGCACAGGACCCGGACGTCCGCGCCGTACCCCGGACAGCGTCAGCGCGGACCGGGCCTACAGCAACGGCATCATTCGCGCCTACCTGCGACGTCGCGGCATCAGGCACGTGATCCCGGAGAAGAGCGACAGCCGGGCCGCCCGCCTACGCAAAGGCTCACGTGGCGGACAGCCTCCGGGTTTCAGCCTAGGGCGATACAAGCAGCGCAACACTGTCGAGCGAGCGGTGAACAAGCTCAAGCAGTTCAGAGCTGTCGCGACCCGCTACGACAAACGCGGATGCGTCTATCTCGGCACCGCCACCGTCGCAGCACTTCTCATCTGGCTCCGATCATGATCGAAGAGACAGAACCTAGTCCAGCGCGGAGGCGGAGAAGTGACGCAGGACGGGCTCGCGGGCGAAGAAGTGCTCGATGGCGGCCGCGAACTCGGGGGCCTGCGGGCTCTTGGGGAAGTCGACGAGGTGGTGGTCCAGGCTCTGCCAGCCGACGCGCAGCAGGTAGGAGCCCGGGGTCTCCACGTCGGGGTACAGGTCGACCGAGGTGCAGCCCTCGGCGGAGGCCAGGATGGGGCGGGCCGCCAGCAGCGCCTGCTCGAACTCCGCCTCGCGGCCGGGCGTGATGAAGAGGTAGGCGTACTCGTAGATCACGGGGTTCTCCTGGGTGAGGGCGTCAGCGGACGCCTCGGACGCGGGTGACGGTCAGGGCTCCGGCGATGCCGAAGACCATGGTGAAGACGTACAGCGCGGTGTAGTTGCCGCCGCCGCCGAGGCCGAGCAGGAGCGGGGCGAGGGCCGGGCCGACGACCTGGGGCAGGACGTCGGCGCTGTTGATGACGCCGAGGTCCTTGGCGACCGTCGTGGAACTGGGCAGCACCTGGGTCGACAGGGCCATGTCCACGGCGAAGTACAGCCCGGAGCCGATGCCCAGCAGGGCCTGGGCGACGTAGACCAGGGCGAGGCCGTCGGCCGCGGCGAGGACGCCGAGGCCGGCGGTCAGCAGCAGGGCGGCGCCCGTGACGAAGGGCTTGCGCCGGCCGGCCCGGTCCGACAGCCAGCCGCCCAGGGCCGACGTCAGCGCGCTGAGCCCGTAGTTCATCGTGGTCAGCAGGGCCACGGTGGCGGCCAGGTCGGCGGCGGAGGTGTCCAGCCGGTCGGAGAGGTAGAAGGCGAGGTAGGGGGCGGGGGCCACGGCGGCGAAGTAGGTGAGGAAGCGGGTCACCCACACCCATCCGAAGTCGGGGTGGCTGCGGGGGTCCGTCCAGAAGCTGCCCCAGAACTCCTTCGCCGTGAAGGGCGGCTGGCCCGCCGGGGCGGGCCGGTCACGCAAGGTGACGGCGAACAGGACGACCACGGCCACGGCCACCGCGGCAGGCAGCAGGAACACCGCCGCGCTGCCCGCCAGCAGCGCCGCCGCCCCCGAGCCGACCGGGACCGCCAGGCGCTGGCTGAAGCCGGCCACGCCCGAGACCAGGCCGCGCTGTTCGACCGGGACCTGCTCGGGAATGGTCGCGGCCAGGGCGGCGATGGTCGCGTTGAACGACAGCTGCGCGAAACACCAGCCGAACGCGATGGCCGGCAGCGAGGGGACCAGGGCGACCACCGCCAGGCCGGCCGTCCCGCCCAGGACGCCGCCCACCAGCCACGGCCGGCGCCGCCCGAACCGGGAGGTCGTACGGTCCGACAGCCGCCCGAACAGCGGGTTCGCGAAGAGGGCGACCAGCGCGCCGAGGCTGGAGACCACGGCGAGGCCGACCTCCTTGTGCGCGGGGTCGACCTCGCCGATCCGCAGGGCGAGGGTGACCAGCGCGGCGGCCAGTACGGTGCTGTACAGCCCCAGATAGGCCAGCCCGATGCGGAGGACGAAGGCGCGCGAGGCCCTGCCCTCCGCCCGGGTGGTGTCCGAAGCGAGAGAGGTCATCCGGACAGCGGCTCCTCAGCGGTCCGGGAGAGCCGGTCCAGTGCCGCGGCGACGCTGTCGAGGAGGCTCTGCCAGGACGCCTCGAACTTCGCCACGCCCTCGTCCTCGAGCACCCGCACGACGTCGTCGTAGTCGATGCCGGCCTTGGCGAGCGCGGTGAAGTCCTCGTCGGCCTGTGCGTAGCCGCCGCGCACGGTGTCCCCGGCGACCTCGCCATGGTCGGCGAACGCGTCCAGGGCGTCCTCCGGCAGGGTGTTCACCGTGCCGGCCGTGATCAGGCCGGCCGTGTAGTAGGTGTCGGGGTAGGCGGGGTTCTTGGTGCTGGTGGACGTCCACAGGGGGCGCTGCGGGTTGGCTCCCGCCGCCAGGAGGGCGCGCCAGCGGTCGGTGCGGACGGCGTCCTCGTACGCCCGGAAGGCCAGCCGGGCGTTGGCGAGCCCGGCCCGGCCGCGCAGGGCCGCCGCCTGCTCGGTGCCCAGGGCCGTCAGCCGGTCGTCGATCTCGGTGTCGAGCCGGGAGACGAAGAAGGAGGCCACCGACTCGATCGCCCGCAGGTCCCGGCCGGCTTCCCGGGCCTGCTCCAGGCCGCTCATATAGGCGTCCATGACCGCCCGGTAGCGCTCCAGGGAGAAGATCAGCGTGACATTGACGCTGATGCCCTCCGCGATGGTCCGGGTGATGGCGGGCAGCCCCGCCCGGGTGGCCGGGATCTTGATGAGGACGTTGGGCCGGTCCACCATCCACCACAGCTGGCGGGCCTCGGCCACCGTCGCCGCCGTGCGGTGCGCGAGCCGGGGGTCGACCTCGATGGAGATCCGCCCGTCGTGCCCGCCCGAGCGCTCGTACGCCGGGCGCAGGATGTCGGCGGCATCCCGTACGTCGGCTGTGGTGATCAGGCGTACGGCCTCCTCCGCGGTGACCTGGCGCAGGGCCAGGTCCCGCAACTGGGCCTCGTATCCGCTGTCGAGGCCCGCGGCGATGGCCTTCTGGAAGATGGTCGGGTTGGTGGTGACGCCCACGACGTGCTTGTCGCGCACGACCTCGGCGAGGTTCCCCGAGGCGATGCGGGCGCGGCTGAGGTCGTCCAGCCAGATCGCGACGCCGTGCTCCGCGAGCCGGCGCAGTGGCTGTGCGGTCTGTCCCCCGGTCATGGTCATGCCTTGATGGAGGCGCCGGCGTCGACGGGCAGGGTCGCGCCGGTGACGTAGCGGGCCTCGTCGGACGCCAGCCACAGCACGGCGTTGCTGACGTCGATGGACTCCACCCAGGGCACGGGGATGACGCTCAGCTTGGCGGCGGCCTCGGCGAACTCCTCGCGGGAGGGGTCGGCCACGTCCGGCAGCAGCAGGCGGCGCCCGGTGACGTTCTGCACCATGTCGGTGTCCACGTTGCCCGGGTGGATGCTGTTGACGCGTATGTAGTGCGGCGCGAGCTCGTTGGCCAGCGAGCGCATGAGGCCGACGAGGCCGTGCTTGGACGCGGCGTAGTGGGCCATGTTGGGGCGTCCGAGGAAGCCGGCGACGGAGTTGGTGAAGATGAGGGAGCCGCCGCGACCGGCCTCGATCATGTGCGGGATCACGGCCCTGACCGTGTTCCAGGCGCCGGTCAGATTGATGTCGATCATGTCGTGCCACTGCTTGTCCGACAGCTCCCAGGCCCGGCCGAGCGAGCCGATGCCGGCGTTGGCGCACACCACGTCGATGTGGCCGAAGCGGGCGAGGGCCTCGCTGACCACGGCCTCGAGCTGTGCGGGTTCGCGTACGTCGGCGCTGCAGGTGAGGATCTGCCCGCCGCGTGCCTCGACGAGCCTGGCCGTCTCCTTCAGGTCGTCGGAGGTCGCCAGGGTGTAGTGCGTCGAGCCGACCTCCTCGCAGATGTCGGAGGCGACGATGTGGGCGCCCTCCTCCGCCAGCCGGACGGCATGGGAGCGGCCCTGTCCCCGGGCGGCCCCCGTGATGAAGACGACCTTTCCTTCTACGCGGCCCATGTACCAGCCCTTTCATCATCGTCTGTTGGCAAGGGTGTTGCGGGTGGCGAGGATGTTTTTCGGAGAGAGGAGACAAAGGTGGTGCCCGCGGCCCGCGGTGGGCAGGGGCGGCGGGTGTGGCCGGATGTGGCTCAGGAGACCTCGGCCGGCTGGCGGCGGGCCGCCTCGGCCTTGGCGCGCAGCGCGCGCACCGCCTCGTCGGGATCGGCGGCGGCGTAAACGGCGGAACCGGCCACGAAGGCGTCCGCCCCCGCCTCCGCGCAGCGGGCGATGGTGCGTTCGTTGACGCCCCCGTCGACCTGCAGCCACAGGGGCACTTCCCGGCCGGAGCCGCGCTGCCGGTCGATGGCCTCACGGGCCCGGCGCACCTTGGCCAGGACGTAGTCGAGCAGCTCCTGGCTGCCGAATCCCGGCTCCACGGTCATGATCATGAGGGTGTCGAGCTCGCCCAGGAGCTCGGTGTACGGCTCCACGGGGGTGGCCGGGTTGAGCGCGAGGCCCGCCTGGGCCCCGGCGGCGCGGATGGCCCGCAGGGTCCGCACCGGTGTCGTGGTCGCCTCGGCGTGGATGGTCACGCTGCCGGCGCCGACCTCCGCGTAGTGCGGGGCGTACAGATCGGGTGCGGCGATGCCGAGGTGGATGTCCAGCGGTAATCGCACGTTCTTGACCAGGGACTCCACGACCGGAAGTCCGACCGTGAGATTCGGTACGAAGTGGTTGTCCATGACGTCGACGTGCAACATGTCGGCAGCGTCGGCGACGGCGTCCGCCTCTTCTGCCAGACGTGTGAAGTCAGCGGCGAGAATACTGGGGGCTATTCGTAGGGCCACGATGTCCTCCGGTGATTTCCACGACGAGTTTGTCGTCCGTACAGCGCACCGAAATATCTCCGACGTTGTCCGCGATGGCGTCGGCGTCCCGCAGGGCGGCGTCGTCGTGCCGGAAGCGCACGGCGAGCGTGGTCATGCCGGCGGCCCGGGCCGCGGCGAGGCCGATGGGCGAGTCGTCGACGGCGAGCGCGGTACCGGGGGCGATGCCGAGCCGCTCGGCGGCCAGCAGGAAGCCCTCGGGGTGGGGCTTGGGGTGCCCGACGTCGTCGGCGCTGACGAGCACCCCGGGAAGCGGCAGGCCGGCGCTGGTCAGGCGGGCCTTGGCGACTTCGGTGTCATTGGAGGTGACGATCCCCCAGCGGGCGGGCGGCAGCGCGTCGAGCAGTCGCCGCGCGCCGGTCAGGGCGACGACGCGGGAGGTGTACTCGCGCTCGGCCAGCCGGACGTGCTCGGCATGGGCGGCGATCTCTTCTTCACTCAGGTGCGGGAGCAGGTCGCGGACGATGTCGTGCCGCTTCTGGCCGTAATACCTGGCGAGGTCGAAGCGGTCCCCGACCCCGGCGGAGTCGGCCCATTCGCCCCAGCACTGTTCGGCGTCGGGATAGGAATCGACGAGCGTTCCGTCGAGATCGAGAAGAATCGCGCTGTACGAGGAGTTCATGAACTCGACTTCCTTGTGCGCAGGGCTCCGGGAGAAGACGTGCACGCCTCACGCGCGGCGGGGGAATGCGCCGACGAGGTTTCTCCGTCGACGGGGTGGGATCCGGTCGGTGGGGGTTCGGGCCGATGGCCTTCGTCTTCGCAGCACTGTACACGCAAGTTCCGAACGCTCCGGTGAATTACCAAGCGGTGATGAGGAGTTGGCCGAATCAGGGACTGGCCTTACCGGGCCGGATGGCCTAGCCGGGCGGCCATGCGCGCTGGTCGGGTGACCGGACGGTCGGTCGTCCGGCGAGGGGCGGACCGTCACTCCCCGACACGTTCTGGCCAACAACCCGGGAGTGCTTGCGCCACGCCGCCGGCACCCTTCGCGAAGCGGCGGCCCGGTGCCGGGCGAGGGCGGCCCGGGAGGGCCCCGCCGGGCCGGCCGGAGCCCTCCGCCGCGACCCCCGCGCAACGAATCGCCGTGAAAGCCATGAAAGGCGCAACGAATCCGCCGTCTGCGCGCAACGTCGGTGCCTTGTCCCGCCGAGATCCCGGACCGTACCGTCGACTCGTTTACACGAACGCGTGTGTGCCCCGCCCGCCCGACCAGCCACAAGAGGACGTATGACGCCGCTGCGCATCGCGCTGTACCAAGGCCCCAGCGGCGTTCCCTCCTCCACCGCCGACAGCCTCGACGCCCTGGCCGCCGCCGCCCGGCGGGCCCGGGCCGCCGGCGCCCGGCTGCTGCTCACCAACGAGCTGTACCTGACCGGGTACGCCCTCGGCGAGGCCGTCCGCGAGCTGGCCGAGCCCGCCACCGGCCCCGCCGCGCAGGCCGTCGCCCGCATCGCCGCCGAGCACGGGCTGGCCATCGGCTACGGCTACCCCGAGCGCGACGGCGAGACGATCTTCAACTCGCTGCAGCTCGTCGGCCCGGACGGGGCCCGCCTCGCGCACTACCGCAAGACCCACCTCTTCGGCGCGTACGAGAGCACCTACTTCACGCCCGGCGAGGAGCCGCTGGTCCAGGCCGACCTCGACGGCGTCCGGCTCGGGCTGCTGGTCTGCTACGACGTGGAGTTCCCCGAGACCGTACGGGCCCACGCCCTGGCCGGGACCGAGCTGCTGCTCGCGCCGACCGCGCTGATGCGGCCCTACGAGATCGTCCCGCAGACGATCATCCCCGCCCGCGCGTGGGAGAGCCAGCTCTACATCGCCTACGCCAACCGCTGCGGCGCCGAGGGCGACCTCGAGTTCGCCGGGCTGTCCTGCCTCGCGGCGCCCGACGGAACGGTACGGGCGCGCGCCGGAGCCGGCGAGGACCTGATCATCGCCGACGTCGACCCGGCGCTGCTGGCGGCCTCGCGCGCCGAGAACACCTACCTGAGCGATCGCCGCCCTGAGCTCTACGGCTCGCTCACCTGACCCCCGGGCTGCCCCCGCTTCGCCCGCCCTCCCCACCCCCCCTGCCAGTAGGAGAGTCCAGCCGATGACGTCCACGGTGCCCACCGCCGTCCACGACGAGCACGAGCCGGCCCAGCCCGTCGAGCCGCCGATCACCATGTTCGGCCCGGACTTCCCCTTCGCCTACGACGACTTCCTCGCCCACCCGGCGGGCCTGGGCCAGATCCCGGCCACCGAGCACGGCACCGAGGTCGCCGTCATCGGCGGCGGCCTGTCCGGCATCATCGCGGCGTACGAGCTGATGAAGATGGGCCTCAAGCCCGTCGTCTACGAGGCCGACCAGATCGGCGGCCGGCTGCGTACGGTCGGCTTCGAGGGCTGTGACGAAGAGCTGACGGCCGAGATGGGCGCGATGCGCTTCCCGCCGTCCTCCACCGCCTTCCAGCACTACATCGACCTGGTGGGCCTGGAGACCAAGCCGTTCCCCAACCCGCTCGCGCCCGACACCCCCTCCACGGTCGTCGACCTCAAGGGCGAGTCCCACTACGCCGAGAAGATCGACGACCTCCCGCAGGTCTACCGCGACGTGATGAACGCGTGGAACGCCTGCCTGGAGGAGGGCGCGGACTTCTCCGACATGAACCGCGCCATGCGTGAGCGCGACGTGCCGCGCATCCGGGAGATCTGGGCGAAGCTGGTCGAGAAGCTCGACAACCAGACCTTCTACGGCTTCCTCTGCGAGTCCGAGGCCTTCAAGTCCTTCCGGCACCGCGAGATCTTCGGCCAGGTCGGCTTCGGCACCGGCGGCTGGGACACCGACTTCCCCAACTCCATCCTGGAGATCCTGCGCGTCGTCTACACCGAGGCGGACGACCACCACCGCGGCATCGTCGGCGGCAGCCAGCAGCTGCCCCTGCGCCTGTGGGACCGCGAGCCGGAGAAGATCGTCCACTGGGCGCCGGGCACCTCGCTGTCCTCGCTGCACGGCGGCGCCCCCCGCCCGGCCGTCACCCGGCTGCACCGCACGGCCGGCAACCGCATCACGGTCACGGACGCGACCGGTGACATCCGTACGTACCAGGCGGCCATCTTCACCGCCCAGTCGTGGATGCTGCTGTCGAAGATCGCGTGCGACGACACGCTCTTCCCCATCGACCACTGGACGGCGATGGAGCGCACCCACTACATGGAGTCCTCCAAGCTCTTCGTGCCCGTGGACCGGCCGTTCTGGCTGGACAAGGACGAGAAGACGGGGCGTGACGTCATGTCGATGACGCTCACGGACCGCATGACGCGCGGCACTTACCTGCTCGACAACGGGCCGGACAAGCCCGCCGTCATCTGCCTGTCCTACACGTGGTGCGACGACAGCCTCAAGTGGCTGCCGCTGTCGGCGAACGAGCGCCTGGAGGTCATGCTCAAGTCGCTCGGCGAAATCTACCCCAACGTCGACATCCGCAAGCACATCATCGGCAACCCGGTGACCGTCTCCTGGGAGAACGAGCCCTACTTCATGGGCGCGTTCAAGGCCAACCTGCCCGGGCACTACCGCTACCAGCGGCGCCTGTTCACCCACTTCATGCAGGACCGCCTCCCCGAGGACAAGCGCGGCATCTTCCTCGCCGGCGACGACATCTCCTGGACCGCGGGCTGGGCCGAGGGCGCCGTGCAGACCGCGCTCAACGCGGTGTGGGGCGTGATGCACCAGTTCGGTGGCTCCACCGACGCCACCAACCCCGGTCCGGGCGACGTCTACGACGAGATCGCGCCCGTCGAGCTGCCGGAGGACTGAGCCGGGGGCCGGCGCGCGGACGGATGTCCGCGCGTCAGCCCAGAGGCGTCAGGAGACAGCGGCCGACCATGCCGACGCTCGCGTCGACGCGGTCGGTGAGCTCCTCCACCAGATCGGGCAGCTCCCGCATGGCCCACAGCGCGCGGAACGAGGCCCACGCCGCGTTCCGCGCGGCCTCCAGCGTCCACGAGCCGACCAGGTGGGTCAGCGGATCGGCGACGTCCAGCAGATCCGGCCCCGGCATCAGCTCCTCGCGGATCCGCTCCTCCATGGCGACGAGCATGGACCCGATGCGATGGAAGTCGCCCTCGAGGGCGCGCGGCTCGACGTCCAGCGCCCGGCAGGTCTCCGTCAGGGCCAGGGCCAGGTCATGGCCGATGTGGGCGTTGATCCCGGCCAGCGCGAACTGCAGGGGCTGCACGGCCGGATGCCCGCGCAGCTGGAACAGCGGCCGCCAGCAGGCGGGCAGCAGCCGGCCCATGGACGCCTGGTCGACGGCGTGCAGATAGCGCTTGGCGAAGCGCACGTCGAGGTCGGCGGCGGCGTGCCGGTCGCGGAACCCGCCGGCCGCGGCCCGGTGGCCGATCTCCTCCGTGACCGCCAGATACACCCGGTTGAAGACGGCCACCCCGTCCCTCGGGGGCAGGGCGGCGTCGAGCCCCCGCATCCGCGCCAGTACCCCGTCGATACCGGCGGGCACCGCCGGCTGCGCCCGCGTCATCGTCATACGCACAGAGTGACAGTCGAATACGGAGCGTAGGCGAATCCGCGGGACAGTTAACCAGAACGGGTGAACGAGGGCCGTAGTTCGTGCCGGATTGTCACGCTCCGCATTCGCTGCCTCGCGGTGCTCACACGGGTTTTGTCCCTGCCATGACGATCGGCTATGAATCGCTTGGTCTCTGCGGCGCGTAGGGCCTTGCGAAATGGAGAGTGGTCATGGCGGGCGTCGGGTGGAAGCTGCACGGCGATGGCAAGCACCTGAAGCCCGGGGAGGTGGTCAAGCCGGGGGAGCGGCTGTCCTGGGGGCGCACTGCCGGGCTCGGGGCGCAGCATGTCGTCTCGATGATTGGGGCGTGTTTCGTCGCGCCGGTCCTCATGGGGCTGGACCCCAACCTGGCGTTGATGGCGTCGGGCGTGGCGACGGTGCTGTTCCTGCTGATGACGCGGGGGCGCGTGCCCAGCTACCTGGGTTCCTCGCTCTCCTTCGTCGGGGTGTCCGCGGTCATCGCGGGCCAGGGCGGGGACGCCGGCACTTTGACCGGCGCCATGCTCGTGGTGGGTGCCGCCCTGGCCGGCTGCGGAGTGGTCATCCAGGTCCTCGGCCCGCGGGTCATCCACGCGGTGCTGCCGCCCGCGGTGACCGGCGCGGTCGTGATGCTCATCGGCTTCAACCTCGCCCCGGTGGCGGCGGGTACGTACTGGCCGCAGGACCAGTGGTCCGCGCTCGCCACGATGCTGTTCACGGGCCTCGCGCTGGTGGTGCTGCGCGGTTTCTGGTCGCGTGTCGCGATCTTCCTGGGCCTGGTCTTCGGCTACGCGCTGTCCTGGGTCCTCGACCGGACCGCGGGCAAGATCCACTCGGCGGACGGCTCCGGCAAGGTGACGGACCACTGGCGCATCGACTTCTCCGGCGTGGCCCAGGCGGACTGGATCGGCGTGCCGTCCTTCCACGCCCCGAACTTCTCCGCCTCCGCGATCCTGGTCGCGCTGCCGGTGCTGGTGGCGCTCGTCGCCGAGAACGCGGGGCACGTCAAGGCCGTCGGCGAGATGACCGGTGACCCGCTCGACGACAAGATGGGCATGGCCATCGTCGCGGACGGCAGCGCGACGATGCTCTCCACCGCGGTGGGCGGTCCGGCCACCACGACGTACGCGGAGAACATCGGCGTCATGGCGGCGACGCGCGTCTACTCGACCGCCGCGTACTGGGCCGCCGCCGGCTTCGCGATGCTCTTCGGTCTGTGCCCCAAGTTCGGCGCGGTCGTCGCCGCCATCCCGGGCGGCGTGCTCGGCGGCATCACCGTCATCCTGTACGGGATGATCGGCCTGCTCGGCGCTCAGATCTGGGTGCGGAACAAGGTCGACTTCGCCCAGCCGCTCAACCTCGTGCCGACGGCCGCGGGCGTCATCATCGGCATCGGCGGGGTGTCGCTGAAGTTCACCGACAACTTCGAGCTCAGCGGCATCGCGCTGGGCACCCTCATCGTGCTCACCGGCTACCACAGCCTGCGCTGGCTCTCGCGGGCCGCCGCCCGCCGGGAGCCCGCCCTCCTGGACGGCGGCACCACCGAGTACGACCGCGGTACGAGCGGCACGAGCGGTACGGCCTGACCGTTGCTGCGATCGGCGCAATAAACACCTCGTAGGGCTGTATGGCCACGACCGCTGGATGTTTATCGGTTCATGCGAGGTATGCGTCTTGTGTCCGATTTCCTGCAATTCAGGAGACACACATGCGCAAGCTCGTCGGCCGCACCGCGGCCGCCGCGATCCTCGCCGGCGCCACCATCGTTCCGGTGGCCGGAGTGGCCCAGGCCGCGCCGCAGGTCGCGTCCGGCAACCAGGCATGGACCTGGGACGACGACCACGACGGTGACCGGGACAAGGGCCGCGACAACGACCGGGACCGTGACAAGAACAAGGGTCGCGACAAGGACAAGGGTCGCGACAAGGACAAGAACAAGGGCCGCGACAACGGTCGCGACCGGGACCGGGACTGCGACCGCGGTCGGGACCGGGACCGTGACCGGGACCGCGACTGCGACCGCGGTCGGGACCGTGACCGGGACCGCGACTGCGACCACGGCCGCAAGCACCGGGACCGCGACTGCGACCACAGCCACCACTACCGCAGCTACAGCCACCACAGCTACAGCAGCCACCGCGGCGGCTGGGGCGACTGGGGCAACAACTGGGGTGGTATCTGGATCGGCAAGTGGAAGAACCACGGCGGCTGGGGCTGGGGCGACCACCACAACAACAAGTGGGGCGGCGGCCACGGTGGCTGGGGCGGCTGGGACCGCCACGGCGACGACTGCGACCGCTGGGGCGGTGGCGGCCACCACAACAAGGGCCGCGACTGCGACGACAACAAGTGGGACCGCGGAGGGAACCACGACCGTGACTGCGACCACAACAACAAGCACCACGGTGGCGGGCACGGCTGGGGCATCCTGATCTGATCCGCAGCGCCTGACGGTTCCCCTCCACCGCGGGCCGTGGCCGACCCCCCGGGGTTCGGTACACGGCCCGCGGCGGCGTGTGCGGTCAGTGCCTGGCCGCCGGGGCCCCGCGGGAGAGCGCGGCGTCCCGGGCCGGGGCCCGCAGCACGCCCGCCCCCGCCACCAGCCCCGCCGCCAGCACGGTCACCAGGGCGAAGGACACCACCAGCGACGTGGCGTTCGCGATCTGCCCGATGGCGGCCGGCGCGATCAGCCCCGAGGTGTAGGTGATCGTCGCGACGCCCGCGATCGCCTGGCTGGGCTCCGGCCCGCTGCGCCCCGCCGCCGCGAAGGCCAGCGGTACGACGACGGCGATGCCCAGCCCCAGCAGACCGAACCCCGCGACGGCCGGCAGCGGATCGTCCGCCAGGACCACCAGCACCCCGCCCGCGGTCGCCAGCACGCCCCCCGTCCGTACGGTCCGCACCGGGCCGAACCGCCGCACTGCCGCGTCGCCCGCCAGCCGGGCCACCGCCATCGTGCAGGCGAAAGCCGTGGTGCAGGCGGCGGCCACGCCCGGGCCGGAGCCGATGACGTCGCGGAGGTAGACCGCCGACCAGTCCAGACTCGCCCCCTCCGCGAAGACCGCGCAGAAACCGACCGCGCCGATGACCACCGCCGAGCGGGGCGGCAGGGCGAACCGCGGCGGCGGATGCTCCGCGACCCCCGTACGGACGTCCAGCACCCAGCGGCAGACGACCGAGCCGAGCAGGACGAGCACGCCGGCCGCCACCGCCAGATGGACGCGGGCATCGGTGCCGGCGTGCGCGGCGACCGTGCCCGCCGCGGAGCCGGCGAGCGCGCCGGCGCTCCACATGCCGTGCAGCCCCGACATGATCGACCGGCCGAGCCGGTCCTCGGTCTCCACGCCGAGCGCGTTCATGGCCACGTCCGCCAGGCCCGACGTCGCCCCGTACACCGCCAGCGCCGCACAGAGCGCGAGCATGCCGGGGGAGAGGGCCGGCAGCGCCAGGGACGCGCACCACAGGGCGAGGAGGGCGCGCAGCGCCGTGCGCGAGCCGAAGCGGTGGCCGACCCTCCCCGCGAGCGGCATCGTGAGCGAGGCGCCGATCGCGGGGAAGGCCAGCGCGAGGCCGAGCTGCCCCGCGCTGACGCCCACGTGTTCCTGGATCCAGGGGACGCGGGTGGCGAACGTGCCCGTGACCGCGCCGTGCACGGCGAAGACCGCCGCCATCGCGATCCGTGCCCGCCGCACCCGGGGGTCCGTACGGTCCCTGGTGTCCGTGCCGTCGGTGCTCTCGCCCATTCCGCTCCTCGTCGGCTCCCGCCCGCTGCGCGCTCTCAGTGCATCAGCAGGCGCCCAGGTCCTGCCAGACCCCCCATTCGCCCGTGGTGCCGGGTTCCTCGCCCCGGGTCCACCACTTGGCCTTCCAGGAATGGGCCTTCCACGAGACGGTGGCACCGCCGTTGTAGGAGGCCGCCCTGTCCCAGGACGGGGCGGTGCAGGCGCCGCCGGTGGGGGTGCTCGTGGGGCTCGGGGTGCCGGTCGGGGTGGGCGTGGGGCCGCCCGGCTCGACGACGCTCGTGCCGCGGGCCAGGTCGCCGGTCAGGGCGTAGGTCCGGCCGCCGAAGGTCACGGTCCAGTTGGAGGGCGTCGACGTCGGCAGGTAGTAGACGAAGTCGAGGTCCGCCGAGGCGCCCGGCGCGAGCGGCTGCGAGGCCGGCAGCTTCACCGAGACCCGGTGGTAGTCGCCCTTGAGGCCGCCGATGTTGTTCGGCGCGGAGTGGTCGCTGCGCACGACCTTCAGGCCCCAGCCCGACTGGTCCCTGGCGTTGCCGGGCGCGGAGGTCGCGTAGTCGAACTGGAACTCCGAGCCGCCGGGGATGGTCGTCCGGGTGTTGTTGGTGAGGTGAATCTTGGGGTTGATGGGGTAGTTGGAGTCGCCGAGGGGGAACTGGGTGAAGCTCACCCCGATGTCGACGGCCTGGCCGGGCAGGTCGGTCGTCGCCCGTTTCGCCCCGTAGGCGGGGGCGGACTTGAACGCCTCGTACATCGTGGTGGTGAGCGTGGAGCCGGGCTCGTACTGCCCCTTGCCCGCGTTCCAGCCGAAGTCGCCGGCGAGCTCCCAGACCATCGTGCCGCCGAGCCCCTTGTCGACCACGTACTGGGCCTTGGCCTTCACCGACTGCTCGTCCTCCGTGGAGAGGAAGACCTTCTTGTCCGCGTTCCACAGCCAGGGGGCGGTCAGGGTGGCGTCGTAGCGGCGGGCGTAGGTGCCGGTGGGCTTGGTGCCGGCGGGGAAGCCGTACCGGCCGAGGTAGTCCCCGGCGACGCCCTTCTCCAGGTTCTTCGCGTGCCACATGGGGTTGGAGCCGGCCGGGGACTCCTTGCCGGCGTCGTCCTTGTCGTGCCAGAGGTTGTCGATGCCCACGGCTCCGTCGCCGCAGCTTGTCAGGCCCGAACCGGCGGGGCAGGAGGTCGCCTTGGCCGTTCCCCACAACCCGTCGCTGCCGCCTGTGACGTTCTTCCAGCCGCGCGTGTAGTACGGCAGGCCGAGGTTGATCCGGCCGGCGGGCAGCGCGCCGCGGAAGTAGTGGTAGGCCCAGTCGCCGTTGAGGTAGCCGGTGCCGCCGTACTGGGCGGCGCTGTAGACGCCCCACTTGGCGAGCTCGGCGTCCTTTCCGTCGTCGTACAGCGCGGCGTTCGGGCCCACGAATTCGTTCCAGGCGCCGTGCAGGTCGTAGGACATCACGTTGACGTAGTCCAGGTATTTCGTGCTCTGGTACGTCTCCATGCCGCGCAGCAGATAGCCGGAGGAAGGCGCGGCGACGGACAGCAGATAGTGCTTTCCGTCGGCCGCGCCGGCCCGGTCGAGTTTTTCGCGCAGCGTCTTCATCAGGGCCGCGTAGCCCTTGTTGAGCCCGCCGCGCCGGGCGTTGGCCAGCGGCCAGTCCCAGGGGTGGCCCGCGTCCTTCATCGAGGTCGGGTACTCGTAGTCGATGTCGACGCCGTTGAATCCGTACTTCTTGATGAAGGCGACGGCCGAATCCGCGAAGGTGTCGATCCCGGCCTGGTTGACCGATCCGTCGGCGTTCGTCGCCGTTTTGTAGAAGCCTCCGGAGTCGACGCGTTTGCCGTTCTCGTCGATGTAGCCGCCGGTCTCCGCCCAGCCGCCCACCGAAATGAGCGTCTTCACCTGCGGGTGCCGCTTCTTGAACTTGTTCAGGAGGTTGAAGTGACCCTGGTAGGGGAGCGCGGGGTCCATGTCGGCGCCGGGGACGTCCGGCCAGGTCATCCCGGTGGCGGGATTGGCGGCGCCGTCCGCGCCGACGGAGATCCTGTCGTCCGGGCCGACGTGGGCGAAGGCGTAGTTGAGGTGGGTGACCTTGTCCCAGGGGATGTCGGGGACGAGGTAGGCGGGGGTGCCGTCCCTGCCGGTGCGCCAGCCGGTGAAGTAGCCGATGACGCGGCGCTGGTGGTCGGTGCCCATCTTCTCGCGGCCCGCGGTGTCGTAGACCGAACAGTAGGGGACGTCGACGCCGGGGGTGGCGTAGAGGCCGTCGGGGCGGCAGGCGGCGTTGTCCTCGGCGTTCTCGGTGCTCTGGGTGTTTCCGGCGTGCGAGGCGGTCGCGGACAGGGTGCCCGTGAGCAGCCCGGCCAGAACGGCGCCCGCCGATGCGAGGGCGACGCTCCTGCGGGCGCGGGGTCTGAGGGGTCTCTTGCGGAACAACACGATCGGGTCCTCCAGTGGGGGGCTCATCAGAGCGGTGCGTGGGGGGTGTGCGACGTGCTGTGGCCCGTGGTGCGCGCGTACCGGCGGGCCGTACTCCTCGGAGGTGTGGCAGAGGTTAAGAGGACTAGACCAGTGCGTCAATAGGTATGGACCAAGTCGGCGCGAGGTCGCCCGGGCCCGGCGTACGGCCAGGTGTGAGGCGGCGCACTCTGTCAAGTCCCCGTGGACACCGCGGCGCCGCGCGGCGTACGCTCGGACGCGATTCATTTGTACGCAGCGCACTCCGGGGTCGGTGAAAGTCCGAACCGGCGGTTACAGTCCGCGACCCGTCCGCAGCCAGCGGCCGGTTGACCAGGTGAAATTCCTGGACCGACGGTTAAAGTCCGGATGGGAGGCAGTGCGCGGCGGGCACGCATCGGCACACCGTCACCGGTGACGCGGATGGGTGGCAGTCGTCCTGGCAGTTCCCGGGACGTCCCGGAAATCCTCCGGGATCCGGCCACCCCCTCCTCCCGTCCCCGGCTCCGTGGTCACCGCCGTGGCGTACCCGCTCATCGTCGTCCCGTACGACAGCCCCGGAGTCCGTGCCCGAAGAGGCAGGAGGACCCCGGTGGCCACCGCGACCGAAGCCGACGCGATGCGACGCGCCCTCGCGCTCGCCGCCCGCGCCCTCGGTTCGACCAGCCCCAACCCCGTCGTCGGCTGCGTCGTCCTGGACGCCGCCGGCCGCCCGGCCGGCGAGGGATGGCACCGCCGCGCCGGCGGCCCGCACGCCGAGGTCGAGGCCCTGCGCGCCGCCGCCGACGCCGGCCACGACGTCCGGGGCGGCACCGCCGTCGTCACCCTGGAGCCTTGCAACCACACCGGCCGCACCGGCCCCTGTGCCCAGGCGCTCCTGGACGCCGGCATCGCCCGCGTCGTCTACGCCGTCGCCGACCCCAACCCCACCGCCAAGGGCGGCGCCGCCACCCTCGAAGCGGCCGGCGTCGACACCGAGGGCGGGCTGCTCGCCGACGAGGCCGCGGCCGGCAACGCCGCCTGGCTCACCTCCGTGCTGCACCGGCGCCCCTTCGTGGTCTGGAAGTACGCCGCCACCCTCGACGGCCGCAGCGCCGCCGCCGACGGCACCAGCCGCTGGATCTCCTCGGCCGCCTCCCGCGCCGACGTGCACCGGCTGCGCGCCGAGGCCGACGCCGTCGTCGTCGGCTCCGGCACCCTGCGCGCCGACGACCCCCACCTGGCCGTCCGCGGCCCCGTGCCCGGCCGGGACCCCGTCACCCAGCCGCTGCGCGTCGTCGTCGACACCCGCGCCACCGTCAAGCCCGGCGCCCGGGTCCTGGACGACGCGGCACCGACCCTGATCGTCGTCGGCGAGGACGCCGACACCACTCACCTGCCCGGCGTCGAGACCGCCCGCCTGCCCGCCGACGCGACCGGCATCGACGTCCACGCCCTGCTCGCCGAGCTCTACGCACGCGGCGTGTGCTCCCTCCTGCTGGAGGGCGGCTCCACCCTCGCCGGCGCCTTCCTGGCCGCCGGGGCCGTGGACCGCGTCGTCGGCTACCTCGCCCCCGCCCTGCTGGGCGCCGGGCCCTCCGCCCTCGGCGACGCCGGGATCGGCACCATCGCACAGGCCCTGCGCCTGGACATCACCGACGTCGCCCGCGTCGGCCCCGACCTGCGGATCACTGCCACCCCCGTCGCCCCCGTATCCGTCCCCGTCTCCGCCACCGAGGAGAGCTGAAGTGTTCACCGGAATCGTCGAAGAGCTGGGTGAGGTCGTCGCCGTCGAGAATCTCGGCGACTCCTCGCTGCTGCGGCTGCGCGGCCCCGTCGTCACCGAGGGCGCCAAGCACGGCGACTCGATCGCCGTCAACGGCGTCTGCCTCACCGTGGTCGAGACCGCGGACGGCGAGTTCACGGCCGACGTCATGGCCGAGACCCTCGACCGCTCCAGCCTGGGCGCCCTCGCCCCCGGCTCGCGCGTCAACCTCGAGCGCCCCATGGCGCTCGGCGGACGCCTCGGCGGCCACCTCGTCCAGGGCCACGTGGACGGCACCGGCACCATCGTCGAACGCGTGCCCGGCGAGCACTGGGAGATCGTCAAGATCGCCCTCCCGGCCGGACTCGCCCGCTACGTCGTGGAGAAGGGCTCCATCACCGTCGACGGAGTGAGCCTGACCGTCGTCGAGGCCGGCGACGACCACTTCACCGTCAGCCTCATCCCCACCACCCTCGACCTCACCACCCTCGGCATCAAGCAGGCCGGCGACCCGGTCAACCTCGAGGTGGACGTCCTCGCCAAGTACGTCGAGCGCCTCCTGGGGCAGCGCGGCACGAAGGAGCCGGCCGCATGAGCACCCTCGACTGGCTGGGCGGCGAGGCTTTCGCCGCCTTCGGCCAGCATGTGATCTGGTCCGACATGATCGGCAACACCATCGGCCTCGCCGCCCTCGCCCTCGGCTGGCGCCGCTCCGTATGGACCTGGCCGGCCCAGCTCCTGTCCGGCCTCATCCTCGTCGCCGCCTACGCCTCCGCCCACCTCAGCGGCGGCATAGGCAAGCAGCTCCTGGTCATCACCGTCGCCCTGTGGGGCTGGCGGCAGTGGACCGGCGGCCGGCGCGACGCCCAGGACGGCTCCATCGCCGTCCGCTTCGCCACCTGGCGCGAGCGCGCCCTGCTGCTCGCCGGCACCGCCGTCGGTACCCTCGCCGTCGGCTCCCTGTTCACCGCCGTACCCGAACTGTCCTGGAACCCCTGGCCGGACGCGTACATCTTCGTCGGCACCCTCGCCGCGATGGTCGCCCAGGCCCGCGGGCTCGTGGAGTTCTGGTTCGCCTGGCTGCTGGTCGACGTGGTCGGCGTGCCGCTCGCCTTCGACAGCGGGCTCGCCTTCTCCGGCCTCGTCTACATCGTCTACCTCGTCCTGGTCCTGTGGGGCCTGCGCGACTGGTGGCTGCGTTCGCGGGCGAGCGCCCGGCCCGCAACCGCTGTGGAAGGAGTAACGGCATGACCGCCGTTCAGAGCTGGTACGACACCGACGACGGTGACGCCGACGTCCTCACCCTCGACCCCGTCGAGCGGGCGATCGCCGACATCGCGGCGGGCCGGCCCGTCGTCGTCGTGGACGACGCCGACCGCGAGAACGAGGGCGACCTGATCGTCGCCGCGGAGAAGATCACCACCGAGATCGTGGCCTTCATGATGAGCGAGTGCCGCGGCCTGATCTGCGTGCCCATGGAGGAACGCGACCTCGACCGGCTCGACCTGCCCCAGATGGTCGACCGCAACACCGAGTCGATGCGCACCGCCTTCACCGTCTCCGTCGACGCGAGCCGCGACCACGGCACCGACACCGGCATCTCCGCCGCCGACCGCGCCACCACCATCCGCCTGCTGGCCGACCCCGCCGCCGTCCCCGGCGACTTCGTCCGCCCCGGGCACGTCTTCCCGCTGCGCGCCAAGCCCGGCGGCGTCCTGGTCCGCAACGGCCACACCGAGGCCGGCACCGACCTCGCCCGCCTCGCCGGACTGCGCCCGGCCGCCGCCATCGTGGAGATCGCCGGCGAGGACGGCGCCATGCTGCGCCTGCCCGAGCTGGTCCCCTTCGCCCGCAAGCACGGCCTGTCGATCATCTCCATCGAGGACCTGATCGCCTACCGCAAGTCCAGCGAGCCCACCGTCCGCCGCGAGGCCACCACCCGGCTGCCCACCGCCTTCGGCGACTTCCGGGCCCACGGCTACCGCTCCACCGTCGACGGCGTCGAGCACATCGCCCTGGTCGCCGGCGACCTCGGCGACGGCGAGGACGTCCTGGTGCGCGTCCACTCCGAGTGCCTGACCGGCGACATCTTCGGCTCCCTGCGCTGCGACTGCGGCCCCCAGCTGCACGCCTCCCTCGAGCGCGTCACCACCGAGGGCCGCGGCGTCGTGCTGTACCTGCGCGGCCACGAGGGCCGCGGCATCGGCCTGCTGCCCAAGCTGCGCGCCTACGAGCTCCAGGAGGACGGCCGCGACACGCTCGACGCCAACCTCGAGCTCGGCCTGCCGGCCGACGCCCGCGACTACGCCGCCGGCGCCCAGATCCTCACCGACCTCGGCGTGCGCTCGCTGCGCCTGCTGACCAACAACCCCGACAAGACCGCCGCCCTCGTCCGGCACGGTCTCAAGGTCACCGGCCGCGAGCCCATGCCCGTCCAGGCCGGCGAGCACAACCTGCGCTACCTGCGCACCAAGCGCGACCGCATGGGACACGACCTGCCCTGGCTGGACGCCGAACACGTGTCCGCCTGCGGCAACCAGTAGCCGACCCCGAGCACCACCGATCCACCGAACCGACGTACGACCGACGTACCGAACGAGGAGAGCGACACGTGAGCGGCAAGGGCGCACCCGAGCTGAGTGTGAAGAACTGCCAGGACCTGCGGGTGGCCGTGATCGCCGCGCAGTGGCACGAGAAGGTCATGGACGGCCTCGTCGACGGCGCCCTGCGCGCCCTGCACGACCTGGGCATCGACGAGCCCACCCTGCTGCGCGTACCCGGCAGCTGGGAGCTGCCGGTGGTCGCCAAGGTCCTCGCCGGCCGCGGCTACGACGCGATCGTCGCCCTGGGCGTCGTCATCCGCGGCGGCACCCCGCACTTCGACTACGTCTGCGAGGGCGTGACCCAGGGGCTCACCAAGGTCTCCGTCGACACCGGCGTGCCCGTCGGCTTCGGCGTGCTGACCTGTGACACCGAGGAGCAGGCCCTGGACCGCGCCGGGCTCGACGGCTCGGCCGAGGACAAGGGCCACGAGGCGGTCACCGCGGCCGTCTCCACGGCGATGATCCTGCGCTCGGTGTCCGAGCCCTGGCACTGACCCACCGGGTGGACCCCGTAGGGTAGGACCACCATGTCCAAGAAGACGTTCGAGGAGCTCTTCGCCGAGCTCCAGCAGAAGGCCTCCGGCGACCCCGCCACCTCCCGCACCGCCGAGCTGGTGGGCAAGGGCGTCCATGCCATCGGCAAGAAGGTCGTCGAGGAGGCCGCCGAGGTATGGATGGCCGCCGAGTACGAAGGCGCCGAGGCCACCGCCGAGGAGATCTCCCAGCTGCTGTACCACCTTCAGGTGATGATGGTGGCCCGGGGGATCTCCCTCGACGACGTATACGCTCACCTCTGACCCGCACCACCCACCCCCCTTCAGCACCGCACTCCACAAAGGAAAACCACCTCATGCTGCGCATCGCCGTCCCCAACAAGGGTTCTCTCTCCGAGCCTGCGTCGGCGATGCTCCATGAGGCCGGCTACCGCCAGCGCAAGGACCGCAGGGAGCTCGTCCTCGTCGACGCCGACAACGAGGTCGAGTTCTTCTTCCTGCGCCCCCGCGACATCGCGGTCTACGTCGGCTCCGGCAAGCTCGACATCGGCATCACCGGCCGCGACCTGCTGCTCGACTCCGGCTCCCGGGCCGAGGAGATCATGCAGCTCGGCTTCGCCGGCTCGACCTTCCGCTACGCCACCCGCCCCGGCACGGCGAAGGACGTCAGCGAGTTCGGCGGCATGACGATCGCCACGTCCTTCTCCGGCCTGGTCACCAAGCACCTCGCCGACAACGGCGTGGACGCCTCCGTCGTCCACCTCGACGGTGCCGTCGAGACCGCCATCCAGCTCGGCGTCGCCGAGGTCATCGCGGACGTCGTCGAGACCGGCACCACCCTGCGCAACGCCGGCCTGGAGATCATCGGCGAGCCGATCCTGAAGTCCGAGGCCGTCGTCATCCGCCGCCACGGCGCCCCCGCCGACGACCCCAAGGTGCAGCAGTTCCTCCGCCGCATGCAGGGCGTCCTGGTGGCCCGGCGCTACGTGATGATGGACTACGACATCCGCGTCGAGCAGGTCGAGCGCGCCGTCGCCCTGACCCCCGGCCTGGAGTCGCCGACCGTCTCCCCCCTGCACCACGAGGGCTGGGTCGCGGTCCGTTCGATGGTCCCCTCCAGGGACGCCCAGCGCATCATGGACGAGCTGTACGAACTGGGCGCCCGCGCCATCCTCACCACGGGCATCCACGCCTGCCGCCTCTGAGCGCCCCCTTCCCCGCCCGGCCCGTATCCGCACGAAGGCGACCCACGACGTGTCCACCCCCGAGCTGCCCGTCACCTTCCGCCCGACCCGTACCCGCGTCGTGCTGCTGAGCATCGGCGGCGCCCTGTTCGCCGTGCTCACGGCGCTCTCGCTGATGCTGGAGTCGTTCACCGCGGGGGACCGGACCACCTTCATCTGCACCGGCCTCCTGGGCCTGGCCGTGCTCGGGCTGCTCAGCCGCCCCAAGGTCGTCGCCACCGAGGACGGTGTCACCGTCACCAACCTCACGACGACCCGGCGGCTGGCCTGGGCGCAGATCGTGCGGGTCAATCTGCGCGCCGGCGACCCCTGGGTCTACCTCGACCTCTCCGACGGCACCAGCCTGCCCGCCATGGGCATCCAGACCGGCATCGCCAAACAGCAGGCCATCGCCGACGCCCGTGCCCTGCGCGCGCTCGCCGAGACGCACGGCACGGGCCGCTCCGCGACCTGAACCGGCGCGGCTCCCGGTTCCATGATTACTCTGGTGTCACGGGCACACACGTGCCCCGCCCCGCACCGGGGCACACCTGCGAACCGAGGAGTGACTTACTCCGGCAATGGACGGACCGTCCTGTAGTACCTGCGCCGCCCCCCACAGCGAGGCGGCGTCATGAGTATCACCGTGTCTCTTCTGCTGCTCGCGGCAGCGCTGCTCCTCATCCTCGCGAACGGCTTCTTCGTCGCCGCCGAATTCGGCCTGGTGACCGTGGAGCGGCCGGAGGCCGAGCGGGCCGCCGCCGACGGCGACCCGCGGGCCCGCACCGTCGTCGCGTCGCTGCGCGAGCTCTCCTTCCAGCTCTCCGGCACCCAACTGGGCATCACCATCACCTCCTTGGTGGTCGGCATGCTCGCCGAGCCCGCGCTCGGCCGGCTGCTCACCGGCCCCCTCACCGCGGCCGGGCTCCCGGACGGCGCCGCCCCGGGCGTCGCCGTCGTCACCGGCATGCTGCTCGCCTCCGCCGTCCAGATGGTCGTCGGCGAGCTGGTGCCCAAGAACTGGGCCGTCTCCCGGCCGCTGCAGGTCGCGCGGTTCGTCGCCGGCCCGCAGAGCCTGTTCGCCCACTTCTTCCGGCCCGTGATCACCCTGCTCAACACCGTCGCCAACCGGCTCGTACGGGCCCTGGGCGTCGAGCCCGCCGAGGAGCTGGCGTCCGCCCGCACCCCCGGCGAACTCGTCTCGCTCGCCCGGCACTCGGCCCTGGCCGGCGCCCTGGAGCAGGACACCGCCGACCTCTTCGTCCGCACCCTGTCGCTGGGCGGGCTGACCGCCCAGCATGTGATGACCCCCCGGGTGAAGGTCAGCGCCCTGCAGTCCACCGCGACCGCGGAGGACGTCCTCAACCTCACCCGTGCCACGGGCCTCTCGCGCTTCCCCGTCTACCGGGAGCGGCTCGACGAGGTCGTCGGCATGGTCCACCTCAAGGACGCGCTCGCCGTACCCGGCCACGAACGGCTGCGCACCCCCGTCGGCCGGATCGCCGTCGCCCCCATGCTCATCCCCGGAACCCTGCCCGTACAGCCGCTGCTGGAGCGGCTGCGCAGCGAGCAGCCGATAGCCGTCGTCGTCGACGAGTACGGCGGCACGGCCGGGGTGGTCACGCTGGAGGACATCGTCGAGGAGCTCGTCGGCGAGGTCCGCGACGAGCACGACGCCGCCGACGCCGGGCGGCCGCAGCTGGCCCCGGTGGCCTGCGAGGACGGCCGCCAGGCGTGGGAGGCCGACGGCGGCTGCCGCGTCGACGCGCTGCGGCGCATCGGCCTGGAGGCGCCCGACGGCCCGTACGAGACGGTCGCCGGACTCGTCGCCGGCCTGCTGGGCCGCATCCCCGCCCCCGGGGACGGCGCCGAGCTGCCCGGCTGGCGGCTCTCGGTGCGCCGGGTCGGACACCACCGCGCCGAACGGGTGCGGTTCGTCCGTACCGAGGTCCGTGCCGAAAGCCTGACGGGGGCGCGGCGATGAACGTGCTGCAACTGCTCTTCGCGGTGCTCCTGGTGCTCGCCAACGGCTTCTTCGTCGGCGCCGAGTTCGCGCTCGTCTCCGTGCGCCGCAGCCAGATCGAGCCGAAGGCCGCCGAGGGCTCCGGGCGCGCCCGTACGGTCCTGACGGGGCTGGAGAACCTGCCGCAGATGATGGCGGCGGCCCAGTTCGGGATCACCGTCTGCTCGCTGACGCTGGGCGCGGTGGCCGAGCCGACGGTGGCGAAGCTGCTCGAGCCGCTCTTCCACGCGGTGGGGCTGCCCGAGGGGCTCATCCATCCGCTGGGCTATGTGATCGCGCTGGCCCTGGTGGTCTTCCTGCACCTGGTCATCGGCGAGATGGTGCCGAAGAACCTGGCCATGTCCGCCCCCGACCGGGCGGCCCTGTGGCTGGGGCCGGGGCTGGTGACGTTCGCCCGGCTGTGCCGGCCGGTCACCCGGCTGCTGGGCGCGTGCGCCCACGGCGTGCTGCGGCTCTTCCGCGTCGAGCCCAAGGACGAGGTGGAGGCGGTCTTCACGAGCGAGCAGCTGACCCACCTCGTGGAGGACTCCCGCCAGGCCGGGCTGCTGGAGCCGGAACAGCAGGAGCGGCTGGAGGACGCGCTGGGGCTGGGCAGCCGCCCGGTCACGGACGTCCTGCTGGACCCGGCCACGCTGGTGACGGTCGACCCCTCGGTCACGCCCCGCCAGGTCGAGGAGCTGACGGTACGCACCGGCTACTCCCGCTTCCCGATATGCGCGACGGGCCGTGCCGGCAGCGCCGTGATGGGCTACCTGCACGTCAAGGACGTGCTGGACCTGGAGGACCGGGACCGGGCCGTGCCGCAGCACATCTGGCGGCGCGTCGAGACGCTGCGGGCGGAACTGCCGCTCGACGACGCGCTGACGGTGATGCGCCGGGCCGCCGCGCACCTGGCGGCGGTGACGGACGCGTCGGGCCGCGTGCTGGGGCTGGTGGCGCTGGAGGACGTGCTGGAGAAGCTGGTCGGCGAGGTGCGCGATCCGGCGCACCGCGAGACGGCGCCCGCTCCGGCGGTCCGCGTCACGGAAGCGCGCGTGCCGCAGGCCCAGGAGGCGATGGCGGGCTGAGTTCGCACCCGGACGGGCTGAACGCAGCCCGTCCGGCATCAGGGCGCGGGATCCTGCGGATCCCGCGCGTCGCCCTGGCGGCGGCGCGGGGAGCCCCAGCCGGGGCCCGACAGCACCTCCCCGTACGCCTGCATCAGGTCCGGCAGCCGCAGCGTGGCCAGGTCGTCGCGGGTGGGCGTGCCCGGATAGGCCGACAGGCGCAGGTCGCGGTACGCGCAGCTCTTCTCGTACAGGGTGCGCAGGAAGCGGCCGTTGCCGAGCTCGTCGATCCAGCCCTGTTCGACCACGTGGCCGCTGATGCTGCGCAGCTCCTCCAGGGCCTCCTCGTCCCAGGCGTCGCCGTTCTCGGCGGCCAGTACCTCGCCGATGCTGGTGAGTTCGGCGGGGCGGTAGCTGGGGAAGTCCACGCGGGTGGTGAAGCGGGAGTGCAGGCCGGGGTTGGCGGCCAGCAGGCGGTCCATGCCCTCGGGGTAGCCGGCGAGGATGACGACGAGGCGGTCGCGGTTGTCCTCGGCGCGCTTGAGGAGGACCTGCAGGGCCTCGTCGCCGTAGGCGTCGCCCTTGCTGTAGCCGGAGTTGGAGAGGCTGTAGGCCTCGTCGACGAAGAGCACGCCGCCGAGGGCGGAGTCGATCAGTTCGTTGGCCTTGACCGCGGTCTGGCCCAGGAACTCCCCGACCAGGTCGGCCCGCTGGGCCTCGACGAGGTGGTCGCCGCCGAGCAGCCCGAGGGCGTAGAAGACGCGGCCGAGGATGCGGGCGACCGTGGTCTTGCCGGTGCCGGAGGGGCCGGAGAAGACGAAGTGGCGCTTGGGGGGCTGGACGGGCAGGCCCTGGCCGGCCCGTAGCCGGGCCATGTGCAGCTGCGCGGACAGCGCCCGCACCTGTCGTTTGACGGGTTCCAGGCCGACCATGCGCTCCAGTTCGGCCAGGGCCTTGGCGAGCAGGACGGGGTCCGAGCGGCCGGGCAGCGGCGGGGGACCGGGCTGGGCGGGCACGCGCAGCTTCTCGCGGACGCCGTCGGCCTCGACGGGGGCGTTGCCGGTGGGGGCGGGGCCGGTGCCGGTGAGGACGTCGCGGCCCTCGAGGGGGTCGGGAGCGGTCTGGGCCTCCGGTTCGCCGCCCGCGTCGGGGGGATCGGGCAGGGACGCGCCCAGGGGCACGGGCGGCAGGTCCACGTGCTCGTCGTCCAGTCCGTCGCCGTCCGCGATGGCGGTGAGCCGGGCCGAGGTGTCCATGAAGGAGGGGTCGACGCGGTGCACGGCGCGGTACAGGGGCAGCGCGGCGGCGCTGCGGCCGGTGCCCTCGTGGGCGCGGGCGAGCCAGTAGCGCAGCTCCTTGCGCTGCGGCTGTTCGCTGCGGCAGCGCATCAGCGCGGCGGCCAGCAGCGGTTCGGCGTGCCCGTACATCTCCAGCCGCACCCGGGCCATGCCGCCGAAGAGCCCGGCCTCGATGCCGAGCAGCGGGTCGTCGAGGAGGGGTTCGGTGTGGCGTACGAGCTGTTCCCAGTCCTTGACCAGATAGGCGCGGCAGGCGTGCAGGAAGCGCACCTGGGGGTCGGTCTCGACGGGCGGGCAGCCGGCGAGGGCCCGGTCCAGCTCGGGCACGTGACGGCCGTCGAGCCAGTGGGAGGCGTGGGCGAGCAGCAGGTCGCGGTGGCTCTCCAGCACCGGCTGTACCCACCAGCCCAGCCAGTACCAGGAGTTGAGGGGGCGTCGGTGGCGGGAGCGCTGTTCGCCGAACCGGTCGCGGTGGCGGTACATGCGCAGCAGCGCGGTGGTGGTCTCGGCGCGCAGCGCGTGCAGGCCGAGCCAGGCGTCGGCCATTCCCGGGTCGACGCGGACGGCGGCCCTGAACTCCTTCTCCGCCTCGGTGTACGCGCCCATGGTGTAGGCGTCGACGGCGCGCAGCCAGGCGAGATCGGCCGGGGCGGGCGGGCCCTGCATGCCGAGATCCATCACGTCCCCCACAAACCTGCCCCCGTAGCGTGCCGTGCGCCGGGCGAGTGCCTTGGCCGCGCCTTTCCGAACTACTGTGCTGTGGACGGGAGTTGCCGGCCGTACCGGCGCGGTCCCGTCGAGGGTGCCCGAGGCGGTGCCCGGAGCCGCCCGCCGATGGGTGCGCCGCCTCGCATCGTACCTGCGCGGTCGGGGTCGGCCGAAGGGTGCGGGGGCGCAGATCGCCGCGTGGGCGTGAGCCGGGGGCGGTCGCGAAAGCGACCCGGAGAGCGGTCACCCAGGGTGACGCGCCGGGAGGGTTTCGCGGAACAAAGGGCTCAAATCGCTGCGCGGGACGCAGTACGAAGCCCCCGATCACGGGGGAACAACCGGGGGCTTCGCTGCTGCAAGCGGCTTTCGTCCGCCGCACATTGAGAACGTAAGTCCTGTACGCCCCCCGGGTCAAGCCGAGTTGGGGCACTCGGCGGGGAATGCTCGCAGGTGGGGAGCGGACCGACGGCGGGCGCTCACTCAGGGTGAGGTACGGCCCGGATCAGTCGGTTTTCTGAGGCCCCGGCAGCAACATGTAACCCTCTTTTCGCTGTAGTACCAGTAGTTCCGCGTACGGGCGGGTGGGGTCGGTTGTGAAATGCCTGCGCTCCGCTCGCTTCCAGCCGTCCCAGAATTCGGTCAGTTCGGGACCGTCGCGGAGTTGACCCCTTTCCCAGGAGCCCTCATCCGTCAACTCCATCCACAACAGGCATGCCAGGTAAGGGCGGAGCGCGCGCCGCCCCGCCCCGACGCCCTCCACCAGCACGACCGGCGCGGCCCGCAGGACGCGCTCCTCGGTGAAGGCGCGCGCCACCCAGTCGTAGGTGCGGTAGCGGGCGTCCTCCCCGCGCGCGAACGGCGCCAGGATCCACTCCCGCAGCCGCCCGATCCACTCGAACAGCTCCTCGTGCGTCGCCAGGTCGTCCAGGTGCAGCACGGGCGCGCCGCCCAGGGCGGCCGACAGCCGCCCGGCGAAGGTGGTCTTCCCCGACCCCGCGTGGCCGTCCACGGCGACCAGCCGCACCGGGCCGACGGAGGGGGGCAGCGCCCGCAGCCGGCGGGCCAGGGCGTCGAGCGGGTCGGGGGAGGGCCCGGGGCCCGGACCCCGGCCGTGGAGATCGTTCACCGGACCACCCTAGGACCGGTCCCCGCCCGCCCGGGCATTGAGGGCGCGCCGCACGGGGAATCACTGGCCTGGACCGTCCGCGCGGCGCGATAGTGGTGCGGCCCCTGTTCTCCTTACCGGCCGGACCGTGCCCGCAGCCCCATCCACCCATGACTGGGGGACCACCGTCATGTCCAGCAGACCCACACCCCGCCGCACCGTGCTCGCCGCAGCCCTCGCGGTCACGGCGGCCGCCTCGCCCCTGTCCTCGGTCGCGTCCGCCTTCGCCGCGGCGCGCGGCGGCGGCCCGGAGCGGCCGGCCGGCTCCGTCGACTACCGGGCCTGGACCACCTTTCCCCAGTGGGCCGGCGGCCGGGGCGCCGGCACCCGCGTCCTCGGCGGCGACCGCCCCGGCCTGGTCCTCGACCGGCCGATCGGCACCCTCGAATACCGGGACCCGCACACCGGCACCACGGGGCGCTGGGAGTACGCCACCTGGCTCTCCCCCGTCAGCGCCCTGCCCGCGCCCGCGACCGAGATCGTCGTGTCCTGGAACGCCCGCACCCCCGCCGGCACCTGGCTCCAGACCGAGCTGCGCGCCACGTACACCGACGGCACCCGCTCGCCCTGGTACGTGATGGGCCGCTGGACCTCCGGGGACGCGGCCGGGGACATACGGCGCACCAGCGTCGACGGGCAGGGGGACAAGAAGAGCAGCGTCTCCACCGACACCCTCGCCGTCGACGACCCGGCGAGCGGGCTGCGCCTGGCCTCCTACGAGCTCCGGCTCACCCTCCACCGCAAGCCGGGCAGCCGGCTGACGCCCACCGTCTGGCGGCTGGGCGCCATGGGCTCCGACATCCCCGACCGCTTCACGGTGCCCGCCTCGCGGCCGGGGGAGGGGGCCGGCCACAAGCTGAGGGTGCCCCGCTACTCCCAGGAGATCCACAAGGGCCAGTACCCGGAGTACGACAACGGCGGGGAGGCGTGGTGCAGCCCCACCTCCTCCCAGATGGTGCTCGAGTACTGGGGCCGCAGGCCCACCGCCGAGGACCTCGCCTGGGTCAACCCCGCCTACGCCGACCCCCAGGTCTGCCACGCCGCCCGCCACACCTACGACTACCAGTACAAGGGCTGCGGCAACTGGCCGTTCAACGCCGCGTACGCCGCCACGTACCACGACTTCCAGGCGGTGGTCACGCGCCTGCGCTCGCTGAACGAGGCCGAGCGGCTGGTGAAGGCCGGGATCCCGCTGATCACCTCCCAGTCCTTCCTCGCCTCCGAACTCGACGGGGCCGGCTACGGCACGGCCGGCCACCTGATGTGCGTGGTCGGCTTCACCGAGGAGGGCGACGTGATCGCCAACGACCCGGCCAGCCCGTCGAACGCGGCGGTGGAACGGGTCTACAAACGCCGCCAGTTCGAGACCATTTGGCTGCGCACCAAGCGCCACAACGCCCAGGGGGAGGTCAGAAGCGGCACGGGAGGCATCTGCTACCTCTACTTCCCGTTGCGTCCGACCACCCGTCAGGCGCGGGCGCTGGCGTCGGTGGGCGTGCGCTGAGCCGCGGCCGGGCTAGAGCTCCAGCTGCCGCAGGTGGCGCGGCTGAAGCACGCGGCTGCCCAGGGGCTCGACGATCCGGCGCAGGTTCTCCACGGCCCCGGTGTCGACGGTCGATCCGATGCCGGGCGAGGTCAGCCGGGTCAGCATCGAGTCGTGGTGGCTCGGTACGACGACCGGCGGGTTGCCCAGCGCCCTCATGGCGCGCTCGACGTACTGGTGCACGGCCGTGTGCCCGCTGACGCCCAGCACCAGTACGTCCGGACGCGCCCCGGCGACCTCGCGCTCGGCGAAGTTGGCCGTGCCGCTGAGGAACATCACCCGCAGGCCGTCGGCGCCCAGGGTGACCTGGTAGGCGAGCGAGCCGCCCTCGACCAGGTCCGCCAGGGTGCGCGGCCTGGCGGGCCGGGAGACGAGCGTGCCGGGGGCGAAGTAGCCGTAGGAGCCGTACTGGCTGTGCAGGCTGCGGAAGACCTCCACCGTGTAGGCCGGCGCCTCGTCGCGGCCGGCGGGGAAGCGCAGGTACTCGCCTCCGCTGACGACCACACAGCTCTCCAGGCGCCTGGCGCTCACCCCCATGCCGGCCAGCAGGTGCCGGTGCGTCTCGCCGCACAGCGTCCGGATGGTGGCCTTCGCCCAGTCGCCGCCCCGGTCGAGCAACTGGGGCACGTCGAGGAGGTGGTCGAAGTGGCCATGGGTTACCAGCACCAGCTCCGGCGCGCCGCTCAGGTGCCGGGCCGCCACCTCCTCGACCACCGCCGCGTCCGGCCGGAGCGCGCCCTTGGCGTCGATGGCCTCACCGCCCGGGACGCGGTACTCCTGGCGGGAGAGGTAGGGGTCCACGAGGATGTGGTGGCCGTTGAACGACAATTCCCAGCCGGCCACTCCCAGCCAGCGCAGTCTCGCCCCCGAGCCGGCCGCGCGCTCGCGCCGCCGCCGGGTCTCCTCCCGCACGTCGCCGCCGGCCGTGGGGGCCGCCTGCGCGGGCGCGGCGCCCAGGCCCGCCCCGACGGCCAGGCCGCCCGCCGCGCCCGCCACCGCGCCCCGCAGCAGCCCGCGCCGCCCGACCTGAGCCCCGCCGGGCTCATCCGCGCCGCCCGCCCCGCCCGTCCCGCTCGCCTGGCCGCCGAGACCCGCACACGTACCGCACATGGCTTTCCGCCCCTCCTGAAGATCATGACGAAACGTTGACGCGCGCCGCAGGCGCCCGGGTTGCGGCGTTCGCGCAGGTCACAGGAGACGCATCTCACGCGCGAGGAGGGTTTCGCGCCGTCGTGAGGGGCACCCCACAGGGGTGAACACGGGCGTTGGCCGAATGCGGATGACCCATTTCCGCTTGTTGCTTCCATTCGAACGAACGATCAGTAGCCTTCGCTCAACACCCCACGACATTCCTGCGATTGAGCTGGAGACACACTCTGATGGAGCGTCCCACCCCGGCCCCCCGGGGCGTCGACCTGCCCGTGCGCGGCTACCGCGCGGTCGGTTCTCCGTGGCTGACGAGCCCTCGTGAGAATGCCGTGCGCCCAGGCGCCACGCACGGAGATCCGGCGAAAGCCGGGCTCGCGGGGGTGGGGTGGCGGCCATGACCGGAATGTCCAGTGGCAGAATGCTGTCCGTGGATCAAACCGTCACCCCGGTTTCGTATGGCGCCGTGGACTCGGCCATGGGCACCGCCATGGCCGTGGGCAAGGCCGGCCCCGGCTTCCGGGACGACCGGCTGCGGCGGTTCGCCGCCATCTGGAGCCGTGCGGTCTACCCGGCCACGGCGGGCGTCATGGTGCGCCCCATGACACGGGCTCAGTTCGAGCGTTACCTCGTCCCCCTGGCCGGCGTGCTGCGCGACACCCTGTACGCCCGCCCCTTCGACCCCCGGCCCGCCGGCGAGGTCGGCGCGGCACTGGTCCGCGCGCACTGCACCGACCCCGAGGCCCTGCCGCTGATCCTCGGCGTCATCGACGCCTACCTCGTCCTCTACCTCCCGCCCGACCAGCCCATGCCGGCCGAGGAGACCCGCGCCCGCTGCTCACGCGTGCAGCACGCCGTCGCCACCGGATTCGCCCGCGCGCTGGCCGAACGCGCCCGTGCCGAGCAGGCGGCCGCCTCCCGCACCGCCCGCGCCGCGCAGAGCGAGACCGAACGCGCCCTGCACGCCAGCGAGGCACGCTTCCGGGCGATCTTCGAGGGCAGCGCCGTCGGCGTCGGCATAGCGGACGTCGACGGCCGCATCATGGACGTCAACGAAGCGCTGATGCGCATGTTCCGCAGCCCCGGCCGCACGGCGAACGGCCGCAACGTCGGCGAGTTCGTCCACCCCGACGACTCCCCCGAGATCTGGGGCCTCTACCGCGAGCTCGCCCGCGGCGACCGCGACCACTACCGCGTCGAGAAGCCGTTCTACCGCAGCGACGGCAGCGTCCTGTGGACGGATCTGTCGGTCTCCCTCCTGCGCGACGCCGACGGTGAACCCCAGTACCAGATAGCCCTCCTGGAGGACATCACCGAACGCCGGCAGCTGCACGAGCGCCTGCGCTACGAGGCCACCCACGACGCTCTCACCGGACTGCCCAACCGGACCCTCTTCTTCGAGCGCCTCGACGGCGCGCTGGGGGAGAGCGGGGGCGGAACCGGGGGCTTCGGTCTGTGCTACCTCGACCTCGACGGCTTCAAATCGGTCAACGACAGCCTCGGCCACACCGTCGGGGACCGGCTGCTCGTCGCCGTCGCCGACCGGCTGCGCGCCTGCGCCACCGCCCCGCACGAACTCGTGGCCCGCCTCGGCGGCGACGAGTTCGTGGCCCTGACCACCGGCCCCGGCGCCGCCGGCGACGTGACCGCCCTCGCCCGCCGCATGCTCGCCGCGCTCGCCGAGCCCGTCCACCTCGACGGCCGGGACCTGTCCGTACGCGCCAGCATCGGCGTCGTCGACGGCCGCGGCGGACAGCTCGGCGCGGCCGAGGTGCTGCGCAGCGCCGACATCACCATGTACCGGGCCAAGGCCGCCGGCGGGAACCGCTACGAACTCGCCGACGCCGCCTGCGACGCCCGCGTCATCGCCCGGCACAGCCTCACCAACTGCCTGCCCGCCGCCCTCGACAACGGCGAGTTCTTCATCGAATACCAGCCACTCGTACGCCTCGAGGACGGCACCGTACGGGGCGCGGAGGCCCTCGTGCGCTGGCTGCACCCCGTGCACGGGGTGCTCGGCCCGGACCAGTTCATCCCGCTCGCCGAGAGCACCGGGCTGATCGTGCCGCTCGGCCGCTGGGTCCTGCAGGAGGCCGCCCGCCAGGCCCGCTCCTGGCACACCGAGGGCGACCGCCGCGCCCCCCTGCGCGTCAACGTCAACCTCTCGCCCTCCCAGCTGCGCTACCCCGCCCTGGTCGCCGACACCGTCGCCGTCCTCGCCGACGTGGGCCTCGACCCCTCCGCCCTGTGCCTGGAGGTCACCGAGAACGCCCTCATCGGCGCCGACGAGGAGGAGCTGCGCCCCCTGCGCCAGCTCGCCGACCTCGGCGTCGACATCGCCCTCGACGACTTCGGCACGGGCTACTCGAACCTGTCGTACCTGCGCCGGCTGCCGGTCAGCACGCTCAAGCTCGACCGTTCCTTCACCCGCGGCATGCAGCGCGCGCCGGCCGACCCCGTCGACGTGAAGATCGTCGAAGGGATCGTCTCCCTGGCCCACACCCTCGACCTGTCGGTCACGGTCGAGGGCGTGGAGACGGGGACCCAGGCCGACCACCTGCGTTTACTGGGCTGCGACACGGCTCAGGGCTGGTACTACGCCCGCCCCGGGCCGCCGGAGCGCCTGCACACGCTGTCGCTGGCGGACGCGGCGTCGTAGGGGTCGTACGCGTCGTACGCGTTTGTCCGGGGTGGGAGGGGTGGCAGGGGGGAGTGCCGGGGCCGGTCGGGTCAGCTCGGCCGGCTGCCGGGCACGGGTGCCTCGCGCCCGCGGCCGTCGAGCAGGCGTGCCTCCTCGTCGGTGAGCAGCCGTGAGCGGATCAGGAACCGCACTCCCTCGGGCGCCTCGAGCGAGAAGCCGCTGCCGCGCCCCGGCACCACATCCACCGTCAGGTGGGTGTGGCGCCAGCGCTCGAACTGCTCGGCCGACATCCAGAACCCGACCGGCTCCTCCACCTCCTCCACGGTCAGCTCCGCCAGCAGCACATCGGAACCGCCCGTGCGGAACTCGCCGCGCGGATAACACATGGGCGAGCTGCCGTCGCAACAGCCGCCGGACTGATGGAACATCAACGGCCCGTGCTTGGCCCGCAACTGACGCAGAAGCCGGGCGGCCGCAGGGGTCAGCGCGATGCGGGAGACGCTCTCGTTCATGAGGGGCACCCGGGCGTGCGGGGTAAGTGCGAAATCATGGAATATCCCTCCTCGATGTGCTGGGGGACGACAGCCTGCCCGTGCCGCCAACTGATCGCCAGGGGTACGGCGCGCACCGCGCGGTAATGCGGTGGCACACGCGGGCCGGTTACCCCATTCTGTCGGGGTGAAAGAACCACAGGTCACAGAGGAACGGCTCGGCGGACAGGCCCCGGGGGAGGCGGAGCCGCGCTACCGGATACGGGCCCTGCACACGGCGGACACCGTGACCGTCTACCAGGCCTACGCCCCGCGGCTCGGGCTGCCCGCGGCGCGCGACGGCCGCTTCCCGGCCGCCTGGAAGCGGGACCGGATGACATGGATCAAGCCGTCGTTCCTGTGGATGATGTACCGCTGCGGCTGGGGCGCCAAGGAGGGCCAGGAGACCGTCCTGGCCATAGAGATCAGCCGCGAGGGCTTCGAGTGGGCGCTGCGCCACGCCTGCCTGTCGCACTACGAACGCGGCCTCCACGCCGACCGGGCGACCTGGAAGAAGCAGCTGAAGGCCGCTCCGACGCGCGTCCAGTGGGACCCCGAACGCGACCTGTGGCTACGGGCGTTGCCGTATCGCTCGCTGCAACTGGGGCTGTCGGGCGAGGCGGCCCGCCGCTACGCGGACGAGTGGACGGTCGCCATCAGGGACGTCACCCCGCTCGCGAAGCGCATCCGCGGGCTCGTGGCGGAGGGCGCCGTGGACGAGGCGGCCCGGCTGCTGCCGCGGGAGCGCCCGTACGAGGTGGCCGACGAGGACGGACCGCTGTCGCGCCTGCGGCCCTGAGGCCCCTCGGTCAGGTGGCCGCGCCGGGTTCGTCGGACGGGTCCGCGGTGCCCGCGGATCCGGCTCCCGACCCGGAGTCCGGGTCGGCTCCGGAGTCGGTCCCCTGGCCGTTCCCCGGGGCGGTCGGCGTGACGGCGCCGGGGGGCACCCGGCCGGCTCCGGTCAGATACGCGGAGACGACCACGTTGGCGGTGTACTCGTGCTGGGCGCGGTCGTAGTCCCCGCCGCACGTGATCAGGCGCAGCTCGGCGCGCTTGAGGTCGGGCGCTCCGTAGACCTTGTCGGCGTCGAACTGGTCGTTCGCGACGGTCGTGACGCTCTCGACGGTGAACTCGGCGACCGTTCCGTCCGTGCGCGTGACGTTGATCTTCTGTCCGCGCTTGACGTTGCCGAGCTCGTAGAAGACGGCGGGGGACTGCTTGGTGTCGACATGGCCCACGAGGACGGCGGCGCCACTGCTGCCGGGTTGAGGCCCGTCCTGGTACCAGGCGACAGCGTTGGGCCGCTCGTACGGGGGTGCCTCGACGCCGCCCAGCGCGTCGAGTCCGTGCGCCTCGATGGGGGCCCGGAGCCCGATCGCCTTGATGGCGAGCGTCCGGGGGCCTGCCCCCGGCAACGGTCCGTGTGCCGGGGGCAGGCTGTGCGCGGGAGGGCGGCCTGCGGTGGCGACGTCACCGGTCTTCGGGGCCGTGGTTATCGGCTCCTCGGTGTTGCCGTTGCCCAGTAGCCACAGGGCCATGAGCAATGCCGCCCAGGCCACCCTTGTCAGCAGACGGCTGTAGCCGCCTGTGCGCACCTCTGACATATCGCGGATTCGCTTCCTGTCACTGCTTGGCCGCGTTGGCGCGACGGCGGTACCAGATCAGCCCGCCGGCGATGCCCACCGTGGCACCCGCGAAGGCGAGTGCCGGGGTGTCGAGAGCCGAGGACTCGGAACCGGCCACGTTGGCCGTGGCGCCACCACCCGCGTGCGCGTGGTGACTCGGCCGGCCGTGGTGCTCCTTGCCGCCGTCGTGGTGGTCGCGCCCGTTGTCGTGGTCGCGTCCGCCGTTGTGGTGGTCGCGGCCGTGGTCGTGGTCGCGGCCCTTGTCGTGGTCGTCGTGGTCACGGCCCTTGTCGTGGTCGCGACCCTTGTCGTGGTCGTCGTGGTCGTCCCGGCCGTTGTCGTGGCCCTTGTCGTGGTCGTCCCGGTCGTGGTGCTTACGACCGTCATGGTCGTCACGGCCGTTGTCCTCGTCGTCGCAGTCGTCGTCACGACCGTCGTGGTGGCCCTTGCTGTGCTTGCCCTTGTCGTGGTCGTCGTCGCAGTCGTCGTCGTCACGACCGTTGTGATGGTCGCGGCCCTTGTTGTGCTTGCGACCGTCATCGTCGTCGCAGTCGTCATCGTCGTCGTGCGTGGTGGCGAGGCGACTGTCGACCTTGGTGGTGGACAGCTCAACCGTCCCGGCCTTGGCGGACGGGTCGTTGAGGGCGTAGGCGGCGGGGGCCGCGCAGACGGCAACTGCCGTAAGAGTGCCGCAGAGTGCGGTACGGATTGATTTCACGGGGTGTACCTCCTTGCTTCCGAGGTTCACCCGGCAACCCGGGCGGAGCATCCGCAGGGTAGCCGTATTGCTCCATTCGGTAAGGGATTCCGGCCGGATGGGTGGCATGGCCCGGGATTTCGGCTGAATTCCGGGCGGCGGAGGCTTGGGCGGCGGCGCCGAACCGAGCCCCCGCGCCGCAGGTGGAAGGCCCTTGCGCGAGGTGGGCGGGGGACGCGTCGTCAGGAGGCGGGCGTCGGCCCCGCTATGTGCTCACTGATCCACTCGATGGGGCCCTTGCCGAGATTCGGGGCATAGGAGGCGCCGTCGTGCCTGCCGCCCTCGATGGTGTGCAGGTAGGTGTGGACCGGGCCCTGGGTGTAGGTGGCCATGAATTTCTTGACGTCGGGCAACGTGTGCTTGTTGCTCTCCCTGGTGCCGACCTGGAAGGCGAGATAGACGTCCGGCCCCTTGGTGTCGATCAGCCGCTTGGCGAGGACCTCGGGGTTGTTCTCCGCCTTCTCCTTCTCGTGACCGTTCCAGAGGGGAGAGTCGGGGACGACGTCCGGCCCGTTGGCGATGACGGCCTTGAACTTGTCCGGGTGCTTCAGTACGGCCTTGAGCCCGGCGAATCCACCGGTGGAAGAGCCCATGAAAGCCCAGCCGTCGCGCGACTTCAGGGTACGGAAATTGGCCCTCATCAGGTCCGGGACGTCCTCGGTCAGCCAGGTACCCATCTTCGGCTGCCCCGGGATGTCACTGCCGTCCCAGTAGATTCCCTTGTCGTCCGGCCCCGGATTCAGTACCGGCATGGCCAGCAGGAACGGCTTGCTCTTGCCCTCCTTGTACCACTTGGCCATGTTCTCCTGGAACCTGAATCCGGCCCACCAATAGTTGGTGCCGTAGCCGGGCCCGCCGGGCAGAGCGATCATGACGGGGAAGCCACTCGTGGCGTACTTCGGGTCGTCCGTGTACTCCTTGGGAGCCCAGACCCACACCTTCCCCTTGAAGCCCGACTTCTTGCCGTCGAGGGTGACGACGCTGACGTGGGTGCCGTCCTCCAGGGTCCTCGCGTTCTTGAAGGCAGCGGCGGGACCGGTCGGCATCAGCACCTTGGAGTCGGCGGCCTTGTCGCCACTCCCGTTCTTGCCGCCATTTCCGCCATTTCTGCCATTCCCCGTGTCCTGGGACCGGCCCGGATCGACCTTGCCGTAGCTGACGGGGTCGCCCTTGTCCGTGAACGGAGGTATCTCGAAGTGGCTCATGACGGGCCAGGCGATCAGCCCGAGCACGACGACGCACGCCGCGACGATGCCCCATCGCCTCGCCCACGGCCGGCGAGGCCCCCGTGGTGGGTGAGTACCGGAAGGTGAACGCGTCATCGGCTGGCTCCGCAAGGGTCCGCTGCCCCGGAGGGCACATGGCAAGGTGATGTGCCCTTGTGGAGGGGTGAGCGGGCCCTCGGCGTTCCCGGAACGGCCGTGAACATCGCCACAGGGAGGGGCAGGCGCCCGGGGGCGCCATGAGCCCCCGGTGGCGGAGCCGGGGCTACGCGCGGAAGACCTTCCGCAGGAGTTCGCCGAACTCGGCGGGGTGCGTGGTCAGGCCGGTGTGGCCGCCGGGGAAGTGCAGGAGCTCCGTGCCCAGCCGCTCGGCCAGGAGCGCCGCCGGACGGTACGGCAGTTCGCCGCGTGAGTCCTGGCCGCAGGCGAGCACGAGCCGGTCCGACAGCGTCTCCAGGCGGTGGATGTCCGGCGCGTAGGACATGAAGCCGGGCACGATGCGTCCGACGAAGTACGGCAGGTCGGCCATCGTCCGCTCGGCCCGGGCCGCCGCCTGGGGCGGAAGCTTGACCTCGGTCTTCGGCCCGGCCGTGTCGCCGTCCTTCTTCAGGCCGGCGGCGAACACGGCCATCGCCGGCATGAGCCCCTCGGTACGGAACGTCTCCTCCACGCGTGCTAGGAGCGCACGGTGTTCGAGGACGTCCGGAAGGACCTCCACCAGCGGCGGTTCGTGCGCCACGAGGCGTTCGACGCGATCGGGACGGGTGGTGAGCAGGTGCACGGCGGCGATCGCGCCCGAGCTGCCGCCGAACACCCGGGCGGGCTCACCGGGCGACAGCAGGTCCAGCATCCGCAACGCGTCGTCGGCGTGCTCGGCCACGCGCTGCTCGGCTTCCGGGTCGTCCAGCGGGCTGCGGGACATGCCGCGCGGGTCGTAGGTCGCGACGGTGTATTCGGCGGCCAGGTCGTCCGCGACGTCGTCGAAGGAGGCCGCGCCGCCCGTCCCTCCGGGGATCAGCAGCAGGAGCGGGCCCCGGCCCCGTACCTCGTAGTGCAGGGTCGCGCCGTTCACGCGCAGGTTGCCGATGGTCCGGTCGGTCATGAGGGGTCTCCTTCTCGGGACGGGGGCCAGTGCTCCAGGAGGGTGTGCAGGGCGTCGAGGGCGCGGACCCAGGACTGCCGCGGCGAACGCTCGTGCCCGAACCCGCCCGCGGCCTCCAGGGCGACGAACCCGTGAAACGTGCTGCGCAACAACCGGACAGCGTCGGTCAGGTCGGGCTCGGCCAGTCCGTAGCCGCGCAGCATGCCGTAGGTCAGCTCGACCGCGCGCCGCGGTCCGGGCGCCCGCGCGGCCAGCTCCGGGTCGATCTGGATCGGGGTCTGCGTCGCCATGTAGCGGCCCGGATGCCGGTGGGCGTACTCCCGCCAGGCGTTGGCATACGCGACCAGCGCGTCCTTGCCCGACCGCCCGGCGGTCGCCTCCGCGATACGGATGGTCTTCTCGTCCGCCGCCAGCAGCGCGATCCGTCCGCGCAGATCCTCCAGGTTGCGCACGTGCGTGTACAGGCTCGCGTCCCGCACGCCGAGCCGCCGCGCCACCTGCGACATGGTCACCCGGTCGAGCCCGACCTCGTCCGCCAGCTCGGCACCCGCGAGCGTCACCCGCTCCGCCGACAACCCGGCCCGTGCCATATGCCCTCCACGTGTTCCTAGGGGTTCTAGTTATACCCTAGGGGTCCTAGGCCACGAGGCGGAGGAGACGGAATGCTGACCGAGACCGAGTTCCGGACCGAAGACCTACCTGGTGCGGACCGGTTCGACTACTGGCGGGAGCGCATCGGCCGGACCCACGCGCCGCTGGACCTTCACAGCCCCTACGCGGCCGATTACCGCGCGCGTCAGCGTGTAGTGGAGCTCGGCGCGGTGCACGTCTGGCCGACGACCCATCAGGCCCTCCGGTTTCGCCGGACTCCGAAGCTCATCCGCCAGTCCGATCCCGAGCAGTACCACATCGGCATCCCCCTGCACGGCACCAACCGGGTCGCCTGGGCCGACCAGAAGGCTCAGTACGGGCCGTACGAGATACAGGCTTTCGACAGCTCACGAGCCTTCGAAGTCACCTCGGAAGTCACCTCCGAAGGCACTTCCGTCAACGGAACCGATCTGTTCTCGGGGATCGGGATCGAGATCCCCAAGTCGCTCCTGCATCTGCCCCAGCACAAGATGGACCGGCTGTTCGCCCATGGGATGTCCGGACGGGAGGGGGTGGGCGCCCTGCTCGTCCAGTTCCTCACCCAGCTGACGGCCGACACCAGCTCCTACCTGCCGTCCGACGGCCCGCGTCTGGGAACGGTCGTGATCGACCTGCTGTCCGCGCTGTTCGCTCACGCTCTGGACGCCGACCGCTCCCTTCCGCCGGAATCCCGCAGCCGGACCCTGGTGCTGCGTATCCGGGCCCATGTCCAACGGAACCTGCACGACCCGGGGTTGACTCCGCGCGCGATCGCCGCCGCGCACAACATTTCCACCAGCTATCTGCACCGCCTTTTCCAGGACGAGCACGAGACCGTCGCGGCCTGGATCCGCCACCAGCGCCTGGAACGCGCCCGGCGCGACCTCGCCGATCCCGCGATGCGCTCTGTCGCCATCCACGCCATCGCCGCCCGCTGGGGCTTCCCCCGCGCCGCCGACTTCACCCGAGCGTTCCGCACCGCTTACGGCATGCCGCCCAAGAACTATCGCCACCAATGCCTCCGTGGCCTTGAGGCGACCGAGTGGACTCATTGCTAAGAAGCCGGGGACGCCGTGCTAACGACTTCCGACATCGTCTCCGGCATGCTGGCTGACAGCTGCGCCCGGCGAGGCGGACCGGCCTCCGGCGCATGCTGCGGTGAGCGTACCTGCAAGGAAATACGGGGGTTTTCCTTGCAGGTACGACGTACTGCCGCAATCGGCGCCACACGGACGCGATCGGTTTCGGCCGCGGGATCCGGAGGCGCGCCGCGACCGGGGCGGCAGTAGCCGCCGCCCGCTCGATATATGCCGTAAATCCTCACACCGGATGTTTATGGCCAGTGCAATTCCACAAGTTCTTGCCCCGAGTTCTAGTGGGTATGGACCTACCCCACTTCGTGATCGTCATTGAGGATCGTGTGACATCCGGAAGCACTCCGTCCGCTTCGTCACCTCTGTACTCCAATGAGGACTCATGTTGGCCCCATTCGACCCCCATGTCGCTTCCTCTCGGTGGAGATTCAGCGAAAGAGCGCAGACCCCTTGAGGTTCCGGATCGGTCGTCGTCCGAGCGGCGCGTCCGCGCGCCCGTTTCCGGCGGAACCGGTAGAACCTGCCCAGGCCGTACATACGGGAGAGCCGGAGACCGCCGAAGCGCCTTTGTCGGACCACGAAATAGGACTGATAAGGACTTCCCTGTCCGTGGTCGAGCCCCACGCGGGGGAGATAACGGTCTACTTCTACGCGATCCTGTTCGCTCGCTACCCCGAAGTCCGCCCGATGTTCCCGCAAGGGATGGACCCCCAGCGTGATCGCCTCCTGCGCGCGCTGTTGCGCATCGTGGACCTGGTCGACGACGCCGAGAACCTCGTCCGCTTCTGCGGAAACCTCGGCCGCGATCACCGAAAGTTCGGCACCCTCGCCGCGCACTTCCCGGCCGTGGGCGAGTGCCTCCTCGCCACCTTGGCCCGGTACGCCGGCTCCGCGTGGACCCCGGAGATCGCCGCCGCCTGGACGAAGGCGTACGGCATAGTCGCCCACGTCATGATCAGCGCGGCCGAGGAGGACGAGGCGGTACGGCCCGCCGTGTGGCCCGCCACGGTGGTGCACCGTGTCACGCGTGGCCATGGCATCGCCGAGATCACCGTACGCCCCCACCTGCCCTATCCGTACGCCGCCGGCCAGTATGTGAGCGTCGAGACGCCTTGGTGGCCGAAGCGGTGGCGCTATTACTCCGCCGCCAACGCGCCTCGCGAGGACGGCACGCTCACCTTCCACGTGCGGGCGGTGCCCGGCGGCTCGGTCAGTGACGCGCTGGTGCACCGCGCGGCGGTGGGGGACGTGCTGCACCTGGGTTCCCCGATGGGCGACATGGTCCTGGACGCGGCCGTACACAGAGAACTGCTCTTCGTGGCCGGCGGCACCGGTCTCGCCCCGATCCGCGCGCTCATCGAGGAAGTCGCCCGCCGGGGCGGACGTCATCAAGTGCAGCTGTTCCTCGGCGCCCGGACCGGGGCCGAGCTGTACGGGGTCGACGACATGCTCCGGATGGCCCAACGGCACCACTGGCTGACCATCAGGGCCGCGGTCTCCGACGAGTACATCCCCGGAATCCGTGGGTCCCTGCCGGACGTACTGGCCGAGTACGGGCCGTGGTACGAGAGCGACGTCTTTCTCAGCGGTCCGGCCCAGATGGTCGTCTCCGCCAAGGAGGCGCTCACCCTCCAGGGCACCCGGCCCGACCGCATCCACCACGACCCGTTCGAGACGCCCGTCCTGTCCACCCCCTGAGCCGCACCCCTCTTATCCGCCCCGCCAGGAGATCCCCTCGTGACCTTGCCGCCGCCGCCTTTCGGATCAGCGGGTGAACACCAGCTGCAGCACCATCTCGGCACCGCCGACCGTGCCGCCCGGTTCTACGACCGGCAGGTGCGTCGTCATCTGACGCCCGAGATGCGGGACTTCATCGGTCGTCAGGCCATGGTCTTCCTGGCCACCGCCGACTCCCATGGGGAGTGCGATTCCAGCTTTCGGGCCGGGCCGCCGGGATTCGTCCACGTACTCGACGCCCAGACGCTCGCCTACCCCGAATTCCGCGGTAACGGAGTGATGGCGAGCGCCGGCAACATGCTCGAGAATCCTCATCTCGGCATGCTTTTCGTGGACTTCACCCACCATCATGTGGGACTTCACGTCAACGGCGTGGCGCATCTCTACGGCGACGACGACCTGCGCAGCATCCATCCCGGCCTGCCCACTGACGTCGCGCCCGGGCGCGGTCCGGAAATGTGGGTCCACCTCACCGTCGAGGAGGCCTATATCCACTGTTCCAAGTACATACCCCACCTGGAGCCGGCTCCCCGCCCCGCCGGCCGCGACGCGGCCCGCCCCAAGGACGCGGACTATTTCACCCAGCCCTATGCGCCGCAGTGGGCCGAACCTTCCGTGAACTCGTACGGAGCCTGAATCCCGAGGCGCGCCGGACCGGGAACGGGCTGGATCCGGAAGCCCCTTTTCCGCTTCATAAGGTTAGGCTAACCTTCCCGTCGTGCGAGTAACTCAAGAGACCGCGGCGGCCAAGGTTCCCCATGGTCATGAACTGTCGGCCACCGGTGTCACCGTGGCGTACGAGGGCGTCGATGTCGTCCACGACGCCTCCTTGACGCTGCGGCCCGGCGAGGTGACCGTCCTGGTGGGGCCGAACGGCAGCGGCAAGTCGACGCTGCTGCGCACGATCGCGCGGCTGCAGCGGCCCAGGACCGCCACGCTCGTCATCGACGGCGAAACCGACGGCCTCGCGCTGAGCCCCCGTGACTTCTCGCGCCACGTCGCCCTGCTCACTCAGGGCCGCCCCACGCCGAGCGGGCTGACCGTACGGGACGTCGTCGACTTCGGGCGCTACCCGCACCGGGGACGCTGGGGCAAGGACGACCCCGGCGGCCGGGCCGCGGTGGACCGCGCGCTCGCCATGACGGGCGTCGGGGAACTCGCCGAACGAGGGGCCGAGCACCTCTCCGGCGGACAGCTCCAGCGCGTCTGGCTGGCCGGCTGCCTCGCCCAGGAGACGGGCGTACTCCTGCTCGACGAGCCGACGACCTACCTCGACCTGCGGTACCAGGTCGAACTCCTCGACCTCATGCGCGACCTGGCCGACGACCACGGGATCGCCGTGGGCGTCGTCCTGCACGACCTCGACCAGGCCGCGGCCGTGGCCGACCGGATCGTCCTGCTCCACGCGGGACGGGTCATCGCCGACGGCGGCCCCGCGGACGTCCTGACCCCCCAGCGGCTGACCGACACCTACGGCATCCGCATCGAGGTCGACACCGACCCCCTCACCGGCCGGCTGCGCACCCGCGCGATCGGCCGACACCACTCGCGAAGCGAAAGGCTCAGCACCACCTCATGAGACGCCTTCTCCTCACCGCGGCCGCCACCGCCGCGGCCCTCACCCTGGCCGCCTGCGGTACCACCGAGCCCGCGTCCGACGACTCCGGGAAGAGCGCCGAGCGCATCGCCCTCACCGACGACACGGGCGCCAAGGTGGAGCTCGACGGGCCCGCCAAGAAGGTCGTCGGGACCGAGTGGAACGTCGTCGAGAGCCTGATATCGCTGGGCGTCGCCCCGGTGGGCGTCGCCGACGTCAAGGGCTACAAGACCTGGGACACCGCCGCCCCGCTGAAGAACGAGCCCAAGGACATCGGCACGCGCGGCGAGCCCAGCATGGACACCATCGCCGCCCTGAAGCCGGACCTCATCGTCGCCACCACCGATCTGCCGGCGGCCGCCATGAAGCAGCTGCGCAAGGTCGCCCCCGTCCTGGCGGTGCGCGCCGCCGAGGCCTCCGACCCGGTCGGGCGGATGACGAAGAACCTGGACCTCATCGCCCGGGCCACCGGCACCACGGAGCAGTCCGACAAGCTCAAGAAGCAGTTCCAGACGAAGATCGACGCCGGCCGCAAGGCCCTCGCCGACGCCGGCCGCGCCGGCACCGAGTTCGCCTTCGCCGACGGCTACGTCGTCTCCAACCAGGTGACCATCCGGCCCTTCACCAGCGGCTCGCTCATCGGCGGAGTCAACGACAAGCTCGGCCTGAAGAACGCCTGGACGGTCAAGGGCGACGAGAGCTACGGCCTCGGCTCCACCGATGTCGAGGGCCTCACCAAGCTGGGCGACGACGTGCGCTTCGCCTACATCGGCAGCGACGGCGACAAGAACAGCACGCCGTTCACCGGTGCCCTGGCCCAGGACAAGGTGTGGACCTCCCTGCCGTTCGTGGAGAAGGGCAATGTCCACCGGCTGCCCGACGGCATCTGGATGTTCGGCGGTCCCGAGTCGATGAGCAAGTACATCGACGCCGTCGTCGCCGCACTGACCAAGTAACGCCATGGCCGTCACCGCAACCACCCCCGCCACCCGGCCGCCCGCGACCACGTCCCGGACGGGCGCGGCCGCGGTGACGGCCGCCCTGGTGCTCCTCGTCATGGCCCTCGCGGCCGTGGACATCACGCAGGGCACGGCGTCCGTCGGCACGCCGGAGATATGGAAGGCGCTCACCGGCCGGTCCGATCCGGCCGACGCGTCCGTCCTCATCGCCTCCCGGCTGCCGCGGATGACCGCCGGCCTGCTCGTCGGCGCCCTGCTCGGCGTGGCGGGCACCGCCCTGCAGGCGGTCAGCCGCAATGTCCTCGCCTCGCCCGACACCCTCGCCGTCAACGCGGGCTCCTACCTCGCCCTCGGCCTCGCCGCCGCCACCGGCGTCTCGCTCCCCCTGCTGGCCTCCTCCGGTGTCGCCTTCGCCGGCGGCCTCGCGGCAGCGGCCGTCGTCCTCGGGCTGTCCGGCCTGGGCACCGGCACCGTCCGGCTCGTCCTCGCGGGCAGCGCCCTCACCCTCGGCCTCACCGCCGCCACCGAGGGGCTGCTCCTGCTGTTCCCCCGGCAGACGGACGGCATCTTCCAGTGGAACCAGGGCAGCATCGCCCAGAACGGGTTCGACGGCGTGCTGCAGATGGCGCCGATCGGCATCGTCGGCGTCATCGGGCTGCTGCTCCTCGCCCGCCGTGTCGACGCCCTGGCCCTCGGCGACGACGCGGCCCGCGGCCTCGGCGTCCCCGTCCGGGCCACCCGGCTCACCGCCGTCGTGCTCGCCGCCCTGCTCTCCACGGCCGCGGTCACCCTCGCCGGACCCATCGGCTTCGTCGGCCTGTGCGCTCCCGCCCTCGTCCGCCCCCTCGCCCGCAGGTTCCGCGGGTTCACCCGGACGCGCGGGAGCCTGCCCGCCGCGGGTCTCACCGGTGCGGCCCTGGTGCTCGGCTCCGACGTGCTGCTGCGCGCCGTCGTACCGGCGGACCTGGCGGTCGCCGTGCCGACCGGCGTCGTCACCAGCCTCGTCGGCGCCGTCTTCCTGATCGTCATGGCGACCCGGGTCCGGGACACGGCCGGAGCCACCGCGCCCGACCGGCTGCGCATCAGGAGCCGGGCCGTCTTCCTCACCACCACGACCGTCCTGGCGGTCGTGCTCGTCGGCGTGACGGTCGCCGCCGTGCTGCTGGGAGACAGCAAGCTGCTGCTGGGCGACGTGCTGAACTGGGCACAGGGCCGGGCCGGGCGGACCACCGCCTTCGTCCTCGACACCCGGGTGCCCCGCGTCCTCGCCGCCCTCCTCGCCGGTGCGGCGCTCGCCCTCGCCGGCACCCTCGTCCAGGCCGTGACCCGCAACCCCCTCGCGGAACCGGCCACCCTGGGCGTCTCCGGCGGCGCCGCGCTGGGCGCCGTACTCCTCGTCACGACCGTGCCCCTGGCCGGGTCGTGGAGCGTGGCCGCCGCGGCGTTCGCGGGCGCCGCGCTCAGCTCCGTCCTCGTCTTCGGGCTCGCCGCGCGGGACGGATTCCAGCAGAACCGGCTGGTCCTCGTCGGATTCGGCGCCGCCACCGCCTCCACCGCCCTGGTCAGCCTGCTCATCATCCTCACCGACCCGTTCAACGCGACGAAGGCGCTCACCTGGCTGTCGGGTTCCACCTACGGGAGATCCCTGTCCGACACGGTGCCCCTCGCGGCCGTCCTCACCGTGGGCATGGCCGTCGCTCTCACGCGACGCACCGAACTCGACCTCGTCTCGCTGGACGAGGACACCCCGAGGCTGCTCGGCCTGAACCTGGGACGCGGACGCCTCGGCTTCCTCCTCCTCAGCGTCCTGCTCAGCGCCACCGCCGTGGCCGCCGCCGGCACGATCGGCTTCGTGGGGCTCGTGGCACCCCACGCGGCCCGTGCCCTCGTGGGCCGGCAGCACGCCCGGGTGGTTCCGGTCGCGGTGCTCCTCGGCGCCCTCCTCGTCTGCACCGCGGACCTGGTGGGCCGGACGGTGATCGCACCGGCCCAACTCGGCGCCGGCCTCATGACCGCGGTGATCGGCACGCCGTACTTCCTGTACCTGCTGGTGCGGAGCCGCCGGTAGGGGGGCACGGCGGGGCGGCGTCACTGGTACTGCGGGCGCCATTCGAAGAGCAGGATGGTCGCGTCGTCCCGCAGCCGGTGGCGCTGGTAGTCGAGGATGGCGTGGATGAGCAGCCGCAGTACCTCTGCCGGGCGCTGGCCGGCGGCGGAGGAGCGGATGATGAAGTCGGTGAACCGGTCGAGACCGAACTCCGCCCCCTCCGCGTCGCGAGCCTCCACGACACCGTCGGTGTAGAGCAGGACGCAGTCCCCCGGCTCCAGTGTCGTCTCATGGACCTGCCGGGGCGCCGGGGCGAGTTGGCCGGCCAGGCCGATCGGCGGCTGCGGCGGACTGTCCAGCGCCCCGTCGAGCACCCGCTCGCCACGGATCAGCAGCGGCGGCGGGTGACCGCAGTTGACCCAGCGCAGCACCCCGGTGAGCGCGTCGAGCCGGCACAGCACGCCGGTGCAGAAATGGTCGGGCAGCCACTGGGCGAGCGCCTGATCGACGGAGCTGACGACGTCGGCCAGGTCACCACCGCCGCGGCGGGCGTTGCGCGCCGCGGCCATGGCGACCGACGTCGTCAGACCGGAGTTCAGATCGTGACCCATGGAGTCGAGGATCATCGTGTGCAGGATGTCCTTGACGACCGAGTGGTCGAAGGCGTCACCGGCGACGTCGTACGCCGGCTCCAGGACCGCGGTCGACACGCACCTGCTGCTGCCGATGGTGTGGGACGGCAGGAAGGCCCGCAGCATCTCGGCCGGCAACCGCATGGTCGCGGTGCGGGTGCGGGCGGCGAGCCAGTCGCTGTAGGCGCGCTTGGAAGTGATCAGCATGCCGAACAGATAGGCCAGCATCCGGCTGCGACGCAGCCGCACCCCGTCGAGCGAGGCCGCCTGCACCGCCAGCACGCCCAGCCGCTCCGCACCGTCGATCAGAGGCAGCCAGACGACCACACCGTCGTCGGCGTCGGTCACGCGCGGGGAGACCGTGCGGTACGCCCAGCCGGCCAACGAGCGGTCCACCGGCAGCGGCTCCATGGCCTCGTCGAGTGGGATGAGCAGCTCTTGTTGCAGGTCGACGAGGTAGATCAGCACGGTGCCCAGACCGAGGGCCGAGGCGCACCGGTTCGCCAGGCCGGGCATTTCGACCGGCAGGGTGGTCTGCGCCTCGATGATCAGCTCTTCCAGCCGAATCTCGTCGATGGCGGTGTCGGGGCCGGCGGGCGCGAGCGGTGGATCCGGCACGGGGATCACCCCTTCCGCTCCCAGTTTCACACCGATCCCGACCTCTCTCACGTCGAGCACGATCGCGTGGGGTGCGAGCGTGTGGGGTGCGACCGAGTGGGTGCGATCGGGGACATAGGGTCCTGGCATGTCCCTACGTATTCGTATGCGTCAAGCCCTACCGGAAGCGATGCGCGCCCGCGACAAGGCAGCGGTGAGCGCCTTGCGCGCAACGCTCGCCGCACTGGACAACGCGGAGGCGGTGCCCGTGGACGAAGCCGACATGCGCGGCATGGCCCTCGAACAGTCGCCGGTCGGGGCCGGCGCCACCGAGGCAGCACGACGTGAGCTGAGCGAGTGCGATGTGGTGGCTATCGTACGGGCCGAGGCCACCGAACGCCTGGACGTCGCGGCCCAGTTGACCGCGCCGGTTCATGCGGACCGAGCCACGCGGCTCCGCGCGGAGGCCACTGTGCTGCTGCGCTTCCTCGACGGCCACGGCACACCGTAGAACACGGCACGACGCACACACGGCCTCCGAACAACGGAGCCCCTCTCCTGGCGGCAGGAGAGGGGCGCGAGGTCACTTCTTCCGGCGCTTGCGGGGCGCGGGCACGGTCGGTGCCTCGGTCTCGCGGGCGGCGGCGAAGAAGGGCGCCATGGCCTCCTCGTACTGCTTCAGGGATTCGGCCCCCAGGTCGACCTCGAGCCACTTGGGCACCTGGATTTCCTTGATCTCCGTCACCGGAGAACCGTCCTCATCCACCTCCCCCGTCAGGTCCTCCATTTCCTCGGTCACCGTCACGGCGAACTTGACCGTGGTCAGATTGTCGGTCACCTCGGGCGCGAGGTCGTCGAAATCGATCCGCTGAACGAAAATCGGCGTCGTAATCGTCTGACCGCCGACCTCGATCGTCTTAACCCCTTCCTCCACATTGGGCTGACCCTTGTGGGATTCGTCTACCTCAATGAATTTGGTGCCCATGGATGGCGCCTCCCCTTTTGTTGGTACGTAAATTCTAGTGCAGGGAGGGTAGTTGACGCCAATTCAGGGAATGGGTGTTCTGTCCTCGGGTGTCGTGTTCGCCTGCCGCCGGGTAGCGGGGTGAATTCCCTTTCCGCTGGACTCTTCAGGGTCACCATCGACCGTTACCAAGCTCCCCTACGCCAACCCCGGGAGGCGGCGCAGCGCGACGAAGGGGAGGAGCGGCCAGGGTCACTAGGCGTTGCTCCACCCGGCTGTGCTGGAATACGAGTCCAGCAGGTCCACCACGAAGACCAGGGTCGAGCCCGGCGGGATCAACGGCGAGGGCGACTGATTGCCGTAGCCGAGACGCGGGGGAACGATGATCTCGCGCCGACCGCCGACCTTCATCCCCCTCACCCCCCGGTCCCAGCCCTTGATGACCCTGCCACTGCCCAGGGCGAACTTGAATGGCTGGCCCCGGTCCCAGGAGGCATCGAACTCCTTCCCGGACTCGAAGGTCACCCCGACATAGTGGACCCTGACCACCATGCCCGGCTTCACCTCGGCCCCGTCCCCGACGACCAGGTCCCGGATGGTCAGCTCGGTAGGAGCGTCACCCTCCGGAACGTCGACCTCGGGCTTCGTCAGTTCACTCATTGCAGCCTCATCACTCTCGGTCGAAAGCCCCCGCACGGACCAGCCGGACACGTGGGCACCTCATGCGGCAGATGGTCACGCTACCGAGAATGCCGATTCCCGGAGCACACCAAATCCGGCGGCCACACGTGATGATCTTTCGCATAGCCGATGAACGCGACCCCGCACGCACGGTCACGCAGCAATCGACCGAACGAGACGAGGCGCAGACGACGGTGCCTGTCCCGGGGCCGCGTTGGTTGCGCAAAGCCGACATTGGGCCGTGACTGGGCCGGAAGCCTTGATCAGACGGATGAGCAAACTGGGCCGAAGCGTCCCAATGGGGCAAGCGGCATGCTTGCGTCCTGCTGGCTGTGGGAGGAAGCTCGGCCCGCAACTCTTCCGTTTGACAGCTTTGTTGCTCGCTTAGAAGAAGCCCAGTTTCTTCGGCGAGTAGCTCACTAGAAGATTCTTCGTCTGCTGGTAGTGGGTCAGCATCATCTTGTGGCCTTCCCGTCCTATCCCCGACTGCTTATATCCTCCGAAAGCGGCGTGGGCCGGGTAGGCGTGGTAGCAGTTCGTCCAGACGCGGCCTGCCTGGATGGCCCGGCCCGCGCGGTAGGCCGTGGTGCCGTTGCGGGTCCAGATGCCGGCGCCCAGGCCGTAGAGGGTGTCGTTGGCCAGGGTGATGGCGTCGGTGAAGTCCGTGAAGGGGGTCACCGCCACCACGGGGCCGAAGATTTCTTCCTGGAAGACGCGCATGTCGTTGCGGCCCTCGAGGATGGTGGGCTGGACGTAGTAGCCGCCCTCGAGTTCGCCGCCCAGTTCGGCGCGGGCGCCGCCGGTGAGGGTGCGGGCGCCTTCCTGGCGGCCTATGTCCAGGTAGGAGAGGATCTTCTCCAGCTGGTCGTTCGACGCCTGGGCGCCGATCATGGTGTCCGTGTCCAGGGGGTGGCCGGGGACGATCGCCTCGGTGCGGGCTGTGGCCGCTTCCAGGAACGGTGCGTAGTGGCCGCGTTGGATCAGGGCGCGGGACGGGCAGGTGCAGACCTCGCCCTGGTTGAGGGCGAACATCGTGAAGCCTTCCAGGGCCTTGTCGAGGAAGTCGTCGTCGGCGGCCGAGACGTCGTCGAAGAAGATGTTCGGGCTCTTGCCGCCGAGTTCGAGCGTCACCGGCTTCAGGTTCTCGGAGGCGTACTGCATGATCAGGCGGCCCGTCGTCGTCTCGCCGGTGAATGCGATCTTGGCGACGCGGGGGCTGGAGGCCAGAGGCTTGCCGGCCTCGGCGCCGAAGCCGTTGACGATGTTGACCACGCCCGGGGGCAGCAGGTCCGCCACCAGGTCCAGCCAGACGTGGATCGAGGCCGGGGTCTGCTCGGCCGGTTTGAGGACGACCGCGTTGCCTGCCGCCAGGGCCGGGGCCAGTTTCCAGGCCGCCATCAGGAGGGGGAAGTTCCACGGGATGATCTGGGCCACCACGCCCAGCGGCTCGTGGAAGTGGTACGCGACCGTGTCCTCGTCGAGCTCGGAGAGGCTGCCCTCCTGAGCGCGGATCGCGCCGGCGAAGTAGCGGAAGTGGTCGATGGCGAGCGGGATGTCGGCCGCGAGGGTCTCGCGGACCGGCTTGCCGTTCTCCCAGGACTCGGCGACGGCGAGGGCCTCGAGGTTGCGTTCCATGCGGTCGGCGATGGCGTTCAGCACAGCGGCGCGTTCGGCAGGGGACGTGCGGCCCCAGGCGGGGGCGGCGGCGTGGGCGGCGTCCAGGGCGCGTTCGACGTCCTCGGCGGTGCCGCGCGCGACCTCGGTGAAGGGGCGGCCTGTGACGGGGGTCGGGTTCTCGAAGTAGCCGCCCTGCTTGGGCGGTACGTACTCGCCGCCGATCCAGTGGTCGTAGCGCGGCCGGAAGGTGACGACGGCTTCGGGGGAGCCCGGGTTGGCGTAGCGGGTCATGGTGGAGTGGCCCTTTCGTGACGGGTGCGAGGGGTGCGCAGGGCGCGCGGTGGCGTGCCGGCGCCGTCAGGACGCTAGCCGCGCGCGGGTTGCGCGAACGTTGCACGCAGGCGCCGGGCCCGCGCCGCCACCGAGCCGCGGTGCGCCGCGCTCTCCGGGAGCGCGGCCAGCAGCCGCTCCCACACCTCGAGGTCGTCCTCGCCCCACGGGCTGTCCGCCCACAGCTGCAGTGCCCCCGCGTCGGCGCTGCCCAGCACCATCCGCCGCAGCCGGTCCTCCAGCAGCCGGCGCATCCGGCACACGCCCGGCGCCTCGGAGAGGGGGAGGAGCGGGCCGTCGTACGCGTGCAGGGCCGCCCGGAGGTCCCCGGCATCCAACTCCCGTTGCACCGCCGCCACGTCCGTGTCCAGCGCGACGTTCAGCCGGTACGGGCGCGAAGCCACCAGTTCGCCCGCCAGGCGGCGCAGCCGCGACAGCTCCGCCCGCAGGGTGACCGCGGGCACCGGGCGTTCGCCGTACAGGGCCACGGCCAGGCGGTCGCCGGGCAGGCCGTCGGGGTGGGCCGCCAGCAGGGCGAGGATCTCGCTGTGCCGTCTGCCCAGCCGTAATCGCCGGCCGTCCGCCACCAGGAGGGCCTCGTCCCGGCCCAGTACGGACAGCGTGTGGCGCGGTCCGGCCGCGGCATCCGCCAGCTGTGCCTCCGCCGCCCGTGCGGTCGCCTGGACCAGGGCCAGGCTGTGCGGGCCCGCCAGATGGTCGCCGCCGGTGATGTCCACCGCGCCGAGCAGCCGCCCGGTGCACGGGTCGTGGACGGGGGCGGCGGCGCACGTCCACGGCTGGACCCGGCGGTTGTAGTGCTCGGTGGCGAAGATCTGTACGGCGTGGTCCAGGGCGAGCGCCGTGCCGGGTGCGTTGGTGCCGGCGTGCCGCTCGTCCCAGAGGGCGCCCGGAACGAAGTTCATGCCCTCGGCGCGCTTCCGTACGCCCCGGTGCCCCTCCACCCACAGCATGCGGCCCCTCGCGTCGCAGACCGCGAGCAGATGGGCCCCGTCGTCGGCGATGGAACCGAGCAGTTCACGGAAGAGCGGCATGGCCCGTGCGAGCGGATGCGCCCGGCGGTGGCTCTCCAGCGCGGCGTCGGCCAGATCGACCGGAACCGTGAACTCCGGTGCGGGCAGGGCGGCCGCGGAGCGGCGCCAGGAGTCGGCGACCACCGTGCGCACGTGCGGGTTCAGCTCGCCGCCGGAGACGAACGCGGCGTGCGCGCCGCGGACCGCACGGCATCGCTCGGCGGGATCGACGCCGCACGCCAGCGCCAGCCAGGGGTTGACCGTGTCGTCCATGGGGCCCCTCCTCGCGGTCCGGGCTCGGTGGAGCGACGGTCCGCGCCGGCCGTCGCCGTGACGATACTGCTGCACGCCTTGGCGTCGAACAGCCGTGGAGCAGCCGCCTCCTGGCCCGCCGGAGGGGCTTGCGGTGCACACGTCACAACAGCGAGTCTGCCACCTGAGGACGGATCAACTCCCGCTCCTCGCCGCACGTCCGAAGCCCTCCGAGAACTCCCTGAAACGGAAACACATTCATGCGCAAGGTGCTTGTCGACATCGCCGAACGTACCCTCGCCGCCTACGTGACCACCTTCCTCGGTCTGCTCATAGCCGACGGATTCGATCTCACCGACGTCTCGGCGATCAAGGCCGCCGCCATCGCCTCACTGCCCGCCGCGCTCTCCGTCATCAAGGGGGCGATCGGCAGCCGCTTCGGCGAGAAGGGCACCGCCGCGTGGCTGCCGCGCCGGCGGAGCGGCGACCGGGCCTGAGGGCTGACTACGCTCGGGCGGATGGGCAGCTTCGCCACACACCGCCTGCGGGCGCACGACCGTACGCGCTCACCGGTGCGGCGCTTCGGCGCGCTGCGCACCTGCCTCGGGGAGTTCGCCCCGTACGGCTTCTCCGCGACCTACCACCACCTGTGCCGCAGCGCCGGGATTCCGGCCGCGCCCGGGATGGACCCGGAGGCGGTGGTGCGGGCGGTCGAGGAGCTGCACGCCGCGCGGGAGATCTGGCGGGCGGAGTTCCGTGGGTGGCAGGTCCGCCGCCGTGCGCAGAAGGCCGCCGGCGTACGCGTTCCCGACCCGCCCGCACTGCGGCGCGTGCTGCGGTACCCCGACCCGGAGTGCCACCCGGCCGAACCGCTCGCGGCGGTGATGCCGCTCATTCTCCGCGCCCCCGCCGGAGACCTGTCCGCATGCCCGGTGTGCGGCCCGGGCCGCGGCACACGCCCCTGGCACGACGGGCTCACCGCACACCGGCTCTGCACCGGCTGCGGGGCGAGCCTCGCCGTACGGCCCCCCGAGCCCGCTCCCGCCCTCGGTGCCGCCCGCGCGGAGCGCTGAAGGCTGGTCTGGGAGCGCGAGGTGTGAGAACGGGCGGCGGGCGGCGGGCGGCACGGCCGCGCAGCGGCCGGCTGGCGCGGGCGACAGGGGACCGGCCCGGCGGGTGCTCTCCGTTCGGCGGGCGCCAGGGGTCCGGCGGGCGCCACCGGCCCGGCGGGCGATCCCAGCCCGGCTGGCGCCACGGCCCGGCAGGCGACACCGGCCCGGCAGCAGCCAGGGGCCCAGCGGGGGATCTCCGCTGGGCGGGCGCTACCGGCCCGGCGGGTGCCAGGGGTCCGGCGGGCGCCGCGGGTCCAGCGGGCGTTCTCCGCCCGGCGGGCGCCACCGGCCCGGCAAGCGACCCTGCCCGCCGCCTACCGGAAGTCCGCAATCCACACGGGGTGTGCGCCGCGCACCCGCGACCACCCCCCTCCACACGCTGCCGCCCGGGCTCTTCGCGCGGTTCACTCGACAGCGCGAGTCCCACTGGCGCGACGGGACCGGGTTGCCGGTCATTCCCCCCGAGCCGGCGGCCCACCGCCCCGTACCGCCGGGCGGACGGTACGGGGCGGAGCCATGCGCCCGAGCGGGGGGTCGTACGGGCGTCAGCGCGCCCCCCGCCGTCGGGCCGCGCGGGGCGGGTGCAACGATGTCTCCGTCATGAGAGCAGGGCAGGAGACCGGGCAAGGTCCACGTGCGCTGCGAGCCGGTGTGTTCGCAGCGGTCTGCGTGCTGCTCGCCGCCCTGGGCCACGCCGTCATGTCCCAGGCCACCGTCCCGTGGTGGGCCATCGCCGTCGCGCTGTCGACGACCGGCGCCTGCGCCTGGTTCCTGGCCGGCCGCGAACGCGGCCCCCTCCTGATCACGCTCGCCACGGTCGGCGCCCAGACCGGGCTCCACTCCTTCTTCACCCTCGCCCAGAACGTCGCCCAGAACGCGGCCCGGGAAGCCGCCCACGCGGCCGGTGGAGTGGTCGTGGACCTCGGCGCCCTGGGCTCGTCCGCCATGTGCGGCGGGACGGGCCACGCCATGGGCGGCGGCGGCCCCGCGGCCATGGACGGCTCCATGCCGCCCATGGATCACGCCATGGGCGGCATGCACGGCGGCCATGGCGCCCTCGGCATGTGGTCCGCCCACATCCTCGTCGCCGTGATCTGCGGCGCCTGGCTCTCCGGCGGCGAACAGGCCGCCTTCCGGCTCGGCCGGACCATCGGCGCCCGCCTCCGCGCGCCGCTGCTCTTCCTCTTCCACGACGTACCGGTACGCACGGGCCCGCCCCGCGTCCGCGCCCGCCTCGACCGCGCCGACCAGCGGCTGCGCCAGCTGCTGTACGCCCACGTCCTGGCCACGCGTGGTCCGCCGGCCCGCGTCGCCGCCTGCTGACCCCCTCGGGGGCCGGCCGGCGTGCGACCGACCAGGTCGGATCACGTCACCGGGCCGGCCCGCCGCACGTTCCCTCAGTGCCGGGCGCCCGGATTTCAGGAAGGACCCAGGGCGATGACCCCTGCCCTCACACAGCCCGGCCTCTCACATGAGGCCCAGGCCCACCGCCAGCCCCTTCAGCCTGCGGGCCCGCGCGCCCCATTCGCGGCACTCGGCGCAGCTGCCCAGATGCGCGTCGAGTGCCGCCGGGGAGATGCCCGGCGGCAGCTCCTCGCCGTCGACGCGCGCGGATATAGCGGTACGAAACTCACTGCAATGCACCCCGCCATCGTCCCCGGCACGGGTACGGCCCTCCCCACCGGGGGCCGTCGTGCGTGACGACGAGACGGTGACCGCCTGGGCCCTGGCGGCGCGCGGCGGCGACGCCGACGCGGTGGAACGGTTCATCCGCGCCACGCAGGGCGACGTGCGGCGGTACGTGGCGCGCCTGAGCAACGATCCGCAGGGTGCCGATGATCTTGTGCAGGAGACGTTCCTGCGGGCCCTGCGGTCGCTGCCGCGCTTCGAGGGGCGCTCGTCGGCCCGTACGTGGCTGCTGTCCATCGCGCGCCGTACGGTCGTGGACCGGCTGCGGTTCCAGGCGGCGCGGCCGCGGCTGTCCGACACGGACGACTGGCAGTCGGCCGCCGAGCGGGCGCAGTCGGCGGAGCTGCCGGGCTTCGACGAAGGCGTCGCCCTGTCGCAGCTGCTGGATCGTTTGCCCTACGAGCGGCGGGAGGCGTTCGTGCTGACGCAGCTGCTGGGGTTGCCGTATGCGGAGGCTGCCGTCGTCGCCGGGTGTCCGGTGGGGACGGTGCGGTCGCGGGTGGCGCGGGCGCGGGAGGCGCTGATCGTGCAGTTGGACGCGGCGGAGAGGGAGGCCGTTGTGCGGCGGATGCCCGCTGTGCGGGTGGCTGCGCTTGCCGGGTAGGCGGGTGCGGGGTGGCCGGGGGCCGGGGCGTGTGTGCGCCTCGGCCCCCGGCGCCGTTGGGGGGGGCTGTCCTTTCCCCGATCCCGCCCCTTCCCGTAACCGGGGGCTCCGCCCCCGGGCCCCCGGTCCTCAAGCGCCGGACAGGCTGGATGTGGCCGGGGTGGGTGGGTTTCGGGGGCTGCGCCCGCCGGCCCCCGGTTCTCAGGAGCAGGGGGGGAGGGGGGTGGGCGGGGGGGGTGGGT
>NZ_JBEYZU010000023.1:0-96633 GCF_040646235.1 Streptomyces sp. NPDC046261 | reverse complement strand
GGGGACCCTGTGGGAGAGTAGGACGCCGCCGAACAAATTGTGAAGCCGCAGGCCCTGAGTCTTTGACTCGGGGCCTGCGGCATTTTTGCGTTCAGACGGGGTTGCGGAAATCCTGCGTTCAGGCGGCATTTTTGGGCTCAGCGTCGCGCCTAGGGGTGACGCCTAGGGTGACGTCATGCGCTATGACCTTGTCATCTTCGACAACGACGGTGTACTCGTCGACAGCGAGCCCATCGCCAACCGGATCCTCGCCGAGTACCTCACGGAGCTCGGCCATCCCACCACCTATGAGGAGTCCGTACGGGACTTCATGGGTGGCGCCGTCCACCGGGTGCACGACCTGGTCCTCGAGCGGACCGGCCGGCGCCTCCCCGACGACTTCGACGACACCCTTCACTCGCGCACCTTCTCCGCCTTCGCCCGTGAGCTCCAGCCCGTGAAGAACGTCGCGCAGGTCCTGGAGATCCTGGCCGCCGCCGGCATTCCGTGCTGCGTCGCGTCCTCCGGCAGCCACGAGCGCATCCGGACCGGTCACCGCGCGGCCGGCCTGACCGAGTGGTTCGACGACGCACGGATATTCAGCTCCGAGGACGTCGGCCGGGGAAAGCCGGCGCCGGATCTCTTCCTGCACGCCGCACGGTCGATGGGCGTGGAGCCGGCCCGGTGCGTCGTGGTCGAGGACAGTCCGCTCGGCATCCAGGCGGCCGTCGCGGCCGGCATCGACGTCTACGGCTTCACGGCCATGACGCCCGCCGAACGCCTGACCGGAGCGACCGGCCACTTCGCCGATATGACGGAACTCTCTCGCATTCTCGTCTGAGCCATCCTCGTCTGAGTCATCCATTACGGTGTCGCCCATGAGCGGCCGCGCACAGGTGATGTGGGACGAGGCAGTAACGGGCTACGACTTCGGGCCCGGGCATCCGATGGACCCCGTGCGCCTCGCGCTCACCATGCGGTTGGTCGAGGCATACGGGCTGGATCGTGTGGCCCGCGTCGTGGCGGCCGCGCCCGCGGGGGATTCCACGCTGCGGCTCGTCCACCGGCAGGACTACATCGAGGCCGTGCGAGCCGCCTCTGCCGACCCCCGGTCCGCCGACGGGTCGTACGGTCTCGGGACGCCCGACGATCCGGCGTTCGCGGGCATGCACGAGGCGGCCGCGCTGATCGCGGGACAGTCGGTGGGCGCCGCCGAGGCGGTGTGGCGCGGGGACGCCCTGCACGCCGTGAACTTCACCGGCGGGCTGCACCACGCGATGCCGGGCAGCGCGTCCGGGTTCTGTGTGTACAACGACGCCGCCCTCGCCATCGCCCGGCTGCTCGAACTCGGCGTCGAGCGCGTCGCGTACGTGGATGTGGACGTGCACCACGGGGACGGTGTGCAGGCCGCTTTCTGGGAGGACCCCAGGGTCCTGACGATCTCTCTGCACGAGCATCCCCGCACCCTCTTCCCGCAGACCGGCTGGCCCGAGGAGACCGGCGGACAGGGCGCGGAGGGCGGCGCGGTCAACGTGGCGCTGCCGGCGGGAACGGGGGACACGGGGTGGCTGCGGGCCTTCCACGCGGTCGTACCGGAGCTGCTGGGGGCCTTCCGGCCGCAGGTGCTGGTGACCCAGCACGGCGCGGACACGCACTTCGAGGACCCGCTCGCGCACCTGACCGTGTCCGTGGACGCGCAGAGGCTCGTGGCGGCCGCGTGCCACGACCTGGCGCACGAACACGCCGCAGGCCGCTGGCTGGCCCTGGGAGGCGGCGGCTACGCCGTCACGGACGTGGTGCCGCGCTCGTGGGCTCACCTGGTGGGCATCGCCGCCGGACGGCCCGTCGAGCCGGAGTCGCCGGTGCCGGAGGAGTGGCGCGGGGAAGTCTTCCGGCGGACGCGGCAGTTGGGGCCGTTGCGGATGACGGACGGGCGTAAGCCGCAGTGGCGGGACTTCACCGGCTCCGGCTACGACCCCGCCGATCGGGTCGACCAGGCGATCCTCGCCACCCGCCGTGCGGTGTTCCCCTGTCATGGGCTGCTGCCGTAAGTCCCGTGCGGGCGTGGGGCGTTAGCCCGCGCGTGGGACGTCGGGCGGGAAACCCCGGCGTGCGGCGGGCTGTTCCGTAAGCATCAGGCTCGTGTCGACCTCAGGCGCCACCACCCCAGGTCCCGTGCTCACCCGAAGCGCTCTGCGGGCGCATCTGCTGACCGCCCGTCTGGCCGGTGACGTGGCCACGCCGCGGGAGCGGAGTCTGAGCCGTTACCGGATGTTCGCGGCCCGGGATCCGCGGGCGCTGATCGGTCTGGAGCCGAAATACGACTGGCGCTTCGTCGACTTGTTGCGATTGATGGGGGAGAGGTGTGGAGTTTCGGACGATCCCAAGCACACTTCAGGGCATGATGTGATCGACCCCGATCGCACGCTGGTGGCACTCGATGCCTTCGCCGACCGTCTCGCGACGGTCGCCGCGACCGGGGCGCCGGTGCTGTTCGGCACCGGGCATCCGCATCGGCTCCTTGGCTTCTACGCCGCCTTGGCCGCCGGTCTCTCGGCGGCGGGATGCGGTGTCCTCACCCCGGCGCAGGGGCAAAGTGTCGACATAACGACCCGGTTCGGCGTACGCACCTACCGTCTCGACTACGTCCAAGGAGTAGCGATGGTGCACGAACCCGGCGCGCGGCCCGCAGGAAGTGAGCCCGGCGCGCATACCCATTCACCCCTCCCGGTTCGTACCGTCCTGGCGGCCCAGGCGGACGCCGGCGGACCCCTGCCGGCCCTGGTCATCGGGGACCACGGGTGGGTCTGCGGGGCAGGTCAGCTGGGCATTGAGGCCATCGGGCTGGCCGACTCGGACGACCCCGCGCTGTTCGTCGGAGAGGCCGAGGGCCGGGTGTCCGTGGCCGTTCCGCTTGATGACACTGTGCGGTCTGATTACTACCGACCGCTTACTCGCTATGTACTCAATCGAGCGTGTCTGTCACAGTAGGCGGCCGATGGCTGCTCCTCTTCCCCACTCGCATCACCCGCCCCTAGTCTGGGGAGTGAGCGCGCAGCGACGAGGAGTCACCGGAGGGGAAGCCGGTGCGCGTCATGTGCGGAAGGTTCAGGTGTGTCATGGCTGCTGGCGAAAGGCCTCTGAGCGAGGTCGCGTTCCTAACCGTGGCGGAAGTCGCCGCGGTGATGCGAGTGTCCAAGATGACCGTGTACCGGTTGGTGCACAGCGGTCATCTGCCGGCGATCCGGGTGGGAAGGTCCTTCCGGGTCCCAGAGAACGCAGTGCACGAGTACCTCCGGGAGTCCTTCGTGGGGGTGGAAACAGCCTGATCGTCCCCTCGGATTACGCCGATCGCCCGGTGCCGGGTAGGCTGGCCCGATGTAGGTCGTGTGGGCTCGGACGCCCCGCACCGAGTGAATCGATGTAAGCGAGGGTAGTCGTGGGCTCTGTTATCAAGAAGCGGCGCAAGCGGATGGCCAAGAAGAAGCACCGCAAGCTGCTCAAGCGCACGCGTGTTCAGCGTCGCAACAAGAAGTAAGCAACGCCGCTGTGAACGTCCCGCAGCCCTCCCACCGTTCGTCGGTGGGAGGGCTGCGGTGCGTTGCGGTGAGTGAATCTTTCGCTACGGCTTGAAATGACGCCCGACCCGTCCGGCGGTCATCACAGTGCAACAACGACCCGCTACGGTGGCCGCCACAGGGCACCGGCCGGTGAGTGCACCACTCGCCGGGCGAGGGTGGGAAGGAAGGCGCTGATCTTGGGCAAGGTCGTGCTCGTCACCGGAGTCGCACGGCAGCTGGGCGGTCGTTTCGTGCGCCGCGTCCAGCGTGAGCCCGACGTCGACCGGGTCATCGGGGTGGACGCGGTGCCACCCGAGCACCACCTCGGCGGGGCCGATTTCATACGGGCGGACATTCGCCATCCCACGATCGGCAGGGTCCTGGCGGAGCAGTCCGTCGACACCGTCGTCCACATGGACGTCAACGGCACCCCCCTGGGCAAGCGCGGCAGCCGGGCACTGGTCAAGGAGACCAACGTCATCGGCACCATGCAGCTGCTCGGCGCCTGCCAGAAGACGCCCAGCGTCAAACGGCTCGTCGTGAAGTCCACCACGAGCGTGTACGGCTCGGCGCCCCGCGACCCCGCGGTCTTCACCGAGACCACGCCACCCAAGTCGCTGCCCAGCGGCGGCTTCGCCAAGGACGCCGTGGAGGTCGAGGGGTACGTGCGCGGCTTCGCCCGCCGCCGGCCCGACGTGGCCGTGTGCGTCCTGCGCTTCGCGAACGTCCTGGGGCCCTGTGCCGACTCGCCGCTGGCCGAGTACTTCTCCCTGCCCGTGCTGCCCAGCGTCCTCGGCTTCGACCCCCGCCTGCAGTTCGTGCACGAGGACGACGCGATCGAGGTGCTGCGGATCGCCACCGGCGAGCCGCGCCGGGGCACGCTCAACAGCGGCACGTTCAATATCGCGGGCGATGGCGTGCTGCTGCTCTCGCAGGCCGCCAGGCGCCTCGGGCGCCCCACCCTCCCCTTCTTTCTGCCCACGGTGACCTGGGTCGGCTCCGCGCTGCGGTCGGTCGGCGCCCTGGACTTCTCGCCCGAGCAGATCCGGCTGCTCACGCACGGGCGCGTCGTCCAGACCACGCAGATGCGCGAGACCCTGGGCTTCCATCCCACGTACACCACCGCGGAGGCGTTCGCGGACTTCGTCCGCAGCCGCCCGCCGGGCCTGCTGCCGCCCGAGACCCTCGCCCGTACCGTCGACCGGATCGCCGCGCTGATGCCTGCCGGCCGCGGCCAGAACTGAGGAGCGCACGCACCATGGCCGATGCGAAGGTCATTCCGTTCGGCGAGGAGCCCCGGTCCAAGAGGCGGGCCAAGCGCGCGGGCCAGGGCCGTACGAACCGTTCGCCGGTGCCCCTGGCGCCCGTACCGGTCCCCCGCGAGGAGAAGCAGCAGCCCGCGGGCGGTACGGCCGAACAGCCCGAGCAGGGCGCCGCCGCCGGCGGGGAGCCGGACGGCGGCGGCTGGGACAGGAAGATCGCGCACGGGCTGAACTTCCTGCGGCGGCGGATCACCGGCGAGTACGACGTCGACGACTTCGGGTACGACCAGGAGCTCACCGACCAGGTCATCCTCTCCCTGCTGCGGCCCTTCAAGGAGAAGTACTTCCGGGTCGAGGTGAAGGGCATCGAGAACATCCCGGAGAAGGGGGCGGCGCTGATCGTCGCCAACCACTCCGGCACCCTGCCCGTCGACGGGCTGATGCTCCAGGTCGCCGTGCACGACCACCACCCGGCCGGCCGGAACGTGCGGATGCTGGCGGCGGACCTCGTCTTCATGCTGCCGGTCGTCAACGAGCTCTCCCGCAAGCTCGGGCACACCCTCGCCTGCGCCGAGGACGCACAGCGGCTGCTGGAGCGCGGCGAGGTGGTGGGGGTGATGCCGGAGGGCTTCAAGGGGATCGGGAAGCCCTTCTCCGAGCGCTACAAGCTGCAGCGTTTCGGGCGGGGCGGCTTTGTGCAGACGGCACTGCGTGCCGGGGCGCCGATCGTGCCGTGCTCGATCGTCGGGGCGGAGGAGATCTATCCGATGCTCGGCAATTCCCGGACGGTGGCACGGCTGCTGGGCATCCCCTATTTCCCGCTGACGCCGGCCTTTCCCTGGCTCGGGCCGCTGGGGCTGGTGCCGCTGCCGACGAAGTGGACGATCCAGTTCGGGGAGCCGATCTCCACGGACGGCTATCCGCCGGAGGCGGCGGACGACCCGATGCTGATGTTCAACCTCACGGACCAGGTCCGGGAAACGATTCAGCACACGCTGTACAAGCTGCTCGTGCAGCGGCGGTCGGTGTTCTTCTGACCTGCCCGCGTTCTTCGGACCACACAGCCTTCCGGCCACACAGCGGCGGTCGGTGTCTTCCGAGGTTCTCCCCGGAAGACACCGACCGCCGCTGTCGTGCGCCCTGATGCCGCTATGCCGCTACCTGTCGTCCTCCCCGTGGATGCCGAGGCCCGGGAGGATGTCCGGGAGCAGCGGCGGGATGGTGATGTCCGGCTGCTTGGACGGCTTGCCGTCCTTGCCGTGCGAGGGACGGTCCGTGCCGGCGCCCTCGGAGCTCGGGGCGGGCTGCAACAGGCCCGTACCGCCCAGGAGGCCCTCGTGCTCGTCGCGGGTGCCCTGCGAGGACTGCGGGGGCTTGCTGCCGGGGTGCTTGCCGTCGGCCGTGGCCGGGGCCTTGGACGCCGGCGCGGAGTGGCCCGCGCTCTCGGGGGAGCCGTGCGAGGAGCCGCCCTCGCGGCTGCCGGAGCCCTTCTTGCCGCTCTTGTCGTCGGGGAGCAGGGACCGCAGCGGCTCGACCTCATCGTCTATGGCGGCGAAGACCGAGCTGACGTCGTCGATGACGTCGGTGAGCTGGTGCGGCAGCCGCTCGCGCAGCGAGCTCCATCCTTCGCGCTGCGAGGAGGCGAACGTCGACAGCCGCTCGATCGCGCCGAGCGAGCCGTCGCGCTGATAGACGCCGTGCAGCAGCCGGTGGCCCTCGGCGGCGTCGTGCCGCATGCCGGAGAGGGTCTTGCGGATCTCCGCCAGGGACTCCTGGTCGAGCTCACCGGAGCGGCCGCGCTCCATCAGCCGGCGGGTCTCCTGCAGCCGTGTGGTGGCCCGGTCGAGGAAGAGGCCGCCCCGGGTGGAGTCCCCGTCGGCCATGCCGAGCTTGAGGTCCTCCATGCCGCGCTTGAGCCCGTACAGCGTGTCGCCGGGCAGGGCGTTGGAGCTCGCCGCGGCGACACCTCCGAACGCGCCCGCCGCCACGCCCACCGTGAGCCCGCCCGCCGCCAGCCCCTTGGACCAGCGTGAGCGCGGCCTGAGCCGGCTCAGCGCGCTCGTCCGCCGGTCGCCCCCGCCGGAGCGCTGCTCCGGGACGGCGGCTCCGGCGAACTGGGCCTCCATGGCGGCGATCAGCTGCGCCCGCTGCACGGTTTTGACCTCGGGGTCCAGCTCGGGAGCCGGCAACGCGCCGAGCCCGCCCGCCAGGGTCAACAGCTTTGCCTGCTCGGCGTCTTCCGCCGATGGGCCGGACTGTGCGGCCGCAGCACCCTGGACGTCCTGGTCCTCCAGGGCCTGGGCGAAGGCGTTCGCCCGCCGGTGCGCCGATACATTCGCGATCACAGGCGGCACCTCCTCTCGTCATGACGGTCGACTCCCCTGGGCACCTGAAGGGTTGCATGCCTTGAGAGCATCCACTCGATCGAGTGAGTGAATACGGGCACGACGCGGCATGGGGAAGTCTGCATCCCGGACAACGAGCGGCGCGGCAGTCGGGTTACGCGGCCGGGGCGAGGTGGCCGCTGGTGAGTGAAATCAGGCATCGGACAGGCGGGGGATCAGCGTGCGTCGTCCGGGAGAAGTCGCGCAAGAGTGCGCACTGCCCGGTATTGAAGCGTCTTGATGGCGCCCTCGTTCTTCCCCATGACACGGGCGGTCTCGGCGACCGACAGGCCCTGCAGGAAGCGGAGGGTGACGCACTCCTGCTGCTGGGGGTTGAGCTTGCGCACCGCCTCCAACAGGGCGGCGTTGGAAAGGGATTCGAGGACCGAGTCCTCGGGGCTGCGCTCGACCTCGTTGGCGTCGAGCATCTCGCCGGTGGTCACTTCGAGCCGGAACCTTGACGACTTGAAGTGGTCGGCGACGAGGTTGCGGGCGATGGTCACCAGCCAGGCGCCGAAGTCGCGGCCCTGCCAGGTGAAGGTGCCGATCCGGCGCAGGGCGCGCAGGAACGTCTCGCTCGTGAGGTCCTCCGCCGTGGCCCGGCCGCCCACGCGGTAGTAGATGTAGCGGTAGACGGTGTCGGCGTACTGGTCGTAGAGACGGCCGAATGCCTCGGCCTCGCCGGCCTGGGCGCGCTCGACCAGGTCGAGCATGCGGGCGCTGTCGCTGTCCGCGCTCGGACGGCGGGTGGTGGTGGACGTAGTGGAGCCGGCCCCTCGGCGGGCGCGTCTGCCGACGGCCGCGCTGCTCTCGGCGAGGGCGTAGCAAGGTCCGACAGGGCCCCCCGCTACGGCAGGGGCGAGCGTGGCGAAGGCGGGGACGGCGTACGCGGTGGGGACGAAGCCGCGCAGACGGTCGACGACCGCTGCGCGCAGCGTAGCCAGGCCCGAGGCGTCAACCCCGACGTGTGGGTACACGGGACTCCCAGAGGCAGAGCTTCCATCACGTGCAGTGCCAGACCGTTCACTCGTCGTAGGGACAAGCGGGTACCGGCTTGCGTCTGAGGAGAATAACCCTTCGTACAGGCAGCGCTACACCGAGTTGCTCAAATCATCGTTTCCGTTCGATCTCAGCACGATTCATGGCCGATCAAATATCGAACTACGAACGGAAGTTGACCGGATTTGCCGATGGTGTGGCCGATTGGGCAGCGTGTTGTGGCAATCCGGACACCACAGGACTGTCGGGGGCCATGTGGGGGTATGACAACAGGATTGCCTGTGCGGTCAGTTCGGTTACGGGCCGTGGCGAGGAGGCGCGCCGAAGCTGTCGCCCGTTCCGGTGACGCGACTACGGACGGGAGCCGGCCCCGAAGAGGGCGGGCACGGGCTGTAGCGGACGCCGGAAGCCCGGAAAGACCGCCGGCCGGTCCCGCCGTGGGGCGGAGCCGGCCGGTGGCTGTCGATGCCGAATCTCAGCGGCGGCGGTGGCGGTGCAGGGCGATGCCGGCGGCCGCGCCGCCCGCCAGGGCGCCCAGGCCGGCCGCGGCCGGGATGCCGACCTTGGCGGCCTTGCGGCCCGTGCGGTAGTCGCGCAGCCGCCAGCCGCGCTCGCGCGCGTGCTTGCGCAGCCGGGTGTCGGGGTTGACCGCGTAGGGGTGGCCGACGAGGGAGAGCATGGGGATGTCGTTGGCCGAGTCGCTGTAGGCGGCGCAGCGCGAGAGGTCCAGGCCCTCGGCGACCGCCAGTGCCCGTACGGCCTCCGCCTTGGCCGGGCCGTGCAGCAGCTCGCCGACCAGCTTGCCGGTGTAGACGCCGCCGATCGATTCGGCGACCGTGCCGAGCGCGCCCGTCAGGCCCAGGCGGCGGGCGATGATCGTGGCGGTCTCCACGGGGGCGGCCGTCACCAGCCACACCTTCTGGCCCGCGTCCAGGTGTGCCTGGGCCAGGGCGCGGGTGCCGGGCCAGATGCGCTCGGCCATGTACTCGTCGTAGATCTCCTCGCCGATGGTCATCAGCTCGGAGACGCGGTGGCCCTTGACGATCGACAGGACGCTGTCGCGGGCCTCCTGCATGTGTTCGGGGTCCTCGATGCCGGCCAGCCGGAACCATGCCTGCTGCCAGGCGAAGCGGGCGAGCTCGCGCTTGCCGAAGAACTGCCGCTTATAGAGGCCGCGTCCGAAGTGGAAGATGGCGGCGCCCTGCATGACGGTGTTGTCGAGGTCGAAGAACGCGGCGGCCTTCTCGTCCCCCGCCACGGGGAACTCCGGCTCGGGTTCGTGCAGCACCCCGGCCGGGGCCGTGGCCAGCGCTTCTTCGTTCTCCTGAGCGGACTTGCGGGCTGCCTCCGCCGCCGCCTCGCCGGCCAGCACGCTGCGTGCGGTCGCGGAGCGCCTGCGGTGGGTGAGCCATCCGAGTGCGGCCATGCCGCGAGCATAGCCAGTTTGTTCGGGGTAACCGGAAGTCGGGACGGTGCGATGGCGTGAACTCTGCGCGTCGGGCCGGTTACCCTCCGGTCGGCGCGGGGGGTCAGCCGCCGAGGGCCTTGCGCAGCCGCGTGGGGTCGACCCGCCAGAAGTCGTGCTGGGCGCCGTCGACGAGGACGACCGGAATCTGTTCCCAGTACATGCGGTGCAGCTCTTCGTCCTCGGTGATGTCCTTCTTCTCCCAGCGGGCGCCGAGCTCGCCGCAGACCTCGGCGATGACGGCCTCGGCGTCGTCGCACAGGTGGCAGCCGGGCTTGCCGATGAGCGTGACCACGCTGTCGGCGGGGTTCTTGCGGGCGCTGCGGCGCAGGAGCGGGCTCATGAGGGCCATTGTGCCGCCTCCGGATACGCCTCCGGATGCACCTCCGCGTACGCCTCCGAGTGCGCCTCCCCGTACGCCGCCGCGGCCGTGCGTGCGGCCCAACTGGGTGCCTGAGTCGACTACCATCGTGGGCGATTTATTGGTGTCCGGGGGTATAGCGGTGAGGAGTGAGCGCCCGTGTCCCCGTCCCCACGGCTGTGGTGCTCATGTGACTGGTGTGGTGGTCGCGCCGGTGCGGGCGATGGTTCCCGGACCGGGCCGAATCATCGCGTGACACCCATCACTTTGCCGGGGCAAAACGGACACCATCTTTGTGCACGCGTTCACAAAGGCATAGCCTGCGTTCGACGGGGCGGTCCTGGGACAAGGCGCCGCCTGCAGCCCCGCTCTACCCGCAGGAGCACCGTGGCAACTGGCCGAACTCACCGACCGGCGACCCGAAGCCGAGGGATCCCCGAGGCCACCGTCGCCCGGCTACCGCTGTATCTGCGTGCGCTGACCGCGCTCTCCGAGCGTTCGGTCCCCACGGTCTCCTCCGAGGAGCTCGCGACCGCGGCGGGCGTCAACTCCGCCAAGCTGCGCAAGGACTTCAGCTACCTCGGCTCGTACGGCACCCGCGGTGTCGGCTACGACGTCGAGTACCTCGTGTACCAGATCTCGCGGGAACTCGGCCTGACCCAGGACTGGCCGGTCGTGATCGTCGGTATCGGAAACCTCGGCGCCGCCCTGGCCAACTACGGCGGCTTCGCCTCGCGCGGCTTCCGTGTCGCGGCCCTGATCGACGCCGACCCCGCCATGGCCGGCAAGCCGGTCGCCGGGCTGCCCGTGCGCCACACCGACGAGCTCGAGTCGATCATCAGCGACAACGGCGTGTCGATCGGCGTCATCGCCACCCCCGCCGGCGCCGCCCAGCAGGTCTGCGACCGCCTCGTCGCCGCCGGGGTCACCTCGATCCTCAACTTCGCGCCCACCGTGCTGTCCGTGCCCGACGGCGTGGACGTGCGCAAGGTCGACCTCTCCATCGAGCTGCAGATCCTCGCCTTCCACGAGCAGCGCAAGGCCGGCGAGGAGAGCGGCCCCGTCACGGCCCCGGCCGCGCCCCGCCCGGACCTCGCGTCCCGGCCGGCGGCGCCCGCCCGTACGGCCGCCGGCGCGGGCAGCGGAAAAGGACCGGAGGGGGACGTTCCCGCCGTGATGCCGGCATGAGTCTTCTCGTCGTGGGCCTCAGCCACCGCAGCGCGCCGGTCAGCGTGCTGGAGCGGGCCGCCCTCGCGCGCGAGACGCAGGCCCGGCTCGTGCACGCCACCCTGGCCGCCGAGCCCGCCAGCGAGGCCGCGGTGCTGGCCACGTGCAACCGCATCGAGCTCTACGCCGACGTGGACAAGTTCCACGCCGGTGTCGCCGAGCTGTCCACGCTGCTCGCCCACCACTCGGGCGTCAGCTTGGACGAGCTCACTCCGTATCTCTATGTGCACTACGAGGACCGGGCCGTCCACCACCTCTTCTCGGTGGCCTGCGGGCTGGACTCGATGGTCGTCGGCGAGGGCCAGATCCTCGGCCAGATCAAGGACGCGCTCGCGCTCGGCCAGGAGCTGCACACCGCCGGACGCCTGCTGAACGACCTCTTCCAGCAGGCCCTGCGGGTGGGCAAGCGCGCCCACAGCGAGACCGGCATCGACAAGGCCGGGCAGTCGCTGGTCACCTTCGGCCTCGAGCAGCTCGCCGAGTCCGGCGCCGTCACCGACTGGGCCGCCGGCAAGCGCGCCCTGGTCATCGGCGCCGGCTCGATGTCCTCGCTGGCCGCGGCCACGCTCGCCCGGGCGGGGGTGGCCCACGTCGCCGTCGCCAACCGCACCCTGGAGCGGGCCCGGCGCCTGGCGCAGATCCTCACCGAGCCCGGCGCCCCCGGCGCGCCCGGCTTCACGGCCTCGGCCGTGGAGATGGCGGCCGTCGGCGAGGAGCTGGCGCGCGCCGACGTCGTCGTGTCCTGCACCGGCGCCACGGGCCTGGTCCTGAGCGTCGACGCCGTCCGGGCCGCGCTCGCCGGACGCAAGGAGGCGCCCGGGACCTGCGCCGCCGCCCCGGGCCCCTGCGCCGCCGCCCCGGCCACCGACCGGGCCCGTACGGACGTACGCCTGGCGCTGCTCGACCTCGCCATGCCCCGCGACATCGACGCCGCCGCGCACCGCCTCGAGGGCGTCCGGCTCGTCGACATCGAGACCCTCGCCGAGGCCTCCGCCGACGCGCCCATGGCCGCCGACGTCGACCAGGTGCGCTCCATCGTCTCCGACGAGGTCGCCGCCTTCGGCGCCGCCCAGCGGGCCGCGCACATCACGCCCACCGTGGTCGCCCTGCGCACCATGGCCGCGGACGTCGTCGCGGGCGAGATGGCCCGCCTCAACGGCCGCCTGCCCGACCTGGACGACAAGCAGCGCGCGGAGATCACCCAGACCGTGCGCCGCGTCGTCGACAAGCTCCTGCACGCGCCGACCGTGCGGGTCAAGGAGCTGGCCTCCACCCCCGGGGGCGCCGGCTACGCCGACGCCCTGCGGGAACTCTTCGACCTCGACCCGCAGGCGGTCGCCGCCGTCAGCCGGGCGGACACACGTGCCGACAGGCACACCACAGCACGGGAGTCGGCATGAACGACACCTCCACCGACCAGCGGCCGCTGCGGCTCGGCACCCGCCGCAGCCGGCTCGCCATGGCCCAGTCAGGGCAGGTGGCCGAGGCCGTCCGGCAGCTGACCGGGCGACCGGTCGAGCTGGTCGAGATCACCACGTACGGCGATGTCTCCCGCGAGGCGCTCGCGCAGATCGGCGGCACCGGGGTCTTCGTCTCCGCGCTGCGCGACGCGCTGCTCGCGGGCGAGATCGACTTCGCCGTGCACTCGCTGAAGGACCTGCCCACCGCGCAGCCCGACGACCTCGTCCTCGCCGCGGTCCCGCTCCGCGAGGACCCGCGCGACGTGCTCGTGGCCCGCGACGGGCTGACCTTCGAGCGGCTGCCGCGGGGCGCCCGCGTCGGCACGGGCTCCCCGCGCCGCATGGCCCAGCTCAACGCGTGGGCGCGCGAGCTCGGCCTGGAGATCGAGACCGTGCCGATCCGCGGCAACATCGACACCCGCCTCGGCTACGTCAGCCGCGGCGAGCTCGACGCCGTGGTGCTGGCCGCCGCCGGCCTCAGCCGTATCGGCCGGCTCGGGGAAGTGACCGACTTCCTGGACCCCGACCAGATTTTGCCCGCCCCCGGCCAGGGGGCGCTGGCGATCGAGTGCGCCGCGACCAACGCACCGCTCGCCGCCACGCTCGCCGAGCTCGACGACCCGCACACGCGGGCCGCCGTGATCGCCGAGCGGTCCCTGCTCGCCGCCCTGGAGGCCGGCTGCAGCGCCCCCGTGGGCGCCTTGGCCGACCTTTTGGTCGACGGGCAGGTTGTCACCGAAATGCGCCTGCGCGGCGTCGTCGGTTCGACCGACGGCTCGACGCTGGTGCAGCTGTCCACCACCGGTCCCGTACCCGCGTCCGAGGAGGACGCCCTTGCTCTCGGCCGCGAACTCGCCGCCGAGATGCTCGACAAGGGTGCGGCCGGTCTTATGGGGGAGCGAGCACATTGAACCCCACCGCCCCGAACCACCCCGCGCACGGGCACGTCACCTTCCTCGGTGCCGGCCCCGGAGACCCGGGACTGCTGACGCTGCGCGCCGTGGAGGCACTGGCGTCCGCGGACGTCCTGATCGCCGATCCGCAGGTGCTCGACGTGGTGCGTACGCATGCCCGCAGCACTGTGGACATGCCGGCCCATACGGTTACTGACGAGTCGTCAAAGGCCGCGGGCGTCCCGGTCCTCAGGGACACCGCCAATCTTGTCATGTCGGCCGCGCGCGGCGGCAAGCGGGTCGTCCGTGCGGTTCTCGGTGACCCCGGACTCGACGGCAACGCCGCCGACGAGATGCTGGCCTGCGCCGACGGCGGCATCACCTTCGAGGTGGTGCCCGGCGTCGCCACGGCCGTCGGCGTACCCGCCTACGCCGGCGTGCCGCTGCGCGACGGCCAGGGCGGCGACGTACGGTTCGTCGACGCCCGCACCGCCTCCGCCACCTGCTGGTCCGAGGTCGGCGCGAGCGAGGTGACCGCGGTGGTCTCCACCACCCTGGACACCGTCGTGGCCACCGCCGGCGAACTGGTCTCCGCCGGCCGCAAGCCCGACACCGCCGTCAGCGTCACCATCGCCGGCACCACCACCCGCCAGCGCACCTGGACCGCCACCCTGGGCACCCTCCAGCAGGTCCTCAAGGCCGCCAAGGTGCTGCCCTCGGCCGACGGCGGCCAGCCCGTCATAGCCGTGGTCGGCGAGCGCAGCGCAGCCGCGCGGCGCGACCGGCTCTCCTGGTTCGAGTCCAAGCCGCTCTTCGGCTGGAACGTCCTCGTGCCGCGCACCAAGGAGCAGTCCGCCTCGCTCTCCGACCAGCTCCGCTCGTACGGCGCCGTGCCCAGCGAGGTACCGACGATCGCCGTCGAACCCCCGCGCACCCCCCAGCAGATGGAGCGCGCGGTCAAGGGTCTGGTCACCGGTCGCTACGAGTGGATCGCCTTCACCTCCGTCAACGCCGTCAAGGCGGTGCGTGAGAAGTTCGAGGAGTATGGGCTCGACGCCCGCGCCTTCGCCGGCATCAAGGTCGCCGCCGTCGGCGAGCAGACCGCCAAGTCGCTGATCGAGTTCGGCGTCAAGCCCGACCTCGTCCCCAGCGGCGAGCAGTCCGCCGCCGGCCTGCTGGAGGACTGGCCGCCCTACGACCCGGTCTTCGACCCCATCGACCGCGTCTTCCTGCCGCGCGCCGACATCGCCACCGAGACCCTCGTCGCCGGCCTGATCGAACTGGGCTGGGAGGTCGACGACGTCACCGCCTACCGGACCGTGCGCGCTTCGCCGCCGCCGGCCGAGACCCGGGAGGCGATCAAGGGCGGCGGCTTCGACGCCGTACTGTTCACCTCCTCCTCCACCGTGCGGAACCTGGTCGGCATCGCCGGCAAGCCGCACAATGTCACCGTCATCGCCTGCATCGGCCCCGCCACCGCGAAGACCGCGGAGGAACACGGCCTGCGGGTGGACGTGCTGTCGCCCGAGCCCTCGGTGCACAAGCTGGCCGAGGCGCTCGCGGAGTTCGGCGCGGCCCGGCGCGACGCGGCCCTGGAGGCCGGCGACCCGGTCACCCGCCCGAGCGAGCGGCGGCCCGGATCACGCAGAAGGGCACGGAGTTGAGCACCACGTACGGCACGTTCCCGGGGTCCCGGCCCCGGCGCCTTCGCACCACCCCCGCCATGCGCCGCATGGTCGCCGAACACCGCCTGCACCCGGCCGACCTGATCCTTCCCGCCTTCGTGCGGGAAGGCGCGGCCGAGCCGGTACCGATCTCCGCCATGCCGGGCGTCGTCCAGCACACCCGCGACACCCTGCGCAAGGCCGCCCTTGAGGCACGCGAGGCCGGCGTCGCCGGCATCATGCTCTTCGGCGTGCCCGAGGAGGCCAAGAAGGACGCCCTCGGCACCGCCGGCACCGACCCCGACGGCATCCTGCAGGTCGCCATCCGCGACGTGAAGGCCGAGGTCGGCGACGACCTCGTCATCATGTCCGACCTGTGCCTGGACGAGTACACCGACCACGGCCACTGCGGAGTCCTCGACTCCGAAGGCCGCGTCGACAACGACGCCACCCTCGAGCGCTACGCCGAGATGGCCCAGGTGCAGGCCGACGCCGGCGTCCACGTCGTGGGCCCCAGCGGCATGATGGACGGCCAGGTCGGCGTCATCCGCGACGCCCTCGACCAGACCGGCCACGAGGACGTCTCCGTCCTCGCCTACACCGCCAAGTACGCCTCCGCCTTCTACGGCCCCTTCCGCGAGGCCGTCGGCTCCTCGCTGCAGGGCGACCGCAAGACCTACCAGCAGGACCCGGCCAACCTCCGCGAATCGATGCGCGAGCTCGCGCTCGACCTCGCCGAGGGCGCCGACATGGTCATGGTCAAGCCCGCCCTGCCGTACCTGGACGTCCTGGCCAAGGTCGCGGACGCGGTGGACGTGCCCGTCGCCGCCTACCAGATCTCCGGCGAGTACGCGATGGTCGAAGCCGCCGCCGCCAACGGCTGGATCGACCGCGACCGCGCCATCATGGAAGCGCTCACCGGCATCAAGCGCGCCGGCGCCGACATGATCCTCACCTACTGGGCGACGGAGGTCGCACAACAGCTGTAGCGCCGGCTTGACGCCCCCACGGCGTCCCGACGGCACCCGTGACAGAGCGCGATGGCGGCGTTCCGGGCCCCCAAGGCCCCGGAACGCCGCCATCGACGTATGCGCTCGTGCGACTCCCTCGCGTTTGCGCAGCTCACGCGAGACGAGGCGCATAGTTCACGATCGTCACCCACACAGGTCGACTCTCGTGGAAACGACCAAGGGGCGGGGTATGCACTCGGACCATGACTACCGTGTGTATCGGGACGCTTACGCTACGGAGGCGTGCATGAGCCATGAACCGGAACTGACGGACGACTGGGAGTACACGCTTCAGGTCCCCTCCGACCCCATGGCGCCGTGCATCGCGCGACGCACGCTACGCACCATCTTCGAGGAGCACGGCTTCCTGGAACTCGCCGACACCGCCGAGCTGCTCACCTCGGAGCTGGTCACCAACGCCTACCGCTACTCCGACGGCCCCGCCTCCGTACGCGTCAAACGCGAGGGAAACCGGGTACGCGTCGCCGTCTGGGACACCAACCCCCGCCTGCCCGCCCTCGACCGCGTCACCCTGCCCGACGCCGAGACCGAGGCCGCCGAACAAGGCCGCGGACTCGGACTCGTCCAGTGGTGCGCCGACAGCTGGGGCGGCTTCGCCCTGCGCGACCAGCCCCAGGGGCTGGTCGGCAAGCTCATCTGGTTCGAACTCGGGGCGGGCACCGGATGAGGGCGCCCGCCACTCGCCCTACAGCTGCTCGGGCGTCCGGATCCCCAGGAGCGACATGCCCTGGCGCAGCGTGCGGGCCGTCAGGTCGCACAGGAAGAGGCGGTTCTCCACGTGCTGCGGCGTCTCCGCCTTCAGGACCGGGCACTCGGCGTAGAACGTCGTGTAGAGCGAGGCCAGCTGGTAGAGGTACCCGGCCAGCTTGTGCGGCTCGTAGGAAGCCGTGACCTCGGCGAGGTTCTCCCCGAACTGATCCAGGTGCATACCCAGCGCGCGCTCGGCCGGGGCCAGCGCCAGCTCCGGGTGCGCGACCGGCCGGGCCTCGCCCGCCTTGCGCAGGATCGACTGGATCCGGGCGAAGGCGTACTGGAGATAGACGCTGGTGTCGCCGTTGAGGGACACCATCTGGTCCAGGTCGAACTTGTAGTCGCGGGAGACGGACGTCGACAGGTCCGCGTACTTCACCGCGCCGATGCCCACCTGGGCACCACGCTCGGCGATCTGCTCCTCCGTCAGGTCCTGGGCCTTCTCCCGCACGACGGCCGTCGCACGGTCGATCGCCTCGTCGAGCAGGTCGACCAGGCGGACCGTCTCACCCTCACGCGTCTTGAACGGCTTGCCGTCCTTGCCCAGCACCGTGCCGAAGCCCAGCTGGACGGCCTTGACGCCCTCCGGCAGCCAGCCGGCCCGGCGCGCGGTCTCGAAGACCATCTTGAAGTGCAGCGACTGACGGGCGTCCACCACATACAGCAGCGTGTCGGCCTTCAGGTTCCCCACCCGGTCACGGATCGCCGACAGGTCCGTCGCCGCGTAACCGAAACCACCGTCGGACTTCTGGACGATCAGCGGCGACGGCTTGCCGTCCGGGCCCTTGACGTCATCGAAGAAGACACACAGCGCCCCGTTGGAACGGACCGCGACACCCGACTCCTCCAGCAGGCGGCACGTCTCCGCCAGCATGTCGTTGTAACCGGACTCGCCGACGATGTCCTCGTCACGGATCTCCACGTCCAGCTTGTCGAAGACCGAGTAGAAGTAGATCTTCGACTCGTCGACGAACCGCTGCCACAGCGCGAGGGTCTCCTCGTCACCCGCCTGCAGATCCACCACCCGGCGCCGGGCACGCGCCTTGAACTCCGCGTCGGAGTCGAAGAGCGTCCGCGACGCCTTGTACAGACGGTTGAGCGACGACATGGCCTCCTCGCCGGAGACCTCGCCCTCATGGTCCAGCTCGTGCGGGTGCTCGATCAGGTACTGGATCAGCATGCCGAACTGCGTGCCCCAGTCGCCGATGTGGTGACGACGCACCACCTTCTCGCCCGAGAACTCCAGGATCCGCACCACCGCGTCACCGATCACCGAATTCCGCAGGTGCCCGACGTGCATCTCCTTCGCCACGTTCGGCTGCGCGTAGTCGATGACCGTCGTGCCCGGGTGCTCGGCGAACGGCACGCCGAGGCGGTCGTCGCCGGCCCGCGCGGCGAGAGTCCGCACGATCGCCCCGTCCGTGATCGTGATGTTCAGGAAGCCGGGGCCCGACACCTCGACATCCTGGATCAGATCACCCGACGGCAACCCCTCGACGACCTTCGCGGCCAGCTCACGCGGGTTGCCCTTCAGCTTCTTGGCCAGCGCCAGCATGCCGTTGGCCTGGAAATCCGCCCGGTCGCTTCGTCGCAGCAGCGGATCGGCGGCACCGGCCTCCGGCAGGGCAGCCGAGAGAGCGTCCGCGATGCGCTGGTGGAGCGTGGAAGCGAGGGAGGGAACCGAAGCCATGAGGTGGTTGCCATTCCGGTAGGCGGCATTTTCGACAGTCCGAGTATCCCATGCGCCCCTCACGGCCCCCCGGGAATTCCCCCGCCCCGGGCAACCCCCGAGGCACCCCTTCCGTCTGGGACAATGGTCATGCCAGGACCGTAAGGAAGGAAGTGCCGTGGCTCAGGCTCAGAGCACCGAGGCCGACTGGGTCTCCCGTTTCGCCGACGAGGTCATCGCCGAAGGGGAGCGCCGCGCCCCGGGCAAACCGATCGTCGTCGCCTCCGGCCTGTCGCCCTCCGGCCCGATCCACCTGGGCAACCTCCGCGAGGTCATGACCCCGCACCTGGTCGCCGACGAGATCCGCCGCCGCGGCCACGAGTGCGTCCACATCCTCTCCTGGGACGACTACGACCGGTACCGCAAGGTCCCCGCCGGCATCGACCCCTCCTGGGCGGAGCACATCGGCAAGCCGCTGACCGCCGTCCCCGCGCCCCCCGGCAGCCCCTACGGCAGCTGGGCCGAGCACTTCAAGGCCGCCATGATCCAGGCCCTGGACGAGCTCGGCATCGAATACCGCGGCATCAGCCAGACCGAGCAGTACACCTCCGGCGCCTACCGCGAGCAGATCCTGCACGCCATGAAGCACCGCGGCGACATCGACGCGATCCTCGCCCAGTACCGCACCAAGCAGAAGCCGGCGAAGAAGCAGCAGCAGAAGCCCCTCGACGAGGCCGAGCTCGAAGCCGCCGAAGGCTCCGGCGCGGCAGCGGAGGACGACGGCAGCGCCGGCGGCGCCGGCTACTACCCGTACAAGCCGTACTGCACCGCCTGCAACAAGGACCTCACCACCGTCACGGCGTACGACGACAAGAGCACCGAGCTCACCTACACCTGCGCCTGCGGCCACGGCGAAACCGTCCTGCTCAGCGAGTTCGACCACGGCAAGCTCGTCTGGAAGGTCGACTGGCCCATGCGCTGGGCCTACGAAGGCGTCATCTTCGAGCCCAGCGGCGTCGACCACTCCTCGCCCGGCTCCTCCTTCCAGGTCGGCGGCCAGATCGTCGGCCCCATCTTCGGCGGCGAACAGCCCATCGGCCCCATGTACGCCTTCGTCGGCATCAGCGGCATGGCCAAGATGTCCTCCTCCAAGGGCGGCGTCCCCACCCCCGGCGACGCCCTGAAGATCATGGAAGCCCCCCTGCTGCGCTGGCTCTACGCCCGCCGCAGGCCCAACCAGTCCTTCAAGATCGCCTTCGACCAGGAGATCCAGCGGCTCTACGACGAGTGGGACAAGCTGGGCGCCAAGGTCGCCGACGGCACCGTCCTGCCCGCCGACGCCGCCGCCCACAGCCGCGCCGTCCGCACCGCCGCCGGCGAACTGCCGACGACCCCGCGCCCCCTGCCCTACCGCACCCTCGCCTCCGTCGTCGACATCACCGCCGGCCACGACGAGCAGACCCTGCGCATCCTCGGCGACCTCGACCCGGCCAACCCGGTCAAGTCCCTCGACGAGACCCGCCCGCGCCTGGACAAGGCCGAGCACTGGATCAACACCCAGGTCCCCGCCGAGTCCCGCACCGTCGTGCGCTCCGAGCCCGACACCGAGCTCCTGGCCTCCCTGGACGAGCAGGGCCGCGAATCCCTGCGCCTCCTCCTGGAGGGCCTGGACGAGCACTGGTCCCTCGACGGCCTCACCGCCCTCGTCTACGGCGTCCCCAAGGTCCAGGCCGGACTCGAGCCCCACGCCAAGCCCACCCCGGAGCTCAAGCTCGCCCAGCGCGCCTTCTTCGCCCTCCTCTACCAGCTGCTGGTCAGCCGTGACACCGGCCCCCGCCTGCCCACCCTGCTGCTCGCGGTCGGCGCCGACCGCGTCCGCAAGCTGCTCGGCGCGTAACCACCCGGCACACGAAAGGGCCGCCGCCCGGTGAACCCCACCGGGCGGCGGCCCTTTCGCCATCCAGGCCGCGCGCCCTACTTGTTCGCCTCCGCGACCGCCTTCACGGCCTCCTTGGCCGCCTCCTGCGCGTCCTTCTTCATGTCATCCACATCCGGCGACTTCGCACCCTCATAGCCCGCACCGCTGTACTTCACCGTCACCACGACATTCGCGGTCCGGGCCACCACGGTCTCGTTCTTGAAGTCGTTGTCGTCCTTCTTCGACTCGGTGCTCACCACGCTCGCACCCTCGCCGATCCCCTCGGCCTTCTCCGTCTTGGCGTTCTTCGCGCCGTCCTGCGTCGTCGCCTTCGACGCCTGCTGCTCGGCGAACGCCTCCGCACGCTTCTCGCCCGAACCCAGCGTCGGATCCGAGGTGAATCGCTTCAGCGACACCGTCAGCGACCGGAACTGCAGATTCTTGACGTCCTCGTCGTTCAGACCGCTCCAGAAGCAGCTCGCCGAGTCATTGGTGTCGGCGGCGGGCAGGGCCTTGCCCTCCTTCTTGTCCGCCTTCGGCACCAGCTTCTCGATGCTCTTCTCGGTGATCGTCTTGCAGACCTCCGGCAACTTGCCGAACGTCGCCGCCTTCATCGTGGGCGCGGCGGTCGGCGTCGCCGCCTTCGTGGGCTTGGCCGTCTCCTTCTTGGACCCGGAGTCGTCGTCCGAGCAGCCGGTGGCGACGAGCATCACCGGTACTGCGGCGCAGGCGAGGATTCGGGCGAGTCGCGGGGCGGTTCGTCGGTGCATGGGTCCTTCGCTCATTCGGAGTATGTGTCGCGGGCCACGGCGGCTGCCGTACGCGCCCGCGCCTTGTCGTGCCTGGGTCAGGCCTGGGGTCGTGCCTACGGGCACGGTACGCGGCCCGCGCCGGGCCGCGGTCGAAGCGGGCCGTTACTCGCCGGGCTAATTACCGAAGTGCCCCGCGTCCAGCTCACGGGCCAGACCATGGGCCTTGCCCTGCAGATCCTGACTGCTGGGAACCTGCCGCTTGTCCGTCGTCCACTGGTCGTACGCGATCGTCACCAGCACGTTCGAGGACCGGAAGACCACCGTCACATCCCGGTGCACCCCCGTGCCCGTCGTCGCCAGCTTGTCGTTCACGAACGCGACATCGCCCAGATCGTCCAGCACCCGCGGCGCCAGCCGCGGATCCGAGGACGGGGACGCCGGCGGCGAGGACGCGGCCGAGGGCGCCGCCGACTCCTCGCCGAGCTGCGGCGCCGGACCATCGGGGCGCGCACTCGCGCCGGGAGAGCCGGGAGAGGCGGCCGCCGAGGGCTTGGCGGACGGCGAGGACGGCGCGGCGCTCGGAATGCGCGCGGCCGTCGCCTGACGCTCGTAGAGCTGCTGCGCCCGGTCCTCGTCGCTGACGCCCGGCTGGTACGAGACCACGCGCTCGAAGTCCACGGACAGGTGCCGGGTGCCGTTGGGCGTCTCCAGCTTCCAGCGGCAGCCGACGCGGCGGTCGGTGTCGTAGGTGATGGCCGCCTGCCCGCGCAGGAGCCGCTTGGCCTCCTCCTCGTCGCCGTCGCCGGCGCCGGGCAGCATGCGGCGCAGGGTGCCGGGGCTGACATAGCCGCACGGCTCGGGGAGGCTGTGGTACTTGCCGGGCTGCCCCGCGGGGGCCGAGGAGCCGGACTGCCCGGCCTTGGCGTCGATCCCCCCGCCGCCGTCGCCGTCCCCCGCGCCGCACCCGGCGAGGCCCGTCACGAGCACCGCCGCGGCCAGTGCGGCTGCCGGTGCGTACGCCCTTCGCTGCACTGTCCGTGGCTCCCTTCGCGCGAAAACCGTTTGTGGCCGCCCCGTGGCGACTGGACACAATGTGTACCGCACGCGCTGCCGCGTCTGCCGTCCCGCTGTCGTGGATGAGCTGATAGTTCCGGCTTTTGCGTTATCCATGTTTTTCGGGGGAATGAGGTAGATATGTCCTACACCGAGGTGCCCGGCGCCCGGGTACCGATCCGTATGTGGGCGGACCCCGCCACGGTCGAGCCCGTAGCCATGCAGCAGCTGCGGAACGTCTCCACGCTGCCGTGGATCCAGGGCCTCGCGGTCATGCCGGACGTCCACTTCGGCAAGGGCGCCACGGTCGGCTCGGTGATCGCCATGCGGGGCGCGGTGTGCCCGGCGGCGGTGGGCGTCGACATCGGCTGCGGCATGTCGGCGGTGAAGACCTCGCTGACGGCCAACGACCTGCCGGGTGATCTCTCGCGGCTGCGGTCGAAGATCGAGCAGGCGATCCCGGTGGGCTTCGCCATGCACGACGACCCGGTGGACCCGCGCCGCCTGCACGGGCTGCCGACGGCCGGGTGGGACGACTTCTGGGGGCGGTTCGACGGGGTGGCGGATGCGGTCAAGTTCCGTCAGAGTCGGGCGCTGAAGCAGATGGGAACGCTCGGGTCCGGAAATCACTTCTGCGAAGTTTGCATCGATGGCCAAGGGTTTGTCTGGCTGATGTTGCACTCCGGCTCCCGCAATATCGGGAAGGAGCTGGCCGAGTACCACATCGGCGAGGCGCGGAAGCTCTCGCACAACCAGGGGCTCGTCGACCGTGATCTTGCGGTCTTCATCGCCGACACCCCGCAGATGGCCGCCTACCGCCACGACCTGTTCTGGGCGCAGGAGTACGCGCGGCACAACCGCGAGATCATGATGGCGCTCTTCCAGGACGTGATCCGCAAGGAGTTCAAGAAGGCCAAGCCCATGTTCGAGCAGGTGATCTCCTGCCACCACAACTACGTGGCCGAGGAGCGGTACGAGGGCGTGGACCTGCTGGTCACCCGCAAGGGTGCGATCCGCGCGGGCGGCGGCGAGTACGGGATCATCCCGGGCTCGATGGGCACCGGCTCGTACATCGTGCGTGGCCTGGGCAACGAGGCGTCGTTCAACTCCGCTTCGCACGGCGCGGGCCGCCGTATGAGCCGCAACAAGGCGAAGAAGCTGTTCTCCGAGCGGGACCTGGCGGATCAGACGCAGGGCGTCGAGTGCCGTAAGGACCGTGGGGTGGTCGACGAGATCCCGGCCGCCTACAAGCCGATCGAGCAGGTCATGGAGCAGCAGCGGGATCTCGTCGAGGTCGTGGCGAAGCTCAAGCAGGTTGTCTGCGTGAAGGGCTGAACCAGGTCAGTCGGGCAGCGGCAACTGGCCGTGACGCAGGCGCCAGCGGCGGACTTGGCAGGAGCTTTGGGATCTGCCGAGCTGCTCCGCTGCGTGGGCGAGAGTGGGAGCCTGCAGCAGGATCCGGTCCTCCATCTGCGTCCAGCTGCGGCGTGGTCGGGGCGGGCCCATGTGCGCCGGCCGAACCCAGGCGCCTACCTCGGCTGCGGCCGAACGCTTACGCTCCAGCGCCAGGCTTCCGGGGTAGTACAGATGATCCGCGAGGGTCACGCCACTCTCGCGCATGTACATGATGTTGTACACATGGTCGCGGGCATTCCGGCCCGGCAGTCGTGGGATGTCCAGCGTCAGCTTGGTGTAGCGACACAGGTACGTGGCGATCGCGGTGCTCGCGGTGGTGAGGGCGACGAAGGGAAGTCCCTGAGCCGTGTGGCCCACGGAGCCGTCCGCGTCGATGATTCCCCGCAGGTAGTCCCGGCGGGAGAACGGTACGCGGGGTGGGGCGATGCTGGCGGACTTCTTTCCGTAAGGGAGGCCGAGATCCACGAGGCGGTTTCTGGCTTCCAGAGAGCACACGGTCCAGATCGCTGATCGGTGGCTGTCCGAGAAGTTCGTCGCTCGCGTGCGCTCGCTGATCGTGCTGTTGTAAGGGCACAGCTCCTGGAAGGCCCGGAGGATGTCGATGTCGCGGTAGCTGAGTTCGAGGCTCAGCCGCCCCCTTTGGCGCGTCTGCGCAGACAAATGCCCATCGGCCTGCAGGAAGCCGAACATGTACGCGTACCGCGGATCTTCGAGGTCCATGAAGGTCATGCCTCGAGCGTCGGCCGCCCCCGTCGCTCGGTTATTCGAAACGGCCGGCCGTCACTCGAACTCGCGAGCGTGCAACGCGCGTAGGCGCCGCTTCCGGTTGGGTTCACGCGTCCTGGGGGTACCAGCGGAGCTCGACGGTGTTGCCGTCCGGGTCGAGGACGTAGACCGACTCGGCGGTGCCGCGGGCGCCGTAGCGGGGGCCGGGGCCGTCGACGATCTGGAAGGTGCCCGCGGCGATGACCTCCTGCCAGTCCAGGGGTTCGACGACGAGGCAGATGTGGTCGACGTTGGATTCGCCGCGTTCGCGGGCCACCAGGTCGATGATCGTGACGGGGGAGACGCGGACCGAGGGGAAGGGGGCCTTGCCGGCGCGCCATTCGTCGACGCGGACCGGCTCCAGGCCGAGGGGGCCGGTGTAGAAGGCGAGGGCGCGCTCGACGTCGGAGACGTTGAGGACGAGGTGGTCGAAGTCGATGACGCGCATGGGTTTCCCTCCGGTCACTGCGCAGCGGATGGCTGTACCGGTGAAACTAGCGTTCCGGTGATCGTTTGCGTATCGGTCGTTGGTCCTGCGTCCGTGGTCCCCGGTCCGGTTCAGGCTTCGCGGTGCACCTTGTAGTTGGAGGCCTGGGCGCGCGGGCGGACGACGAGCAGGTCGATGTTGACGTGCGGGGGGCGGGTGACGGCCCAGGCGATGGTGTCGGCGACGTCGTCGGCGGTCAGGGGCTGGGCGACGCCGTTGTAGACGGCGGCGGCCTTGTCCTTGTCGCCGCGGAAGCGGGTGAGGGCGAACTCCTCGGTGCGGACCATGCCGGGGGCGATCTCGATGATGCGGACGGGTTCGCCGCACAGTTCCAGGCGCAGGGTTTCGGCGATGACGTGGGCGCCGTGTTTGGCGGCGACGTAGCCGCCGCCTCCTTCGTAGGTGGCCAGGCCGGCCGTGGAGGAGAGGACGATCACGGTGCCTTCGGCGTCGACGAGGCGGGGGAGCAGGGCCTGGGTCATGTGGAGGGTGCCGAGGACGTTGACGTCGTACATGGTGCGCCAGTCGGCGGGGTCGGCGGTGGCGACGGTTTCGGTGCCGATGGCGCCGCCGGCGTTGTTGACCAGGACTTCCACGGGGCCGTGGTCGTCGAGGAAGGCGGCGAAGGCGTCGACGGCGGGGCGGTCGGTGACGTCGAGGACGTAGGGGATGGCGGTGTGGCCGGCGGCGGTCAGTTCTCCGGCGAGGGCGTTGATGCGGTCCTCGCGGCGGGCGGTGAGCACGACGCGGTATCCGGCGGAGGCCAGCCGGCGTGCGGTGGCGGCGCCGATGCCGCTGCTCGCGCCGGTGATGACTGCGGTGCGGGTGCTCATGCTGGGCCTCCTGTGGCTGGTGTGGTCTAGCCGCAGCATAGGCCGCGGGGGCGTCGGATCAGCGGCTTCGGGGCGCGTACATGATCACCGCTACGCCGGCGAGGCAGATGAGGGCGCCGGCCACGTCGTAGCGGTCGGGGCGGTAGCCGTCGGCGACCATGCCCCAGGCCAGGGAGCCGGCGACGAAGACGCCGCCGTAGGCGGCGAGGATCCGTCCGAAGTGGGCGTCGGGCTGGAGGGTGGCGACGAAGCCGTAGGCGCCCAGGGCGAGGATGCCGGCGCCGATCCAGGCCCAGCCCCGGTGGTCGCGCACGCCTTGCCAGACGAGCCAGGCGCCGCCGATCTCCAGGAGTGCGGCGAGGAGGAAGAGGGTGGTGGAGCGGGCGATCAGCATGGGCAAAGGCTAGGGCCGTTGCCGTTCATAGGGTGATTTCTACGGCCAGACCAGGCAGTAGGGCTGGTGGCCGGCCTCGTGCAGGCGATGGGAGAAGTCCTGCCATTCGTGCAGCAGGCGGTAGACGGAGAACGCGTCGCTCGGGCCGCCGCGGTCGGGGACCGTGGACCAGATGAAGGCGGCCGCGCCCACCGATTCCTCGCCAATGCCGCGCAGTGGGTCGACGACGGTCATGGGGAGCTTGACGACGGCGTAGTCGGGGTGGAGAACGACCAGTTCGAGGGGGGGAACCTTGTGCAGGGGTATGCCTTCGATGCCGGTGAGGACCATCGCGGCCACCGTCTCGGGTTTGATCTTGGTAAACATGCCGCCCATGCCCAGCTCGTCACCGCCGAGCTCTTCGGGGCGCATGGAAATGGGCACGCGGGCAGCGGTGGCGCCATTCGGTGCCCCGAAGTATTTGTAGGTCACCCCCACCCGGCCACTCCTGCTCGCGCTGTATTCCTCGCGTTGTTCCTCGCGCCGGTGTCGCCCCCTGTGGGCCCGCTCGGCTCGCTCGGGCCCCAGGTCATCGGTGCCCTCGCCCAGTCCGCCACCGCGATGCATATCTCCACCCGACCGCATTTTTAGGCAGCACAGCCCCCGCCGCGCAACCCGATCATCGTCTCAGAGACCTCCCCCGTGGACAGCGTGCGAAACGCCCGGCCGCGACTCGCCGGAGGGCTCTGAGACCATGGCTAGCGTGAGCTACCCATATGAAGCCCCAGTCTCGCAGACGCTATTCGACCGCGCGTCGGTCGTGACCCCCGGTGGCGTGAACTCTCCGGTGCGCGCGTTCCGGGCCGTGGGCGGTACGCCCCGGTTCATGGTCTCCGGTTCCGGTCCGTACCTGACCGACGCCGATGGCCGGGAATATGTGGACCTCGTGTGTTCATGGGGGCCGATGATTCTCGGCCATTCCCATCCGGATGTGATCGCGGCGGTGCAGGAAGCCGTCGCGCGTGGCACGTCCTTCGGTACGCCCGGCGAGGGCGAGGTCGCGCTGGCGGAGGAGATCGTCGCGCGGATCGAGCCGGTGGAGCAGGTGCGCCTGGTCTCGTCCGGTACCGAGGCGACGATGTCGGCGATCCGGCTGGCCCGTGGTTTCACCGGCCGCGCCAAGGTGATCAAGTTCGCGGGTTGCTACCACGGGCATGTGGACGCCCTGCTGGCCGCGGCCGGCTCGGGTGTGGCGACGTTCGGGCTGCCCGACACGCCGGGGGTCACGGGCGCGCAGGCCGGGGACACGATCGTCCTGCCGTACAACGACCTGGAGGCCGTGCACGCCGCCTTCCACGCCCACCCGGGTGAGATCGCGTGTGTGATCACGGAGGCGTCGCCGGGCAACATGGGCGTGGTGCCGCCGCTGCCGGGCTTCAACGCGGGGCTCAAGGCGGCCTGTGCGCAGAACGGCGCGCTGTTCATCTCCGACGAGGTGATGACGGGCTTCCGTACGAGCAAGGCGGGCTGGTACGGCGTCGACGGTGTGAAGCCGGACCTGATGACCTTCGGCAAGGTCATGGGCGGTGGTTTCCCGGCGGCGGCGTTCGGTGGGCGTGCCGATGTGATGGCGCACCTGGCGCCGGCGGGCCCGGTGTACCAGGCGGGCACGCTCTCGGGTAACCCGGTGGCCACGGCGGCGGGTCTGGCGCAGCTGCGGCTGCTGGACGACGCGGCGTACGCGAAGGTGGACGCGGTCGCGGCGGAGATCGGTGGCCTGGTGAGTGCGGCGCTGGCCAAGGAGGGTGTGGCGCACCGGCTGCAGACGGCGAGCAATATGTTCTCGGTGTTCTTCACCGAGGCCGAGGTCACGGATTATGACCGGGCCAAGCGGCAGGAGGCGTTCCGGTTCAACGCCTTCTTCCATTCGATGCTGGCGCAGGGTGTGTATCTGCCGCCGTCGGCGTTCGAGTCGTGGTTCGTCTCGACGGCGCATGACGCGGCGGCGGTCGAGCGGGTGGCGGCGGCGTTGCCGGCCGCGGCGCGGGCGGCGGCCGGGGCGACGGAGGAGGGGGCCAAGTGAGCTCGGAGAAGAAGCAGGACGACATCACTGTCGTCCATCTGATGCGCCATGGTGAGGTGCACAACCCCGATGGCGTCCTGTACGGGCGGCGGTCGGGTTATCACCTGTCGGATCTGGGCCGGCGGATGGCGGACCGGGTGGCGGAGCATCTGGCGGAGCGGGATGTGACGTATGTCGTCGCCTCGCCGCTGGAGCGGGCGCAGGAGACGGCGGCGCCGATCGCGAAGACGCACGGTCTGGACCTGGCGACGGATGAGCGGCTGATCGAGGCGGCGAACGTTTTCGAGGGCAAGACGTTCGGGGTCGGTGACGGGGCGCTGCGCAAGCCGGCGAACTGGAAGCACCTGACGAATCCGTTCCGGCCGTCGTGGGGTGAGCCGTACGTCGAGCAGGTGGTGCGGATGATGGGCGCGCTGGACGCGGCGAAGGACGCGGCGCGTGGTCATGAGGCCGTGCTGGTGAGTCATCAGCTGCCGATCTGGATCGTGCGCAGCTTCGTGGAGAAGCGGCGGCTGTGGCATGACCCGCGCAAGCGGCAGTGCACGCTGGCGAGCCTGACGACGTTCACCTACCGGGGGGACAGGATCGTTTCGGTGGGGTACAGCGAGCCCGCGCGGGATCTGGTGCCGGCTCATCTGCTGGCGGGCGCGAAGCCGGTCAAGGGTGGCGCGAAGGCGTTCGGGGCGTAGGTGGTCGTACGCCCGCGCGAATGAGCGGGGGCCGGCTGCAACCGAAAATGTCGTGAAGGCTCCGAAAAGAGCGCAACCGTCGTAGTTCGACGCGCCCTCGTACCTAATGTCCATTTATATGGACGGCATATGGTACGGGGGCGCAGCGACATGGACGGAGCCGACATGCGCGACAGTCGTGACATCACCCGACGGAGTCTGCTCGGAATGGGGGTGGGGGCGGCGGCCGCGCTGGGTGGTGCCGTCGGGTGTTCCTCGGCCACCGCGGGGCCGGAGCGGGCCGATCCCGGGGGGAAGGCCAGCGCCCCCTTCAAGCCCCGGCTGATCGGTGACGGGTCCACGGCCGACTACGGGCGCCAGCCCAACCAGCCGCCGAAGCCGGTGCCGCTGGAGCCGGGGGAGAAGCCCCCGCAGTTCGTGATCTTCTCCTGGGACGGGGCGGGCGAGGTCGGCAACGGGCTCTTCCCCCGCTTCCGCAAGCTCGCCCGCGACCACGGGGCCCGGATGACGTTCTTCCTGTCGGGGATCTATCTCCTGCCCGAGTCGAAGAAGCGGCTCTACGATCCGCCGAACAATCCCGTCGGCGCGTCCGACATCGGGTATCTCACGGACGCCCACATCAAGGAGACGCTGCGCAATATGCGGGCGGCCTGGCTGGAGGGCCACGAGGTCGGCACGCACTTCAACGGGCACTTCTGCCAGGGGCGCGGGTCGGTCGCGCACTGGACGCCGCGGGAGTGGGAATCGGAGATCGAGCAGGCGGTCTCGTTCGTCACCCGGTGGCGCACCCACACCGGATTCACCGATCTGGACCCGCTGCCCTTCGACTACCGCAAGGAACTCATCGGCGGTCGCACCCCCTGTCTGCTGAACCAGGAGAACCTGCTGCCGGTCGCCGCGAAACTCGGCTGGCGGTACGACGCGAGTTCCTCGGGCGGGCTGCAGGTGTGGCCGCGGAAGAAACACGGGCTGTGGGACCTGCCGCTGCAGCAGATGCCCTTCCCGGGTCACTCTTTCGAAGTCCTTTCCATGGACTACAACATCCTCGCCAATCAGTCGAAGAACACCACCCGCGGACCCTCCCACCACTATTCGTCCTGGCGACGGCAGGCCACCGAGTCGTACATCGCCGGCTTCGACCGGGCGTACGAGACGAACAGGGCGCCGTTCTTCGTGGGGAACCACTTCGAGGAATGGAACGGGGGGATCTATATGGACGCGGTGGAGGAGGCGCTGAAATACATCGCCGACGACAAGCGCAAGGACGTCCGTCTGGTGTCGTTCCGGCAGTTCGTCGACTGGCTGGACGTGCAGTCGCCGGCGGTGCTCGCGGGGCTGCGCTCTCTGGACGTGGGTGAGAAGTGGCATCCGAAGACGGGGCCGAAAAGGCCGCCGAAAGCACCGCCCAGGCCGGCGAGGCCGACCCGGCAGGCCGAGGAGGACAGCGAGGGGGGTGAAGAAGATCCCTAAACTGCGCATGCGAAACTTTTCACATGAGTGCCTGCCGCGCCCTTCGACGCCCACATTCCCGCCGTCGTTCCACCGTGCTGGCCGCCGGAGCCGCCCTTGCGGCACTGACGCTGACCGCGTGCGGTTCCGGTAACACCTCCGGCGGGGGCGGGCAGACCGGCTTCGTCCAGGGCGCGGGCGGCGTGGACGTCGTCAAGGACAAGGGCGGCCGGCAGAGCGCGCCGGACCTGTCCGGCAAGACGCTCGACGGCAAGGACCTCGACGTCGCCGAGGCATACAAGGGCAAGATCGTCGTCCTGAACGTATGGGGCTCGTGGTGCGCGCCCTGCCGGGCCGAGGCCAAGAACCTCGTCGCGGTGGCGAACGCCTACAAGGACAAGGGCGTGGAGTTCGTGGGCCTGAACACCCGCGACCCCGACCCCGCCCCGGCCCTGGCCTTCGAGAAGGAGTTCAAGGTTCCCTACCCGAGCCTGTACGACTCCTCCGGCAAGCTGCTGCTGCGCTTCCCCAAGGGCAGCCTGAACCCGCAGGCGATTCCCTCGACGGTCCTCATCGACCGGGACGGCAAGATCGCTGCGCGGGCGATCAAGCCGCTGGGCGAGGACGAACTGCGCGAGGCCCTCGACCCGCTGGTCGCGGAGAAGTGACGCCCGTGATGGCCGCGGCCGGCCTGACGCATGCGAACGTGACCACCTCGCTGGCCGCCGCGGGCGGGATGAACCAGACGGTCCTGACCGGGGCGCTGCTGCTGGCCCTGCCGGTGGCGGTGCTCGGTGGCCTCGTCTCCTTCTTCTCGCCGTGCGTGCTGCCGCTCGTACCCGGCTACCTCTCCTACGTCACCGGCGTCAGCGGCGCGGACCTGGCCGAGGCCCGGCGGGGCCGGATGGTCGCCGGGTCCTCGCTGTTCGTGCTCGGCTTCACCGCCGTCTTCGTCTCCTTCGGCGCCGCCTTCGGCTTCTTCGGCCAGACACTGCTGGAGTACAAGGAGACGATCTCCACGGTGCTCGGGGCCCTCACCATCGTGCTGGGCCTGGCCTTCATGGGGCTGCTGAACCGTTTCGGGCAGCGCGAGTTCCGCTTCCACACCAGACCGGCGATGGGCCTGGCCGGGGCGCCGCTGCTCGGCGTGCTGTTCGGCCTGGGCTGGGCGCCCTGCATCGGCCCCACGCTCGCCGCCGTACTGTCCCTGTCCTCCCAGCAGGCCAGCGCCGGCCGCGGAGCGCTGCTCACCGTCGCGTACTGCCTCGGCCTCGGCCTGCCCTTCATCCTGGCCGCCGTCGCCTTCCGGCGGGCCCTCGGCACGTTCGGCTGGGTCAAGCGGCACTACGCGTGGGTCATGCGGGCCGGCGGCGGGATGCTCGTCGTGGTCGGCGTGCTCCTGGTCACAGGAGTGTGGGACAGCATGGTCCAGGACCTTCAGACGTGGTCGTCGCAATTCACCCCCGGGATCTGATCAATGGCCAAGACGCATAGCACCGCTTCCGCCCCGGCGCCGGAGGATCCCGACGCCGATGCCGCGGCCGCACCCATGTCCACGGCCCCCACCGAGGAGCGCGGCCAGGCCATGCCCGGCTCGTTCGGAGGCGTACGGGCCCCGGGCGCGCTCGGCTGGCTGACCTGGTCCGTGCGCGAGGCCACCGGCTGGGTGCGCTGGATGTGGCGTCAGCTGACCTCGATGCGGGTCGCGCTGATCCTGCTGTTCCTGCTCTCCCTCGCCACGGTCCCCGGGTCCCTGGTGCCGCAGACCTCGGTCGACGCGCTCAAGGCCGACACCTGGAAGGACCAGCACGAGGCGCTCACGCCGATCTACGAGAAGCTCGGCCTCTTCCACGTCTACAGCTCGGTGTGGTTCTCCGCGATCTACATCCTGCTGTTCGTCTCCCTCATCGGCTGCATCATCCCGCGCACCTGGCAGTTCGTCGGCCAGCTGCGCGGCCGTCCGCCGGGCGCCCCGCGCCTGCTGACGCGGATGCCCGCGCACGCCACCTGGCACACGGACGCCGAGCCGCGGCAGGTGCTGGACGCGGCGGAGAAGCTGCTGAAGCGCAGGCGTTTTCGTACCGAGCGGGCCGGGGACGCGATCGGCTCCGAGAAGGGCTACCTCCGCGAGGCCGGCAACCTCCTCTTCCACATCTCCCTGATCGTCATGCTGGTGGCGTTCGCCTCCGGGCAGCTGTGGAAGTCCGAGGGCGGCAAGCTGGTCGTCGAGGGCGAGAGCTTCGCGAACACCCTCACCCAGTACGACGACTTCAAGGCCGGCTCGCTCTTCGACGCCGACGACCTCGACGCCTTCCGCTTCACCCTCGACAGCTTCTCCGGGACCTACGAGCGCTCCGGCCCCGAGCGCGGCACCCCGCGCGACTACGCCGCCCACATCACGTACTGGGACGGCGCGGACGGCACGCCCCGCAAGGCCACCGTCAAGGTCAACGAGCCGCTGGAGACCGCCCGCTCGAAGGTCTACCTCATCGGCCACGGCTACGCCCCGATCGTCACCGTCCGCGACGGCAAGGGCAACGTCGCCTTCAAGGGCCCCATCCCCTCGCTGCCGCTGGACAACAACGTCACCGAGACCAGCGTGCTCAAGGTGCCGGACTACCGCGACAAGGACGGCAAGGAAGGCGACCTCGGCTTCCAGGGCAACTTCGTGCCGACCCTGGACCTGAAGTCGGGCACCATGCTCTCCCGCTTCCCCGCCCTGGACAATCCGGCGCTGGTGCTGACCGCCTATCGCGGCAGCCTCGGCCTGGACTCGGGCGTGCCGCAGAGCATCTACCAGCTCAACACGTCCAAGATGACGCAGTTCAAGGACGACAAGGGCCAGAAGTTCGCCAAGCTCCTCACGGTCGGCCAGACCATGACGCTGCCGGACGGCGCGGGCGAGCTGAAGTTCGAGGGCATCAAGCAGTGGGCGACCTTCCAGGTCTCCCAGAAGCCCGGCAACGAGCTGGCGCTCGCCGGCGCCGTCGGCGCGCTGATCGGCCTGGCCGGTTCGCTGTTCATCCAGCGCCGCCGGGTGTGGGTGCGCGCCGTCGCGGACGGCGAGGGGCGTACGGTCGTGGAGCTGGCCGGCCTCGGCCGCAGCGAGTCCGCCCGCCTGCCCGAAGAGCTCGCCTCCCTCGCCGTCGCCCTGCAGCCCGACGCCCCGCCCGTCGCCGCACCCGCGACGGACACCGACTCCGAAGCCCCCGCCGAACCGTCCGAAGGAGCGCGCGCGTGATCCTCGCCGCCGCAGCCAACGAGAACCTGGCCCACGTCAGCAATGTGCTGGTCTATTCGGCCATGGCTGTCTATACCCTCGCCTTCCTCGCGCACATCGCCGAGTGGGTCTTCGGCAGCCGTAGCACCGTCGGCCGCACGGCCGCCGCGCTGACCGCCGAGGCCCCCGCCGTGACCGTCACGGTCAAGGGCGCCGAGAAGGCCGCGCAGGGCGGCGGCACCGCCGTCCTGGAGCGCCCGAAGGTCGTCACGCGCGCCGCCCCCGGCAGCCGCGACGTCCCCGACGGCCCCGGCGCCGCCGGCACCAGCGAGAAGGGCGACCTGTACGGCCGCATCGCGATCTCGCTGACGGTCCTGGCGTTCGCCCTCCACGTGGGCGGCGTCCTCACCCGCGCGCTGTCCGTCGAGCGGGCGCCGTGGGGCAACATGTACGAGTTCTCCACGACCTTCGCCATGACGGCCGTCGGCGTCTACCTGGGCCTGCTCGCCGCGAAGAAGAACGTCCGCTGGCTGGGCCTGCCGCTGGTCACCTCGATCCTGCTCGACCTGGGCCTGGCCGTCTCGGTGCTGTACACCGACAGCGACCAGCTGGTGCCGGCCCTGCACTCCTACTGGCTGTGGATCCACGTCTCCTGCGCGATCATCTCGGGCGCGGCGCTGTGGGTGGGCGCGTGCTCGAGCCTGTTCTACCTCTTCCGCGACGGCTACGAGCTCCGGCTGGCGGAGGGCCGCGACGGCGGCGGCGCCTGGAGCAACGTCCTGTCCCGGCTGCCCGCGGCGGCCACGCTGGACAAGTTCGCCTACCGCATCAACGCGACCGTCTTCCCGCTGTGGACGTTCACGATCATCGCGGGCGCGATCTGGGCCGAGGCCGCCTGGGGCCGCTACTGGGGCTGGGACCCCAAGGAGGTCTGGTCCTTCATCACCTGGGTCGCCTACGCCTGCTACCTGCACGCCCGCGCCACGGCCGGCTGGAAGGGCCGCAAGGCCGCCTACCTGGCCCTGCTGGCCTTCGCCTGCTACCTGTTCAACTACTACGGCGTGAACATCCTGCTGAGCGGCAAGCACTCCTACGCGGGGGTGTGAGCCCGCGAGGACCCGCGGCCCACGGCCCGCGCCCCGTCGCCTCCGGCGCGCGGGACGCGGGCCGTCGTGTTAGACGTGGAGTCATGGAGATCCCCTCCCCCTACGGCGCGTCCGAGAGCAAGGGCGACACCCACACCCTGCGCTACGAGCTGTCGATCCCGTACCCCGTCGACGAGGTGTGGGCCGCCGTGGCCACGCCCGAGGGCCTGCCGGCGTGGCTGGCCGTCGCCGATCCGTTCGAGCAGCGCGAGGGCGGGGCGATCACGCTGCGGTGGCAGAACACCGACGCCCAGGGGCACGCCACCGTCGCGCCCGGGCAGGTGACCGCGTGGGAGCCGCCGCGGCTGGCGGAGTACACCGTCGACATCCACGGCCGCGTCCGCTTCGAGCTGGAGCCCGGGCCGCTGGGCGTCGGCGGGACGCTGCTGCACTTCACCAACGAGATGGCCGGGCCCGAGGACGTACGCCTGGACTGCCTGGCTGGCTGGCACCACCACTTCGAGTACCTGCTGCAGGCCCTCGGCGGGCACCCGGCCGACTGGTCGCAGTGGACGAGGGACCGCTGGCGCGAGCTGCGGGAGCAGTACGAGCGCGGGGAGCGGCGCTAGCCCTTCGGGCCGTCCGCGCCCTGGTCCTTCTCGTCGTCCTTCTTCAGCGACCGCAGGAACTCGGGGTTGTCGTCGGGCGCCACCCAGCGCTGCCGCCCGCCCGGGCGCCGCGCCGCGGCACGCGGCCGGCCCGCCACCAGCCAGGCCACCGGGCCCACCAGCACCTCGCCGAACAGCAGGATGATGAACACCCACGCCAGCTTCGGCAGGCCCCGCACCTCCTTCTCCGGCGTGTTGAGGCAGTCGATGAAGGTGTAGATCCACAGCGCCAGGATCAGCAGAAACGGCAGATACCTGAGCATGGCGGCGGCCCCCGGAGTGCGGTGCTACGGGCCGCTCGTCGGCCCCCGTGACGTGTCCAGGGTAGTGCGTGCTCGATACTGGATCGCATGGCTTACGACGATCTTCGCTCGTTCCTCCGGTCGCTGGAGCGCGATGGCGATCTCAAGCGCATCACGGCTGAAGTCGACCCATACCTGGAAATCGGGGAGATCGTCGACAGAGTGAACAAGGCGGGCGGGCCCGCGCTGCTCTTCGAGAACGTCAAGGGCGCGGCGATGCCGCTCGCCATGAACGTCTTCGGCACCGACCGCCGCCTCCTCAAGGCGCTCGGCCTGAAGTCCTACGAGGAGATCAGCGAGAAGATCGGCGGGCTGCTCAAGCCGGAGCTCCCGCAGGGCTTCATCGGCATCCGGGAGGCCTTCGGGAAGCTGGGCGCGGTGGCGCACGTGCCGCCGAAGAAGGTCAAGGACGCGCCCGTCCAGGAGGTCGTCCTCACCGGCGACGAGGTGGACCTGGAGAAGCTCCCGGCGCTGTTCACCTGGCCGGAGGACGGCGGGTCGTTCTTCAACCTGGGCCTGACCCACACCAAGCACCCCGAGACCGGCGTCCGCAACCTCGGCCTCTACCGCCTGCAGCGCCACGACAAGCGCACCATCGGCATGCACTGGCAGATCCACAAGGACAGCCGCAACCACTACCAGGTGGCCGCCAAGCGCGGTGAGCGGCTGCCGGTCGCCATCGCCTTCGGCTGCCCGCCGGCGGTGACGTACGCCTCCACCGCGCCGCTGCCCGGCGACATCGACGAGTACCTCTTCGCCGGCTTCATCCAGGGCAAGCGCATCGAGATGGTCGACTGCAAGACCGTGCCGCTGCAGGTGCCGGCCAACGCCGAGGTCGTCATCGAGGGCTGGCTGGAGCCCGGCGAGATGCTGCCCGAGGGCCCCTTCGGCGACCACACCGGCTTCTACACGCCGCAGGAGCCGTTCCCCGCACTGAAGATCGACTGCGTCACGATGCGCCGCCGTCCGCTGCTGCAGTCGATCGTCGTCGGCCGTCCCCCGACGGAGGACGGGCCGCTGGGCCGGGCCACCGAGCGGTTTTTCCTGCCCCTGCTGAAGGTGATCGTCCCGGACATCGTGGACTACCACCTGCCGGAGTCCGGCGGCTTCCACAACTGCGCGATCGTCTCGATCGACAAGAAGTACCCCAAGCACGCGCAGAAGGTCATGCACGCCATCTGGGGCGCGCACATGATGTCGCTGACCAAGCTGATCATCGTGGTCGACTCCGACTGCGACGTGCACAACCTGCACGAGGTGTCCTGGCGGGCGCTGGGCAACACCGACTACGCCCGCGACCTCACCGTCGTCGAGGGCCCCGTCGACCACCTCGACCACGCCTCGTACCAGCAGTTCTGGGGCGGCAAGGCGGGCATCGACGCGACCGCGAAGTGGCCCGAGGAGGGCTACACGCGCGACGGCGGCTGGCCGCGGATGGTCGAGTCGGATCCGCGGACCGCGGCGAAGGTCGACCGCCGGTGGACGGAGTACGGGCTGTGAGCGCCTCCGCCGCCGCGATCCCGCAGCCGGGCCGGACCCGGGCGTTCCTGCGCATGGTGCTCATCGAGCACTCGGTCTTCGCGCTGCCCTTCGCCTACATCGCCTCGCTCACCGCCATGTTCCAGCTGGACCGGAACATCCACTGGGTCAGGCTGCTGCTCGTCACCGTCGCCATGGTGGGCCTGCGGACGTTCGCGATGGCCTGCAACCGCATCATCGACCGCGAGATCGACGCCCGGAACCCGCGCACGGCGGGCCGTGAGCTGGTGACGGGCGCGGTGTCGGTGCGCTCGGCGTGGACCGGGGCGGGGGTGGCGGTGGTGTTCTTCCTCGGTGCCGCCGCGCTGCTGAACCCGCTGTGCCTGGCGCTCGCCCCCATCGCCGTCGTCCCGATGGTCGTCTACCCCTACGGCAAGCGGTTCACGAACTTCCCGCACGCGATCCTGGGCCTGGCCCAGGCCATGGGCCCGGTCGGCGCATGGCTGGCGATCACGGGCGAGTGGTCCTGGGACGCGGTGATCCTGGGCCTGGCGGTCGGCGTGTGGATCGGCGGCTTCGACCTGATCTTCGCCTGCCAGGACGTGGCCGCGGACCGCGCCCACGGGGTGAAGTCCACGCCGGCCCGCTTCGGCATCGCGGCGGCGCTCCACGGTGCCCGCGGCTGCCACGCCGTCACGACGGCGCTGCTGGTCTGGTACGCGCTGGCCACCGATGCCGGGGTGTTCTTCTGGGCCGGCCTGGTGGTGGTCGCGGGGGCGTTCCTGTACGAGCACTCGATCGTCAAGCCGGGTGACCTCTCGCGCCTGAACCGGGCGTTCTTCTCGGTCAACGGCTTCATCGGCATCGCGCTGTTCCTGTGCGCGCTGCTCGACCTGCTGGTCCGCGGCCTGACGGTCTGACGGGCCGTCCGCGTACGGACGCCGAAGGGCGGCCACCCCAAGGAGGGTGGCCGCCCTTCGGCGTACGGGGGAGCCGCTCAGAGGCTCAGGGGGCTCTCGAACGGGCCGTCCTTGGGCGCGCCGCCGTTCCCGAACGGGTCGGAGCTCTTGAACGGGCTGTCGGCGCCGGCACCGCCGGCCCGGCCGCCGCCCATGAGGAACATGGCCGCGCCCATCAGGTCCTGCGGCTTGAGTTCCTGCGCGCCGGAGGGAACCTTGAGGTTGTCGCCGCCGCCCTTCTTGAAGCCGATGCCGACCGGCAGCGGGCCCTTGGGCTTGTCCTTGTCCTTGTCGTCGGCGAACTGCGCGATGTCGAAGGTCATCCCGGCGAGCATGCCGTCCTTGATGGCCAGGTCGACGGTGACGTTCTTGTCCGGGGTCTTGTCGAGGTCGCGGGTGAGCTCGTCGAGCTTGCCGGCCCGGTCGCCGAGCTTGTCCTTGAGCGGCTTGAGGCCCTCGGTGAAGTCCTTGGCTATCTTCTTCGCCGGGAGGGTGGCCGTGACGTGCTCGGCGCCGTCCTTCTTGCCCGCGTCCTTGACCTGGGCGTTGTCGGTCAGCGCGCGCTGCAGGGCCTCGAAGGCCCTCTTCTGCGTCTCCGGGTCCGGCGCGGGGCTCTTGCCCTTGCCGCTCTTGTCCATGGACTTGGCGAACTCCTCGAAGGACGCCGGGTCGACGCTGATCCAGTCGCCCTTGAGCGCGTTCTTGACGCTCGCCAGGGACGGGGGGAGCTCGTCGGCCTGCTTGAGCAGCTTCTCCATGGCCTCCGGGCCACGGGACTTGCTCTTGCCCTTGTCCTTGCCGTGCCGCTCGGCGAAGTCGGTGACCGACTTGAGGTCGAGGCGCACATAGCTCTTGCCGTCGACCTGGCGGGCCTCGAACACCGGCTTGGTGTCCTTGCGGGCCAGCCGGACGTCGTAGGTGAACGCCTTGTCGTCGGCCTTGGCGTCCTTGAGCGGCTTGTCGGCGCCGAAGGCGTAGGTCAGGCGCAGGGCGGCGAGCATGTCCGCGTCCTGGCGGGTGAAGTCGTCCGCGTCCTTCATGGCCGCGAATATCTGATCGGCGCCGCCGGTGAAGCCGATCTCCGTGGTGAGCGACTTCTGCTCGCCGAGCTTGTCGAACGCCTGCTTGACCTTGGCGGCCGTGCTGAGCTTGTTGCTCGGGTCGCAGGCGGTGGAACCCGCGGCGACGAGCGCCACGACACCGGCGGCGGCAAGAGCTTTTCGGGTGGTGTGGATGATGCGCTCCCCGTTTGACGGTCCTTGACAAAAGATCACTTAAATGCAAGCCGGTCGAACATGTCAAAGGGCTTTCACGACATCTTGCCGGGGAATGCCTGCGGATAGGCTCGGGGGGTGGAGCCGTACGAAGACAGAGCCCCTCGCCGACCCTGGGTGGTCGGTGTCTCCGGTGCGTCCGGGACGCCGTACGCGGCCGCCGTGGTGCGCGGACTGCTGGCGGCCGGTGAGGCGGTGGACCTCGTCGTCAGCCGGGCCGCGCGGCTGACGCTGCTGGACGAGACCGGGATCCGCTTCCGGGACGCGCACTGGCGGGAGGACCTGCGTGCCTGGCTGAGGCTGGGGGCGGACGGGAAGCCGCACTTCGACCCCGACATCTCGGGGGTGCGGTACTGGCCGGCGGGTGATCTGGCGGCGGGCCCGTCGTCGGGCTCGTACCCCGTGCGGGGGATGCTGATCGTGCCGGCGAGCACGGCGAGTGTGGCCGGAGTGGCCCTCGGCCTGTCGAAAGATCTGTTGCAGCGCGTGGCGAGCGTGACGCTCAAGGAGCGTCGGCCGTTGATCGTCGCGGTGCGGGAGACGCCGCTCAGCGGCCAGACGCTCAAGCAGCTCGTGGCGCTCGACGAAGCGGGAGCCGTGGTGCTGCCCGCCTCGCCGGCGTTCTACGCGGGGGCGACGCACATCCAGGATCTGGTGGACTTCGTCGCCGGGCGGGTGCTGGACGCGGCAGGGGTGCCGCACCGGCTGTACCGCCGTTGGGAAGGAGAGCTCGGTGGAGCGAGTGCGAGCGGGGCTCGCGATGCGGTCTAGCGCTTCTTCGCGCGCGGCAGGCGGAGCTTGGCCAGGGCGGCGCGCGGGTCGGGGGACTGGTGGGCACGCGAGCGGTTGGCCAGGTCCTGCAGCTCGCGCATACGGGCGTAGGCCATCTCGATCGAGTACACGGGGGCTTCACTCCTGAGGATCGAAGGATCGTCGTTGATTCACTGATCTGGTGAAAGATTTGCGGGGTACCAGGCCCCGTATGCCTTAGATTCTACACGCAAAACGGCGAGTTCGCTGATTATTGAAAGGTGCCAGGCAATGGACGCGGTGGACAGGCAGCTCATCCAGGCCCTGCGGGAGAACGGCCGGGCCTCGTACGCGGAGCTGGGCAGGCTGGTCGGCCTGTCCGGGCCGAGCGTCACGGACCGGATCAACCGCCTGGAAGCGGCGGGCGTCATCACCGGTTACCGGGCGACCGTCAACTCCGCGTCGCTCGGCCTCGGGGTCACGGCCCTGATCGGCATCCAGCTCTCGGACGCCGCCGACCACGAGGACGTGGCGCGCCGGCTGCGCGACCTGGAGGAGATCGAGGACTGCTGGTTCATCGCCGGCGACGACTCGTACATGCTCAAGGTCCGCGTGGGCGACGTCGACGGGCTGGAGCGCACCATCCGCCGCCTGTCCGGCACCAAGGGCGTCAGCCGCACCCGCACCACGATCGTGCTCTCCACCAAGTGGGAGAACCGGGTGGGTGAGCTGCCCGAGGACGTGTAAAAGCGGGGGAGTACGCTCGAAGCGGTCATCTGGAGCATCAGGAGAGGCGGGCGCACCCATGGACGCTGGGCTCAAGCGCGAGCTGGAGGAGAAGGTCTTCGCCGGGGAGCGGCTCACCCGTGAGGACGGCATCGCGCTCTACGAGTCCGACGACCTGGCCTGGCTGGGCGGGCTCGCGCACCACGTGCGCACCCGCAAGAACGGTGACGTCGTCCACTTCAACGTCAACCGGCACCTGAACATGACCAACGTGTGCACGGCGTCGTGCGCGTACTGCTCGTTCCAGCGCAAGCCGGGCGAGAAGGACGCGTACACGATGCGCATCGAGGAGGCCGTCCGCCTCGCCAAGGCGATGGAGAACGAGAACCTCACCGAGCTGCACATCGTCAACGGCCTGCACCCCACCCTGCCCTGGCGCTACTACCCGCGGTCGCTGAGGGCGCTCAAGGAGGCGCTGCCGAACGTCTCCCTGAAGGCCTTCACCGCCACCGAGATCCAGCACTTCGAGAAGATCTCCGGGCTGAGCGCCGACGAGATCCTCGACGAGCTGATCGACGCCGGTCTGGAGTCGCTGACCGGCGGTGGCGCGGAGATCTTCGACTGGGAGGTCCGCCAGCACATCGTCGACCACGACACCCACTGGGAGGACTGGTCGCGCATCCACCGCCTGGCGCACTCCAAGGGCCTCAAGGGTCCGTGCACGATGCTCTACGGGCACATCGAGGAGCCGCGTCACCGGGTGGACCACGTGCTGCGCCTGCGTGAGCTGCAGGACGAGACCGGCGGTTTCCATGTCTTCATCCCGCTGCGCTACCAGCACGACTTCGTGGACATGAAGGACGGCAAGGTCCGTAACCGCCTCCAGGCCCGGACCAGCATGGCCACCGGGGCCGAGGCGCTGAAGACCTTCGCCGTCTCGCGGCTGCTGTTCGACAACGTGCCGCACGTGAAGGTGTTCTGGGTCATGCACGGCGTCCAGACCGCCCAGCTCGCGCTGCAGCACGGCGCGGACGACATGGACGGCTCGGTCGTCGAGTACAAGATCACGCACGATGCCGACAACTACGGCACGCCGAACAAGCTGACCCGTGACGACCTGCTGGAGCTCATCCGCGAGGCGGGCTTCCGGCCGGTCGAGCGCAACACGCGCTACGAGATCATCCGTGAGTACCCGGGCCCGGACGCCTCGCTGCGCGAGTCGCCGCAGCCGATGCGCCTCTGAGATCCACTTCGGGTCGTGCTGTACTGAACAGACCCCCTTGGCCGCCGTTGAGAAGAAGGTCTTGTCCGTGAGTAGCCAGAAGTACGCCTCGCTCCGCTACACCGCTTCGCGTGTCGGACTGCTCATCGCCTGCTTCGCCTTCGTCTGGGTGCTCTGCTACGCGCGGATCATCCCGCTCGGTGTGGGCAGCTCGAACCTGGTGTGGATGGTGCTGCTCGCGCTCATCCTCTCCGCGCCGCTCAGCTGGGTGCTGCTGCGCAAGCAGCGCGACGCCATGTCCGAGCAGATCGTGGAGCGCGTGGACCGGGCGAAGGCGCGGATCAACGCGAACGCCGGCCAGGAGGACGGGGTGTAAATCACCCCAATCACGAGCAAGGCGTGTAAGTCTCCTCACACTCTCCTCACAGCTTCCCGACGCCCTGTGGCGGAACACCCGTTCCGCCGCAGGGCGTCGGCGCGTTTCGGGGCCGCGTGCGCCTCAAAGATTTCCTTTGAGTGCCCCAAAGCATGGGTGTTACCGTGTTCGGCATGTCGACGCCCCCGTCCAACCCGGCGTCCGCTCAGCGCGGGCGCATATCGCGCATCCTCAATGTCCCCTTCTGGGCCCAGATCCTGCTCGGCCTCGTGCTGGGCGCCCTGCTGGGCTGGGCCGCCAAGAGCGGTGACATCGGCTGGCTGCAGACCACCCTCGACAAGATCGGTGGCATCTTCGTCCAGCTGCTGATGGTCGTGGTCGCCCCCCTGGTCTTCTTCGCCATCCTGGTCTCGATCACCAACCTGCGGAACGTCTCCAACGCCGCCCGGCTGGCCACCCGGACCCTGCTCTGGTTCATGATCACGTCGCTGATCGCGGTCGTCATCGGCCTCGCCATCGGCCTGCTCACCGACCCGGGCTCCGGCACCGGCCTCACCGCCGCCGACGGCGCCGAGCCCAAGAAGCACGGCTCCTGGCTGGACTTCCTCACCGGGATCGTCCCCAAGGACGTCATCACGCCGTTCACCGAGCTGAACGTGCTGCAGATCGTCTTCATGGCCGCCGTCGCCGGCATCGCCGTCCTCCAGGTCGGCGAGAAGGCCCAGCCGCTGCTCGCCTTCAGCGAGTCCGTGCTGGAGCTGCTGCAGAAGGTCCTGTGGTGGGTCATCCGGCTCGCCCCGCTGGGCAGCCTCGGCCTGGTCGGCAAGGCCATCTACACCTACGGCTGGGGCCTGATCAGCAAGTACGCCACGTTCACGGCCGACATCTACGTGGGCTGCGCCATCGTGCTGTTCGGCGTCTACCCGCTGCTGCTGGCCACGGTCGCCAAGGTCAACCCGCTGCGCTTCTTCAAGGGCGCCTGGCCCGCGATCCAGCTGGCCTTCGTCTCCCGCTCCTCCGTCGGCACGATGCCGCTGACGCAGAAGGTCACCGAGCGGCTCGGCGTGCCCAAGGAGTACGCCTCCTTCGCGGTGCCGTTCGGCTCGACGACGAAGATGGACGGCTGCGCCTCGATCTACCCGGCCATCGCCGCGATCTTCGTGGCCCAGGTCTTCGACGTGCCGCTGGAGATCAAGGACTACGTCCTGATCGCCTTCGTCTCGGTGATCGGCTCGGCCGCGACCGCCGGTCTGACCGGCGCGACCGTGATGCTGACCCTGACGCTGTCGACGCTGGGCCTGCCGATGGCGGGTGTGGGTCTGCTGCTGGCCATAGACCCGATCGTCGACATGATGCGTACCGCCACCAATGTGGCCGGGCAGTCGGTCGTGCCGATCCTCGTGGCCGCCCGGGAGAACATCCTCGACCGGAAGGCCTACGAGAGCGCGGACGGCTCGCACCTGGAGCCGCAGCCGCAGCCCGCCGCCGCGTGACGGCTTGATCGGTACCCTTGACGTCCCTCCTCCCCGTGATATTACCTGCCGGTAATGTGACGGGGGGGAGGGATTTTTGTGGTGAATGTCGTAGATGACGCACAGGTGATACCGACCATGGGCCTCGCACCGGCCGGAGCCGGGCCCACCGCGCCGGAGCCCAAGGCGAAGCGGAGGGGCGGCAGCGGCAAGATCAGGCGCATGCCGCGGGAGGTACGCGAGCGGCAGATGCTCGACGCCGCCGTGGAGGTCTTCGCCCGGCGCGGCTACAGCGCGGCGTCCATGGACGAGATCGCGGAGCTTGCCGGGGCGTCGAAGCCGCTGGTCTACCTCTATCTGAACTCCAAGGAAGACCTCTTCAGCGCCTGCATCCGGCGCGAGGCCGAGGCGCTGATGGCGGCGGTCAAGGCCGCGAGCGAGCCGGACGCCCCCGCCGACGCCCGGCTGTGGAACGGGCTGCGCGCCTTCTTCGCGCACACCGCCGAGCACCCCTCGGGCTGGGCCGTGCTCAGCTGCCAGGCCCGTACGCACGGGGAGCCGTTCGCGGTCGTGGTGGCCGAGCTGCGGCAGGAGATCGTCCGGCTCGTCACCGCCCTCATCGCGGCCACGGCGGCCGCGGCCGGTTGCACCGCCCCGCCGGCCGGGCACGAGGTCTCCGGCCTGGCACACGCCCTCGTGGGCGCCGCCGAATCGCTCGCCTGCTGGGCCAATACGCGCGGGGACGCCGTCTCCTCGGCGCGGGAGACGGCCGAGACGCTGATGAACATCGCCTGGATGGGGCTGGAGAACCTCATGAACGGGCGCCGGTGGGTACCCGACGCCCGTTCATGACTCCCCTCCTGCCGCGGCGGCGGGCCGCCGCGGCCCGCCGCCCGGCTCCCGCCGCCCCGGCGGCGGGCCCTTCCGGTGCGCATCACCCTATTCCGGGCGCGAGGCGGCCTGTATCGGCCGAACGGGCAGGGCCGGACCGGCCGTGAGGACGAGGAGGCGCTCTGGTCGGAGGGGGCCCGGAGGCGTACCTTTACGGCCATAGTTTTACCGCTGAGTAAGGTTACTTATCGGTCTCTTGTGGGTCTGGAACAGGAGCCGCACGTGTCCGTACCGCGCAGCGAAGCCCTCGCCTTTCTCGTCCCGCCCCGCACGACGGCCGTCGCCGGCGTCGTGCGCGAGGCGTCCGTGCCCCCGCTGGCACCGCCCGTCCACGACGGCTCCCTCGGCGACCTGCCGTTCCACAACGCCGCCGTCGCCCCCGCCGACATCGTCCTGGGCCGCAAGCAGACCGACGGCCTCTGGCGCGACGTCAGCGCCGCCCGCTTCGCCGCCGAGGTGCTGGCCGTCGCCAAGGGCCTGATCGCCCACGGCCTGCGCCCCGGTGAACGGCTCGCCATCATGGCCCGCACCCGCTACGAGTGGACGCTGCTGGACTTCGCGGCCTGGGCGGCCGGCCTGGTCACCGTCCCCGTCTACCCCACCTCCTCCGCCGTGCAGGTCCGCTGGATCCTCGCCGACTCCCGGGCGGCCGCCTGCGTCGTCGAGAGCGCCGGGCAGATGAAGCTCGTCGGCGCCGAGCGCGCGGCGTTACCCGGCCTCGCCCACGTCTGGCAGATGGACGCCGGGGCGGTCGCTCTGCTCGCCGCCGCCGGCCGGTCCCTGCCGGACGACGCGGTCGCCGAACGCCGCGCCGCCCGCACCCCCGACGACATCGCCACCCTCATCTACACCTCCGGCACCACCGGCCGCCCCAAGGGCTGCGTCCTCACGCACGCCAACTTCTTCACCGAAGTCGACAACGCCACCGAACTGCTGCACCCCGTCTTCCGGGCCGTCAGCAAGGAACCCGCCGCCACACTCCTGTTCCTGCCGCTCGCGCACGTCTTCGGCCGCATGGTCGCGGTCGGCTGCCTGCGGGCGCGCGTACGGCTCGGCCACGCGCCGTCCCTCAGCGGCGACGAACTCCGCGCGGACCTCGCCGGCTTCCGGCCCACGTTCCTGCTGGCCATCCCCTACGTCCTGGAGCGGATCTACAACACCGGCCGGGCCACCGCCGAACAGCTCGGCCGCGCCGGTGCCTTCGACCGCGCCGCCCTCGTCGCCCGCCGCTACGCCGAGGCGAGCGCCGCCCGCGAGCACGGCACCGGCCCCGGCCCCGACCCACGCCTGCGGGCCGCCCGGGCCCTGTACGACGCGCTCGTCTACCGGCACATCCGCGCCGCCCTCGGGGGCAGGGTCCGCTACGTCATCAGCGGCGGCTCCCCGCTCGGCAGGCGGCTCGCCGCCTTCTACACGGGCGCCGGCGTCGAGGTCTTCGAGGGCTATGGCCTGACGGAGACCACGGCCGCCAGCACCCTCACCCCGCCGCTGCGCCCCCGGCCCGGCACGGTCGGCTGGCCGCTGCCCGGCAGCGCGGTGCGCATCGCCGGGGACGGGGAGGTGCTGCTGCGCGGCGGCCACGTCTTCGCCGGCTACTGGGACGCCGGCCGGCAGGAGGCCGTGCCGCCGGCGCCGGGGGAGTGGTTCGCCACCGGTGACCTGGGCACCCTCGACGAGGACGGCTACCTCACCATCACCGGCCGCAAGAAGGAGCTCATCGTCACCTCCAGCGGCAAGAACGTCGCCCCCGCCCCGCTGGAGGACCGGCTGCGCGCCCACCCCCTCGTCGAGCAGTGCGCGGTCGTCGGCGACAACCGCCCCTACCTCACCGCCCTGATCACCCTCGACCCCGAAGGGCTCGCGCACTGGCAGGGCATGCACGGCATGGAGGACGTGCCGGTCCACGAACTCGTCGGCGACAAGGCGCTGCTGGCCTTGCTGGGGGAGGCGGTGGAGGAGGTCAACAGGACCGTGTCGCGGGCGGAGGCGATCCGCCGGTTCGCGGTGCTGGCGGTGCGGTTCACCGAGGAGAGCGGGCATCTGACGCCGTCGATGAAGCTCAAGCGCGCCGTCGTCGAGCGGGACTTCGCGGCGGAGATCGAGGACCTGTACCGGTCGTGAGCGCGGGCCCCGGACGGTCCCGGGGCCCGCCTCCGGCGCGGTGTGGCCTAGCAGTTGCCGCCCGTCGCCCTGCCCGCGAAGCGGTCCGCGAGCCAGTTCGCGGCCGGCACCGATTCGCTGATCACGCCCAGGACGTGTTCCCCCAGCGGCAGCGACTTCCACTGCACCGAGGCCCCCTTGGCACACCAGTCCGCGCGCAGCTGCTTGCCGACCGCGTAGGGGACCAGCTCGTCGATGACCCCGTGGTAGAGGTACACGGGGCGGTCCGGGGCGCGCGTGCCCAGGCGCGAGGAGCGCAGTACGCGCTGCCAGTCGCTCTCGTACAGCGGGTTCTTGACCGTCACGTCCTCGATGCGTTTGAAGAGCCCGGCGACGGTGTCGACGACCACGCAGTGCTTCTTGAGGAAGTCGACGTAGGCGCGGCCCTTGTCGTTGAGGTAGCTGTCGAGCTTCAGCTCGGGGTAGGCCGCGTTCTGCCCGGTGGCGGCCATGAGGACCAGGCCCGCCCCGATGCCGCCGTTGTTGTAGTCGGCGGTCTTCAGCAGGTCGGCGGGTACGCCGCCGGTGGCCGTGCCGCGCAGGTCCAGTTCGGGGGCGTACGAGTCGTGGAGCTCGGCGGCCCAGCTGCTCGCCTGGCCGCCCTGGGAGTAGCCCATGATGCCGACCGGGGACTTCTTCCCCAGTCCGGCCGCGGGCAGCCGCTGGGCGGCGCGGGCGGCGTCGAGGACGGCGTGCCCCTCGGCGCGCCCGACGGCGTAGGTGTGCTCGCCCGGGGTGCCCAGGCCCTCGTAGTCGGTGACCGCCACGGCCCAGCCGCGCGCGGTCAGCAGCTGGATGAGGTTGGCCTCCATGGTGGTGCCGCGCGGGAAGCCGGCCGAGGGGGCGCAGTGGTCGGCGATGCCGACGGTGCCGACGGCGTAGCTGACCAGGGGGCGCGGGCCCGTCCGGCCGTCCTGGGGGACGATCACCGTGCCGGAGACGACGTTGGGGGCGCCCCTGGCGGTGGTGGAGCGGTAGGTGATGTGCCAGGCCTTGGTGTTGGTGGGCTGGCCCGGCAGGGGGTGGAAGGAGGTGGGGGCTGAGCTGACGATGTCGCCGGGTGCCCCGGCCCGTTCGTCGGCCGAGGCGGTGCCGCCCGCCAGGCCGAACGAGACGGCCAGCGCGGCGACGGCGGCGAGGGCTCTGGTGCGCAGGTGCATGCGGCTCTCCCAGCTGTTCCGGATGAAGCAGGTGGAGGTGAAGCACTGGAGCCGACCGTAGTGACGCGCCGGTAAGGCGGCGTTGGCCGGGACGCTCAGCTTTCCTGACCGCGAACGTCGCCGCCACAGGGCCCGCTCAGGCCGAGCCGGTAGGCACCCGGTGTGGTGCCCGTCCAACGGCGGAACGCCCGGTGGAAGGCGGTGTCCTCGGAGAACCCCAGCCGGGCCGCCAGCTGGGCGATCGGCTCCCGCCCCTCCGTGAGCCCGGTGAGCGCCGCCTCCCGCCGCACCTGGTCCTTGAGCCGCTGGTAGGAGGTGCCCTCCTCCTGCAGCCGGCGGCGCAGCGTCGCCGGGCTCACCGCCAGCCGCGCCGCCAGCTGCGCCGCCTCCGGCAGGCGTGCCGGCCGGCCCTCGCCCAGCGCCCGCAGGAAGGCGCGCCGCACCTGCTCGGCCACCGTCGTGCCGTACTCGTGCCGGCTCAGCAGCTCCGCCGGGGCCCGGCGCAGCAGCTCCCGCAGGCCGTCCTCGTCGCGCACCACGGGCGCCGCCAGCCACCGCGCGTCGAACCCGGCGGCGGCCATCGGGGCGGGCCCCGCCCCGAACCGCACGGGGCAGCCGAACATCAGCCCGTACTCGGCGGCGTAGGGCGGGGCGGAGTAGGCGAAGCCGGCCCAGCGCAGCGGGATGCGGCGGCCGATGAGCCAGCTCGCCAGCCGGTGCCAGATGAGCATCATGCATTCGGCGAGGAACCGGCCCTCCGCATGGCCGTGCAGGTCGTTGCGGACGGCGAACACCGCCTCGCGGTCGCGCTGTTCGAGGGCGAGGTCCGGGCCGCCGGGGAAGAGGCCGTAGAAGCGCGCCGCCCGTTCGAGCACCGCGCCCAGGTCGCGGCAGCCGACGCAGGCGTAGCACATCATCGCGAACGTCCCCGGCCTGCTGGGCGAGGGGCTCAGCCCCATGAACTCGTCCTGTGTCGCCCGGTGCAGCTCCCGCACCAGATGGGCGAACTGTTCGGGCGTCACCCTCGCCCGGTCGTCGCCGAGCAGCAGCGGGGGGATGCCCGCCCGTTGCAGCAGCGGCACGGTGTCGATGCCGAGCCCGCGCGCGCCGGCGAGCGCGGCCCGTACGTAGTGCACGGTGATCGTCCGCCTGCCCATGCCCTGCACGGTAACTCCGGTTGAGCGTCCGGGTCAGTGGTGCTGACGATTCCGGTCATCCCCGTGGGACGGGTGGGCTTCATAGCGTCGGCGTGTACGTCATCCGTACGTCCGTGCACCGACCAGGGAGGCGTCGTGGAGCAGCGGGAACCGCAACGGCCGGACACGCTCGCGCAATTCATCGAATGGGCGGCCGAACGGTACGGGGATCTGCCCGCGCTGCGCCACCGCCCACGGGCCGGTGACGGCCCCGGCGACGGCTGGACGGAGACCGGCTACGACCGGCTGCGGGAGATCGTACGGACCGTCGGGCGCGGCCTGCTCACCCTTGGGGTGCGCCCGGACGACCGGGTGGCGATCCTGTCGGAGACGCGGCCGGAGTGGACCCACGCCCACTTCGCGGTGCTGGCCGCCGGGGCGGTCGTGGTGCCGGTCTACCCGACGGCCAGTGAGGGCGAACTGGCCTGGGTGCTGGGGGACTCGGGCGTCTCGGTCGTCATCTGCGAGAACGCCGCCCAGGCGGCGCGCGTGGAGGCGGTCCGGGCGAAGCTGCCCCAGCTGCGGCAGGTGGTGCTCATCGACGGGGACGGGAGCGACGCCCCGGTGCTGGGGCGGTTGCCGGTGCGGGCGTCGCTCGCGGAATTCCTCGCGCGCGGCGCGGCCCGCCGGAGCGAGGACCTGTGCACCATCATCTACACCTCCGGCACCACCGGCCTGCCCAAGGGGTGCCGGCTCACGCACGGCAACATCGTCGCCAACCAGGACGCGACCGCCCACCTCTCCGAGGGCGGGCCGGGCGACACCACCTACCTCTACCTCCCGCTCGCCCACGTCTTCGGCCAGCTCGTCGAGCTGACGTCGCTGCGCCGTGGCGGCGCGCTGTGCTACTTCGGTGGCCGGGTCGAGAACGTCGTCGCCGAGCTGGCCGAGGTCAGGCCCACGCATCTGCCGTCCGTGCCCCGCCTGTTCGAGAAGGTGCACGCGGGCGTCGTCTCCCTGGCCGAGGCCCGGGGAGCGGAGGGAGCGGACCGTCTGGCGGCGGCGGTGCGGACCGGGCTGGCGGTGGCCGGGGCGCGCGAGAGGGGCGAGGGGATCACCGGGGAGCTGCGGGCGGCGTGGGAGGCGGCGGAGGAGAGCGTGTTCGCGCCGGTCCGGGCGGTCTTCGGCGGCCGGCTGCGCTGGGCCCTGACCGGGGCCGCGCCCATCGCGCCGCAGACCCTGGACTTCCTGCGTGCCTGCGGCATCGACGTCTACGAGGGCTACGGCATGACCGAGAGCTCGGGCGTGCTCACCCTCAACCGCCGGGGCGCGGTGCGCTACGGAACGGTCGGGCAGGCGGTGGAGGGGTGCGAGGTGCGGATCGCGGCGGACGGGGAGGTCCTGGCCCGGGGGCCGGGCGTCTTCCCCGGCTACCACGGCGACCCGGCGGCGAGCGCCGAGGCCGTCGACGCCGACGGCTGGCTGCACACCGGGGACATCGGCACGCTGGACGCGGACGGCTACCTCACCATCACCGGCCGCAAGAAGGACCTGATCATCACCTCGAGCGGCAAGAACCTCACGCCCTCGCTGGTGGAGTTCGCCCTCCAGCAGTCCCGCTGGATATCCCGCGCCGTCATGATCGGCGACCGTCGCCCGTACCCGGTGGCGCTGCTCACCCTCGACGCGGAGGAGATCGCGGCCTGGGCCGCCCGCGCGGGCGTGGACCTCGGGGACGGCCCCGCCGCCCGGCACCCGGCCGTGCGCGGGCTCTGCCAGGAGGCGGTGGACGCGGCCAACGAGCAGGTCTCCCGGCCGTCGCGGATCCGTGCGTTCACGGTCCTGGACGAGGACTTCACCGTCGCGAGCGGGGAGCTGACGCCCACCCTCAAAGTCCGGCGCGCGGCGATCTGCGAGCGCTATGCGGCGGAAATCGACGCGATGTACGAACGGGAGGAGTAAAGGGGCCCGTGTGAAAGAAGTGGCCCGAGTGACCTGAGTTGCCTCAGTGAAAGGGGTTAAGAATCCGGGTCCCGGGAACGGAAAGGGCCGGGAAAAGGCAGGAGCCCTGCCTTCCGCCGGAGCGGGAGGCAGGGCACCTTGGGTACAGCACGTCGACCGCGATCGGTCGAGCCGTCGTACCGGAAGGATCCGAGGATCAGACCGGGGTGACGTTCTCCGCCTGCGGACCCTTCGGGCCCTGCGTGACGTCGAAGTTGACCTGCTGGTTCTCCTCGAGGGAGCGGAAGCCAGAGGCGTTGATCGCGGAGTAGTGAACGAAGACGTCGGGGCCCCCGCCGTCCTGGGCGATGAAGCCAAAGCCCTTTTCAGCGTTGAACCACTTCACGGTTCCGGTAGCCATAAAGCCCTCCTTGGGCCCAAAGGGTTGCCCTGCTCCAGAACCTGCGAGAAGTCTGAAAACTACAAAAGCCTGCGGGTCACATGCTCCGCAGGCTCTGTACTGCAAGGGAAACCAAACTGCAACTTGCGGCGAGCCTAGCACGCGATGTTCTCGCGCGGAAGGAGTCGAAGATCACGCTCAAGGCGGGTTTTCGGGCCCTTCGCGACGGAAAAGATCGCTGGTCGGGCACCGGTCGGGCGGACCCCGGCCCGGCGGCCCCGACCGCCCGGGGCTAGCCTCCGGATGTGGACAATTCAGCCTCAGACGTAGCGATCGCCGACGACGTGCCGCAGCCGCTCCGCGCCCGCCCGCGCGTCGGCCACATCCAGTTCCTCAACTGCCTGCCCCTCTACTGGGGCCTGGCCCGGACCGGCACGCTGCTCGATCTGGATCTGACCAAGGACACCCCCGAGAAGCTCAGCGAGCAGCTCGTACGGGGCGAGCTCGACATCGCCCCCGTCACCCTGGTCGAGTTCCTGAAGAACGCCGACGAGCTCGTCGCGCTGCCCGACATCGCGGTCGGCTGCGACGGCCCCGTCATGTCGTGCGTGATCGTCTCGCAGCTGCCGCTGGACAGGCTGGACGGCGCCAGGGTCGCCCTCGGCTCCACCTCCCGCACCTCCGTGCGGCTGGCGCAGCTGCTGCTCGCCGAGCGCTACGGCGTGCGACCCGACTACTACAGCTGCCCGCCCGACCTCGCCGCGATGATGCAGGAGGCGGACGCCGCCGTCCTCATCGGTGACGCCGCCCTGCGGGCCTCGCTGCACGACGCGCCCCGGCTGGGCCTGGAGGTCCACGACCTCGGGCAGATGTGGAAGGACTGGACGGGCCTGCCGTTCGTCTTCGCCGTGTGGGCCGCCCGCCGCGACTACCTGGCCCGTGAGCCGCGCATCGTCGCCAAGGTGCACGAGGCGTTCCTGGCCTCCCGCGACCTGTCCCTGCAGGAGGTCGGCAAGGTCGCCGAGCAGGCCGCGCGCTGGGAGTCGTTCGACGCGGAGCTGCTGGAGCGCTACTTCACGACGCTGGACTTCCGCTTCGGCCCCGAGCAGCTGGCCGGAGTGGCGGAGTTCGCCCGCCGCACCGGGCCGACGACCGGCTTCCCCGCCGATGTGCGGGTGGAACTGCTGAAGCCCTGACCCCTCCGGGGAGGGATCAGGGCTTCAGCCGTGCGAGAGGTGCGGCGCCGGGCTCCCGTGGAACCACCGGGGCCCGGCGGCGCGGGTCAGGAGGAGGGCGTGGGGCCTTCCATGTGCTGACTGATGTACTGGATCAGGCCTTCGCCCATGTTCGGCACATAGGTCTTGGCGTTGTGCTTACCGCCGGGGATCTCCCGCAGCATGGTGTGCACCGGGCCCTTGCCGTACTGCGCCTGGAACTTCTTGACCTGGCTCATCACGATGGGCGGCTCCGCCGTGCCCACCTGGAAGGCGACGTAGACGTCCGGGCCCTTGGTGTCGATCAGGCGCTTGGCCAGGACCTCGGGGTTGTTCTCCGCCATCTCCTTCTCGTGGCCCTTCCACAGCGGGGAGTCGGGCACGATGTCGGGGCCGGAGGCGATGACGGCCTTGAACTTGTCCGGGTGCTTCAGCACGGCCTTGAAGCCGGCGAAGCCACCGGAGGAGGAGCCCATGAAGGCCCAGCCGTCACGCGACTTCAGGGTGCGGAAGTTCTGCTTCACCAGCTCCGGGACGTCCTCCGTCAGCCAGGTGCCCATCTTGGCCTGGCCGGGGATGTCACTGCCGTCGTAGTAGTACTTGTCGTCCGGGTTCAGGACCGGCATGGCAAGGATGAAGGGCAGGCTCTTGCCCTCCTGCGACCACTTGCTGATGCTCGACTGGAGGCCCAGGTCGGTGCCCATCCAGTAGTTGTTCGGGTAGCCGGGGCCACCGGGCAGCGCGATCATGACCGGGAAGCCGCTCTTGGCGTACTTCGGGTCGTCGTACTGCTTGGGCGCCCAGACCCAGACCTTGCCCTTGAAGCCGGACTTCTTGCCGTCCAGCGTCACGACGCCGATCTTCGTGCCGTCGCCCAGGGTGTTGGCGACGCGGAAGTCGGCCTTGGGGCCGGTCGGCATGAGCGTCTTGGAGTCGGCCGGCTTCGCACCGCCGGTGCCGCCCGCCTGGCCGCCCTTGTCGTCCTGGCCGAAGCTGACCGGCTTGCCCTTCTCGGAGAAGGGGCCGATCTCGAAGTACTTCAGGACGCCGCCCGCTATCAGACCGAGGGCGGCTATGGACGCCACCACGATCATCCACTTCTTGGCGCGCGAAGCACGCTGGCGGCCCTGGGACTGGTACGAGCCGTTGGGCGGGTAGTCCTGGTAGTCCCCCTGGTTGCCGTAGCCGCCACCCTGGGGGGGCTGCTGGTAACCGTTGGGGGGCGGCGGGTAGCCGCCCGGCTGCTGGTATCCCCCGTTGGGCTGGTAGCCCCCGTTGGGTGAGTGCGTCATCGCGTCGCTCCGGATGATGCTGCTGCCCCGAAGGACATGACGGTTTGTTCCGTCCTAGGGGATGGGCAAAGCAGGGGTCAGGGTTCCTGGGACGTCCCGTGAATTGAGTCATAGGCTCGAATACGGGGTCACAGGGCCCCTTCCAGGGGGAGGCGAAGGGCCCGATGCAAGCGTTGTCGGTCGAAGATCCGCAGGTCATAGGCGCATACCGGCTGCTGGGCAGGCTGGGCGCGGGCGGCATGGGCCGGGTGTATCTCGGGCGCAGCGCGGGCGGCCGCACGGTCGCCGTCAAGGTCGTCCATCCCCATTTCGCCCTCGATGAGCAGTTCCGCGCGCGCTTCCGCAGGGAGGTCGAGTCCGCCCGGCGGGTGGGCGGGGCCTGGACGGCTCCCGTGCTGGACGCCGATCCGGACGCCGCGGTGCCGTGGGTGGCGACGGGCTATGTGGCCGGGCCCTCGCTGACCCAGGCCGTCGCCGAGGTGGGGCCGCTGCCGCCGCACACGGTACGGGCGCTGGGCGCGGGCCTGGCGGAGGCGCTGGCGGCGGTGCACGGCCTGGGGCTGGTGCACCGGGACGTCAAGCCGTCGAACGTGCTGCTGGCCCTCGACGGCCCCCGCCTGATCGACTTCGGCATCGCCCGCGCCGTCGAGGGCACGGCCTCCCTGACCTCCACCGGTGTCTCGATCGGCTCCCCGGGCTACATGGCGCCCGAACAGATCCTGGGCAGGACGGTCACCGGGGCGGCGGACGTCTTCTCCCTGGGCGCGGTCCTGGCGTACGCGGCCACGGGCGAGCCGCCCTTCCCCGGCGACAGCTCGGCCGTGCTGCTCTACAAGGTCGTGCACGAGGACCCGGTGCTGGGCCCCGCCCTCACGGGCGCCCTGCGCGAGCTGGTGGCCGCCTGCCTGGCCAAGGCCCCGGAGGCCAGACCGGCCCCGGCGGAGGTGGCCCACCGCCTCGCCGCGGCGGGCGGTGCGAGCGCGCTGCTGGGCCAGGGGTGGCTGCCGGGGTCGCTGGTGGAGCGGGTGAGCCGGCAGGCGGTGGAACTGCTGGACCTGGAGGCCGCGGTGGCGCCGCCACAGGACGCGCCCGGGCCACCGCCGGCCGGAGCACCCCTCCGGCAGGGGCACGATCCGGCGCGGCTGCCCACCGAGACCGCCCCCGACGGCAAGCGGATCGGGCTGTCGGCCACCGCCGGCACCGGCAAGCGCCGCATCGGCTGCACCCTCGTCCTGAGCATCGCCGGCGTCCTGGCCGCGGCCACCACCGCCCTGTTCGTCTTCGACGTCCTGCCCGGCGACGGCGGCGACGGCGGCAACGCGGCCCGCCCGCCCGCCGCCAGCGGCGCCCCGAAGCCGGACACCGGCGCCCCGAAGCCGGCGGCCGGCACCGTCCCGAAGGAGTTCATCGGCACCTGGACCGGCTCCGTCATCCAGTCCGACGGCACCCCCAACGGCACCATGACCAGCACCGTCACCGCCGGCGGCACCGGCGCCTACGTCGTGCGGACGAGCTATTCCGTGCTCGGCGTCCTGGAGTGCCGCAGCAAGGCGAAGCTGACGTCCGCCACCAGCGGCAAAATCACGCTGGAGGAGGTCACCGACGGGGAGAAGAAGGCCCTGTGCACGGGCAATACGTCGACCGTGACGTACAGCCTCACCGAAGGCGGCAAGCTGGCCTTCACCTCCGACGACCCCCGCGGCGGCCGTCCCACCGCGACACTCACCAGGACCGGTGGCTGAACCGGCCCGGTCTCGGGCCCGCCACGGCCCCTCGCGTAGGCTGGCCCGGTATTCGCATACCCCCTCCGAAGGGACGCCCGGTGACCGAGAACGCCGACCTTCAGTTGGTCCTCGACCGTGCCGCAGCAGGTGGCCGGATCACCCCGGAGGAGGCGCTCGAGCTCTACCGGTCCGCGCCGCTGCACGCCCTGGGGCAGGCGGCCGACGCCGTGCGCCGCCGCCGCTACGCGGGCACCGAGCACATCGCGACGTACATCATCGAGCGGAACATCAACTACACGAACTCGTGCGTCACCGCGTGCAAGTTCTGCGCCTTCTACGCCCCGCCGAAGAGCGACAAGGTCTGGACCCGCCCCCTCGACGACATCCTGCGCCGCTGCGCGGAGACCGTGGAACTGGGCGGCACGCAGATCATGTTCCAGGGCGGCCACCACCCCGACTACGGCGTGGAGTACTACGAGGAGCACTTCTCGGCGATCAAGAAGGCGTTCCCGCAGCTGGTCATCCACTCCCTCGGCGCCTCCGAGATCGAGCACATGTCGCGGATCTCGGGCGTCAGCGCCGAGGAGGCCATCCGCCGTATCCACGCCGCCGGCCTCGACTCCTTCGCCGGCGCCGGTGCCGAGCTGCTGCCCGCGCGGCCGCGCAAGGCCATCGCGCCGCTGAAGGAGTCCGGCGAGCGCTGGCTGGAGATCATGGAGATCGCCCACAACCTGGGCGTCGAGTCGACCTCCACCATGCTGATGGGCACCGGCGAGACCAACGCCGAGCGGATCGAGCACCTGCGCATGATCCGCGACGTACAGGACCGTACGGGCGGCTTCCGCGCCTTCATCCCGTACACCTACCAGGCCGAGAACAACCACTTGAAGGGCCGCACGCAGGCCACCATCTTCGAGTACCTGCGGATGATCGCCATCGCCCGGCTCTTCCTCGACAACGTCGCCCACATCCAGGGCTCGTGGCTGACCACGGGCAAGGAGGTCGGCCAGCTCTCCCTGCACTACGGCGCCGACGACCTGGGCTCGATCATGCTGGAGGAGAACGTGGTCTCCTCGGCCGGTGCCAAGCACCGCTCCAACCGCATGGAGATCATCGACCTCATCCGCAAGGCCGGCCGCGTCCCCGCGCAGCGCGCCACCACCTACGAGCACCTGCTCGTGCACGACGACCCGGCGAACGACCCGGTCGACGACCGCGTCGTCTCGCACCTGTCCTCCACGGCCATCGAGGGCGGCACGGCCCACCCCGAGCTGAAGATCGTCCAGGCGAGCTGACGGGCGGTACGGGCGGACGATGTCCACGCTCCACCGCGTCCGCGCGGTCCGGCTGACGGAGGACGGTGAACTCCTCGAGGCCCCCGGCGGCTACGCCGTCGCCGTCTCCGGCGGCCGGATCGCCGCCATCGGCCCGTACGAGCTGGTACGCGCGGAAGCCGGCGAGCACGCGCGCGTGCGCGAGTGGGACGGCGTCCTGACGCCGGGCCGCTACGAGCCGGACGCCGCCGCGTACCTGGAAGCCATGTACCACCCGGACCCCCGCGAGGCGGACGAACTGGGCACGGAGCCCCTGACCGGGCCCGCACTGGCGGCCCTGGAGATGACGGACACCCGCTGGGGCCACAGCGCCCGCCGGGGCGTCCAGCGGCTGCTGGCGGCGGGGACGACGGCCCTGTCGGGCCCGTTCGCACGGCCGGCGGCGCGCACCGCCGTCGAACGCTCGGGCATCCGCGTGCTGCCCGGCCCCCGGCCCAGGGCCCTGGTGCTGTCCGGCGCGGCCGACTTCGCGGTGTTCGCGGACGACGGCACGGCGCTGGTGACGGTGCTGGACGGACGGCTGGTGTACCGGCGCCGCTGATGCGGCGTGGAGGCCCGTTCATTACTTCGGGTGACGCTACCGTCGTATATGGGACCGCGATCCGCACCCGCGTCCACACTCGCGTCCATGGGAGCAGTGATGATCGCAGAACGGCTGGAGAAGGCCACTCCTGAGAACTGGATGTTCCCGCCTGCGGAAGGCTGGACGGTTGACCAGGTGGAGGACCTGGAACTTCCGTTCGACTGGGAACTCGTGGACGGAGTGGTCGTGGTTCGGGGGAGGACGGTGCTGTGGCACAACCACGTGCGGAGCAGGATTGAGAGGCGCCTGGCGGAATGCCTGCAGGAGCCGTACGACGTTGTCGCTGAACAGTGTGTCCTGATCGACAAGTACAACCCGCCGGTACCTGACGTCGTCGTTTACGACAAGCGTGGCATCGATCTGTTCGAGGCGAAGTACATCCCCGTGGAGAAAGCCGTCCTAGTGGTGGAGGTGGTCTCTCCGGGTTCGCGTCAGGACGACCGGGTGCGTAAGCCGGCCATGTACGCGGCCGCGGGTGTGAAGAACTACTGGCGCGTGGAGCGGGGTGAGGACGGCCTTCCTGAGGTGCACGAGTTCTGGCTCCACAGCGAGACAGGTCAGTACATCTCCGCGTTCGACCGTCCCGTGCACACCCGGAAGCTGGAGACCGACCGCCCGTTCTCCGTCGTGATCGACCTGGCGAGCCTGGTCGGGTTCTGACCCGACCTCCGTTGTCTGTCAGCGATCCGTCAGGACCCCCGCCCCCCGCGTCAGGTCGGCATCAAGGGGAGCCGTCCGTACCCCTTCCACCCGGCAGGATGAGCGGCGCGGGGACGGCCGCTTCGGTTCGTCCCGCGGTGCGAAATGTAGGGCCCAGTCGTACAGGCGGGCCGTGAGGACGCGCGCTGCCGGCAGGTAGCCATGTTGCCGAGGGGGCGACGGGCAGGGGGCCGGCAGTCCTCGGGGTGGGGGCCCACAGGAGCGAGCGCAATCGGCACCGCGGGACGGCCGGTCCTTCCCGGGCGCGCCGTCCCCGTCCAGTCCCCGTCCGATGTCCCGCGAGGTCCGTGGTGAACAATGGCTTCGTGACCCGAGCATCCCTGGACAAGCAGCCGCACGAAGTCGCCGCGATGTTCGACGACGTGGCGGCGAAGTACGACCTGACCAACGACGTCATCTCGCTCGGCCAGGCCCGCCAGTGGCGCAAGGCCGTGGCGCAGGCCGTCGCCGCCCGCCCCGGCGAGAAGGTCCTGGACCTCGCGGCCGGCACCGGCACCTCCTCCCTCCCCTTCGTCGCCGACGGCGCGTACGTCGTGCCGTGCGACTTCTCGATCGGGATGCTGCGCGAGGGCAAGAAGCGCAACCCCTGGCTGCCGCTGACCGCCGGGGACGCGACGAAGCTGCCCTTCGCGGACGGGGTCTTCGACGCCGTCACGATCTCCTTCGGGCTGCGCAACGTCCAGGACACCGACGCCGCGCTGCGTGAGCTGCTGCGGGTGACGAAGCCCGGCGGGCGCGTGGTGATCTGCGAGTTCAGCCATCCCACGTGGGCGCCGTTCCGCACCGTCTACAGCGAGTACCTGATGCGCGCGCTGCCGCCGATCGCGCGGACGGTGTGCAGCAGCCCGGACGCCTACGTCTACCTCGCCGAGTCGATCCGCGAGTGGCCCGACCAGCCGCGGCTCGCGGCCCGTCTGCAGCAGGCCGGCTGGTCGAAGGTGGCCTGGCGCAACCTCACCGGCGGAGTCGTCGCGCTGCACCGGGGCACCAAGCTCGCGTAGGGCCGCGGAACGGGCAATTACCGGGCAGGGCGCGCTTATCGCGCGTCCTGTTCGTTGTCATGGCCAGGCGGTCCGTGATCGGTACGATCTTGACCTTCCCCGGTCGTGATCACCGAATCCCGGAGGCCCTATGCCCTCGTTCTGTCCCGCCTGTGGTTCCGGGTTCGTACCGGACGCGCGCTTCTGCATGAAGTGCGGCAAGGAACGGCCGGAGGCGGAGAGGGCGGCGGCCGGGGCAGCCGCCGCCGGCACGGCCACCGCTCCCGCCATGCCGCCGGCACCCCCGCCTCCGGCCGTGCCCCCGCCGCTGCCCGGTGGCCCGCCGTCGTACGCCCCCTACGCCCCGCCCTCGCGCGGGGCGCTGTTCCTGCGCCGGACCTTCACCGGCGACTGGGCGGGCTCCGCGAAGGCGGCGGCGTGGCCGTCGGCCCTGCTGCTCGTCCTCGCGCTCGCCGTCTCGCTGCCGTCCCCCGGCGACTACGAGGCACTGGGCCTCGGCAATTGGTCCGACCGCTTCCCGGCCGCCATCGCCCTGCTGCTGCAGGGGCTGGGCGCGGGCCTGGAGGTCGAGTCGCGCAGCGGCGGCGGTCTGCTGTCGATGTTCATACGGGGCAGCGGCTCGGTGTCCGTATGGCCGCTGACCATCACCGCCCTGTGGGCCGGCGCGACGGCCCTCGGCGCCAGGCGACTGCGCCGTACGCCGCCGGCCGGCCCCGGCGGCGGCGCGGAGGCCACCGTGCGCATCGCCCTGATCTGCGCGGCGGTCGTGCTCGTCCTCGGCCTCTACGGACAACCGGACCTTGCCCTCTTCTCCGTCTCCACCACTCCCGTGCTCGCCGCGCTGTTCTCGGGCGCGCTCGCGGGCGTGGTGAGCGGCGCGGTGCTGTGCCGCGACGAGGCGGCCGCACGCCTCGGCGCCGGCGCACAGATGGCCGTACGGGCGTGGGGCACGGCCCTGCGCGCCCTTGGCCTGTCGGTGGCGCTGTGCGGGCTGATCGTGTTCTTCGTCATCGCCTCCCACCCGGACGAGGCGGGCGACTGGGCCTGGGCCGGTTCCCTGCCCGTCCTGGCCAACCTCGGCCTCATGGCGCTCGGGCTGTCCTGGGGCGCGGGCGTGGAGAGCTCCTCCACCGAGCGCGGGCGCCACACCGGTGACACCCTCGGCCTCTCCGAGATCGGTGACCTGGCGGGCGGCTGGGCCCAGGCCGGTGCCGTGGCGGTGGGCCTGGCCTGCGCGGTGATCCTGGCCGTGACGGCGGCGAGGCGCTCGGCGGACCGTACCGAGCAGGTGCTCTCCGGGGTCTTCTTCCTGGCCACGCTGTGGCTGCTGTCGTTCGTCTCCGGCGGCGCGATGGAGATGACGACGGGCACGTCCTTCTCGTCCCGCCCCCGGGGCACGGACGCCTCGATCGCCACGAACGCCGGCGAACTACTGCTCTTCGGCCTCCTGTGGACCGCCGGCGCGATCCTTCTGGCCGGAGCCCTGGGCCACACCCGAGGCCCGGCTTTCATGAGCCGACCCAACCCGCTCGGGCCGCCACTGCCGACTCCGGCGCCCCCGATGCCGACGGCACCCCACCGTGCCGATCAGCCGCCCGCTGCCGCCGCACCGGGCGCCGCCTCGGCGGCGGGCTCGGCGGGTGCGCAGCCTGCGTCGCCGGCCGGCGGCCGGCCGACTGCGGAGGCGTCCGGTGCTGCCGTGCCGGGCACCCCCTCTGTAGCGCCTGCGGCGGGCTCGGCTGCCGCGCAGCCCGCGGCTCATCCCGCGCCTGCGGCTGCGCCGCAGCCCATGGCGGCCGCCCCTTCCGTGGCGCCTGTGGCGACCCCGGCTGCCGCGCAGCCTGCGGCTGAGCCCGCGTCTGCGGCTGCGCCGCAGTCGACGGCGGCTGCCTTCTCGGTCGCGCCTGCGGCGACCCCGGCTGCCGCGCAGCCCGCGGCTGAGCCCGCGCCTGCTGAGTCGGCGGCCGGCCCCGCTGTCGCTCAACCCGCCGCCCCCGCAGGCGCACGGGCCGCCGCTCACTCCGCCCCGCACCTCACCGCGCCCGCGGCGGGTCCCGCGTCCCACACCGGCACGCAGCCGCTCGCCTACGCCGCGCAACACGCCCCGTTCGCCCCTGCCCCCGCCCACTTCACCGCGACCGCCACCACCACCGGCGCCCTCCCGCCCGCGCGCTCCGTGCGGCGGCCGCTTGTGTGGGGGGCCATCGGGCTGGCGGCCTTTCTGGTCGGCGGGGCCGCTATGGCGGGGGTGATGCTCGTCGGCAACAGCAAGAGTGGTGGCGACGGCGGCGAGGACGCCAAGGGGCCCGCCGCTCGCAGTCAGGCGCCGTCCGGTGCTCCCACCGGAGGGGGCGACGCCCCCACCGTTGCGCCCTCGGCATCGGCCTCCGCGACTCCCGGCCCCCGGCCCCAGCCTCCCAAGGGTGAAGTGCCCAAGGGCTTCCAGCGGATGACCTCCCCCGAGGGCTTCTCGCTCGCCGTGCCCGAGTACTGGCGGCGCGAGAACCGGGGCAGCAACCAGATCGACTACGCCGGCCCCACCGGCCCCGGCCACATCCGGGTCGGCATCGTGCCGAGCGGAGGCACGTCGGCGTACGACCACTTCCGGGAGATGGAGAAGACGGTCGGCAGGCAGGAGGGCTACACGCGGGTCCAGATGACCGCGAACACCTTCCTGGGCAGGCCCGGCGCGCTGTGGGAGTGGACCTGGAAGGAGAAGAACGGCGAGGTCATGCGCGCCCTGAACCAGGCGTACGTGGACGAGAAGGGCACCGAGTACGCGATCATGTACACCGAGCGCGAGCGCTTCCACCCCGACGCGCGGAAGGTCTTCGACACCGCCCTGCGGTTCTGGTGGGTCGGCCCCTACGACGTCCGCTGACGCCTGCCGCCCGCGGCGGGAACGGGCGGTCGCCGACCTGCCGTTCCCGCCCGGCTCATAGACTCGACAGCGACCCTTCCCTCGCCGAACGGAGAGCCGCCGTGACCGAGTCCCCAACCGAACACAGCGCTGATGTGATCGTCGTCGGGGCCGGCCCGTCCGGCTCCACGACCGCGTACCACCTCGCCAAGGCCGGCCTGGACGTCCTCCTCCTGGAGAAGACGGCCTTCCCGCGCGAGAAGGTGTGCGGCGACGGCCTGACGCCGCGCGCCACCAAGCAGCTCGTGTCGATGGGCATCGACATCTCCGAGGAGGCGGGCTGGCTGCGCAACAAGGGCCTGCGCATCATCGGCGGCGGCGTCCGGCTCGAGCTCGACTGGCCGGACCTGGCCTCGTTCCCCGACTACGGACTGGTCCGCAAGCGCGACGACTTCGACGAGCAGCTCGCCCAGCACGCCGTGAAGGCGGGGGCCCGCCTGTACGAGCGCTGCAACGTGGGCGCGCCCGTCGTCGACGACCGCACCGGCCGCATCGTCGGCGTGGAGGCCCGGCTCGGCGAGGAGAAGAAGCCGGTCACCTTCCACGCGCCCCTGGTCGTCGCGGCCGACGGCAACTCCACCCGGCTGTCCCTGGCCATGGGCCTGCACCGGCGCGAGGACCGCCCGATGGGCGTGGCCGTCCGTACGTACTTCACTTCCCCGCGCCACGACGACGACTACCTCGAGTCGTGGCTGGAGCTGTGGGACCGGCGCGGTCCCGGCCCGGACCGGCTGCTGCCCGGCTACGGCTGGATCTTCGGCATGGGCGACGGTACGAGCAACGTGGGTCTGGGCGTGCTGAACACCTCCAACTCCTTCAAGGAGCTGGACTGGCGCGAGATTCTCAAGGCCTGGTGCGCCTCCATGCCGGCGGACTGGGGCTACACGCCGGAGAACATGACCGGCCCCATCCGCGGCGCCGCCCTGCCGATGGCCTTCAACCGCCAGCCGCACTACACGCGCGGCCTGCTGCTCGTCGGCGACGCGGGCGGCCTGGTCAACCCCTTCAACGGCGAGGGCATCGCCTACGCGATGGAGTCGGGCCAGATCGCCGCCGACGTCATCGTCCAGGCGCACGCCCGCGCCACGTACGCCCAGCGGGAGCTGGCGCTGCAGCGCTACCCGAAGATCCTCAAGGACACCTACGGGGGCTACTACACGCTCGGCCGGGCGTTCGTGAAGCTCATCGGCAACCCGAAGGTGATGAAGCTGGCGACGGAGCGGGGGCTGACGCATCCGCTGCTGATGAAGTTCACGCTGAAGATGCTGGCGAACCTGACCGATCCGACGGGCGGCGATGCGATGGACCGCATCATCAACGGCCTGAGCAAGGTGGCGCCGCGCTCCTAGATTCACCCTTTCGAGTAGCTTTCGCGTCGTTTCGGCGTGTTGGCTTTACGGAAGTAATGAGGGGAGCCCAATTCCGGTTGGGTACGGAACGGTTCCCTTGTGAAGGGGAGGTGCGGTTCGTGGAGGAACGCGTCACGGGCCCGGTCGGCGGGCCCGCCGTCGGCCGCCTTCCCTGACCCGGGGGGACCCGTCCCCCGCGCCGCCCGCCGTGCGAACGCCCCCGCCCGGCGGGCGGTCCCATATCCGGCCGTTCGCCGCCGCTGCCTGCGGTTTCCCGCCCCGACGGCCCTTCCGCCGGCTGTCCGGATTCGACCCGGACCGAAGGGGTTTGCTCTTCGGCCGGACATCCGCCCAGACTCGGTTACCGGCACAGGGGACCGGGTGCCCGTGGACAACGGGGGTGGGCACCCGGGCATGCCGAAGGGCCGCCGTCCCGAGCGGGGGGAACGGCGGCCCTTCTGCGTGGTTTCCGTGTGCGCTCCGGGCGCACGCGCGTCACATGACGCGGACGGCACCCGTGGGCGGGGAGTAGCTCATGTCGCGCTCGACGATGCCCGTGCTGGGGTTCTGCGCGCCGATGAACTTGCCGCCGCCGATGTAGACGGCCACGTGGTACGCGCTGCCCGCGGAGCCCCAGTAGAGGATGTCGCCGACCTTGAGGTTGGAGGTCGACACCTGGGTGCCGGCCGTCGACTGGTCCTGGGAGACGCGGGGCAGGTCGATGCCGATCTGGCTGTAGGCAGCCATGACCAGGCCCGAGCAGTCGTAGGAGGACGGGCCGGTGGAGCCCATCACGTAGGCCTTGCCGACCTGCGCGCGCAGGAAGTTCACCAGGGACGCGGAGCTGCCCGTGGCCGTGGAGGAGGACGACGCGGACGAGCCGGACTCGCTGCCGGAGGCGGACGTCGACTTGGTGCCCAGGGAGCCGCGCTCGCTGGTGCGGGAGGCGCGGGCCTCGTCCGCCTCGCGCTTCTCCTTCGCCTTGCGCTCGGCCTCGGCCTTGCGCTCAGCCTCCTCCTTGGCCTTCTTGGCGTCGGCCTTGGCCTGGTCGAGGGCCTCCTCGACCTGTGCGCGGACCTGGTAGTCCACAGCGGTCTGCTGCGTGGCGACCGCGCTCTGCGCGATGGAGGTGGACAGCGCCGCGTTGAACGCGGGCATCTCCATGGTCGCCTCGGTGGGCTTCTCGGCGGTGGTGGCGGAAGCGGTGCCGGCCACAGCCAGGGTGCTGAGGACGCCACCGGCAACACCCGTGCGGACGACCCACGACTGGGTCGCGGGGCGACGGGGCTTCCGGTGGCTGGTTATGTGCGCGTTCGGGGACATGGGACAACGGACTATCAGTCCGCACAGGTTGAGTTCAAGATAAGTGACGTGCGTCACAATTGGCGTGAACGCGCCCAGAATTCGGGCCTTCGGATCACGGGAGGGTCACGGCGCGCCCCCGGCCGCGAGGGGCCAACAGCCGCCTCAGCACGGCATTTGGCCATCGGATCGACGGCCGGCAGGCGTCTTATCACCTTTACGGTCCGCCCGTCGAGGCTACCCAGCAAAACCGGATCCCGAACCTCTCGGCGCGTGGCGGAACTCACGCAACGCCCGTCCCGTCCGGCTCCTCGGCGGTCCCGCGGTGAAGGGTGAGTACCGACGGCCGTCGCCCCAGCGGGTGCGGCCCCCTTATCAGTTGACCGGGCAGTCATGCCAATTTGCGTGAACCAGCCACGGCTTGATAGTGCCTCACCGCTCCGACCAGCGCTTCGGCCCTCGAATGTCACCTCTGGTGATCACTCAACCGCTTCGCGTACGAAGATCACCGCTCATCCGACTTGATGATCGTTCGTCAGGTGGTGGAGATCACAAACGCGGTCGTGTTCGCCGTGTCGCAGATCACAGACCGACGGGCATAGGATGCAATCGACCCGGGCTTGTGAACTGCCTCACATGCCGGCGATCTTCGCGGTGATCCCGCCGAGGACGGCTCGCCGGCGGCAGGGGGCGGTGAGCCCGCCACCGGGTCCGGTCAGCCAGCAGTCAGCGTCGACAGACTGGAAGGAGCGAGGAGCGGTGAACGCCTACGCGCCCATCCTCGTACTGGGAGCCCTCGGTGCAGGCTTCGCGATCTTCTCCGTGGTCATGGCATCGATCATCGGGCCCAAGCGGTACAACCGCGCCAAGCTCGAGGCGTACGAATGCGGCATCGAGCCGACCCCGCACCCGGCCGGTGGCGGCCGCTTCCCGATCAAGTACTACCTGACGGCGATGCTCTTCATCGTCTTCGACATCGAGATCGTCTTCCTCTACCCCTGGGCCGTCACCTTCGACTCCCTGGGGCTGTTCGGGCTCGTGGAGATGCTCCTCTTCGTGCTCACCGTCTTCGTCGCCTACGCCTACGTATGGCGTCGCGGCGGCCTGGAATGGGACTAGGGGGCTTCACGGGACATGGGACTCGAGGAAAAGCTGCCCAGCGGGTTTCTGCTGACCACCGTGGAACAGGCCGCGGGATGGGTGCGCAAGGCATCCGTCTTCCCGGCCACCTTCGGCCTGGCCTGCTGCGCCATCGAGATGATGACCACCGGCGCCGGCCGCTACGACCTGGCCCGCTTCGGCATGGAGGTCTTCCGCGGCTCGCCCCGCCAGGCCGATCTCATGATCGTGGCCGGCCGGGTCAGCCAGAAGATGGCGCCCGTGCTGCGGCAGGTCTACGACCAGATGCCGAACCCCAAGTGGGTGATCTCCATGGGCGTCTGTGCGTCCAGCGGCGGCATGTTCAACAACTACGCGATCGTGCAGGGCGTCGACCACATCGTGCCGGTCGACATCTACCTGCCCGGCTGCCCGCCCCGGCCCGAGATGCTCCTGGACTCGATCCTCAAGCTGCACAAGAAGATCCAGTCCGAGAAGCTCGGCGCCCACCGCGAGGAGGCGGAGCGGGAAGCGGAGGTGAGGGCGCTCAAGGCCCTGCCGCTGATCGAGATGAAGGGGCTGCTCCGGTGAGCGAGACGAACCCCAAGGGCCCCAACGGGGTCAACCCCGACAAGGACCTGGGCGCCCAGAACCTGCCCGGCCAGCGCCTGGACCACGGCGAGGTCATCGGCGTCCGGCACGGCATGTTCGGCGCGAACAACGGCGGCGACACCTCCGGCTACAGCCGGCTCGTGCGCACCGTACGGCTGCCCGGCGGGACCTCCCGCCCCTACGGCGGCTGGTTCGACGAGGTGGCCGACGAGCTGGAGGGCGCCCTGGAGGAACAGGGGCTGCTCCCGGGCAACGCGATCGAGAAGACGGTCGTGGACCGCGACGAGCTCACCTTCCACATCGCCCGTGAGCACCTGCCGGTCGTCGCCCGCACCCTGCGCGACGACCCCGCGCTCCGCTTCGAGCTGTGCACGGGCGTGAGCGCTGTGCACTACCCCGGCGACAAGAGCCGCGAGCTGCACGCGGTCTACCACCTGCGTTCGATCACCCACAACCGGCTGATCAGGCTGGAGGTCGGCGTCCCCGACGACGACCGGCACCTGCCGTCCCTCGTCGGCGTCTACCCGACCAACGACTGGCACGAGCGCGAGACGTACGACTTCTTCGGCCTGATCTTCGACGGCCACCCGGCGCTCACGCGGATCATGATGCCGGACGACTGGCAGGGCTTCCCGCAGCGCAAGGACTACCCCCTCGGCGGCATCCCCGTCGAGTACAAGGGCGCCCAGATCCCGGCTCCGGACCAGCGGAGGTCGTACAGCTGATGACCACTCCGAACGACGCCGGCCCCCGCGAGACCACCGAGGGCCCGGTCTACACCGTCACCGGCGGCGACTGGGACGAGATCGCCTCCGCCGCCAAGCAGGCCGACGACGAGCGCATCGTCGTCAACATGGGCCCCCAGCACCCGTCCACCCACGGCGTGCTCCGGCTCATCCTGGAGATCGACGGCGAGACGGTCACCGAGGCCCGCTGCGGCATCGGCTATCTGCACACCGGCATCGAGAAGAACCTCGAATTCCGGAACTGGACCCAGGGCACCACCTTCGTCACGCGCATGGATTACCTGACGCCCTTCTTCAACGAGGCGGCGTACTGCCTGGGCGTGGAGAAGCTCCTGGGCATCGAGGAGCAGATCCCCGACCGCGCCTCGGTCGTGCGGGTCATGCTCATGGAGCTGAACCGAATCTCCTCCCACCTGGTGGCCATCGCCACCGGCGGCATGGAGCTCGGCGCCACCACGATCATGATCTACGGCTTCCGGGACCGCGAGCTCGTCCTCGACATCTTCGAGCTGATCACCGGCCTGCGCATGAACCACGCCTATGTACGCCCCGGCGGCCTCGCCCAGGACCTGCCGCCCGGCGCCGTGGACCAGGTGCGCGAGTTCGTGAAGAAGATGCGCAGGAACCTCCCCGAGTACGACAAGCTCGCCACCGGGAACCCCATCTTCAAGGGCCGCATGCAGAACGTCGGCCACCTCGACCTCACCGGCTGCATGGCGCTGGGCGCCACCGGGCCCATCCTGCGCTCCGCGGGTCTCCCGCACGACCTGCGCAAGGCCCAGCCGTACTGCGGCTACGAGCACTACGACTTCGAGGTCCCCACCGCCGACACCTGCGACGCCTACGGGCGCTTCCTGATCCGCCTGGAGGAGATGCGCCAGTCGCTGCGGATCATCGAACAGTGCCTGGACCGGCTCCAGCCCGGCCCGGTCATGGTCGCGGACAAGAAGATCGCCTGGCCCGCCCAGCTGGCCCTCGGCCCGGACGGGCTCGGCAACTCCCTCGACCACATCAAGAAGATCATGGGCACCTCGATGGAGGCCCTGATCCACCACTTCAAGCTGGTGACGGAGGGCTTCCGGGTGCCGCCCGGGCAGGCGTACGCGGCCGTGGAGTCCCCCAGGGGCGAACTCGGCGTGCACGTGGTCAGCGACGGCGGCACCCGCCCCTACCGGGTCCACTTCCGCGACCCCTCCTTCACCAACCTGCAGGCCATGGCGGCGATGTGCGAAGGCGGCCAGGTCGCCGACGTCATCGTCGCCGTCGCGTCCATCGACCCCGTGATGGGAGGCGTCGACCGGTGACGGACGTACAACTGGGGATGCCCTCGCTCCCCGCACCCGACTACCCCGCGGACGTACGGGAGCGGCTCGAGGCGGACGCCCGGGAGGTGATCGCCCGCTACCCCGACAGCCGCAGCGCCCTGCTGCCGCTGCTGCACCTCGTGCAGGCCGAGGAGGGATACGTCACCCGCACCGGCATCCGCCTGTGCGCCGAGCTCCTCGGGCTCACCACGGCCGAGGTCACGGCGGTGGCGACCTTCTACACCATGTACCGGCGCAAGCCCGGCGGCGACTACCAGGTCGGCGTCTGCACCAACACGCTGTGCGCGGTGCTGGGCGGCGACGCCATCTTCGACGCGCTCAAGCGCCACCTGGACGTCGGCAACGGCGAGACCACCGACGACGGCAAGGTCACCCTCGAACACATCGAGTGCAACGCCGCCTGCGACTTCGCGCCCGTGGTGATGGTCAACTGGGAGTTCTTCGACAACCAGACGCCCGAGAGCGCCATCCGGCTCGTCGAGGACCTACGGGCCGGCCGGGGTGCCGAGCCCACGCGCGGCGCCCCCCTGTGCACGTACCGGGAGACGGCCCGCATCCTGGCCGGCTTCCCCGACCAGCGCCCCGGCGCGGTCGAGGCGAGCGGCGGCGCCGGCCCCGCCTCGCTGGCCGGCCTGCGGCTGGCCAAGGGCGAGAACGGCACCGCCCGGGTCGGTCCCCCCAGGGGCGCGCCCCCGCGCGACGAGCGCCCCCCCGAGCACCTGAGCTCCCACGACGCTCCCCAGCAGACATCCGCCTCGGACCCCGAGCACCCCAGCGGACCGGTCACCGAGGAGGGGGAGGAATGACCATGGCGCCCGCCATCTTCGAGACCAGCCCGGAAAAGCTGCTCTCGCCCGTCCTCAGCGCCTTCTGGGACGAGCCCCGCTCCTGGACGCTGGAGACCTACCTCCGGCACGAGGGGTACGAGGGCGCGCGCAAGGCCCTCGCGATGACCCCCGACGACGTCATCGCCTACGTCAAGGACTCCGGGCTGCGCGGCCGCGGCGGCGCCGGCTTCCCCACCGGGATGAAGTGGCAGTTCATCCCCCAGGGCGACGGCAAGCCGCACTACCTCGTCGTCAACGCCGACGAGTCCGAGCCCGGCACCTGCAAGGACATCCCCCTCCTCTTCGCCAACCCGCACTCCCTCATCGAGGGCATGGTCATCGCCTGCTGGGCGATCCGCTCCCACCGCGCCTTCATCTATCTGCGCGGCGAGACCGTACCCGTGCTGCGCCGGCTGCACGAGGCCGTGCGCGAGGCGTACGCGGCGGGCTACCTCGGCCGCGACGTCCTCGGCAGCGGACTCGACCTCGACATCACCGTGCACGCGGGGGCGGGCGCCTACATCTGCGGCGAGGAGACGGCCCTCCTCGACTCGCTCGAAGGCCGGCGCGGCCAGCCCCGGCTGAGGCCCCCCTTCCCCGCTGTCGCGGGCCTGTACGCGTGCCCCACCGTGGTGAACAACGTCGAGTCCATCGCCTCCGTTCCCGCGATCCTCAACCGGGGCAAGGAGTGGTTCCGTTCGATGGGCAGCGAGAAGTCCCCCGGCTTCACGCTCTACTCCCTCAGCGGCCATGTCGCCGGCCCCGGCCAGTACGAGGCGCCCCTGGGCGTCACGCTGGGCCAGCTGCTCGGCATGAGCGGCGGCATGCGCCCCGGCCACCGGCTCAAGTTCTGGACGCCGGGCGGCTCCTCGACCCCGCTGCTGACCGACGAGCACCTGGACGTACCGCTCGACTACGAGGCCGTGGGCGCCGCCGGCTCGATGCTCGGCACCAAGGCGCTGCAGTGCTTCGACGAGACGACGTGCGTCGTGCGGGCGGTCACCCGCTGGACGGAGTTCTACGCCCACGAGTCCTGCGGCAAGTGCACGCCCTGCCGCGAAGGCACCTACTGGCTGGTGCAGTTGCTGCGCGACATCGAGGCCGGCAAGGGCCGCATGAGCGACCTCGACAAGCTCGCCGACATCGCCGACAACATCAACGGCAAGTCCTTCTGCGCGCTGGGCGACGGCGCCGCCAGCCCCATCTTCTCCTCGCTGAAGTACTTCCGCGGCGAGTACGAGCAGCACATCAAGGGCCGCGGCTGCCCCTTCGACCCGGCGAAGTCGACGGTGTGGGCCGACGGCCCCGCCAACCACCAGCACGCTCACCTGGGGGTGAACGCATGACCGTCACCACGTCCGCCCCCTCCCCGGGAGGGAACGCGGCCGTCCCACCGGAGGACCTGGTGTCCGTCACCATCGACGGCATCCAGATCTCCGTGCCCAAGGGCACGCTCGTCATCCGGGCGGCAGAGCTGCTCGGCATCGAGATCCCGCGCTTCTGCGACCATCCGCTGCTGGACCCGGCGGGCGCCTGCCGGCAGTGCATCGTCGAGGTCGAGGGCCAGCGCAAGCCGATGGCCTCCTGCACGATCACCTGCACGGACGGCATGGTCGTCAAGTCGCAGCTGACCTCGCCCGTCGCCGAGAAGGCCCAGCGCGGCGTGATGGAGCTGCTGCTGATCAACCATCCGCTCGACTGCCCCGTCTGCGACAAGGGCGGCGAGTGCCCGCTGCAGAACCAGGCCATGAGCGCCGGGCAGGCCGACAGCCGCTTCGAGGGCCGCAAGCGCACCTACGCCAAGCCGGTCCCCATCTCCCCGCAGATCCTGCTGGACCGCGAGCGCTGTGTGCTGTGCGCGCGCTGCACCCGCTTCTCCAACGAGATCGCGGGCGACCCGATGATCGAGCTGCTGGAGCGCGGGGCGCTGGAACAGGTGGGCACGGGCGAGGGCGACCCCTTCCGGTCGTACTTCTCCGGCAACACCATCCAGATCTGCCCGGTGGGCGCGCTGACGTCGGCGGCGTACCGATTCCGCGCGCGCCCCTTCGACCTCGTCTCCTCCCCCTCGGTGTGCGAACACTGCGCGGGCGGCTGCGCGATGCGCACGGACCACCGGCGCGGCAAGGTCATGCGGCGCCTGGCGGCCGAGGACCCCGAGGTCAACGAGGAGTGGGTGTGCGACAAGGGCCGCTTCGCGTTCCGCTACGCGCAGCGGCCGGAGCGCATCGAGACGCCCCTGGTCCGTAACGAGGCCGGGGCGCTGGAGCCCGCGAGCTGGCCGGAGGCGCTCGAGGCCGCGGCCCGGGGGCTCGCGGCGGCGCGGGGCCGGGCCGGGGTGCTGGCGGGCGGCCGGCTGACTGTGGAGGACGCCTACGGCTACGCCAAGTTCGCGCGCGTGGCGCTTGATACGCACGACGTGGACTTCCGGGCGCGGGTGCACAGCGGTGAGGAGGCCGACTTCCTCAGCTCCCACGTGGCGGGCCACGGCCGGGACCTGGACGGCCTCGGAGTGACGTACGGGGCGCTGGAGAAGGCGCCCGCCGTCCTGCTGGCGGGCCTGGAGCCCGAGGAGGAGGCCCCCGGCGTCTTCCTGCGGCTGCGCAAGTCCTGGCGCAAGCGGGGGCAGCGCACGTTCGCGCTGGCCACGCACGCGAGTGACGGCCTGCGCAAGGCGGGCGGCACGCTGCTGCCGGCCGCGCCCGGCACCGAGACCGAGTGGCTGCGGGCGCTGGCCGGGGGCTCGGGCCTGGACGCCGACGGCCGGGCGGCCGCGGAGGCGCTGCGCACCGCCGGCTCGGTGATCGTGGTCGGCGAGCGGCTGGCGGGTGTGCCGGGCGCGCTGACGGCCGCGGTCGCGGCGGCCGCGGAGACGGGCGCGGAGCTGGTGTGGATGCCGCGCCGGGCGGGCGAGCGGGGCGCGGTCGAGGCGGGGGCCCTGCCGGGGCTGCTGCCGGGCGGCCGGCCGGCCACCGATCCGCGGGCGCGGGAGGAGACGGCGGCCGCCTGGGGCGTCGCCGAACTGCCCCGCAGCCCCGGCCGGGACACCGGCCAGATCGTCGAGGCGGCCGTCACGGGCGAGCTGGCGGCCCTGGTCGTGGGCGGTGTGGAGGTCGCGGACCTGCCCGACCCGGCGCGCGCCCGGGAGGCGCTGGACGCGGTGGGCTTCCTCGTCAGCCTGGAACAGCGGCCGGGCGAGGTGACGGACCGGGCGGACGTGGTGCTGCCCGTCGCGGCCGTTGTGGAGAAGTCCGGGACGTTCCTCAACTGGGAGGGCCGGGCACGGCCGTTCGAGGCCGCCGTCAAGCCGGACCAGCTGACCCGGCGGCACGCCCTGCCGGACGCGCGCGTGCTGCACATGCTCGCCGACGCGATGGGCGTCGACCTCGCCCTGCCCGACGTGCCCGCGGTACGGGCGGAGATGGCGCGGCTGGGCTGCTGGAACGGTGAGCGGGCCGCCGGCCCGTCGGAGCCGGGCCGGCCGCTGCCGCGCCCCGAGCGCGGCGAGGCGGTGCTGGCCGGGCACCGGCTGCTGCTCGACCTGGGCCGGCTGCAGGAGGGCGACGACGCGCTGGCCGGCACCCGGCACGCCGCGCTCGCCCGCCTCTCGGCGGCCACGGCGGCCGAGGCGGGCGTGCGCGACGGCGAGTACCTGGCGGTGACCGGCCCGGCCGGCACGGTGCGGCTGCCGCTGTGCGTCACACCGATGCCGGACCGGGTGGTGTGGCTGCCGCTGAACTCGGTGGGCGGCGGCGTCGCCTCCGACACCGGGGCGCGGCCGGGAGAGCTCGTACGGATCGGCGCGTCCGCCGACGAGGGCGCCGAGGGCGCGGGACGGGAGGTGCGGTCGTGAACCCTGCGCTGAGCCGACTGGCCGTCGAGGACCTGTCGATGTTCGGCAGGGACCCGTGGTGGCTGGTGGTCGTCAAGGCCGTCTTCTGCTTCGCGTTCCTGATGCTGACCGTGCTCTTCTCCATCGTCTGGGAGCGCAAGGTCGTCGCCTGGATGCAGCTGCGCATCGGCCCCAACCGGCACGGCCCCTGGGGCATGCTGCAGTCGCTGGCCGACGGCATCAAGCTGATGCTGAAGGAGGACCTGGTCGTCCGGCGCGCCGACAAGGTCGTCTACGTCCTCGCGCCGATCGTCGCCGCCATCCCGGCGTTCATGGCCATCGCGGTGATCCCCTTCGGCCCGGCGGGCAACGAGGTCTCCGTCTTCGGCCACCGCACGACGATGCAGCTGACCGACCTGCCGATCGCGATCCTGTACATCCTCGCGGTCGCCTCGATCGGCATCTACGGCATCGTGCTGGCCGGCTGGTCCTCCGGCTCGACCTATCCGCTGCTCGGCGGGTTGCGTTCGTGCGCGCAGATGATCTCGTACGAGATCGCGATGGGCGCGGCGTTCGCGTCGGTCTTCCTCTACTCCGGCTCGATGTCGACGTCGACGATCGTCGAGGCCCAGCACGACCGGTGGTACGTGCTGCTGCTGCCTGTCTCGTTCCTGGTCTACATCGCGACGATGGTGGGCGAGACGAACCGGGCCCCCTTCGACATGCCGGAGTCCGAGGGCGACCTGGTGGGCGGCTTCAACACCGAGTACTCCTCGATCAAGTTCGCGATGTTCATGCTGGCCGAGTACGTGAACATGGTGACGGTCTCGGCGGTGGCGGTCACGCTCTTCCTGGGCGGCTGGCAGGCGCCGTACCCGCTCTCCGCGTTCTGGGAGGGCGCCAACCACGGCTGGTGGCCGATGCTGTGGTTCGTCATCAAGGTGCAGCTGCTGCTGTTCTTCTTCATCTGGCTGCGCGGCACGCTGCCCCGGGTGCGCTACGACCAGCTGATGAAGCTCGGCTGGAAGGTGCTCATCCCGGTCTCGCTGGTGTGGCTGATGCTCGTGGCGACCGTACGGGCACTGCGCAACGAGAACTACGACTTCCAGGACATCGTGCTGTACGTGGGGGGCGCGGTCCTCGCGATCCTGCTGCTCTCGCTCCTCGTCGACGTCTTCCGCGGCCGCGACGGCGGCAAGGCCGGCGAGGGCGCCGCGGAGCCGGCGCCTCCGTTCGACCCGATGGCGGGCGGCTTCCCCGTGCCGCCGCTGCCCGGTCAGACGCTGCCACCCGTGCCCCGGCGCCGCTCGCGCCGTGACGGAGAGTTGATTGTCAGTGGCGGGGTGGACACTCACAGTGACCGAGAGGAGGCCGACGGTGTCTAGCGAGTCTTCCCGGGGGGACGCCCCCCGGGCCCCCTTCCAGAATCCCGTGGCCGGCTTCGGCGTGACCTTCAAGGCCATGTTCAAGAAGCGGCTGACCGAGCAGTACCCGGAGGAGAAGAAGCACACGGCGCCGCGCTTCCACGGCCGCCACCAGCTCAACCGGCACCCCGACGGCCTGGAGAAGTGCATCGGCTGCGAGCTGTGCGCCTGGGCCTGCCCGGCGGACGCGATCTACGTCGAGGGCGCGGACAACACCGACGAGGAGCGCTACTCCCCGGGGGAGCGCTACGGCCGCGTCTACCAGATCAACTACCTCCGCTGCATCCTGTGCGGCCTGTGCGTCGAGGCGTGCCCGACCCGGGCGCTGACGATGACGAACGAGTACGAACTGGCCGACGCCAGCCGCGAGTCGCTCATCTATACGAAGGAGCAGCTGCTGGCGGGGCTGGAGGACCGCATGGTCGACACCCCGCACGCGATCTACCCCGGCATGACCGAACAGGACTACTACCGGGGCCTGGTGACCGAGGCCGCGCCGGGCACGGTGCGGCAGGTCGCCGTCTCCAAGGGCGAGAAGCCGAAGGAGAACCACGAGGAAGAGGTGGAGGCATGAACGTCGCTGCCGCCGCCTCGACGACGTCGACCGGCGAGGCGGTCCAGTTCTGGCTGCTGGCGGTCGTCGCCGTGGCCGGCGCCCTGGGCGCGGTGCTGATGAAGAAGGCCGTGCACAGCGCGCTGTCGCTCGCCGGGACGATGATCGTCCTGGCGGTCTTCTACCTCGCCAACGGCGCCTACTTCCTGGGCATCGTGCAGATCGTCGTCTACACCGGCGCGATCATGATGCTGTTCCTGTTCGTCGTGATGCTGGTGGGCGTCACGGCCGCGGATTCGCTGAAGGAGACGATCAGGGGCCAGCGCTGGCTGGCGGGGCTGTGCGTGCTGGGCTTCGGCATCCTGCTCATGGCCGGCATCGCCAACGCCTCGCTGCGCCGGTTCAACGGCCTGGGCCAGGCCAACTCCGGCGGCAACGTCCAGGGGCTGGCGGCGCTGATCTTCACCAAGTACGTCTTCGCCTTCGAGATCACCGGGGCGCTGCTCATCACCGCGGCCGTGGGGGCCATGGTCCTCACCCACCGCGAGCGCACCGAACGGGCCGCCACCCAGCGCGAGATGTCCGACGCGCGCGTGCGCGGCAAGCACCTGCCGCCGCTGCCCGCACCCGGCGTCTACGCCCGGCACAACGCCGTCGACGTCCCCGGTCTGCTGCCCGACGGGACGCCGTCCGAGCTCACCGTCAACCCCACGCTGCGCTCGCGCGGTCAGATCCGTGACGTGTCCGCCGACGCGCTCGCGGACCTGGCGGCGCTGGAGCAGCGCGCGGAGGAGCGGCTGGGCCGGCACACGGACCGTCCGCAGGAGGGCGCCAAGTGAACCCGGTCAACTACCTCTACCTGGCGGCGTTGTTGTTCACCATCGGTGCCGCCGGCGTGCTCATCCGGCGGAACGCGATCGTCATCTTCATGTGTGTGGAGCTGATGCTGAACGCCTGCAACCTGGCGTTCGTCACCTTCTCCCGGATGCACGGCAATCTCGACGGCCAGATCATCGCCTTCTTCACGATGGTCGTGGCCGCCGCCGAAGTCGTGATCGGTCTCGCGATCATCGTGACGATCTTCCGCTCCCGCCACTCGGCCTCGGTCGACGACGCCGGCCTGCTGAAGCTGTAAGGGGACACTGACGGTGGAGAACCTCATCGGATTGCTCGTCCTGGTGCCCCTGCTGGGCGCGGGCGTGCTGCTCTGCGGCGGCCGCCGGCTCGACAGCAGCGCCCCCTGGATCGGCACGCTGCTGGCCGCCCTGTCCTTCGTCATCGGCGCGGTGCTCTTCGCCGGCATGCTGGGCCGCGACGCCGAGGACCGCGAGCTGGCCACGACCGTCTTCAGCTGGGTGCCCGTCGGCGGCTTCCGCGCCGACGTCGGCTTCCAGCTCGACCAGCTGTCGATGACCTTCGTGCTGCTGATCACGGGCGTGGGCTCGCTGATCCATCTGTACTCGGTCGGCTATATGGCGCACGACGAGCGCCGGCGGCGCTTCTTCGGCTATCTGAACCTCTTCCTCGCCGCGATGCTGCTCCTGGTGGTCGCCGACAACTACCTCCTGCTGTACGTGGGCTGGGAGGGCGTCGGCCTCGCCTCGTACCTGCTGATCGGCTTCTGGCAGCACAAGCCGAGCGCGGCGACGGCCGCCAAGAAGGCGTTCCTGGTCAACCGCGTCGGCGACGCCGGGCTGTCGATCGCGATCATGCTGATGTTCACGACGTTCGGGACCTTCGCCTTCGGGCCCGTGCTCGAGAGCGCGGACCGGGCCGGCGAGGGCAAGCTGACCGCCATCGGGCTCATGCTCCTGCTCGCCGCCTGCGGCAAGTCGGCCCAGGTGCCGCTGCAGAGCTGGCTCGGGGACGCGATGGAGGGCCCGACGCCGGTCTCCGCGCTCATCCACGCGGCGACGATGGTGACCGCCGGCGTGTATCTGATCACCCGGTCCGGGGCGATCTTCGACGGGGCGCCGGACGCCCAGACCGCGGTCGTCACGGTGGGCGCGGTCACGCTGCTCTTCGGTGCGATCGTCGGTTGCGCGAAGGACGACATCAAGAAGGCCCTGGCGGGCTCGACGATGTCCCAGATCGGCTACATGATCCTCGCGGCCGGGCTGGGCCCGGTCGGCTACGCCTTCGCGATCATGCACCTGGTCACCCACGGCTTCTTCAAGGCCGGGCTCTTCCTCGGCGCCGGCTCGGTGATGCACGGCATGAACGACGAGGTCGACATGCGGCGTTACGGCGGCCTGCGGTCGTACATGCCCATCACGTTCGTGACCTTCGGCCTCGGCTACCTCGCGATCATCGGCTTCCCGGGCCTGTCGGGCTTCTTCTCCAAGGACAAGATCATCGAGGCGGCCTTCGCCAAGGGCGGCACCGAGGGCTGGATCCTGGGCGGGGCCGCCCTGCTGGGCGCCGCCATCACCGCGTACTACATGACGCGGGTGATGCTGCTGACGTTCTTCGGCGAGAAGCGGTGGCAGCCGGACGAGCGGGGCGAGCTGCCGCACCCGCACGAGTCGCCGCGGACCATGACCGTCCCGATGATCGTGCTCGCCTTCGGATCGGTCCTCGCCGGCGGCCTGTTCAGCGTCAACGACGCCTTCCTGAACTGGCTCGAGCCCGTCACCGGGCACGCGGAGGGCCACTCGCCGGTCACGGCCGTGCAGGTCACCGCGGCCACCATGGTCGTCCTCTTCGTCGGCGTCGCGCTCGCCTGGGCGCAGTACGGACGCGGGCCGGTGCCGGTCACCGCGCCGCGCGGCAACGTGCTCGTGCGGGCCGCCCGCCGCGACCTGCTGCAGGACGACTTCAACCACGTCGTGCTGGTCCGCGGCGGCGAGCACCTGACCCGCAGCCTGGTCTACGTCGACCACACGCTGGTCGACGGCGTCGTCAACGGCACCGCCGCCTCCGTCGGCGGGCTGTCGGGCCGGATGCGCAGGCTGCAGAACGGCTTCGCACGGTCGTACGCGGTCTCGATGTTCGGCGGTGCGGCGCTGCTCATCGCCGCGACCCTGCTGATGAGGGCGGTCTAGTCATGTCATTTCCCCTGCTGACGGCCACGGCGGCGGTGCCCGCACTGGGCGCGGTCGCCACCGCCGCCGTCCCGGCCGCGCGCCGCACGGCCGCCAAGTGGCTGGCCCTGGCCTTCTCGCTCGCCACGCTGGCGCTCGCGGCGGCCCAGCTCGTGCGCTTCGACCCGGGCGCCGAGGGCCCCTTCCAGCTCACCGAGTCGCACGCCTGGATCAAGGACTTCGGGGTCCGCTACGACTTGGGCGTGGACGGCATCTCGGTGGTGCTCATCGCGCTCACCGCGCTGCTGGTCCCCTTCATCGTCCTGGCCGGCTGGCACGACGCCGACCCGCTCGAGGGCGCCTCGACGCGCTGGCGGCCCACCCAGGGCTTCTTCGCGCTGATCCTCATGGTCGAGGCGATGGTGGTGATCGCCTTCGAGGCCACCGACGTCTTCCTCTTCTACATCTTCTTCGAAGCCATGCTCATCCCGATGTACTTCCTCATCGGCGGCTTCGGCGACCGGGCGGGCGAGCGCGGCGAGGCCGAGACCGCGGCCCAGCGCAGCTACGCCGCCGTGAAGTTCCTGCTCTACAACCTCGTCGGCGGCCTGATCATGCTCGCCGCCGTCATCGGGCTCTACGCGGTCACCGCCCACCAGCTGGGCACCGGCACCTTCTCCCTCACCGAGATCGTCCAGGCCCGCGCCGAGGGGAAGCTGGAGTTCGCGACCACCACCGAACGCGCCCTGTTCCTCGGCTTCTTCTTCGCCTTCGCCGTCAAGGCGCCGCTGTGGCCGCTGCACACCTGGCTGCCCAACGCCATGGGCGAGGCCACCGCCCCCGTCGCGGTGCTGATCACCGCGGTGGTGGACAAGGTCGGCACGTTCGCCATGCTCCGCTTCTGCCTCCAGCTGTTCCCGGAGGCGTCGAAGTGGGCCACGCCGGTGATCCTGGTGCTGTCGCTGGTCAGCATCCTCTACGGGGCGCTGCTCGCGGTCGGGCAGCGCGACATCAAACGCCTGATCGCCTACGCCTCGATCTCCCACTTCGGCTTCATCGTCCTGGGCATCTTCGCGATGACCTCCCAGGGCCAGGGCGGCGCCACGCTCTACATGGTCAACCACGGGATCTCCACGGCCGCGCTGATGCTGGTCGCGGGTTTCCTGATCTCCCGGCGCGGCTCCCGGCTCATCGCCGACTACGGCGGCGTCCAGAGCGTGGCCCCGGTCCTGGCGGGCACCTTCCTCGTCGGCGGTCTGGCCACGCTGTCGCTGCCCGGGCTCGCGCCCTTCGTCTCCGAATTCCTCGTCCTGGCCGGGACGTTCAGCCGCTATCCGGTCGTCGGCATCATCGCGACCTCCGGCATCGTGCTGGCCGCGCTGTACGTACTGGTGCTCTACCAGCGCACCATGACCGGCCCCGTCAAGGAGCCGGTGCGCACGATGCCCGACCTGCGGGTGCGCGAGCTCGTGGTCGTCGCACCACTGATCGCGCTGCTGCTCTTCCTCGGCATCTACCCCAAGCCGGTGACCCGGATTCTGGATCCCGCGGTCGAGCACACGCTGTCGCAGGTGGAGAAGGGCGACCCCAAGCCCGATGTTCGCGTGAACGATGTGGAGGCCGCGAAGTGAGCCACGCAGCATCTGTCCACAGCCTGTGGACACTGGCGGCGGCCGAGGCGCCGAAGAAGATCCCCGGCCCGCACTTCGAGTACGCCCAGCTGTCGCCGACGCTGATCGTGCTCGGCGCCGCCGTCCTGGGCATCCTCATCGAGGCATTCCTGCCGCGCCGGGCCCGCTACCACGCCCAGCTGCTGCTGACCGTCCTCGCCCTGGCCGCCGCCTTCTCCGCCGTCGTCGCGCTGGCGGCGAGCGGCTACGCCTCGGACAAGGCGCGCATCGCGGCCATGGGGGCGGTCGCCGTCGACGGACCCGCGCTGTTCCTCCAGGGCACCGTGCTCCTGGTCGGCGTGGTCGCGGTGTTCACCTTCGCCGAGCGCCGGCTCGACCCGGCGGCGCACGGCCGGCCCGTGGACTCCTTCGCCGCCCAGGCCGCCGCCGTGCCGGGCGGGGACGCCGAGCGCAAGGCCGTCCGGGCGGGCCTGACGACCACCGAGGTCTTCCCGATCACGCTCTTCGCGATCGGCGGCATGATCGTCTTCCCGGCCGCCAACGACCTGCTGACGCTCTTCGTCGCGCTGGAGGTCTTCTCCCTCCCGCTGTACGTGCTGTGCGCCCTGGCCCGCCGCCAGCGGCTGCTCTCGCAGGAGTCGGCGGTCAAGTACTTCCTCCTGGGCGCCTTCTCCTCCGCCTTCCTGCTGTTCGGGGTGGCGCTGCTGTACGGCTACGCCGGCACGGTCACCTACTCCGGCATCGCGGACGTCGTCAGCGGTGCCACCCGCACCCTCGACCCCGCGCTGGCCGGCACGATGGGCAACGACGCGCTGCTGCTGGTCGGCGGCGCCCTGGTGCTGATGGGGCTGCTGTTCAAGGTGGGCGCGGTGCCGTTCCACATGTGGACGCCCGACGTCTACCAAGGCGCCCCCACACCGGTCACCGGCTTCATGGCGGCCGCGACGAAGGTCGCCGCCTTCGGCGCGCTGCTGCGGCTGCTGTACGTCGTCCTGCCGGGGCTGCGCTGGGACTGGCGGCCCGTGATGTGGGGCGTCGCGATCGTCACGATGCTGGTCGGCGCGATCGTGGCCATCACCCAGACCGATGTGAAGCGGCTGCTGGCCTACTCCTCCATCGCCCACGCCGGCTTCATCCTCGCCGGCGTCATCGCCACCACCCCCGACGGCATCTCCTCGGTGCTCTTCTACCTGGCCGCGTACTCCTTCGTCACCGTCGGCGCCTTCGCGGTGGTGACGCTGGTGCGCGACGCGGGCGGCGAGGCGACCCACCTGGCCAAGTGGGCGGGGCTCGGGCGCCGTTCGCCGCTGGTCGCGGCGGTGTTCGCGGTCTTCCTGCTGGCCTTCGCGGGCATCCCGCTCACCAGCGGATTCGCGGGGAAGTTCGCCGTCTTCAAGGCGGCGGCGCAGGGCGGGGCGGCGCCGCTGGTCATCGTCGGCGTGGTGTCGTCGGCGATCGCCGCGTTCTTCTACATCCGGGTGATCGTGCTGATGTTCTTCAGCGAGCCGAAGGCCGACGGCCCGACCGTGGCCGTGCCGAGCCCGCTGACGTCCACGGCCGTCGCCGTGGGCGTCGCGGTCACGGTCGTCCTCGGTGTGGCGCCTCAGTACTTCCTCGAGCTGGCAGGCCAGGCGGGGACGTTCGTGAGGTAGCCGCCCGGCATCCCGGCGCCCGCCGCCCGGCGTCCCCGTGCAGGGGAGCCGGGCGGTGGCATGCCTGCGGGTGCCGGTGATGCCGGTGAGTTCAGCCGGCCGGCTTCGCGGGGACGGGGACGACGGGCTTGCCGTCGCCGCCCACGGCCTTGGACATCTTGTCCTCCTTGCCGGAGGCCCAGGCCACTGTGAAGGACTTGCCGTCGAAGTTCTTGATGGTGCCCTTGGCGTAGTCGGTGCTGCCGTCCTGGCAGTGCTTGATGGTGATCGTCGCCGGCTGGGAGTTGTCGACGAGCGTGCCCGAGCAGGCGGTCTTGCCGCTGAGCATCACCGTGTTCTGGGCGAACGACAGGATGACGATGCTCTTGTCGGTCAGCTTGCCGCCGTTCGACCAGCCGCCCGCGAGCTCGGCGGCCGTGACGGGCTTGCCCTCCGGCTTGTCCGCCGGCTTGTCCTTCGGGGCCTCGCCTACGGGCGTCTGCTGCCCGGCGTCCGCGCTGGGCTTCGCGTCCGTCTTCTTGTCACCGTCGTCGCTGCTCTTGCTGCAACCGGTCATCAGCACAGCGGCGATGATCGCCGCCCCCGTGATCTGTACTGCCTTGCGCACGTGCGCTCTCTCCTTCGTCGTGTCCAGCCCCGGTTGGAACTGGACACGACAAGCTAGCAGCGCTCAGTCGCCTCCGCCGCCCCCGCAGCCGCCTCCGCCACCGCAGCTGCTGCCACCGCCGCAGCTGTCCCCACCGCCTCCGTCACCGCCGCTGCCGCCGTCGGACGAGCCGGAACCCGCCACGACGTTGAGGTGCACGGCGTAGGCGATCCAGTGGCGGCGCCGAAGGCGACGCATGGCCTTGCGGTCCCGGCGCGCGCCCCAACCGGGGTAGAGCGCCTTGGCGATGCCGGTCGCGGACGCCAGCGCGGCCAGCGCCCGGTCGCGCGGCTCGGGGAAGCCCGCGCGCAGGGCCGCGTCGAAGGAGGCGCGCGCCGGGGTGGTGAGGTCGACCGCGTCCACCGGGTAGCGCAGCCGCCGGACGATGCCGACGAACCGCCGCTCCACCCGCAGGGCCCGCCTCTGCAGCAGCCCCATCACCCAGGACTCCTCCTGGCCCTTGGCGTTGCCCCGTATCCACTTGTAGGTCTTCGGGCCCTCGCCGGGTGGGCGCAGCATCCACAGCGGCACGGAGAGCAGGGCGTTGGCCGGCCGGGCCGCCCCGGCGACCGCCACGGGCCGCCCGTCCTCCTCCCGTACGCACCCGAGCAGTTCCAGCTCCGCCAGGACGGCCCCGGCCAGGCCGTACTCGAGGTCCCGGGACGGGCACAGCTTCTTGCCGTCCGCCGGGTCGTGCGCGAGCAACAGCAGTTCCTCGGGCAGCGTCAGTCCCCCGTTCACGCGCCCTACCCCGCCGTGCGCGCCGGCACGATGCGGCCGGTGACCTCGCCGAGGCCGATGCGGGCGCCGTCCGGGCCGGGGGCCCATGCCGTGAGGGTGACCTCGTCGCCGTCGGCGAGCCAGGGGCCCTTGCCCTGGGTGAGCTCGAGCAGGCAGCCCAGCTGGTCGGGCTCGGGGCCGCTGACCGTGCCGGAGGCGTAGAGGTCGCCGGTGCGCAGGGAGGCGCCGTTGACCGTCATGTGGGCGAGCTGCTGGGCGGCCGTCCAGTACATGGCGGCGAACGGCGGCCGGGAGACCGTCTCACCGTTGATGGTCACCTCGATGCGCAGGTCGATGCCGCCGGGCTCGGCGTCGGAGTCGTCGAGGTAGGGCAGCAGCGGGTGCGTGCGCCGCGGCGGCGCCGTGCGCGCCTCGTCGAAGGCGTCCAGCGGCGTGATCCACGCCGAGACGGACGTCGCGAAGGACTTGCCCAGGAACGGGCCGAGCGGCACGTACTCCCAGGCCTGGATGTCGCGGGCCGACCAGTCGTTGAGGAGGCAGACGCCGAAGACGTGCTCGCGGAAGGCGTCGAGCGGCACGGGCGTGTGGTCCGGCGCGGGGGTGCCGACGACGAAGGCGACCTCGGCCTCGATGTCCAGGCGGAGGGAGGGGCCGAAGGAGGGCGCCTCGTCGGTCGGGGCCTTGCGCTGGCCCTGGGGGCGTACGACGTCGGTGCCGGAGACCACGACGGTGCCGGCGCGGCCGTGGTAACCGATCGGCAGGTGCTTCCAGTTGGGGGTGAGCGCCTCGCCGTTCGGGCGGAAGATGCGGCCGACGTTGGTGGCGTGGTGCTCGCTCGCGTAGAAGTCGACGTAGTCGGCGACCTCGAACGGCAGGCGCAGCGTCACGTCCGTCAGCGGGTGGAAGTGCGCCTCGCCGGTGATCCAGTCGCGGATCTCGGCGCGTACCGCCTGCCACACCCGCCGTCCCGCGGCCATCAGCGGGTTGAGGGTCGGCGCGGCCAGCAGCGGGGCGTAAGCGGAACCGTGCTCGGCGGCCGCGGCGGCGGCGTCGAGGACGTGTGCGCCGTAGCGGACGCCGATGCGCGGGCGGTCGGGCGCGTCGGGGGTGGTGAAGACGCCGTACGGGAGAGTGTGTGCGCCGAAGGGGTCGCCTTCGGGCAGCTCACGGGGGTGGTGCTGGGGCATGGGACGCTGCCTCGCCTTCTCCTGGACGCTCCGTGTGGGCTGGTGGGCCGTGCCACACATTACGTGCTGACCGCTCTTGGGCAAGAGCTGTCCGACAGGTGTCCGACCGGAGGCCAATGGGAAGGCAATGTCCGGTAACTCCTTGCTGGACGTAGCGATTCCGAAGTAGCGTCCTAAGTCGGGTCACACACAGTGGGGGGCCGCTGAGGCTGGGTGGCCGAGGGGGGTGCTGGTGGCGAGCAGGAGCGCGCCCGTAGCGGCGGACCGGTCCGTACCCGGGCTGATTGTGAAGATCGGCGACTATCCCCTGCACCACGGCGGGGTGGGCGCGATCCGCAGCCTGGGCCGGCTGGGCGTCCCGATGTACGCCGTCACCGAGGACAGATGGACCCCCGCGGCCCTCTCCCGCTATCTGCGCTCCGGCTTCGTCTGGCCGACCACCGGCACCGAGCGGCCCGAGGAGCTGGTGGCGGGGCTGCTGCGGATCGGCGGCAGGATCGGCCGGCCGGCGGTGCTGATCCCCACCGACGAGGAAGCGGCCGTGCTGATCGCCGAGCACGCCGAGGCCCTGGCGGGCTCCTTCCTCTTCCCGCCCGTCGAGCGGGCGCTGCCGCGCCGGCTGGCGAGCAAGCAGGGGCTGCACGAGCTGTGCGCGGAGCACGGCGTGCCCTCCCCGTCGGCGCTGTTCCCGGCCTCGTACGAGGAGATCGAGAAGTACGCGTCGGCCGCGTCCTTCCCGCTGGTGGCCAAGAACCGCGAGGCATTCGAGCGGCGGGCGCGCCCCGCCGTGCACGGCACGACCCGCATCGGCGGGCCGCGCGAGCTGCTGGAGCTGGCGCGCGGCTGGGGGCCCTCGCCGGGGGTGATCCTGCAGGAGTACCTGCCGCGCGAGGAGGCCGAGGACTGGATCGTCCACGCCTACTTCGACGCCGAGAGCACCCCGCTGGCGATGTTCACGGGCGTGAAGGTGCGCTCCTGGCCGCCCCACGCCGGCATGACCGCCAACGCCTACGTCGTGGACAATCCGGAACTGGCCGCCATGGCGGCGCAGTTCATCAAGCAGATCGGCTTCAGCGGGATCGTCGACCTGGACTGGCGGTTCGACCGGCGTGACGGCCGGTACAAGCTGCTGGACTTCAACCCCCGGATGGGAGCCCAGTTCCGGCTTTTCGAGAACGAGGCCGGCATCGACGTCGTCCGGGCCCAGCACCTGGACCTGACCGGCCGGCCCGTCCCGGAGGCCGAGCAGCGCGCGGGCCGCCGCTTCATCGTGGAGAACATCGACCTGCCCGCCTTCGCCGCCTACCGCCGCAGCGGCTACACCACCCCGCACGCCCCCGCCCGGGCGAGCGGCACGGAACTGGCCTGGGCCGCCCGTGACGACATGAAGCCGTTCTTCACCATGCTCGCCCGGTTCGTGCGGCCGGGCGCGCGGCATCTGTGGCAGCTGTGGCGCTCCAGGCGCCGCTCCGCCGCCGTCGCCGAGCAAGCCGACTGAAAACCGCGTATCGACGTCGCCCGGCCCACCGCCGGGCCACGCCCTGGGAGGGGACCCGTGACACTTCCCGTAGCCGTCATCGGGGCCGGTCCGTACGGCCTCTCGACCGCAGCTCACCTGAAGGCGCGCTCCGTGCCCACCCGCGTCTTCGGCTCGCCGATGGTGAGCTGGCGGGAGCACATGCCCGCCGGGATGCTGCTGAAATCCACCCCCGTCGCCTCGAACATCGACGCCCCCCAGCCGGGCCACACCCTCTTCGACTTCTGCCAGGACGTGGGGGAGCGGCGGTACGAATCGGACTGGGACGCCATCCCCGTCGAGACCTTCGCCCGCTACGGCCTGTGGTTCCAGCAGCGGCTGGTGCCCGCCCTGGAGCAGGAGCGCGTGGTGTCGGTGGAGCGGCGCGCCTCGGGCTCGGGCTTCGAGCTGAAGCTGGACTCGGGGGAACAGTTCGCCGCGCGGGCCGTGGTGGTGGCCACGGGCCTGAGCGGGTTCGCGCAGCTGCCGCCCGAGCTGGCCGCGGCCGTGCCGGACGGGCCCTCGGTGACCGGCCCCGTCTCCCACAGCTCGCTCCACCGCGACCTGTCGGCCTTCGCCGGGCGGGACGTGGTGGTCGTCGGCGCCGGGCAGTCCGGACTGGAGACGGCGGTGCTGCTGGCGGAGGCGGGCGCCGGCTCGGTGCGGGTCGTCGCCCGGCGGCGCGGGGCGGTGCGGTTCGGGGCGGCCCCGGACGGGCAGTCGCCACTGAAGCCGGACACCCCGTTCGGGCGGGCCTGGTCGCTGTACGCGTTCTCGTACCACGCGGACGGCTTCCGCCACCTGCCGGCGCCGACCCGGGCCTACCTGGTGCGCCGGGTGCTGGGGCCGCTGGGCGCCTGGTGGCTGCGGGAGCGGTTCGTGGGCCGGGTGCAGGTGACCGAGGGCAAGCGGATCGTGCGGGCGCGGGTGGAGTCGGGGCGCCCGGTGCTGACCCTGGCGGGCGACGCGGACGGCCCGGAGAACGAGCTGCGCGCCGACCACGTCATCGCGGCGACGGGCTACCGCGTGGACGTGGCGGCCCTGGACTTCCTCGGGCCCGGGCTGCGCACCCGGCTCGCGGTGAGCGCCGGCGGCCCCCGGCTCGGGGCCGGTTACCGGTCCTCGGTGCCGGGGCTGTTCTTCACGGGGCTGCCGGCGGCGGCCAGCTTCGGCCCGGTGATGCGGTTCGTGTGCGGGACCGAGTACGCCTCACCGCGGCTGGCGAGGGCGGTGGCGGCGATGTGATCCGGGCCCCGACCCGGGCGGGCCGGATTTCCGGCCCGCCCGGGTCCGGGGCCCCGCCCCCGGACAAGGGGTACCCGGCACGGGGACAGTCGGCGGAGAGCGATCGAAAAGGCAGGCGCCCACGGTGATCGACAGCCGACCGGATACGCTGACTTTTGGCAAGACAGCGACACATCGACAATCCCCGTGTTCGCAGGCAGACAGGAGTACCCCTCGTGACCGTCGTCGGGCCTTTCGGGCTGAGCGTGCGGGACCAGGCTCTTGAAGCCGATGTCCAGGCCGGGTTGGCCGCCGTCGAGGAGGGACTCCTCGAGGCCACGAAGAGCGGCGTCCCCTTCATCAACGAAGCGGCCCAGCACCTCGTGCAGGCCGGGGGCAAGCGGTTCCGCCCGCTGCTGGTGATGCTGGCCGCCCAGTTCGGCGACCCGTACGCCCCGGGCGTGGTGCCGTCGGCCGTGGTCGTCGAGCTCACCCACCTGGCGACGCTCTACCACGACGACGTCATGGACGAGGCCGAGGTGCGGCGCGGCGTGGACAGCGCCAACGCCCGCTGGGGCAACTCCGTGGCGGTCCTCACGGGCGACTTCCTCTTCTCCCGCGCCTCGCGGATACTCGCCGACCTGGGACCGGAGGCCGTCCGCATCCAGGCCGAGGCGTTCGAGCGCCTGGTGACCGGCCAGATCCTGGAGACGGCGGGGCCGCGCGACGGGCGCGACCCGATCGAGCACTACCTGGACGTCCTCGCCGGCAAGACCGGCTCCCTCGTCGCCGTCTCCGGGCGGTACGGCGCGATGATGTCCGGCGCCGACGAGCGCATCGTCGAGATCCTCACCCACTACGGGGAGCGGCTCGGCGTGGCCTTCCAGCTCGCCGACGACGTACTGGACATCGCCAGCGACTCCCACGAGTCCGGCAAGACCCCCGGCACGGACCTGCGCGAGGGCATCCCCACCCTGCCGGTGCTGCACCTGCGCGCGAGAGCCGCGGCCACGGGCGCCCCGGAGGACCTGGAGCTGTGCGAGATGCTCGCCGGCGACCTGGCCGACGACGACCTCCTCGCCGAGGTGCTGCGCCGGCTGCGCGCCCACCCGGCCCTGGAGCAGGCGCGGCGCGACACCGTCCGCTACGCCCAGGAGGCCCGCGCCACGCTGGCGCCGCTGCCCGACTGCCCCGCGAAGGCGGCGCTCGAGCAGCTCTGCGACGCGGTGGTGCACCGGGCCGGCTGAGGCCCGGTCAGCTCCGCCTCGCGGCGGTGGTGCCCTTAGGGGGCGTCATACCGGAGACGTACGGTGACTTGATCCCGTCGGCTGACGACTACGCGTGTCCGCTTTGGTGGAATGGAAGGCGTCTTCTCCGGGAAGAACCCCGGACTCCCGCGCCACCATCGAGCGGTCGGGCCACCATGAGCCTGGTTGTGGGGCGAGTGCACGACGCGACAGACCGCCGCCGACGACGGAGGTAGAGCACATGTCACGGATCCAGCCGACACCGGGCACCGACGGGGCCGACGGTACGGGCGAGGGCGGCGCGTCCCGGGCGGCCACGGGCCGCCGCAAGGCCGTCCGTTACGCGGTACCGGTCGCGGTGGCCGGCATCGCCGCCGCCACGATCGGCATAGGGTCGGCGCTCGCCAGCACCGGCGACCCGGACCTGCCCAAGATCAGCGCGCAGGACCTCATAGCCAGGATGGCCGCCTCGGACACCCAGCGGCTGTCCGGCTCGGTCAAGATCACCACCGATCTGGGGCTGCCCTCGCTGCCCTCTGGCTTCGGCCTGGACAGCGGGAGCGGCGGCAAGAAGGACGGCCCGGCCCCCACCCCGGAGAGCAAGCTGAGCGCTCTGACCTCCGGCACGCACACCCTGCGCGTGGCCGTGGACGGCCCCGACAAGCAGCGCCTGTCGCTCGTCGAGCGCGCCGCCGAGTACAGCGTCATCCACAACGGCGACGAGGTCTGGGCGTACGACAGCGCCAGCAACACCGCCGTGCACTCCAAGGCCCCCCGGGGCAAGGGCGCCGACAGCGCGCACAAGCCCGCCGGCGAGCTGCCCCGGGACCTGGCCGGCGCCTCGCCGCAGGAGCTGGCCAAGAAGGTCGTCGAGGCCGCGGACTCCTCGACGACGATGACCGTCGACGGCACGGCCAAGGTGGCCGGCCGGGACGCCTACCAGCTGGTGATCAAGCCGAAGCAGGCCGAATCCACGGTCGGCTCCGTGCGGATCGCCGTCGACGCGAAGAACGGCGTGCCGCTGAAGTTCACGCTCGCCCCGAAGAGCGGCGGCAAGGCGGTCCTCGACGCCGGCTTCACCAAGGTCGACTTCGGCAGGCCGGGCGCGGACACCTTCGCCTTCACCCCGCCCAAGGGCGCCAAGGTGACCGAGCGCGACGCCAAGGACGCCCCGTCCGCCGACCGCGAGGGCAAGGGCAAGGGCACGCTGCCCGAGGCGCTGGGCCTGCCCGGCACGGGCGGCGGCGAGCCGAAGGTCACCGGCGAGGGCTGGGCCTCCATCGCCGCCTTCGACGCGGGCAAGGACGCCGGTGGCGCCCTGGCCGGCAAGGGCAAGAGCGCGGGCAAGGGCGCCGGCAAGAACGGCGACGCCGCGGCGCTGCTGGACAGCTTCGGCTCCAAGGTCTCGGGCGACTTCGGCTCCGGCCGCGTCTTCAGCACCCGGATCGTCAACGCCCTGATGACCGACGACGGCAAGGTCTACTTCGGCGCCGTCTCCAAGGACGCGCTGGTCAAGGCGGCGAACGCGGCCAAGTAGGCCCGCGCGAGGAGAGCCCGGCACAGGGGGAATGCGATGCAGGAGCCGTCCGCCGCCACAGAAGCGGTGATCGCCACGCGTGGCCTCACCAAGCGCTACGGCGGCGGGCAGCTCGCGGTCGACGGGCTCGACCTCGTCGTGCCGCGCGGCAGCGTCTTCGGCTTCCTCGGCCCCAACGGGTCGGGGAAGACCACCACCATCCGGATGCTGATGGGCCTGATCGAGCCGACCTCCGGCAGCGCCCGGGTGCTCGGCGAGGAGATGCCACGGGCCGGCCGGCGGGTGCTGCCCCGCGTCGGGGCGCTGATCGAGGGGCCGGCGCTGTACGGCTTCCTCACCGGCCGCGACAATCTGCTGCGGTTCGACGCCGCCGACCCGCAGGCCGACCCCCGCACCCGGGCGGCCCGGGTGGCCCTCGCCCTGGAACGGGTGGGGCTCACGGGCGCCGCGGGCAAGAAGGCACGGGCGTACTCCCTGGGCATGAAGCAGCGCCTCGGGCTGGCCGCCGCCCTGCTCCAGCCCCGAGAGCTGCTGGTCCTGGACGAGCCGACCAACGGCCTCGACCCCCAGGGCATGCGCGAGATCCGGTCCCTGGTGCGCGCCCTGGCCTCGGAGGGCACCACCGTCTTCCTCTCCTCCCACCTCCTCGACGAGATCGAGCAGGTCTGCACGCACGCCGCCGTCATGGCCCGGGGCCGGCTGGTGACCCAGGGCCCCGTCGCCGAGCTGGCCTCCTCCGCCCGCGGCCGGCTGACCGTCACCACCCCCGACACGGCGGACGCCGTCCGCGTCCTCAAGGAGCACGGAGTGAACGACCTGGCGGTCCAGGACGACCGCGTGAGCGGCGAGCTGCCGGCCGGGGAGGCCGTGGAGCTCGCCGACCTCAACGCCGCGCTCGTCCGGGCGGACGTGCGCGTACGGGCCTTCGGCACCGAGCGGGCCTCGCTGGAGGACGCCTTCGTCGCCCTGACCGGGGAGGGCTTCGATGTCGCGGGCTGAGCCGGCCGGCGTGCCCGCGGGCCGCGCACCGAGCCCGCTGTGGGCGCTCTCCCTCTTCCACAGCGAGATCACCACCGTCTTCCGGCGCTGGCGCACCCTCGCCCTGCTCGGGGTGCTGGCCGCCGTGCCGGCGCTGGTGGGCATCGCGGTGAAGGTCCAGACCGGCGACGGCGGCGCGGCCGGCCACGGTGGCGGCGGCCCGGCCTTCATCAGCCAGGTCACCAACAACGGCCTCTTCCTGGTCTTCACCTCGCTCGCCGCGACCTTGCCGTTCTTCCTGCCGATGGCCATCGGTGTGATCGCCGGGGACTCCATCGCCGGCGAGGCGGGCTCCGGCACGCTGCGCTATCTGCTGGTGGCCCCCGCGGGGCGGACCAGGCTGCTGCTCGCCAAGTTCACCTCCGTGGTCGCCTTCTGCTGCGCGGCCACGCTCGTCGTCGCCCTCTCCGCGCTGGCGGTGGGCGCGCTGCTCTTTCCCGTCGGCGAGGTCACGCTGATCAGCGGCACGACCGTGCCGTTCACGCAGGGGCTGCTGCGCATGCTGCTGGTCGCGGCGGTGGTGGCCGCCTCGCTGACCGGCCTCGCCGCGCTGGGCCTGTTCGTCTCCACGCTCACCGGCAGCGGCATCGCCGCGATGGCCACGACGGTGGGGCTGCTGATCACGGTCCAGATCCTCGACCAGTTCCCACAGCTGAGCGCCGTCCAGCCCTATCTCTTCCCGCACTACTGGCTGAGCTTCGCCGACCTGCTGCGCGACCCGGTCTACTGGGACCAGCTGCTGCGCAATCTCGGCCTGCAGGCGCTGTACGTGGCGGTGTTCGGCTCGGCCGCGTGGGCGCGCTTCACGGCGAAGGACGTCACGGCGTGAGCCGGTGCCGGGCGGGGCGCCGTACGGCCCGCCCGGCACCGGTACCGCGGGTGCCGTGGGTATGCGCTCGGGCTGGAAGGTGGGCTAGAAGGTGAGCTTCCAGCCGCTGATGCTGCCGGTGTCCTGGGCCGCGACGTCCTGGACGCGGAGCTTCCACGTGCCGTTCGCCGGCTCGGCCGAGGCGTTGACCGTGTACGTGGCCACGACGTTCGCCGCCGAGTCGGTGCTGCTCGAGTCCTTCAGCCGGTAGCTGCGGTTGCTCGGCCCGACGAGGTCGACGACCAGGTCACCGCGGTAGCTGTGCTTGATGTCGACCCCGGCCTTGAGGGCCGCGGAGGCGTTGCCCGGCACACCGCTGACGGTGATCGGGGACTCGACGGCCGGGCCCGCGTCGGGGATGGCGACCGCGGACTTGCTCTCGAAGACCTTTCCGCCGGGCGGGGTGGTGGAGCCGCCGCTCAGCGTCCAGACCGCGTGGGCGATGGCGTCGCTGTTGTTGTCGAGCGCGGTGTCGTTGATGTTCGCCGTGGTGTCGCAGGAGGAGTGGTAGCAGCGGTCGAACGGCTGGCCTGCCGTGCCGCCCCACTTGGCCGCCTGCGAGGCCGTCTTGGTGTAGTCGGCGCCGCTGAAGAGACCGCCGACGGCGACGCCCGCGTTCTTGAAGGGCGCGTGGTCGGAGCGGCCGTCGCCCTCGGTCTCGATCTCGGTCTGGATGTTCCGGGTGGCGAAGAAGTCCTTGAAGACGCCCTCCAGCCTGGTGTCGTCGTCGTAGACGAAGTAGCCGGGGTTGGGGGAGCCGATCATGTCGAAGTTCAGATAGGCGTCGATCTTCCGGCGCTCGGTGGCGGGCAGCTGCCGCACGTAGTGCTGCGAGCCCACCAGGCCCAGCTCCTCGGCTCCCCACCAGGCGAACCGCAGGTGCTTGTCGGGCTTGTAGCCCTGCTTGGCGACGGTGAGGGCGACCTCGAGGATGCCGGCCGACCCCGAGCCGTTGTCGTTGATGCCGGCGCCCCGGGAGACCGAGTCGAGGTGGGATCCGGCGAAGACGATGTGGTCGGCGTCGCCGCCGGGCCAGTCGGCGATGAGGTTGTAGCCGACGGCGCCGTTCGAGGTGAACTGCTGGACGGTGGTGGTGAAGCCGGCGGCGTCGAGCTTGCCCTTCACGTAGTCCAGGGAGGCTTTGTAGCCACTGCGGCCGTGCGCGCGGTTGCCGCCGTTGGCGGTGGCTATCGACTGCAGCTGGTTGAGATGCGCCTTGACGTTGGCGACGGATATGTCGGGTGCGGCGGCGCTCCTGGCCGTGGCGACCGCGGCGGTGGGAACCGCGTGCGCCGGGACCGTGGAGACGCCGAGCAGGGTGGCGGTGACGGCCGCGCCGGCGGTGAGCAGGGCGGCGCCACGTCGGGATCTTCGGGGCAGGGTGGGTCCGTTGAGTTCACGCATGGGGGGCTCCCAACTCCATTTGACGTGGCCATGATGTTGAGGGCCCCCTGACGCTCCGTCAAGGGCGGATTTCGGACACCGAACACCGCTTTCCGGATATCGGGCGCGGGCTCAACCGCGCTGAGCTGTGGCTTCTGTTTCCTGAGTGGTGATTGTGTTTTCTGTGTTACCGATGGCCGCCCGCTCCTGAGCCGCCTTCAGCTCTGCCCGAGCGTGACGGGCCGTACGCAGCGCGTCCCACGTCAGCACCGCCAGCGCCAGCCACACCAGCGCGAAGCCCGCCCAGCGCTCGGCCGGCATCGCCTCGTGGAAGACCGTCAGACCCAGCGCGAACTGGAAGACCGGGGCGAGGTACTGCAGCATGCCGATCACCGACAGCGGCAGCCGCACGGCCGCCGCCCCGAAGGAGATCAGCGGCAGCGCGGTGATGGCGCCGGTGCCAAGCAGGAGCAGCAGGTGACCGGTGCCCTCGGTGGCGAAGGTCGACTCGCCCCGCGCGCCCAGGAAGAGCAGCAGGCCCAGCGCCGGCAGGAACTGCACGGCCGTCTCGGCGGCCATCGACTCCAGGCCGTCCAGCCCGACCTTCTTCTTGACGAGGCTGTACGTGCTGAACGTGGCCGCGATCGCGAGGGCGATCCACGGCGGCTTGCCGTAACCGACGGCCAGCACGACGACGGCGGCCACGCCGACTCCCACCGCGGCCCACTGCGCGGGGCGCAGCCGCTCGCGCAGCACCAGGACGCCCAGGGCGATGGTGACCAGCGGGTTGATGAAGTACCCCAGGGACGTCTCCACCACGTGCCCGGAGTTCACGGCCCAGATGTAGATCCCCCAGTTCGCGGAGATGACCAGCGCGCCGAGCGCGACCATCCCCAGCCGCCGCGGCTGCCGCAGCAGCGGGCGTATCCATCCCCAGCGCCGCGTCACGGCCAGCACGACCACGACGGCGCCCAGCGACCACACCATGCGGTGCGCGAGTATCTCGAGCGCGCCCGCCGGTTCCAGCAGCGGCCAGTAGAGGGGGAACAACCCCCAGATTCCATAGGCCAGAACGCCGCACAGCAGCCCGGTGCGGGTCTCGTTCCTCGACTTCTGCGGCTCCACGTATTTCCTCCCAGGGGGCGCCGATGCCCACGACGACCTTGCGAAGGTAACGCCGCACCCGCACATGTGTCATACGCGTATCGCATGACGGTCATGACAGGGGCGTGATCAACCGGCGGAACCACCCGTGGCCTTCAGCCGTTCGATGGCCGTCGCGACGTCGAACGGAAGGATCGTCACGGCGACGTTCGGCAGCTGCTCCAGCGTCTTCGCCATCTGCTCGCCGGTGTCGCGGTGCAGGAGCTTGCCCAGCGGCAGCGCGTAGGTGCGGCGCGGGATGAGCAGCGTCAGGGCGGTCGTGCCGTCGGCCGTCACCCGGGCGGCCAGGGACGCCACGGCGTGGCGCAGCCGGCGGTCGGGACAGTCGACGAGCTCCAGGGGGACGGTGGTGCCCGCGGACGCGTCCCACCGCCCGAGCAGGCGCCGGGCCCGGGCCTCGTCGATGACGAAGTGCACCGCCCGCACCCCGTCGGGCCGCAGTTCGTGCGCGTACCGCAGCGCCTTGATGGTGGCGAGGTCGAGGTTTTCGACGAGGACGTAGACGACGTGGCGCCGCCAGTGCGGACGGTCCGTGGTGTACGCGGGGACGTTCTCCAGGGCCGCGGCCTCCTCCCGGTACTCGCGGTTGATGCGGATCAGGGCCCACACCCCGACCGGGAAGACCACCACGACCAGCCACGCGCCCTCGGTGAACTTCGTGATGGCGAAGACCACGACCACCAGTGCCGAGACCACGGCGGCGATCAGGTTCACCGCGATCTTCCAGTGGCTCTGCCGGCGCCGCCAGTAATGGGCGGTCATGCCGGCCGCGGCCATGGTGAAGCCGGTGAAGACGCCGATGGCGTACAGCGCGACGAGCTTGTCGACGTTGGCGCGCGTCACCAGCAGCAGCGCCAGCGAGACGATGGTGAGCCAGATGATGCCGTTGGAGAAGGCGAGCCGGTGTCCGCGCCGGGTCAGCTGCCGGGGCAGGAAGCGGTCCTCGGCGACGAAGCTGGCGAGGAAGGGGAAGCCGGTGAAGGGCGTGTTGGCGCCCGTGTACAGGATGAGGGCCGTGGCCAGCTGGACGTACACGAGCCCGGTGGTCCCCAGCCAGCCGCCGCCGAAGACCAGGTGGGCCTCCTGGGCGATGGCGGTCGGATTGCCGTCCACGTAGGGAATGGCGTGCGTGTAGTGCGCGAGCGTGGAGACGCCCAGCACCATGACGCCCAGGACGCAGCTCATGACGGTCAGGGTGTGGCGGGCGTTGACGCCCTGGGGCCGGCGGAACGCGGAGACGCTGTTGGAGATCGCCTCCAGGCCCGTCAGCGAGGAGCCGCCGTTGGCGAACGCGCGCAGCACCATGAACAGCGAGACCCCGTACAGCCAGCCCGACCCCGGCGAGCCGAGCGGCACGGCCCCCGGCGCGTGGACGTCCGCGTGCGGCAGCCCGCCGTCCAGGGCCCGGGCGAGGCCCACGGTCAGCATCAGGGCGACCGCGAGCATGAACAGGTACGCGGGCGCGGCGAACGCCCGCCCCGCCTCCCGCACCCCGCGCAGGTTCCCGTACGCCAGCAGCAGCACCACGCCCGCCGTGATGGGCAGCTTGAGGTGGTCGATGCCGGTGTAGCCCTTGCCGATGAGATGCGCGAGGGAGATCAGCGCGTCGGTGCCGGCGGCGGTCTGCACGGCGACGGTGACGATGTAGTCGACGAGCAGCGCCACCGCCGCGATCTGCGCGACGCGCGGCCCGAAGTTCTCCCGGGCCACGACGTACGAGCCCCCGGCGCGCGTGTAGACGGAGACGACGTCGCGGTAGGAGAGCGTCAGCAGGAGCAGGACGAACAGGATCGCGCCGGTCACCGGCATCAGCAGCGTGAACGCGGCGACCCCGGCCACCGGCACCAGGATGCGCAGCATCTCCTCGCTGCCGTAAGCGGTCGAGGACATGCAGTCGGAGGCCAGGACGCCGAGCGCCATCGGCTTGGAGAGCTTCTCGCGGGAGAGCTGCTCGGTGACGAGCGGCGGGCCCAGCAGCAGCCGTTTGACGCGGTAGGCGAGCCGGTCGCGTACGACGAGGGGTTCGGGGGTGGGGGTGGCATCGGCCATGCCCCTTATGAGAGCGCGTGCCCCTGCCGCCGGGCCGTCCGGCGCTCCGACGGGCGGGATCTTTCCCCCACCCCGCCCCTTCCCGTAACCGGGGGCTCCGCCCCCGGACCCCCGGTCCTCAATCGCCG
>NZ_JBEYZU010000022.1:0-96670 GCF_040646235.1 Streptomyces sp. NPDC046261 | reverse complement strand
GTGGCCGTCATTGGCGCAAAAAGAGCGCCGCGTCTCGATCGACGGCGCCGTGCGACCCCGTAATTGTTAGCGGCAGCGAAAACCCCTGGCAATCATGTGACCTACTACCCCACCCCGTAAAACACCCCCACACAACACCCACCACCCCACCGAATACACCCCGCCTCTTACTAAAGAAAGGGGAAGGTGATCCGGGCCCTATGGGCGGCCTCACACACCACACCCCTCGATCTCACCCTGTGCCGAGGCTCGGTCACGCGGCGCAGAGGCTTCACTCCCCCGCCGGGCCGCCTTCGCGCGGGGTCGCCTTGTGCTCGCGCCAGCGGGTCAGGATCTGGTGGAACTCCTTCTGCAGGAACTCCATGAACTCGGCGGTCTCCGCCACCCGCGCCCCCGCGGGAGTGCCGGGCCCCAGCGTGGCCGCGCCCTCGCGCAGGATGCCTTCCCAGCGGGTCAGCAGCTGGTCACGGCGGGTGAGGGTCTCGTACCAGACGTCGCTGTAGAGGCGGTAGCGGTCGCGTCTGGACCCCGGCTCGCGTTCGCGGCCGATCATGTTGACGTGCGTGAGGTAGCGGACGGCTCCGGAGATCGCCGCCGGGCTGATCCGCAGCTGTTCGGCGAGCTCGGCGGAGGTCATCGCGCCGGAGTCGGAGGCCAGGAGCGCCGCGAAGACGCGGGACGCCATGCGCTGCATGCCGGCGTCGGTCAGCTCGCCCGCGAACCGCTCGACGAAACGCGACACCGCCTCCTGATCCCGCCGGCGGTCGCGATCCTCGTCGCTCCCCTGCCCGTGACCACGGTTCGCCACCTCGGCCGCATCGCCCATCACTCGTCATCTCCCCTGTCGCGCACGTCTGTCCCGCACGTCGGTCCGGTCGGTCCTCCAGGTCAATTTACAAGCTTTCCAGCCTTCACAACTTTCTGAAATCAGCGTACGTTCGAGGTATGACGCCTGCAATCTCCGCGTCCGGCCTCCGCAAGTCGTTCGGCCGGACCTGTGCGCTGGACGGCCTCGATCTCACCGTCGAGGCCGGTGAGGTCCACGGCTTCCTCGGCCCCAACGGCGCGGGCAAGTCGACCACCATCCGGATCCTCCTGGGACTGCTGCGCGCGGACGGCGGCGCCGCCCAGGTGCTCGGCAGGGACCCCTGGCACGACGCCGTGGAGCTGCACCGCCGCGTGGCATACGTGCCGGGCGACGTGACCTTGTGGCGCAACCTCTCGGGCGGCGAGGTCATCGACCTGTTCGTGCGGCTGCGCGGTGGCTGCGACCCGGCCCGGCGCGCGGAACTGCTGGAACGCTTCGAGCTCGATCCGACGAAGAAAGGGCGCGCCTACTCCAAGGGAAACCGGCAGAAGGTCGCCCTGGTGGCGGCGTTCGCCTCCGACGTCGACGTGCTCGTCCTCGACGAACCGACCTCCGGCCTCGACCCGCTGATGGAAGAGGTCTTCCGGCAGTGCGTCGCCGAGGAGCGCGAGCGCGGCCGCACGGTGCTGCTGTCCAGCCACGTGCTCAGCGAGGTGGAGGCGCTGTGCGACCGGGTCAGCATCATCCGCAAGGGGGTGACCGTGGAGAGCGGCTCGCTCACGGACCTGCGGCACCTGACGCGTACGTCGGTCACCGCCGAGCTGGCGAGCGCGCCGAACGGGCTCGCGCGGCTGCCCGGCGTCCATGACCTCACCGTGCGCGCCCTGCCCGGGGGCGAGCTGCGGCAGGTCAGGTTCCAGGTCGACGCGGCCGGCCTCGATGCCGCGCTGCGGCAGCTCGGCGAGTGCGGGGTGCGGGGCCTGACCAGCACCCCGCCCACGCTGGAGGAGCTGTTCCTGCGCCACTACCAGAGCGACGCGCCCTCCGCCGCGGAGAGGACGGCGTCGCGATGAGCACTCTGACCGCCCCGGCCCCCGCCCGCCGGCGTACGGGCCGTCCCTCCCGGCTCACGGGCACCGGAACGCTGCTGCGGCTCGCGCTGCGCCGCGACCGGGTGATGCTGCCGGTCTGGGTCCTGGCCCTGGTCCTGACCGTCCTGGCCACCGCGAACACGTTCGAAACGCTCTACGACACGCCGGCCGACCGTGCCGGTGTGGCCCGGTCGACCAACACCAACGGCTCGCTCCGCGCCCTGTACGGGCCGGTCCTCGGGGACTCCATCGGCGGTCTGGTCGCCTGGCGCATGGTGGCCTTCGGGGGCGTCCTCGCCGCGATCATGAGCTTGGTCATCGTGGTCCGGCACACCCGCGAGGAGGAGGAGACCGGCCGCCAGGAACTGCTGTCCTCCTGCGTCGTCGGCCGCCGGGCGCCGCTGACGTCCGCCCTGCTCACGGCGGTCGCCGCCCATGCCGTGACCGCCCTGCTGATCACCGCCGGCCTGGCCGGCGCGGGGCTGCCGGCCGGCGGGGCCCTCGCGCTCGCGCTGGCGATCAGCGGTACGGGCGTGTGCTTCGCGGGCGTCGCGGCCGTCGTGGCCCAGCTGACCGAGAGCGCACGGTCGGCCAGGGGCATCACGGGCGCCGTGGTGGGCCTCGCGTTCGTGCTCCGGGCGGCGGGGGACGCCGCCGCGGCCGGCGCGACCTCGCCCCTGGTGTGGGTCTCGCCCATCGGCTGGGGCGAGCAGGTCCGGGCCTTCGCGGGCGACCGCTGGTGGGTCCTGCTGCTGCCGTACGCGGCCGCGGCGCTCTCGGCGGCGGCCGCGTACGGGCTCGCCGGGCGGCGCGACATCGGTGCGGGCTTTCTGGCCACCCGGCCGGGCGCCGCGGCCGCGCCCCGGCACCTGGGCGGCGCCCTCGGGCTCGCGTGGCGGCTGCAGCGCGGCTCGCTGCTGGGCTGGGTGTCCGGCTTCGCGGTGGCGGGCGGTGTCTTCGGCGCGGTCACGGACGGCGCCTCCGAGCTCGTGGGCGGCAACGAGAGCACGCGGGAGATCTTCGAGCGGATGGGCGGCCACCAGGGCATCACCGAGGCCTTCCTCTCCTCGATGACCGGCATGCTCGGCATGGTCGCCGCCCTCTACGCGGTCGGCGCCGTGCTGCGGCTGCGGGCGGAGGAGACCGCCGGGCGGGCGGAACCGGTGCTGGCGGGCGCCGTGAGCCGGCTGCGGTGGGCGGCCGGACACCTGGCCTTCGCCTTCCTGGGGACGGCCGTGGTGCTGGGTGCCGGCGGCCTGACGATGGGCCTGGCCTACGGCCTGACGGCCGGGGACGGTGGCCGGCTGCCGGAGGTGCTCGGCGCGGCCCTGGCACAGGCGCCGGCCGCGTGGGCCCTGGCTTCGGTGGCCGTGCTGATCGTCGGGGTCCGCCCGCGGCTGTCGGCGGCCGCGTGGGCGGCGGCGGGGCTCTGTCTGGCCATCGGATGGCTCGGCCCGGCGCTGAAGCTGCCGCAGGCGGCCATGGACCTGTCGCCCTTCGGGCACCTGCCCAGGCTGCCGGGCGCGGAACTCTCCACCGTCCCGTTCCTGTGGCTGCTCGCCGTGACGGCCGTGCTCACCACCGTGGGGCTGGTGGCCCTTAGGCGGCGGGACGTGGGCTGAGCCGGCCACCTGCCACGGTCAGTGCCAGCGGATGTCGCCCAGGGTGCTCAGCGGTGCCCGCTCCGCCAGCGACTCCGGCACCCGCAGGGTGTCCGCCTTGCGCAGGACGGCGGGGAAGCGGAAATGCCCGCGCTCCTCGACCTCGCGCAGGGAGACCTGGAAGACGCGGAATTCGTCCAGATCCAGGGCCTCGACCTGATTGAGGTTCTGGGTCAGCAGGAACGCCTTGCTCTTGAGCTCGCCGCCCTCGCAGAACACGATGACCTTCCAGAACTCGCGGGGAATCTGTATGCCCCGGTACAGGCGGTCGTCGTCCTGGAAGACCGGCCCGCCGAACACGCTCACTTTCAGGTCGTCGACGTCGACGTCGGCGAAGACGGCCTCCTCCAGATCGCCCCACAGCCCGTTCTTGCTGCTCTGATTGAAGTCGTCCATCTGCGGCGTGATGTTGGTGTAGAAGAAGGAGTCCACGTTGGCCTTCTGCGCCTCGGTCGGCCCGCCCCACAGCAGGTCGGCTCTGCGTGCGATGTGGCCGCGGTCGAGCCGGTTCCCTTCGTAGACCTCGTTGCCCACCTGGAAGTCCGCCGGGATCCGCGGATCCTTGACGAATTCGATGCCCGTGCGGCTGAGCTTCTTCAGCGCGCCGCCGTCGGTGTTCCAGGCCACCCAGAACGCGAAGCCCCGCGTGGAGCTCAGGGCCAGCGAGAAGTGCGTGTAGCGGATGATCTCGGAGCCGTCCAGGCGTGCCGCGTCACCGGCGACCGTCGGGTTGAGTTTCGGGGGGTCTATCCGCCGGCCCAGGAAATCGGGGTCGTAGCCGGTGAGGACCTCCGCCGCCTCGGGCACCGGGGGCTGCAGGGTGATCTCGAGTTTCTCGAAGACGGAGGACGGCAGACAGGCCAGCGCGTGCTCGTCCGGGTCGACGCCGCCTTCGCCGCCGAAGTGCAGGCCCGCCAGGATCTTGCCCGGCTTGCCGCGGGGCGTCTTGAACATCCACGCCGCGCCGGAGTCGCCGCCCTGGCTGATCTCGCCGTCGGACGGCATGTTCTCCGGGTCGGGGCCGATCTCGAAGCAGCCGATGGCCTTCTCCCCCACCGATCCGCCGTAATCGAGCTTCACGATGGTGTCGATGCGCCGTACGACGCCGTGGGTGACGCCGGTGGTCCGGCCGCTCTTGATCACCTTGTCGCCGAGCTCCGGCTCGCCCAGTTCCTCCGGTGTGACGCCGAGCTCGGAGATCTCCTTCTCGAAGCGGCGGTCCTTGATCCTCGCAACGGCGCAGTCGCCGGCCACCCCCAGGTGGGAGCGGACCAGGGTGCCCAGGCGGTTGCGGGCAGTGCGGTTGTCGTCGTGCGGGCCGGGCTGGACCACGTCCTCGCCCAGTTTGCCGTCGGGCCCGTGCAGGACGTGCCAGTTGCTCAGCACGTACGGGGTGCCGTCCTTGCGGTCGAAGACGATGCAGCCGATAGTGCCCGCCGACACCTTCACATGGGCGACGCTGACACCCGGAACGATCGGGTCCAGGCGCGTCTTGCGGTCCGGGCTCCGTGCTTCGGGCACGACGCGGACGTGGGGCTGATAGCTGCGTTGTACGACATCGGTCGGCACCTCGACGCCGTCGACCACCACGGACGAGGGCAGGGCCGTGGTGCCCAGCGCCGTGAGCGCTTCCGGTTGCACCTTCTTGTCGACCGTGAACTGGAGGGTGAGCTCCTTGCCCCGCCGGCCGCCCTTCTCCCTGTAGCCGATGCCGATGGAGGACACGTTCGGATCGTTCAGAAAGGCGGGGCCCTGGGTGCGGATGAACTGTCGGAGAGATGCGATCAGTTTGTCCCGCTCGGCGGCCGGTGTTCTGGGCGACGCCTTCTTCTTGGGGGCCATGATGAGGACTTCCTTTCGCCTGCGTCCCCCCGCTGTGGCTTCGGGTTCCGGTCCGGTCGGCGGCCTCCGTTTCCAGCCTGTCACGTCCGGTGGGTAATGGCATTCCGGCCGGGGAGCGCCCCCGGCGGGCCGCCGATTCAAAGGATATGGAGGGGCGTTGAGTATTGTTTATCGCCCGGAATCGGCCCTTCACCCATGGATTCCGGACGTCCGGCCCGACGGCCCGGCTTCCGGGGCCGAGGCGGCCCCTAGCATCGGTCGCGCCTCCCGGGATCCTCCCGGGAGCCTGTGTCAGGGAGGCATTCCTGTGCGCACCATGAAGGTCATCGCCGCACTCGCCCCGCTCGCCCTGGGCGCGATCCTCGCAGCTCCCGGCGGCGCCGTGGCCGCCGGCAAGGACCACGCGCCGGCTCGTGCCCCGCAGGCCGGCGCGGCGGCGTTCGGCACCTTCCTTCTCCAGACCGGCACGGCGCTGCACGAGACGGACGACACCTTCGCCACCGCGACCGCCGACTGGGACCGCGACGGACGGCCCGATCTGGTGGCCGTCAAGAAGAGCCGTACGGGCACCAACAGCACCGAGGTGCACGTCCTCTCCGGCGCCAGCAATTTCCAGAGATTCGTCCTGCAGACGGGTACGGCGTTGCACGAGACGGACGGCACCTTCAGCTTCGCGCTCACCGACTGGGACCGGGACGGACGCCCTGACCTCGTCGCCATCAAAAAGAACCAGACCGGCACCAACAGCACCGAAGTCCACATCCTCTCCGGCGCCAGCAACTACAAGAGATTCATCCTCCAGACCGGCACCGCACTCCACGAAACAGACGACACCTTCGACTTCGCCACCACCGACTGGGACCGCGACGGACGCCCTGACCTCGTCGCCATCAAAAAGAACCAGACCGGCACCAACAGCACCGAAGTCCACATCCTCTCCGGCGCCAGCAACTACAAGAGATTCATCCTCCAGACCGGCACCGCACTCCACGAAACAGACGACACCTTCGACTTCGCCACCACCGACTGGGACCGCGACGGACGCCCCGACCTCGTCGCCATCAAAAAGAACCAGACCGGCACCAACAGCACCGAAGTCCACATCCTCTCCGGCGCCAGCAACTTCCAGCGCTTCACCCTCCAGACCGGCACCGCACTCCACGAGACGGACGGGACCTTCGAGTTCTCCGCCGCGGACTGGAACCGGGACGGGCGTCCGGACCTCGTGGCGGTGAAGAAGAGCCGTACGGGCACGAACAGCACCGAGGTGCACGTCCTGGGCTGAGGCCCCACAGTCGGCTGCCCCTGACCGGAGACATGGGCGCCCGGTCAGGGGCAGCGCTTGACGGCTACGAGGGCCTCGGGGCGGGCTAGATCCGCGGGTCCTCCACGGCGGGGATCAGGTTCCCGGTGCTGCCCGGGGTGAGCGAGCTGCGCGGCGCGGGAGTGGGCTTCTTGCCGCAGAAGGCGGGCTCCAGGACGTTCATCAGGCCCTGTGTGACGGAGCTGTTGTTGGAGGCGTTGGCGAAGGCGACGACCGTTCGCTTGCCGTTCGCGGTGGCGTAGGTCTGCGTCTGGAAGCCCTGGACGATGCCGCCGTGCCCGAAGACCTTGCCGCAGGAGAGGGTGACCTCGCGGACTCCCAGCCCGTAGCCGATCTTCGCCGTTCCGGTGGGCAGCGCGCTCGTCATCTGTCGCAGTGAGGTGTCGGAGACCAGCCCGCCGGCGCTGCCGGCCAGCAGGGTGCTCATGAAGCGGTCGAGGTCGGCGGCGGTGGAGATGATCGCGCCGGCGCTCCAGACCCACGAGGCGGTCTGCTCGGTGGAGTCCAGCAGGGGCTTGCTGCGGTCGTCGTTCGTCAGGTAGCCGGTGATGTGCGGTCCGGCGATGGTCTTCTCGGGTACGACGAAGGAGGTCTGAGCCAGCTTCAGCGGTTCGAAGATCTGCTCGCGCAGCAGTTCGGCGTAGGGCCGTCCGGTGAGGTGCTCGACCGCGAGGGCCATCAGCACGGTATCGGTGTTCGAGTAGGCGTAGTTGGTGCCCGGGGTGTACTGCAGGCCGTGCTTGACCGACATCGCCACGAGGTCCCTGGGCTCGTAGACGTTGTTGCGGATGCGCTTTTCGAAGGCGCTCGTGGTCTCCTCCCCGGCCTGCTCCAGGAGGTCGTTGGTGTGGTCGTACACGCCCGCCCGGTGCTGGAGCACCTGGCGCCCGGTGATGCGCCAGCTCTGCGGAAGCGTGCCCGCGGGCAGGTACTCGCGCAGCGGCTTGTCCAGGTCGAGGCGGCCCTGTTCGACCAGGCGCAGCACCAGTACCGAGGCGAACATCTTGCTGTTGCTGCCGATCCTGAAGCGCAGGTCGGTGTTCATCGCGGTGCCGCCCAGGTCGGCCTTGCCCACGGTCAGCGACTGGTCGAGGCGGGGGTCGTCGTGGTCCTTGATGACCGCGAACGCGCCCGGAGCGCCCCATTCCATGGTGCGCTGCAGCGCGGTGCGCACCGCGGCCGTGTCCGGCGTGGGTGACGTCTGGTCGGCGGAGGCGTGGGTCGCGCCTCCCGTCACCAGCACCGTGGTGGTCGCAATGGTGGCCGCGGCCCGCAGAAGCCCTATTCTCGCCATGCCGAATTTCCCCTGTCCCCTGGTGACTTGATGAGCGCGCCAGGCCCTCGGGCCTCACGCCCGTCAAGATCGTATACGGCGGAGGGAAGGGCTCCGGCCGTCCGTCGATGCCCCACCGGCCGCTCTCCCACCGCCCGGTGGGCCGTGTGCCGCGCCGCGCGGATCCCCTCGTTCGGCACGGCGAATACGCCGAATAACGTTGCGGCACACGGGTGATCAATCCTTTCGGTATTTGATCAGCCGTCCATATGCCTGCACAGTTCGACTAAGCGGAATCTCAAATGTTCCGCGGTTTTCCCAGTCACGACAGTCAGGGGAGTGATCGTGAAGGGCGGATGGAAGCAGTACATGGAAAGGCGTCAGGGGAACGGGCGTCGCCGGCACCCTCTCGCCGATCAGGTATATGACGCGCTGACCGTCGTGATCGTGGTCATCGTCGTCGCCCTCTGCTCACCGGGGCTGAGCCCGGAGGCGCTGGGGCTGATCGGCGTGGTGACGACCGTGGTCGGTTCACGGACCCGGGCACGGGCCGGAGGTTAGAAAGGCGGTGGCGGGTTCGGCCGCACCCGGCCGGGCCGCTCGCGGAAGCGGGGACGGGCCCGGCCGGCCATCGGTGCGGTGCTCCACCGGGTGCGCGGCGACGCCGCCCGGCCCTTCCTGCCGCGGCGCCCCGGCACCCAACGACCGGCGCCGTAGGCCCACTTGACAGCGGTTGCAGACTACTGGCAACCGTTCGTGGATCACACAAGTGGAGGTTCAGCGGCATGAAGACGGTCACCGGGAGACGCTCCTACCGAGGCCGCACCCTGGGCGCGGCCGCGCTGCTCGTCGCCGCGGTCGCGGTGCCCGCCGGCGCCGCGTCCGACGCCCCCTCGGCGGCTTCCCGTACGGGCACGGGCGGCACCGCGCGCAACGTCATCCTGCTGATAGGCGACGGCATGGGGGATTCCGAGATCACCCTGGCCCGCAACTACACGGTGGGGGCGGCCGGCCGGCTCCACATGGACCGGTTACCGATGACCGGCGCCTACACCACGTACGCGGTGGACAAGGACGGACGCCCCGACTACGTCACGGACTCGGCGGCCAGCGCCACGGGCTGGGCCACGGGGCGCAAGACCGTCAACGGCCGCCTCTCCAAGACCCCGGACACGGACCGAGCGGTGCCGACGATCCTGGAGCTCGCACAGCGCAACGGCATGGCGACCGGCAGCGTCACCACCTCCGAGCTCACCGACGCCACGCCCGCCGCGCTGGCCTCGCACGTCACCGACCGCAGCTGCCAGGGGCCCGCGGACATGCGGCAGTGCCCGCGCGACACCGTGGGCCGCGGCGGTCCGGGGTCCATCGCCGAACAGAGCGTCGCGCACCGCGTCGACGTCCTGCTCGGGGGAGGCAGGAGCCGCTTCGACCAGACCATCACCGAGGGGCCGGACCGCGGCCGGACGGTCACGCAGCAGGCGCGGGAGCGGGGTTACCAGGTGGTGACCGACGCCGAGGGGCTGCGCGCGGTACGGCCGGGCCGGCCGGTGCTCGGGCTGTTCGCGCCGGACAGCGTCCCCGTCGAGTGGACGGGCAAGCCCGCGGCCCCCGGCGGCACGGCGCCTCAGCGGTGTGTCACCTCCAACCCCGACCGGCCCGCGGGCACGCCGACCCTGGAGGCGCAGACCCGCAAGGCGATCGAACTCCTCGAGGGCAAGCGGGCCGGCGGCCATGACCGGGGCGTCAAGGGCAAAGACCAAGGCAAGGGCTTTTTCCTGCAGGTCGAGGGTGCCTCGATCGACAAGCAGGACCACGAGGCCGACCCGTGCGGCCAGATCGGCGAGACCGCCGCGTTCGACCGGGCCGTGAAGGTCGCGCGGGAGTACGCCGCGCGGCACCCCGACACGCTGGTCGTCACCACGGCCGACCACGGTCACAGCAGCCAGATCGTGCCGCTGGAGGCCAACCCGCCCGGCCTGTCGGCGACGCTTGTCACCGACGAGGGCGGCCGGATGAAGGTCAGTTACGGCACGGCCCCGGCCGGCCGGGGCCAGAAGCACACCGGCATCCAGGTCCGCATCGCGGCCCAGGGCCCGCAGGCCCACCGCGTGCTCGGCGTCACCGATCAGACGGGGCTGTTCACCACCCTGCGCAAGGCACTCGCCCTGCGCTGAGCGCTGCGCTGAACCCGGCGGTGGGCGCCGCCCAGGTGCGTGGGCCGGCGGTCAGCCGGAGGGCGTGGGCCCCTCCATGTGCTTGCTGATCCATTCGATGGGGCCCATGCCCATGCTGGGCACATAGGTCTTGGCGTTGTGCTCGCCGTCGGGGATCTCCCGCAGCATGGTGTGGACCGGGCCCTTGTTGCCGTAGGCGGACAGGAACTGCTTGGTCGCGGCCATGGACGTCTTCTCCTTGGTGCCGACCTGGAAGGCGAGGTAGACGTCCGGGCCCTTGATGTCGATCAGGTGCTGGGCCAGCACCTTCGGGTTGTTCTCCGCCTTCTCCTTCTCGTGGCCCTTCCACAGCGGCGAGTCCGGGACGATGTCGGGGCCGGAGGCGATGACGGCCTTGAACTTGTCCGGGCGCTTCAGCACGGACTTCAGGCCGGCGAAGGCGCCGGAGGAGGAGCCCATGAAGGCCCAGCCGTCACGGGACTTCAGGGTGCGGAAGTTCTGCTTCATCAGGTCCGGGACGTCCTCGGTCAGCCAGGTGCCCATCTTGGCCTGACCGGGGATGTCGCTGCCGTCGTGGTAGTTCTTCTCGTCCGGGTTGAGGACCGGCATGGCGAGGAGGAAGGGCAGGCTCTTGCCCTGCTTGGACCACTCGGCGATGGAGGACTGCAGCTTGAGGTCGGTGCCCATCCAGTAGTTGTTCGGATAGCCGTTGCCGCCCGGCAGCGCGATCATGACGGGGAAGCCGCTCTTGGCGTACTTCGGGTCGTCGTACTGCTTGGGCGCCCAGACCCAGACCTTGCCCTTGAAGCCGGACTTCTTGCCGTCCAGCGTCACGACGCCGATCTTCGTGCCGTCCGCCAGGGTGTTGGCGACGCGGAAGTCGGCCTTGGGACCGGTCGGCATCAGCGGGCCGGTGCCGGTCTCCCCCGGGGAGCCGCCCGCGGCGCCGTCCTGGCCGAAGCTGAGCGGGTCGCCCTTGTCGGAGAAGACCCCGAAGGAGTCCAGGACCGGCCAGGCGATGAGGCCCAGCGCGGCGACGGCCGCCACGACGACCGGCCATCGCCGGGCGCGGGGGCGGCGGCCGGAGGGCCGGGGGTGATGCTCGGGTGCGTGCGTCATCGTCGTCGGATCCTGTTCAGACCTGGTAGCGGTCGGCGGCGAAGAGGTGCAGGTGGTCCCTGACCCAGGCCGAGGTGCGGGCCAGCCCTTCCTCGAGGCCGACCCGGGGGTGCCAGCCGGCCCACTCGCGGGCCCGGGAGTTGTCGGACAGCAGCCGCTCCACCTCGCTGCCCGCCGGGCGCAGCCGCGCCTCGTCGACGACGATCCGGGCGGGCCGGCCCGACGCGGCGATCAGTGATTGGGCGAGGTCCCCGATGGAGATCTCCCGGCCGGTGCCGAGGTTGACGGCGTGCCCGACGGCCCGGTCGCAGTCCGCGAGGGCGAGGAACCCCTCGGCGGTGTCGGTGACGTAGGTGAAGTCGCGGGTCGGGGTGGTCGAGCCGAGCCGTATCTCCTCGGCGCCGGAGTGCAGTTGGGCGAGGATGGTGGGGATGACGGCCCGCGCGGACTGCCGGGGACCGTAGGTGTTGAAGGGCCGTACGACGGTGACGGGCAGGTCGAAGGAGTGGGCGTAGGACAGGGCCAGCATGTCCGCGCCGATCTTCGAGGCGGAGTACGGCGACTGGGGCTGCAGCGGGTGGTCCTCGCCGATGGGGACGGTCAGGGCGGTCCCGTACACCTCGCTGGTCGAGGTGTGCACCATGCGCCGCACGCCGTGCCGGCGGCAGGCCGCGGCGACGTTCTCCGTACCGGCCACATTCGTTTGCACGTAAGCCTCGGGTGAGGCGTAGCTGTACGGGATGCCGATCAGCGCCGCCAGGTGGAAGACGGTGTCGCAGCCGGCGACGGCGTCCCCCACCCGTCCCGCGTCGCGCACGTCGCCGGCGAGGAACTCCACGGGGGAATCGGGTCCGAGGTAGCGGGCGAGGTGGCCGCGCTCGGCGTACGGCTTGTAGTGGACGAGCACGCGGACACGTGCCCCGCGTGCCACGAGCAGGTCGACGAGCGTCGAGCCGATGAAGCCTTCCGCTCCGGTGACCAGGACGGTCCTCTCCTGCCAGGTGGGCGTCTCGCTCATGAGTGGGTCCTTACGACGGTGTGGGGTGCGCCGGGGGCGCTGGACGGAAGGGGGCCGGCGGGTGCGCGGCCGGCGAGGCGCAGTACCCAGGCGGCCATCAGGTCGGCCGCGACGGCGTGGGTGCCCGGGTCCGCGGCGGCGCTCATCGCCGCCAGCCGCGCGGGGTCCGCGAGCAGCGGTTCGATCAGTTCGGCGAGCCGGTCGCCGCTGACGTGGTCGTCGGGCAGCAGCAGGCCGGCGCCGGCGTCGGACAGGACCCGGGCGTTGTGGGTCTGGTGGTCGTGCGGGGCGTGGGGGTAGGGCACCAGGACCGCCGGTGTCCGGGTGGCGGCCAGCTCCGCGACGGTCGCGGAGCCGGCCCGGCAGACCACGAGGTCCGCGGCGGCGTAGGCGAGGTCCATCCGGTCGAGGTAGCCGACCGCCGTGGTGACGCGCTCGCAGCCCTCGGCGGTGAGCCGGTCCCGGGTCTCCCGCAGTGCCTTCGGCCCGGTCTTGATCACGAGGTGGACGTCGGGCCGCTCGCGCCAGCGCCGGGCCAGCTCGAGCGCGGCCTCGGTCAGTCGCGCCGCGCCCAGGCTGCCGCCGTTGAACAGCACCGTGCGAGCCCCGGGCGGCACCGCGAAGGACTGCCGTGCCTGGGCGCGCAGCGCCGTCCGGGCGGCCGGGTCCAGGCCCGCGACGGATCCGACCAGGGGCATGCCGACCGTTTCGGCGCGTGCCCCGGCGCGTGCCGCCAGGTGTACGCGGCTGCGGTCGAAGGCGAGGGCGACGTGCGGGGTCAGGGCGGTGGCGAAGCGGTTGGCGCGGCCGGGCACGGCGTTGGACTCGTGGACGAGCGCGGGCCGGCCCGCCAGGCGGGCGCCCAGCACCGCGGGGGCGCTGGGGTAGCCGCCCATGCCGACGACCACCTGGGCGCCCTGCTCCTCGATCACGCGGCGCGCCTGTAGGCCCGAGCGCAGCAGGTCGGCGGGGAGCAGGAAGCGGCGGGAGCCCAGCGAGGGGTCGAAGGGGATCATGTCGACCGTGTGCAGCCGGTAGCCGGCGCCGGGTATCAGCCGGCTCTCCAGGCCGCGTTCGGTTCCGATGAAGCTGATGACCGCGTCCGGCACGGCCCGGCGCACCGCGTCGGCGACCGCTATGCCGGGATAGATATGGCCGCCGGTACCGCCCGCTCCGACGACCACCGAAAGGGTGTCGTGTGCTGTAGCCATGACACCGCAGCGTGGCGGGGCGCTTTAAGAGCCTTCTAAGAGCGGCGGGCCCGGTGGCCCCTCCGACGGCTCAGGCGGAGCTGTTCGCGCCGCGGGCCGCCGCCACGAACGCGGTGATGAGGGCCGGGTCCTTGACGCCCCGGTCGGCCTCGACGCCGCTGGAGACGTCCACGCCCCAGGGGGAGAGTTCGCGTACGGCCCGGGCGACGTTGCCGGCGTCCAGTCCTCCGGCCAGGATCCAGCGGCCCTGGGGCGGGACGAACCGTGGGTCGCTCCAGTCCCAGGCGCGGCCCGATCCGGGTGCGGGGGCGTCCAGCAGCAGCATCTGTTCCCCCAGCGCGCCGCAGCGTTCGGGCCGGCCGGGGTGGGGGGCGGTCGCCCGCAGGAGGGTGTAGCCCGCCTGCCGCAGGGCGGTGTAGTACTCCGGGCCCTCGTCGCCGTGCAGTTGTACGGCGCGCAGTCCTGCGGCGGCCGCCAGGGAGGTGACCTCGTCGAGGGGCTGGCGGCGGAAGACTCCGACGGTCAGGACGTGTGGCGGCACGCGCTCCGCCAGTTCGCGCGCCTCGGCCGCGCCGACGAGGCGGGGGCTGGGCGCGAAGACGAAGCCGATGGCGTCCGCTCCGGCGGTCACCGCGGCGTCCACGTCGCGGGCCGTACGCAGCCCGCAGATCTTGATGAACAGCTCACTCGCCTCCTCGTGCCGACGCTCGTGGGCAGCCTACGTCAGGGTCGTGACACCCCGGCGGTGGGCTTCGCGCATCTGAGCGGCGCCCGAGCGCACCGCCCAGAAGAAGATGCCCAGCGAGACGGCGGCGACGGTGAGGGAGTCGTAGGGGGCGGGCAGATGGCCGGAGCCCTTGAAGGTGCCCAGCCATGACAGCAGGGTCAGCAGGGCGAGGTGGACGACCAGCCAGGTGCCCTCGCGCAGTTCGTCGGCGAGCGGGCGGGTCGGCCGGCCAGGGGGGTTGGAGCGTCGCATCAGCAGGTAGATCAGCAGGCCGGCCAGGACCAGGGGCAGGGCGAGCCGCAGGTCGTGCCAGCCCGACCAGTACACGAACTCGCTGGAGATGACGAAGCTGACGGGCGCGATCCAGCGCAGGCCCGGTACCCATCCCGCCATCGTGGTGTCCGGGTCCGCCCGGAAGACGGCGACGGCGACGGCCGAGGCGGCATAGATCAGGAGGTACATGTCGCCCATGATGCTGACGATGCTCTGCCAGCCGCCGAACGGGAGCAGGAAGACCACGATCACGGCGAGGTTCAGCAGCAGGGCCCGGTGCGGAATGCCGTCGCGGCTGCTGACCTGCATGAAGGCCCGGGGCAGCGTGCCGTTCTTGGCGAGGGCGTAGGTGTGGCGGGCGTTGAGCGCCACACCGACGTACGCCGATCCGCCGGGTGAGACGACCGCGTCGGCGTAGAGCAGGCTGGAAAGCCAGTGGAGATTGAGGACGATCGCCAATTGGCCGAACGGGGACTCGAAGTCGACGCCCTTCCAGCCGTGCCCGAGCAGGTTTTCGGGAACGGTGAAGAGGAAGGCCAGTTGCAAACCGAGATACATCAGCAGGGCCAGGGCGATGGCGGTGAGAACCGCGGCCGGGAGGGTGCGGCGGGGATCGCGGGTCTCGCCGGAGAAGTCGAGTGCGGCCTGGAATCCGTTGACCGAATAGACGATGCCGCCGCCGGCGAGTGCGGAGAGGCAGGCCGCATAGCCGTAGGGGGCGAATCCGCCGTGGTCGCCCAGGCGTCCGGAGTGCCATCCGGAGGCGAAGAGGGCGATGACGGTGACCACCGGAACGACGATTTTGAACACCGCCACGAGATTGTTCAGCCGCGCGAATGTCCTGACCGCGAACCAGTTCAGCGCGGTCAGCAGGACGCTCAGGGCGACGGCGAGGCCCAGGCCCGTGGGGGTGAGCGTGCGGCCGGCGTAGATGTCCGGCAGGTAGTGGTCGGCGTACTGCATGATGGCGCTGATCTCGGCGGCGGTGCCGCCCACCGACAGCAGCACGGACCAGCCGATGAGCGTGCCGACCAGCTGTCCCCCGGTGTACAGCGGCCAGCGGACCGTGCCGCCGCCTTCCGGCCGGGACGCGCCGAGCTCGATCATGACGAGCGCCACCAGGCCGCAGAGCACGCCCGCGCCCACCCAGGTCAGCAGCGCCGCGGGGCCTGCCGTCCGGGCCGCGTACAGGGCGGCGAACAGCCAGCCGGAGCCCACGATGTTGGAGAAGCCGATCGCCGTCAGGCCCCAGTAGCCGAGGTCGCGGTGGAGCCGCCGTTCCTGGACGATCACTTCGGGAGCACCGGCGTCGGCCGGCATCCGGTGTTCCGTCACGGGGTGGTCCTCCTGTTTCTCGGCCGGCCGAACTGGGGCCGTTCCCGGGCCCGCTGACGGCATCGCACCGGGCCAATATTCGGAATAGTCGAATCCGTTTCTACCGCTCCGGAACAGCCTTGTTGAAAAAGTTTCGGCTGGGTAGCCTGACCGCTGATCATCGACAATGGGGCCCCTTCAGGAAAGCCCGCAACGCCGTAAAAGGAATTCTTCATGCTCAAGCGCGCCCGTGCCGGCGTCATCTTCGCCTCCTCCCTGGTCGCCGCGATAGGCCTGGCCACTCCCGCCTCCGCGGCGACCCCCTCGACCGGGGACGCCTCGGTCCAGGCGGCGGCCGCCGGTATCCGCAACGCCGGGCCCTCGTGCACCTCCCTGTCCAACGGAACGTTCTGTGTGGGCCTCATCGACAACGGCCGCACCGTGAACCTGGTGTACGGCAAGACCGGTGGCGGCAAGGTCACCGTCAAGTTCGGCTACAAGATGGGCAACACGAGCCGCTTCAGCGAGGGCTTCACGGTCAGCAAGGGCCAGACGAAGGTCTACGCCTTCAAGAACCAGAACCTGGGCTGCAACAACGTCATCGGCATCCTGTCCGTGGCCGACCAGGGCCGGTTCGAAACCCCGCCGCTGCACAACACCAACTGCTGAGCGGACATTTTCTGCGACGGGGTGCGGCGCGCGGGGGCCGCACCCCCGGCGGCGGCGCGACCGCATTGACAACCGCGGCGCGTCAATAGCCGCTCATCAGGTGTTGGACCGGCGTCCACGGGCGCGGTGAGGGTGGGGGCATGCCTCCAGAGCCCCTCGCGCGCACCCCCTTGTTCGCCACGGCCGGTGCCACGCTCGTCGCCGTGGACCGCGGCCGTCCGCCGGGCGCGCGGCACCGCGTCCACGGCCCCTACGCCCGCATCTTCTCCGTCCCCGGCACCCGCGCCTTCACCGCGTGGAACCTCCTCGGGCGACTGCCCATGGGGATGTTCGGCGTCAGCGCCGTACTGATGATCTCGGCCGCGCGCGGGTCGTACGCGCTCGCCGGGGCCGTCGTCGCGACCGGGCTCGCCGCGACAGCCGTCGTCGGGCCGTGGACCGCCCGGCTCGTGGACCGCCACGGCCAGGCCCGCGTCGCCGTGCCCGCGGCCCTGGCCGCCGCGTTGGGCTCCCTGGCCCTGGTGGTGTGCGTACGGTCCGGGGCGCCCGCGTGGACGCTGTTCGCCGCGTACGCCGCGACGGCGACCACGCCCAACACCGGCGGCATGTCCCGCGCCCGCTGGGCGCACCTCTTCCGGGACGATCCGGCCGCCCTGCACACCGCGAACTCCTTCGAACAGGCCGCGGACGAGGCGTGCTTCATGCTGGGCCCCGTGGTCGCCGCCTTCCTGTGCACGGCCCTGTTCCCCGAGGCGGGCACGCTCACCGGCGCCGTCCTCTTCCTGACCGGCACGTTGCTCTTCGCCGCGCAACGCCGCACCGAACCACCGGTGACCGCCCGGCCGTCGGCCTCCCGGCCGCTCCTGCGCGGCAACCGGGGGCTCGGCCTGGTGCTGGCCGTCTTCGTGTGCACCGGCATGCTCTTCGGCTCGCTGGAGGTCGTGACCATCGCCTTCGCCGACGACGCGGGTCACCGCCCCGCGGCGGGCGTCGTGCTGGGCCTGCAGGCGGCCGGGTCCTGTGTCGCGGGGCTGCTGTACGGTCTGGCCCGCCCGGCGGGTCCGGCCGGCGCCCGCTTCCCCCGCTGCCTGGCCGCGATGGCCGCCCTGGCCCTCCTGCCGCTCCTCGCGGCCACCACCGGCGGCCTCCTCGCCCTGGCGGGCGCACTGCTCCTGGCGGGCATGGCCACCGCGCCGGCCATGGTCACCGGCATGGCCCTGGTCCAGGGCCTGACGCCGCCGGGCCGGCTGAACGAGGGGATGACCCTGGCCGTGACCGCGCTGCTGACCGGCATCGCGGCCGGTTCGGCGACCGGCGGCTGGTGCGCGGAACACCTCGAAGCGGCCACCGCCTTCGCGGTGCCCGCCACGGCCGCCGCCCTGGCCCTGCTCACCGCGGCGGCCGGCCGGGCGGCCCTGGGCGCCGGGCCGGTGACCCGCGGGACGGATACGGACAGCCCGTGACCCGGAGGACGGCCCGCCCGTACCTCCCGCATACCGTGCACCCGTGTACGGAACGACAGCGACAGACAGGGCGCCCCTGGGCGGGCGCGATCCGGGTGCCGTGCTGGCGGTGGTCGCCGCGGCGGCCACCGGGCTGAGTGCGACGAGCTTGTGGTGGGCGCTGCCGGCCATGGGCGCCGCCTTTCTCGCGGGGCATCGCTCGGGGCGCACCCTGCCGATGGTGGTCGCCCTGAGCGTGCTGGTCGTCGCGGGGGCGGCCGCGGTGGTGGCCGTGCCGGCGCTGCTGGCGCTGGGCAGCCGGTTCGTCGCCATGGTGGTGGGGGCCGCGCTGCTGCCCTGGTTCGCGGGCCGGTTGTGGCGCCAGTACCAGGAGCTGGTCCGGGCGGGCTGGTCCCGGGCGGAACAGCTCGAGCGCGAGCAGCGGCTGGTCGCCGAGCAGGCCCGGCTGCGTGAACGGGCCCGTATCGCCCAGGACATGCACGACGCGCTCGGTCACGACCTCAGCCTGATCGCGCTGTCGGCCGGCGCGCTCAAGCTCGCCCCCGGCCTGGCGCAGGAGCACCGGGCGGCCGCGGAGGACGTCCGGGCGCGGGCGGCGACGGCCGTCGAACGGCTGGGCGAGGTGATCGGCATCCTGCGCGAGGAGGCGGAGACGGCGCCGGCGGAGCCCGCGGACTTCCGCGTCGCGCGCCTGGTGGAGGGCGCGGCCGCCTCGGGGCTGGTCGTGACGCTGCACACCGACGGCCGGGAGCACGAGGTGCCGGGCGTCGTCGAACGGGCCGCCCACCGGGTGGTGCAGGAGGCGCTGACGAACGTCGCCAAGCACGCGCCCGGCGCGAGCGCGACGGTCCGCGTCACGCACACGGCAGCCGAGACCGTGGTGTCGGTGGAGAACTCCCCCGCGCCGGCCGCCCCCGCCGGCCGCCTGCGCGGGGGCGGCCGGGGCCTGGTCGGCCTGGACGAGCGGGTGCGGCTGACCGGTGGCACGTTCGGCCACGGCCCGCGCGAGGACGGCGGGTTCACCGTCACCGCCCGCCTGCCGCACGCCGCCGTGCGGCAGCCGCCGGGGCCGCCGGCCGCCGCGCTGGCCCCCGTCGCTCTGCCCCCGGAGCACCGGCGGGCGCGCCGCCGTGCGGGGCGGGCGCTGGCCGCCGCGGTCGTCGTGCCGCTGCTGGCCACGGCGGCGCTGACGGCGGCCCTGGCGGTGTGGGGGTCGCTGACGCTGTCCCACATGGTGCTGGCCCCCGCCGACTACGCCGCGCTCCGGGTGGGGCAGAATCGCTCGGAGGTGGCGGCGTTGCTGCCGGACCGTCAGCTGCCGTACCGCCCGCGGGCGGCCGAACCGAAGGGGCCGGGGATCGAGTGCGAGTACTACGCGGTGACGGCCGACCGGTTCGTCGACAGCTCCGGCGACTCGTACCAGCTCTGCTTCCAGCACGGCCGGCTGATCGGGCTCGCCGTCCTCGGCGGGTGAGCGCGCGATGATCCGCGTCCTGGTCGCCGACGACGAGCCGATGATCCGCGCCGGTGTGCGCGCCGTGCTGTCCACCGACCCGCAGCTGGAGGTCGTCGCGGAGGCGGCGGACGGGCACGAGGCGGTGGAGCTGGTCCGCCGGCACCGCCCCGAGGTGGCCGTGCTCGACATCCGGATGCCGCGGGCGAGCGGCATCGAGGCGGCGGCGCACATCCGCGCCGCCGCGCCCGGCACCGGGGTCGTGATGCTCACGACGTTCGGCGAGGACGACTACATCCTCCAGGCGCTGGCGGGCGGCGCCTCCGGATTCCTGGTCAAGTCCGGTCCGCCCGAGGAACTGGTCGCGGGCGTACGGGCGGTGGCCCAGGGCGCCGCCTACCTGTCACCGAAGGTCGCCGCCCGGGTGGTGGCCCATCTGGCCGCGACCGGTGCCGGGACCGCGGCCGGGCGGCGTGCCGCCGCCCGCGAGCGGGTCGCCGCCCTCACCGGGCGGGAACGGGACGTGCTGTCCTATCTGGGCGCCGGGCTGTCCAACGCTCAGATCGCCCGGCGCCTGCACGTGGTGGAAGGCACCGTCAAGGCGCACGTCAGCTCGATCCTGGCCCGCCTGGGCGTGGACAACCGGGCCGCGGCCGCGGTCGTGGCCCACGAAGCGGGCATGAGTGCCCCGCCGGCTCCCGCCGGGCCGTGACACCAGCGGCGCCACCAGCCTGACGGCGAACGGCGGCAGCACCAGCATCGCGGCGGCCGCCACCGCCCCGCCCAGCACGGCACCGGCCAGCACGTCGTGCGGGTAGTGCACGCCCACCGCCACGCGCAGCAGCGCGGCGAGCCCGGCCAGCGGCAGGGTCACGGCGGCGAGCCGGGGCCGCAGGACGGCCAGGCCCACGGCCAGCGCGGCGGCGAGGGTGGCGTGGTTGCTGGGGAAGGACCAGTCCCCCACCTCCGGGCACGGCTCGAGCGCGGTGACGCCCCCCAGAGCCCGGCAGGGGCGCTCCTCGTCGACCGCCACCTTCAATGCCTCGCTGACGGCGTAGGCGACCACCGTGCCCGCGCCCGCCGTCAGCACGCCGGCGAGCGTGGCCGGGTCGCGGTGGCGCCACCCGGTCCAGGCCGTCCACATCAGCAGCAGTCCGAGCACCACCAGCGTGCCGTCGGTGGCCAGGCCCATCAGCGACCCCGCCCAGCCCGGTGCGTCCGCGGCGCCCTGGGCCACCGACCGGTAGACGGACGCCGACGTCCCGGCGGTGACCCGCACCGCCTCCGCCCCGCCGCCCGTACCGCCCGGCGCCGCCCACACCAGCACGCCGGCGGCCGCCGCGAGCACGCCGGCCGCGGCCGCCGGCCGCCGGGCCCCCGGGCGGCGGTCACCTTCTCGTTGTGTTCCGTGTTCCATGCCGCCGAACCTACGGACGCTGCCCGGTCCAGCACCCGGGTCGAACGGCAACCCGCACCCCTGACGAACGTCGGGGTTGACGGCGGACGGTCAGCCGGGTGTCAGACCGCTGTCAGCGCCCCTTGCCACGGTGGGCGTCGCCCCGCCTACTCCCCGATGCACTGCCCGATGCACTCCCCCACGCCCCCCAACGAAGGAGAAGCTCGCATGCGGTCCTCCGGACTCGGCGCGGTCGTCGCGGCCCTGGCCCTCGCGACGACGCCCGCACTGATCCCGCCCGCCGCGGCCGCCGCCCCGGCGGCCTGCGCCTGGACCCCCACCCTGCTGCCGCGGCCGGCGGGCATCGACAGCGCCGCCGTCACCGCGGCCGACAGCCAGGGCGGATTCGCCGGCGACGGCGACGTCTGGGGCCCGTGGGGTTCCTCCTCCCACCACGCCCTGCGGTGGCGCGACGGCCAGGTCACCGTCTACGCCGATCCGCCGGGCATGACCGACCCGTCGGTGGCGGGGGTGAACCGGGGCGGCACGGTCGTCGGTCACGCGCAGACGCTCACGGCCGGGGACCACGCGTTCCGCTCCCGCGACGGCAAACTGGAGGCGCTGCCGGAACCGGCGGGCGCCCAGGAGTCGTGGGCGACCGGGATCAACGACAACGGCGACATCGTGGGGCACGTCGGCACCCACTTCCAGGAGGACGTCATGAGCTACACCGTGCACACGGCGGTGCTCTGGCCCGCCTCCGCGCCCGGCACCGTCGTCAAGCTCTCCGCCGGCCTGCCCACCACCGGCCAGACCAAGGCGAAGGGCATCGACCAGGACGGCACCGTCCTGATCGAGCACTACCCGAAGCGGACCGACGCGTTCACCGCCACGTCGCTGCGCCTGTGGCGGGCCGGGACCGCCCGTACGCTGACGCCGCCGGCCGGCATGGACAGGGTCGAGGGCGCCGCGATCTCCAACGGCCGGGTCGCGGGGCGCGCCACCCCGGGCGACGCCGAGGGCATCGGCGTGCTGTGGGAGCAGAACGGCACCCCCTTGCGGCTCGGCACGAGCTGGCGCGCCGGCTCGGTCAACCGCTCCGGGCAGGTCACGGGCTCGCTCCCCGACCTGGCCAACGGGGTGTGGCAACTCACCCGCCTCGTCGCCACGTTGAAGGGGAGCCTGGGGGTGAACGTCTCGGCGGACGACGGTTCCGTGGCCGGCTGGAGCCGCACCTCCGACGACGCCGGCAGGGGTGAGCCCACGGTCTGGCGCTGCCGCTGACCCCCACTCGGGCCGGCGCCCGGGCCCCCGCGGAGTGCCGGGACACGTGCCGGGCGGCGGATCTCGTCCTACCGGTCGCGCGCGCCGCACCCGCGTGGCAGCATTCTGTGACCGGTTCGACGGGGGTACGGGCCGGTCGAGGGGGCTGAGGGGCTTGCCGGAACCACCGATGCGGCCGTTGGGGATCCAGGGGATCGAAGCGCTGTACCAGGACTGCCGCGGCCGGGTGCAGGACGCGCGCGCGGAGGGCGAACACGGGCTGCCCGTCCTGGTGCTGGCCGGCGGGCCGGGCAGCGGCAAGACCGCGGCCCTGGAGTGGCTGGGCTATCTGGGCTCGCACCGGCCGCACGCCTTCTACGACTTCGGCTCGGCCGCGCCACGGCGGCCCCACGAGGTCGCCGGCCGGCTGGCCTACGGGCTCTCGCACCGCTTCGCGCGCCAGCCCGCGCTCCTCTTCCCCCGGCTCACCCTCGGCCTGGTCGTGGTGGACCCCGGCCTCTCCCTCGACGCGAACGACTCCCGCAAGGCCGGCCAGCAACTGCGCCGCGCGCTGCAGGACGCGCACGACCGCACGGCGGTGGCGGACCGCGCCGCCGACGTGGCGGGGCTGCTGCAGGACCTGAACCTGATCCAGATACCCGGCGTCGGGTTGCTGGCCGGCCTGATCCGCCATCCGCCGCGGCTGCCGCTCGGCCTGGCCCGGCGCACCGGGCTCGCCTGGTACGCAGGACCGCACACACCGCTGCACGAACTCGTCGCCCTCAACCAGCTCAGCAAGTCCCAGGCCGAGGCCGACCGGGCCGCGGTGGACCGGCGGCTGTGCGCGGCGTTCCTGGCGGATCTGCGGGGCGAGTACGCCCGGCGGCGGCGCGACCGCAACTGCGTGGTGCTGCTGGACAACATCGACGCGGCCGGCGGCCGGGGCTTCCTGGACCTGCTGATCCAGCTGCGGGACGCCGCCACCGCGCCCGACCCGCTGCTGGCCGTCGCCACCGCCTCCGACGCCGGGAAGGTGCCGGGGCCGTTCGCGCGCGGCCCGGCCGGGGTGGCCATCCACTCGCCCGAGCGAGCCTCGTACGCCGACTGGGAGCAGGCCATTCCGCAACCGCCGCCGGACGCGTCCTGGCGCTGGTACTGCGTGCGGCTGCGCGACCTGACCGCCGGCGAGGTCGCCCAGCTCGGTGCCCAGGTGGCCGCGCGCCTGCCGGAGGCGCCCCCGCTGGTCCACCACCTCACGCGCGGACATCCGTGGAGCGCGCACCGGTTGCTCGAGGCGGCGGGGCGCGGGGTGGGGCGCGGGGATCCCGAGATGCTGCTGCGCGGCCTGTTGTCGGAGCCCGCGCCGGGGAGCGACGAGGCGCCCGCGGAGATGTCGCTCGGCAGCGCCGTGCTGGAGCACCTGCTCCAGGATCTGACGGACAATCAGCGGGCGGCGCTCGTGACGTGCGGCGCGGCCCGCGAGTTCGACTCGGCGTGCGACTCCGGGCTCCTGGACACCTTCTCCATCCACACCCGCAACACCCTGGCCCGCGACATGGGCACCCGGCTGTGGCTGGTGGATCCCGTCCCCCAGGACGCGGAGGTGCGCGGCGGGCGCGGCTCGGGCTATCTGGAGCGCTCCCACCCGCGGCCGCTGCCCGGCAGGCCGGTCCTGCATCCGTGGCTGCGCCTGCTGCTGTGCCGCGAACTGGCCCGCTCGCCGCGGCAGTGGGAGGAGGTGCACGGACGGCTGCGGGACTGGCACCTGCTGCGGGGCCATCCGATCGACGCGCACTACCACGCCCTCGCCCTGGGGCGGCTGGACGACGTCACCGATCACCTCGGCGCCGGCCTGCTGGAGACGCCCGACACCGACGCCTGGCTGTACGAGCTGTACGCGGTCACCGCCGCACCCCTGCGGGAGCCGGTCGTGCCGGAGGTGTCGGCGACCCTGCGGGCGGACCAGCTCGCCGAGGAGCTGGCGCCGCGCTCGTTCGCGCGACACCGGGCCCTGACCGTGCTGGTGGCCGCGCTGTGGCTGGCGGCCGACCCGCGCAACCGGCTGCCGGGGGCGCGGCCCGAGCTCAACCTCACGATCAGTTCGATGTTCCAGGATCTGGCCATGCGCTCCGTTCCCCCGCGGGTGGGGCTCAGGCACGAGGCCGCGAAGTACATGTGACCCGCATCCGACGCCTGGGGCGACGCCTCCGGCCGGCAAGGAGCCGAGATCATGCCTGTGAACCCCGGTCCCGACGAACTGCGCCCGTGGTGGAGGGGGTGGGCGGGCCTCGGTGCGCTCGTCCTCGTCCTCGCCCTCCTGGCCGGGGGCGCCTGGTGGCTGTTGCGGCCGTCGGCGCAGAAGGACACGTGCTCGCCGGGGACGCCGGACCTGGTGTGGCGGGGGTCGGGGGCGGAGCGGGAGTGCGTCGGCGTCATGAACGAGACCGCGTACTCCTTCGACCCGCAGCTCAGGGACATCACGGAGCGGATCGCCAAGGAGAACCGGCGGGTCCGCGACCAGTGGGAGAAGCCGGGCAGCGGCCGCAGCCGGGTCCCGTACGTCAAGGTCGCCCTGCTGACGCCGATGACCACGAGCGACAGCAGCGCCCTGCCCATCGAGGAGATCAGGACCAGCCTGGAGGGCGCCTACACCGCGCAGTGCCGCGCCAACGGCTGTCCGGGGCTGTCGGCGGCGGCCTCCACCGGCATCCACGGCAAGCGGCCCCAGGTCCAGCTGATCCTGGCCAGCGAGGGCAGGAACCAGGCCCACTGGCGGCCGGTGGTCGAGCAGTTGGCCGGTCTGACCAAGGGCAGACATCCGCTGGTGGCGGTGGCCGGGCTGGGGGTGAGCATTCCCGAGACCCAGGACGCCGCGGTCGAGCTCAGCAAGCGGAAGATCCCGGCCATCGGCGCCGTCCTGACCGCCACCAACCTCGACGCCGAGCGCCTGTTCAAGGTCTCGCCGTCCAACACCGACTACGCCAGGGCGCTCAGGCAGCACCTGGACAAGCTGCCCGCCGAACAGCGCCGCGGATACCTGGTGTTCGACAGCAGGGACGACAACTTCGTACAGACCATGCGCAAGGCGTACGACGAGGTGTTCGCCGACTACATCGACAAGCGGCGGGTCTCCTTCGTCGGAGCCGCCGGCCGGAAGCACGAAGGGGTGCCCAAGCTCTTCTTCAACGCCGTCAACAACATCTGCCTGACCAAGTCCGAGCTGGTCTTCTACGCCGGACGCGGCCGTGACCTGGCCGATCTCGTACGGGCGCTGTCCACGCGCGGCCAGTGCGGGCACGACAAGCCGATCACGATCGCCGCGGGCTCGACGGGGGCCGTGCAGCAGGCGGACGAGGTGATGGGGCTGCTCAAGGACAACAGGATCACCATCCTCGAGGCGTCCGCGACCGACTCCGAGCGATGGATCAAGGGCGTCCACGCACCGAGCGGGTTCAAGCCCTTCTACCAGAGCTTCCAGGACCTCAAGTTCCCCGACTCCGCGCTGAGCGACGGCTACGCCATCATGCATCACGACGCGGTGCTGACGGCCGTCTGGGCGACGCGGATCGTCACGGCCCAGACGGGCCGTGAGAACCCGGACGTGCAGGACGTGTTCAACCAGATCACCAATCTCCACGACGCCGGCCGGGTGCCCGCCGCCGGTGGCGAGCTGAGCTTCGACGACGCCTCCGCCGGCTGGCCGCACAACAAACCGGTGCCGATGATCCAGGTGCCGGCGGCGGGCGGCACCCCGCCGCCGCCCTACCGCACTCCCTGACGGGGTGCCGCGACGCGGTGCGGGCGGCCGGGGAGACGCAGGTCACATCCGTCCATGTCACAGGGGATGGGGCTGCCTCGTCCCAGGTGTGTAGCCACTGACGACCACGGAGGAGCACACCATGGACGCACGACTGAACTACTTCGCCAGCCCGGCCGTCGGCAAGGTCCTCAAGCACCTTCGGGCGGCGGGCCAGGTGGTCAAGGAGTCGCCGCTGCCGGCCGCGACGCAGGAGCTGGTGGCGCTGCGCGTGAGCCAGATCAACGGCTGCGCCTTCTGCATCGACATGCACACCAAGGATGCCGTCGCTGCCGGCGAGACCCCGGTGCGGCTGCACCTGGTGGCGGCGTGGCGGGAGGCCACGGTCTTCACCGAGGCCGAGCGGGCCGCGCTGGAGCTGGCGGAGGAGGGAACCCGGGTCGCGGACGCGGCCGGTGGGGTCAGCGACGAGGTGTGGGCCCGTGCCGCCCGGCACTACGACGAGGAGCAGCTCACCGCCCTGACGGTCCTCATCTCGTTCATGAACATGGCGAACCGGATGAATATCATCGCCCAGCAGCCGGCCGGCGACTACGTCCCCGGGCAGTTCCACTGAACGACATCGGCAGCAACAGGCTCGGGGGCCGGCCGTCGGCCTCCGGGCTCCGGGATCCGGGCCGCCGGTGGCGGGAGTGAGGAGGGAAGTCGGCGTGAGCAAGGTCGAGGACTTCGAGGAGCTGCGGCCGCTGCTGTTCTCGATCGCCTACCGGATCCTGGGCAGCGTGAGCGAGGCCGAGGACGCGGTGCAGGAGACGTGGCTGCGCTTCGACGGCTCGGCGACGCTGCCCACGTCGACCAAGGCGTTTCTGTCGACGACCGTGACCCGGATCTCCATCGATGTGCTGCGTTCCGCCCGGGTGCGCCGGGAGGAGTACGTCGGGCCGTGGTTTCCCGAGCCGCTGCTGAGCGATCCGTACCAGGACCCGGCGCGGGCGGTGGAGCTGGCCGATTCGGTGTCGATGGCGGCGCTGCTCCTGCTGGAGCGGCTCAGCCCGCTGGAGCGGGCGGTGTTCTTGCTGCGGGAGGTGTTCGCCTTCGGGTTCGACGAGATCGCCACGGCGGTGGAGCGCTCGGAGGCGGCCTGCCGGCAGCTGCTGGTACGGGCGCGCCGGCACATGGACGCCGGGCGGCCACGGTTCGCGGCGGACCGTCAGGAGCGGCGGGAACTGGCGACGCGGTTCTTCGACGCGCTGAAGAACGGCGACGTGGGCGGGCTGCAGGAGCTGCTGGCCGCCGACGTACAGCTGGTCGGGGACGGCGGCGGCAAGGCCCCACAGCTGGCCAGGACCATCATGGGCGCGCAGAACGTGGCCCGGCTGCTGGGCACGGCCTTCCCCTGGCTGATCCGGATCGACGTGACACTCGAACCGCACGAGATCAACGGCCAGCCCGGCGCGATCCTCCGCGACCGGGACGGCAAGGTGCTCCAGATCCTGGTCCTGGAGGTGCTCGACGGCCGGATCCAGAACATTCGCGGGGTGAGCAATCCCGACAAGCTCGGCCACATCGGGCCGGTCGGCGACGCCTGGGCCGTAGACCGCGAGGTGAAGCGGACCCGCCGCCAGGTGACCACCTGACCCCGGCCATGACGCAGGCCGAGCCCTGGCCTAAGGCTGCCGTGGCGCGGGTCGGAGGAAGAACGTGCAGACCCCGAAGCAGAGGAAACCGAGGAACGCCAGGGTCATGATGGCCATCATGACCCCGACCGGTGGGGCCGATCCGTGCCGGTCGTGATTGGTGTACATGGCGGCGGCGGCCGTTGCCGCCGTGCAGGCACAGAAGGTGGCGCCGGACAGCCACCGGACGCCGGACCTGGGCACGGAAAGACGGACCCCGACCGCAGGCCAGCGGTGCACGAAGAAGCCTGCGGCGCCCCAGGCCACGAGCAGGGCCAAGAAGACGCTCAGGACCACCCTGACAAGAACGGGCGTGTGTCCGGGGAACGTGACGTGCAGGTACTCCTCCATGGGACCTTGCAGATTGACGAAGGCGATCAGGGGAAAGAACTGGCTCAGCATGCGGCGTGCGTACGTGGCCAGAGAACTGGCGGAGAAGAGCGATTCGAGCAGCAGGACGATGAAGAGGGTGAGCAGCAAGGCGGAAAGGGCGAGCGCTGTGCCGGACAGGAGACCGCCCAGCAGGGCCTTGTAGGCATCGCCGGACGCCGCGACCACCGAGCCGTACGCAACGGCGGTGATGCTGAGCGAGAAGAAGGAGGAGATTCCGACGGTGAGGACTTCTTCGATCTCCCGCTCGTCGGGGCCGCCTTGCCGGTCCCTCGGCAGGGACGGAATGACGATCACGGCGGTGAAGGCGAAGCCCGCCAGGATGGCCGCGAAGTTCGAGTAGAGCGTCAGCGCGTCGCGGAGGGCGGACGGATCCGCCGATAAGGAAGCGGGCAACGGTGCGAGCACACACGCATGGTCGACGCCGGCTTCCGCGTGCGGCGGGGGAACCACCAAAGCTTCACACACTCACCGAACCACTGACGGCGACAAGGAGCCTGCCGGCGAGGTCGCCCACGCCTAGGCAGGCGGAGACGGCGGGGGTGCGCAGGTGGGTGCGCGCATACGCTGACCGGTGTGATCAGTGTCGTGCACACCAAACACGGCTTGCTCAGCGCCGGGCAGCCGGGTCGACGGTGGTCCTGTCACGGTCCAGGGTGACGAGGCCACTGACGATCTGAGTGCTCCAGTCGTGGTCTAGTCCGTGATACCGGGGGCACGAACGGTGGTAATGCAGGTTTCCACTCATCGAGTATCCCAAACCTGCGAGATAGGCCCGAATGTCGCCCCGCTTTCCCAGCTCACCGGCAAGGATTCTGTCGCGCTTGGCGATGAACTCGCTCTCGTTCTGGTTGATGAGATCGCACGTCTTGTCGACGGCCCCCTGCAGCGATAGTCCCTCCTTGACGTGGAAAACCCATACGCAGCTCAGCATCTCTCCCTCATAGTATTCCTTGCGGAAGGAGAAAAGATCATTCACCAGGGCGAGGGAGAGGGCAACGTTATCGACGAGGCTGGCGAGTTCGGGGTGGGTGGAGAGATCCTCGGTCAGGTCGATCCCCAAGGTAAATTCAGTATGCGCTCCCATCCAGTAGCCGTATACCGCGACCGGGCGTAGGCGAAGGTAGCTTTCTACGTCCAAGACTCTCCCCTGGGCTTCAGCCTTCACCTCCTCGACGCCCGCTGCCAGCGTCCGTTCGTTGATAGCGATGTAGCGCTCCCTCAACCCTTCGGGCATGAGAGCCAGTACGGGCTCGAGGGTTCCCTGGAAGGCCGAACGAACCATGGCCACATCTGGGGCATCGGGGACGGCGGGGGCATCGGACGCTTCGAAGGGAGCGGGGGGTAGGCCCTGAAGGGCGGCGCTGAGCTGCTGCCGAAATTTATCGATGCCCTCGACCCGGGACGAGAGAGCATAGAAGGTATATGTGGCATCCATGAGATCACTGGTCCACATGTGATTGGCCAGCGTCTGCATTCGGCCCTCCAGAGCGTCTGGATGACACAAGCACGCCCAATAGTCAACGCGATGGTTCAGATGGCGGTTAAGCTCGTCCGCGTTCCCCCTCCAGTACTTCAGAAGAGCCGGACGGGACTTGCTGGTTGCTTCTCGGCAGATTTCGTCTGCCCGAGGGTGCGCCTTGACCGGGAGCCTCGTCTGGATATCAGGAAGGTAGTATTGCGTTCCAGGAGGCAGTCTGACCTGACTGACGTTCATACGAGAACCCCCTGGTTCCGTATCTGGGTATTGAATTCTGAAAGTCACCACTGCGAACGCGCTAATCCGGTGTACCGCCACGTCCCCGCGTCGTCGTGGCGGTGCATAGCCAGCGCGAGGAGCGGTGGAATGCGGGCGGGTGGTGGAGATGCGAGGCGGCTGAAGGCCCTCCTCAGCAGGTTCTGGTCCACCACCGAGTGTCCTGCGCGGGCCCCGGAATCTTCTGCGTTCCCGGGGCCCGCGGGTCATCGACTTCGGTGACAGTGCACCGGGGAGGCTCTTCGCGGGGTGCCGGCTGGTGGCGGAGAGGCCATCACCAGCTGGTGATGGCCTCTCCGTTGTGCGGGCCACCGACGCACATGTACATCGGGGGAACCCAGAAGATCTGTCGGATGCGCCCACCGGTGTTGACACACTGCTGGGCGCTGACCAGCACCTGCGGACCATCGTCGGCGCTGTCGGCATGCGCAGGCGAGGCGAGCACGGCGCCTGCGCCGCTGAGCAGAATGGTCGCCGCGAGCATGCCTAAGGCGCGGTGGAACCTGTTCATGGCTGAGCCTTCCCGGTGGAAGAGCGTCACCACGGCGGGCGCCTGGTGACGGGATCCCGGGCGGCCAGTGGTGTAACTCCCACCGGAGATCCGGAAGATGTCTATCCGTACCGTGATCAGGCGAACGCCCGGCAGCCGGCGCACTGTTGCGTGCCACGCCACACCGTCACCCACACGCTCCCCCACATGCCCCCGTACGCGGTGTTCTCTGCCGGCAGTCGCGCACGTCCCCACCGCCCGGCCCCTGCCGGCCTCCCAGCGCTGACCGGTCTCTGGAGCAACAACGGCTCCTGGCTACCAGGAGAGCCCGCAAGCCGGTCCACCCGGCTCCAGAGCCCGGCGAGCCTGCCAGGACTGCACTGGCACGACGGCCGACGTCGGCGGAGGACCCGCCGGAGGCACAGGTTGATCTCGGGGCACTCAGGTGCCGTGCACCTTAACTTCACCCTTCTTCGCGAAGCCACCCTCGATCAGGAACTCCCCGAGCTTTTCACGATGATCTCCCTGCAACTGGACGACCTGCTCACCCTCTGCCGTCTCCACGATGGTTCCGTTGCAGTCGAATTGCTTTTTGAGGAGCTTGAGCATCTTTTGCGGATCAACGCCACGAGGCAGCCCTTCAAGAGTAGTCAGGGTTTTCCTGCCGCCCCGTTGCAGGATTCGCACGTGGAAGACCCTTTCCGCCGCGGCCCCCTGTTCGCCGGATTCCAGGGGTGAGTCGCCGCTCTTGAAGTCACTAGCTGACACAGTTTCAGGCTCCCTTGGTAGGAAAACAGCAATCAGCTGTTCACGCGACAATCCCCGTGCCCACGGTTCCCCAAACCTGGACACCAGCTTGGGCGCATCAAGCGGAACCTCTGCGGCAAGCGCGTTGACCTTGAATCCCTTCTCGGCCAGCGTCTGGGCGTACAGGAGGGTGAGGGCGTTGAGAGCGGCCGTCGACGACCGGTAGGCGGCCGCACCGCCCCTGCCGGTGGCGAACGGAGAGTTCGGGCGGTCAGCAGGGCGCGGATGCATCCGCCCCGGGCAGCCCCACCGGTCGGAGGCCGCAGCGATCCCGGTGTAGTAGCGGGCCAGGCGCTCGGTGCTGGGCAGGCTTGCGGGGGCCACTTGCCGGGCTGCGGCGAGTGCGGCAGAGGGGTCGTCAGTTCCCCCATCCCGGCCGTGTCACCGGCCCGTGCTGCGATGTAGGCGGCGGACTGAATCAGCAGGCCGCGCTCGGCGATGCGGCCACACCACAGCCGGACGGCTCCGCACCGCGCCGGGTATCCGTTGATGGACAGTCAGTGGTGGGTACGGCCCTGGACTCCCTGGACCATGAAGGTACTGATCTCTGTGGACATGGAAGGCATCTCGGGGTTAGTGCATCCCACCGAGACGAATCCGGGTGGCCACGACTACGAGCGCGGGCGGGCGTTGATGACGGCCGAAGCGAACGCCGTGATAGCCGGCGTCCTGGACGCCGAAGCCGCAGCTGTGGTGTGGGTCGCCGACGCGCACGGGTCTTTCCGTAACCTGCTGCCGGAGGCACTCGACCGACGGGCTCATCTGGTGCGTGGCAAGCCCCGTCCTCTCGGCATGCTCGGTGGGCTCGACGACGACACCGACGCGGTGATGTTGATCGGCTACCACGCCCGCGCCGGTGGCGGCCCGGCAGCGCTGGCGCACACCATGAGCGACGGCATCCTCGACGTGCGCGTGGCCGGACGTTCCCTGGGCGAGATCGGTCTCAACGCCGCCATGGCCGGGCACCTGGGCGTACCGGTCGTGCTGCTCAGTGGCGACGACAGCGCCTGCGCCGAACTGTGTGAGCTGGTCCCGTCGGCGGTCACGGTCGCGGTCAAACAAGCGCTCGGCCAGGCCGCCGCCATCGCCTTGCACCCCGAGGAAGCCAGGGAGCGCCTGCGCCTGGCGGCCGCCGAAGCCATCACGCGGCGTGCACGGATCTCGCCGCTGACCCTCGCCGGGCCGCTTGATGTCGAGGTCGACCTCTACAGCCCGGCGACGGTCGACCTGGCAACACTCGTACCGGGCGTCTCACGCGCCGAGGGCGCCCGCACGGTCACGTTCACGGCCGCCGACTTCGCCGACGCCTACCGGCTCGTGCTGCTGCTCGTACAGCTCGCCGGCATCAAGCCCGGCTAGGCATGGGGTGCGCGTCGACGCAACGGCGAAGGCGCCCACCCCCGACGTGCCGGGGTGGGCGCCTTCGCTGGGCTAGCTGACGGGCGGGGTTACTTCTGGGCGTCCCCGGCCTGCTGCAGCTCGGTCTCCTGCTTCATGCGGGCGACCTTGCCGCGCACCAGGAACCAGCCGCCGACGAGCGCTGCCACGATGATCGGCAGGCACAGGACGGTGGTGCGGCTCGCGCCCTCGTCGGCCGCCATCAGGCCCAGCACGCCGGCCAGGAAGACCAGGGTGATGATCTGGGTGTACGGGGCCCAGGGGAGGCGGTAGCCGGGGCGGGTGACGCGGCCGTCCTGCGAGCGCTTCCAGAAGAGGAGCGAGCAGACCATGATCATGCCCCAGGTGCCGATGATGCCGATCGCGGCGAAGTTCAGCACGATCTCGAAGGCGTCGGCCGGGACCACGAAGTTCAGGCCCACACCCAGCACACAGAAGAAGGCGGTGAGCAGGATGCCGCCGTAGGGCACCTGGCCCTTGTTCATGCGGCCGGTGAAGCCGGGCGCGGAGCCCGACATGGCCATCGAGCGCAGGATGCGGCCGGTGGAGTAGAGGCCGGAGTTCAGGCTCGAGAGCGCCGCGGTGAGGACGACGAGGTTCATCACGCCGGCCGCGTACGGCACACCGATCTTGGACAGGACGGTGACGAAGGGGCTCTGGTCGCCGGTGAAGGCGGTGTACGGCAGCAGCAGCGCGAGCAGGATGACCGAGCCGACGTAGAAGAGACCCACACGCCACATGATCGAGTTGATCGCCTTCGGCATGATCTTCTCGGGGTTCTTGGTCTCACCCGCGGCGACACCGCACAGCTCGACCGAGGCGTAGGCGAAGACGACACCCTGGATGACCAGCAGCATCGGCATCACGCCGGTCGGGAAGACGCCGCCGTTGTCCATGATGTTCGACAGACCCGGGGTGGAGCCGCCGACGTCGTGCTGGGTGACCAGCAGGAAGATGCCGATGAACATGAAGAGGACGAGTGCGCCGACCTTGATGATCGCGAACCAGAACTCCATCTCGCCGAAGTACTTCACCGAGATCAGGTTCACGGCGAGCACGACCGCGAGGGCGATCAGCGCGAGCACCCACTGCGGGATGTCGCTGAACATTCCCCAGTAGTGGGTATAGGTGGCGACCGCCGTGATGTCGGCGATACCGGTGGTGGCCCAGTTCAGGAAGTAGAGCCAGCCGGCGGTGAAGGCACCCTTCTCGCCCATGAACTCACGGGCGTACGAGACGAACGCGCCGGAGGAGGGGCGGTAGAGCACCAGCTCACCGAGCGCCCTGACCACGAAGAAGGCGAAGATTCCGCAGACCGCGTAGGCGATGAAGAGGGAGGGACCGGCGTTCGCGAGGCGCCCACCGGCGCCGAGGAAGAGTCCGGTTCCGATCGCTCCACCGATGGCGATCATGTTGACGTGGCGGGACTTGAGGTCCTTGCTGTAGCCCGCGTCACCCGCGTCGACGTGCTGTGACGTCGACGCCGGGGCGGTTACGCCGGGCTCGGTGTCGGCCGCAGTAAGGGTGCGGTCACTCATGTATGTCTTCGCCTTCTTTGGAGGGGGTGCAGGACCGGGCCGCACGACGGTGTTGCGGGAGATCTCCCCGCGCGCAGGCGGACGGGCTCACGGCATGCGTGAGCGGCTGCCCTGAGGCGTGGGGGGATCGTCGACGAGGACCCGGTACCCGGGCGGGCTGGCGACGCCTGTGCCCGGGATGGTTTCGGGAAGGTGGACCGGTGAACCGGCGGGCTCCGTATCCCTTCGACGGCCTTGGGGGAGGCCAGGTCCCGAAAGCCTGGCCGGCCGGGATGCGGAGCGGGGGGTGCGGTCAGCCGTGGGCTAAGCGCGGTCGCCTGTCGGACAAGTCCATGCCGTGAATGGTGTGAGGCGCGTAAGGGCGTCGTCAAGAGTTTACGGATATTTGATTTTCCGGTGGGCTCACGCTAGATCTGCGCTGGTCAGGGGCCAGACTGCGGGTGGGGTATTACCTCGTTCATCGTGCATGTGGGGGTCCTGCCCAGTGGTGAAGGGACTCCTCCGCATTCAGCGCCCGATACAAGATGTGAACGCCCATTCACTCCCGCGTGACATACGCCACAGCTACTCCGACGGGTGTCCGGAAGATCCCGAAGGCAGTCCGGCGGGCGTGGGGCGGCGACGGGGGTGCGGCAGCCGGGCCCGGCCGGCGAGGCGCTCCTGGAGGCAGGCGTGCCGGAACTGGTGGACGGGCCCGACCTGGCGCAGCACCCCGAGCCGGTGCGCGTCGGCGAGGAACGCCTGCGGGCGCCACGGCAGCCGCCCGCGGGCGGCGAGCAGGAGGCGGGCGAGGGTGTAGTGGGGCCAGGCGAAGGCGGTGAGGGCGAGAACGAGGCCGGCGGCGCCGGCCACCGGCAGCTCGGCGAGCAGGAGCCAGGACAGATAGGAGGCCGCCTCGAGGTGATCGGCGAGTGCTCCCGGCGTGACGACGGCGACGTCGGCCAGCGTGATGAGCACCGCCCCCGCCGCGCCGTTGACGAGGGCGATGAGCCGGTCGGCCCGCAGGGACTCGGCGGGGGTGACGACGTCGTGACGGGGCGCGGTGCCCACCGTCACCCACCGCACGCAGGCCAGTACGGTTCCGAAGAGCGCGCCGATGGTCAGCCCGGCCGCCCAGAAGGTCCCCCACCGCACGTGCGGCTTCGCCGTGGGCAGGAGGCCGGTGACGACGTAGACGTTGAGGGCCGCGACGGTCAGGAGGGCGACGCCGGCGACGACGAGGACGGCGCGCGGCAGGCGGCGGCGCCAGTGCGGCGCGGTGAGGCTGCCCCGGCTCGGCGCGCGCGGCGGCACCGGTGTCCCCGCGGCGTAGAGCACGGTGAAGTAGATCAGCCCCAGGACGCTGAGGTCGGTGGCGACGAGCCGGGCGAGCTCCCCGGCGCCGGAGAGCGGGTACGTACCGAGCGCCACCCTCTCCACGTCGTGGACCAGCACTCCGCTCACCGCGACGAGAGCGGCCGCGCCGAGCCGGCGTCCGGCCATGCGGGGTGCGGTCGCGGCCCACGCCGCGACGCACTGCATGCACCACAGCGCCACGCCCTGCTCGCCGGCCGCGGACAGGATGTAGGCCGTCGTCCACGCCGGGGCGTCGACGGCCGCCCGGTGCGCTCCGTACGCCAGCAGCGTCAGCGCGATGGCGCCGGCGGCCCACAGCGCCGCACGTGCCCAGGTCCGGCCGAGGGCGGGCAGCCACCGGTAGAGCTGCCACCACGCCAGGTCGTGCGTCCCCTGCCGGCGCAGTCCGGCCGCCAGGTGGGTCAGGTAGCGCTGGGCGCGGACGGGGTCCCAGCGGCGCCCGGCGGGTGCGCGGCGGTGGGCGCGGGCGTAGAGGGTGGGGATGAGGGCGTCCAGCAGGTGGTGCTCGATCGCCACCGGCGTGGGGAAGCGGGCGGTGTCCGCGAGCTCGGCGGGGTCTCCCCCGCCGTCGGCGTACACGGCGCGGGCCAGGGCGACGACCAGCGGGCCCGTCAGGGCCCGGGCGGCGGGTCCGTCGGGGTGGCGGGACAGGTGCGTGGCGAGGGCGTCCCAGCGGTCCTGGCCGGGCCCGGGCGGGGTGGCCAGCCGCAGCAGGGCCAGGGTGGCGTCGGCGCGCAGGGGTGCGGGGGCGACGACCGCGGCGCCGGCCAGGACGCCCGCCTCGGCGACCGCGGCGGCGTAGTCGGCGCTGCGGCAGGTCACCACGAGGGGTGCGTGGGCGTCGAGGGTGTCGTTGAGGGAGGCGAGGGCGGCTGCCCGGGCGGAGGCGGGCAGCTCGTCCAGGCCGTCGAGGACCGGGAGCACCAGGCGGTCGGCGAGCAGGCCCTCGATCACGGTGCCGCCGTGGGTACGGGCATCGGCCAGCGCCGGGTAGTCGGCGGCGATCCGGCGCCGGAGCCAACCGTGGACGCTCTCGCGCGAGGGGTCGAAGGAGGCGAGGGAGAACAGCACCGGCACGGGTTCCCCGGCGGTGCGGTCGCGCAGCAGGGCGAGGGTCAGCAGCACCGTGAAGGCCGTCTTTCCCGAGCCGGCGGGCCCGAGCACCACCAGCCGGCGGCGCGGGAGCCCGCGCAGGGCCGCCGTCAGCTCGTGCGGCGCGTCCGCGCGGCACGAGATCGGCTCACCGGTCAGCGGGCGGTGGTCGGACAGGCCCGGAGCGAGGCAGTCCGACCACAGGACGGGCAGCGGGGCCGGGTCGAAGAGCTGGCGGAGCACCGCCTCGTCCTCCCACTGCCGGCGGACCAGGGCCGCCAGCGCGTCCGCGGCGGCTTCGGTCCGGGCGGGGTCCGCGGGCGTACGGCCGGGGCGCCCGGCCCACACCGCCAACAGGCCGAAGAGACCGGTCACCGCTGCCGCGACGGAGCTGGCGGTCCCGGCGACCTCGGGGTCGGCCGGCAGGATCCACGCCAGCGCCAGGGCGATGCCCAAGGCGGCACAGAGCCCCCACGTCAGCACCCATTTCCACCGCATGCCCCGGCCCCCCGTTCCCGCCGGGCCGCCGCCGCCCGGCACGGGGCCAACGATCAGGGCCTGCGAGCGGTCACGGCGTAGGGGCCGGGGCGGTCGTCACCCCCGGACGTCACTTGACGGCGGTGCGCTTCTGCCACTGCTCCCAGGTCTCCTGCCAGACCTCGAGGCCGTTGCCGACGTCGGTCTTCTTGGTGCTGGAGGTGCCCTTGACCTCGACGGTGGCGCCGATGGGCAGGAAGTCGTAGATCTTCTTGGCGTCGGCGGTGGTCATGCCGAAGCAGCCGTGGCTGTTGTTCTCCACGCCGATGGAGTTGTTCCAGGGCGCGGAGTGCAGGAAGGTGCCCGAGGCGGTCAGGTAGGTCACCCACTTCGAGTCCAGCTTCCACTGGTTGCCGTAGCCGATGGTCGCGGAGTCCATCGTCTCGGCGGCGTTCTTGCCGCGCACGGTGTGGATGCCGCCGCGGGTGGGGTCCTGCGGGGAGCCGGCGGATCCCATGATGTGGCCGACGGCGTTGCCGTTCTCATACATCGTCAGCTTGTGGGCGGGGACGTCGATGACGGCCTTGCGGTCGGGGCCTATGGTGAAGTTCCAGGCGTAGTTCTTGGCGAACCAGCCGCCCTCGCCGGTGTCGATGCCCGTCAGATCGCCCTTGACGGACACCTTGGTGCCGGCGGGCCAGAAGGTCTTCGGCCGCCAGTCGATGCGGTCCTGGCCCGAGTAGTCCGTCACCCAGCCCCAGGCGCCCTCCACCTTCGGCTCGGAGGTGACCTTCAGGGCCTTCTCCACCTCGGCGCGCTTGCTCTTGTCTATCTTGTGGTCGAAGAGGATCGACACGGGCATGCCGGTGCCCACCGTCTCGCCGTTGCCGGGGGCGTTGGTGAGCTTGTTGACCTTCGGGGCCGGCTGGGTGGTGAAGGTGGACGAGGTGGAGGACTCCTTGCCCTTGCCGTTCTTGCCGCCCTTGGCCGTGGTGCGCACGGTGTAGGTGGTCTTGGGGCCGACCTTGGTGTCCGAGGTCCACGACGAACCGTCACCGGCCAGCTGTCCGCCGACCTTCTGCCCCTTGTCGTCCTTGACCTCGACGGCGGTGAGCCGTCCGTCCTCGGCCTTCACCGATATCGGCGCGCCGAGCGCGACCTCTTTGCCGGCGGCCGGGGTGACGGTGACCTTGGCCTCGGTCCCGGACCCCGAACCGCCCGAGCCCCCCGAACAGGCGGAGAGGACGAAGGAGCCCATGAGGGCGGATGCCAACAGGACGGAGCGACGGCCCGCGACGTGCACGTGAGTCGACCTTTCTCGCAGTTTCTTCGGTGACGCGGCGGGTCACGGCCTTGCCGCCGCCGGTACGCTCCGACGCCCCCCACCACACCCCTACAGATGACCTGCACGCTTGTACGGTTGCACGCCGAAAGAAACATTTGTACGGCCGAAAGCCCCTTGGGAGGTTTCAGGACGTCCTCACGCGGACGTCCGGCGGCCCGCGGGCCACCAGTTGGCGCGCCCGGCCAGCGACATGATCGCGGGCACGAGCAGCGCGCGGACCAGCGTGCAGTCGAGGGCGACGGCCACCGCGAGGCCGAAGCCGATGAGCTGGAGCAGCACGAGGTCGCAGGCGGCGAGCGAGGCCATGACGACGGCGAAGACGAGCGCGGCGGAGGTGAACAGCCGCCCCGTGCGCTGCAGACCGACGGCGACGGCGAGTGGGGTGGGCGTGCCCCGGCGGTGTTCCTCGAGGATGCGGGAGAGGAGGAAGACCTCGTAGTCCATGGAGAGGCCGAAGGCCGTGCAGAACATCACGGCGGGGATGATGACGTCGGTGGTGGCGGGGCCGTTCATGGGCCCGAGCACCGCCTCCAGGCAGCCCTGCTGGAAGACGGCGACGATGATGCCGAACGTGGCCGCCAGACTGAGGGCGTTGAGCAGGACGGCCTTGACGGGGACGAGCAGGCTGCGGGTGTAGGCGAACATCAGCACGAGCGTGGCGGCCACGGTCAGCAGCATGGCGAGCGGCAGCCGGTCGCTGAGGGCGTGCTCGGTGTCGGTCAGCCGGGCGCCCGGGCCGCCGACCAGGGCGGCGGCGGGGGCGGGCTCCTGGCGCAGGCGCTCCGTCAGCCGGCGGCCGTCCGGGGAGAGGGGGGAGTCCGTGGTGGGGGTGACGCTCAGCCAGGTCCCGGCCGGTCCGGTGAAGCCGGCCGCCCAGGGCCCGGCGGCCGCCGTGCGCCGGCCGTCGCGGTAGACGCCCGTGGCGGTCCGCACCTGGCGTACGCCCGGCAGCCGGGACAGCCGCGTGGCGTAGGTGTCCACGCCGGACGCGGAGGCGGGCAGCGGGTTCGGGCCGGGGAGCGCGGCGGGCGGCAGGGCGGGCCCCGGGGGTGCGACGTGAACGTCGGGGAGGACGACAGTGGCCGCGCTGCCGCTGTCCGACGCGAAATCGGTGCGCAGGCGCTGGGATGCCTGGGCCACCGGCGAGGAGTCGGGCAGGATGCGGTCGTCGTACATGCCGAACCGAGCGCCGGCCCCGGGCGCGGCCAGCAGGCCGAGCAGCAGCAGGGTGCCGAGGGTGACGAGCACGGGCCGGCGTGTCACCCACACCGCCAGGCGGTACCAGCGGCCCTCGGCCACCGGCCGGCCCGTGCCGCCCCGCCAGCGGGCGAAGATGTCGCAGGAGTTGACGCGTGTGCCCAGCAGCACCAGGAGTGCGGGCAGTACGAGCAGCGCTCCGGCGGCCGAGCACAGGGCGACGGCGGCGCCGCCGAGGGCGAGGGAGCGGGTGAGGGTCAGCGGGAAGACCATCAGCGTGCCCAGGACCGCCGCGATGGTGGTCGCGGAGAACGCCACGGCCCGCCCGGCGGTGCGCACCGCGCGTTCGACGGCCTTGACGGGCGAGGCGCCGTCGGCGAGTTCCTCGCGGTAGCGGCTGACCAGCAGCAGGCAGTAGTCGACGGCGAGGCCGAAGCCGAGGGCGGTGGCGATGTTCAGCACGAACACCGAGACCGTCATCGTCTCGCTCAGCAGCCGCAGCAGGGCGGTGGTGGTGACGACGGCGAAGGCGCCCACCGCCACGGGCAGGAGCGCGGCGACGAGGCTGCCGAAGACCCACAGCAGGATCAGCAGGACCAGGGGCGCGACAATGATCTCGGCGACCATGGCGCCGTCGGTGCTCAGGCGTTCCATCTCGGAGAACAGCGCGGCCTCGCCGGCGACGGAGACCTTCAGCGGTCCGTCGCGGCCGGTCTCGCGTGCGGCGACGGCCTTGCCGGCGGCCAGCACGGCCCGTTCGTCGCCGCTGAAGCGCACGGCGATCAGGGCACTGTGCCGGTCGCGGCTGCGGAGCTCCGGGGTGTGCCGTGGCCAGTAGCCGTGGACCCAGGCGGCGTGGGGGTCGGCGGCGAGCCGGCTCGTCAGCGCCTGTCCGGCGCGGACCGCGGCGGGGGCGTCGACGTCCTGCTCGGCCGTGGCGAGCAGCAGCAGGTGCGGCTGTCCGGCGCCGAAGCGGGCCGCGAGGAAGGCGTCCGCCCGGGTGGACTGCGCGTCGGCCGGGGTCCAGCCGCCGGGTGCCAGCCGCTCGCCGACCCCGTATCCGCCCACGGCGGCCGCCAGGGCCACCAGGACCAGCAGGAGGAGTGAGACGAGGGCACGGCGGGACGTTCCGTAGGCCGTACTCGCCCAGAACCTTCGGCGTGGCTGATGGAGGAGCATCACATGGGCGTCCTTCGCAGGGTGGGACCGGGCCGCGCGCATTCATAGAATAGGAATACGGATCGGATTTCCAGCATGTCGCACCGTTGTCGGCGCGGCGGCCGCGAAATCGTGGCCGGGCGGCCCTGTTGGGGCAAACGAGTGAGCGTTCGGAACTTCCCCGACGGCCCTCAGTTACCCAGGTGACTTGTCCGCGGATACGCGGGGAGATATTCACCGATCGAAAGGCTGGCACGTGCTCAAGAAGGTTCTCACGACGGTTGCCCTCACGGCTTCGGCAGTGGGGTTCATCGCCGGCCCCGCGTTCGCGAGCGTCAACGACGAGCAGAATGTCGCCAACGGCAACGACGCCAAGACCTCGTACGGCAGGACCGAGACGGGCGGCAAGGAAAGCCCGCAGATGACCGCCGTTCAGGGCTCGCTCAACAAGCTGTGCATCGGGATCGGCAAGCTGGGCGTCCAGTCGCTCATCGCGCTGATCAACGTCGGGGTCCAGGACGTGCCGATCCTCACGTCCCAGCAGCAGCAACAGTGCACCGACAACTCGACGATCAATGATGGCGACGACCCGCTGAGCCACCTCATCAACGAGATCCCGATCGTGTCGGGGAACGGCTCCGGAAACGAGAACGGCCGGGGCGAGCACCACGAGGAGCACCACGAAGAGCACCACGAAGAGCACGGCGGTCACTGAGTGGTGTACGGGTAGTCAAGACAGGGACGGCATCGCGCCGGCCGGCCTTTCCCGGGCCGGCCGGCGCGGTGCGTGCGGGGGCTGTTAGCGTGCGGGTATGTCCGAGATCATTCCCCCGGCCGGCGAGGCCGCGCCCGCGGCATTACCGGCCTCCGATTCACCGTTACGGACGCTGTTCTGCATAGGCGTCACCCAGGAATTCTTCAGTGCCGACGACGCGGAACGCGCTGCGGTGGCGGCCGCCATTCCGCCCGCGTTCGACCGCCTCGCCGAGCGCTTCGGCCTCCAGGTGCTCGGCACCCTCGACGACGATCAGCTCATGGTCGGGGCGACCCCTTCGTGGCCGTGGATGTCGTACATCCTCGCCGACGTGCCCGATCTGCCCACCGTCTCCCGCGTCTGCGGCATCGTCCGTGACACCCCGGTCGGCACCGGGCGGCTGTGGCGCTACCTGCGGATCGAGGCCAGGGTCGGGCGGCCGCTGTTCTTCGGCACGGCCTGAGGGAGCGGCAGATGCTCGACACCCGACTGACCGGTCGTACCGTACTGATCACCGGCAGCGCCCAGGGGCTGGGCGCCGCTCTCGTGCGCGCCTTTCACGCCGAGGGTGCCAGGATCGTCGCCGTGGACGTCGACGAGGCCGGCAACCGGGCCCTGGCCCGGGAACTCGACCCCCAGGGGGAGCGCGTCCTGCCCCTGCGCGCCGACCTGCGCGACCTCGACGCGGTGGCCGGGGTCTGCCGTGCCGCGGAGGCGTGGTCACCCGTCGACGTGCTGGTCAACAACGCGGCCCGGCCGCTGGCGAAGTCCCTGTGGGAGACCACGCCCGAAGAGTGGGACGACGTCTTCGCGGTCAACCTGCGTGCCGCGTTCTTCCTCACCCGCGCCGTCGCCACCGGCATGCGCGAGCGGGGCTTCGGACGCGTCGTCAACATGGCCTCCATCGCCGGTCAGACCGCCCGGCCCACGGGCGCGGCCTACGGCAGCTCCAAGGCCGCCCTGATCGCCCTGACCCGGGTCTTCGCCACCGAGCTGGCCCCGCACGGCATCACCGTCAACGCGGTCTCCCCGGCGATGGTCGACACGCCGATGGTGCGCTCCATCGACGCCGACGCCCTCGCCCAGCTCACCGCCCAGGTGCCCCTCGGCCGGATCGCCACCCCGGACGAGGTCGCCCGGCTGTGTCTCTTCCTGTGCTCGGCCGACTCGTTCATCACGGGCGCGACGTACGACATCAACGGCGGTGCCCTGATGCGCTGAGGGCCGGGGCCTCGCTCAGTCGTGCTCGTCGGCGAAGCGGCGTGCCAGTTCGGTGCGTGAGCGCAGGCCGAGCTTGCGGTAGACGTGGGTCAGGTGCATCTCCACCGTCTTGGTGCTCAGGAACAGGGCGGCGGCGGCCTCCCGGTTGGTGGCGCCGCTCGAGACGGCCAGCGCCACCTGCATCTCCTGCGGGGTCAGGGCCTGGGCCTGCTGGGCCGCCGGGGGCAGGTGCTTGGCCCCGGTGGCGCGCAGCTCGGCCAGCGCGCGGCCGGCCCACAGCCGGGCGCCCATGGCGTCGAGGCCGGTGTGGGCGGCGCGCAGCCGGGCGCGGGCCGCGGAGAGCCTGCCCTGGCGGCGCAGCCGCTGCCCCCACGACAGCTGGGTGCGGGCTGCCTCCAGGCGCAGGCCGACCTGCGTGTAGCCGGTCACGGCGCGCTCGAAGAGCTCCTCGGCCTCGTCGCCGTCGGGCGTGGTCAGGGCGCGCAGCCGGGCCAGCCCCGCGGCCTGGCCCGGCAGGCCGGAGGCGATGTCCTCGGCGAGGGTGCGCTCCAGCGCGGCGGCCAGTGCGTGCGGCAGCCGGTGGCCGCCGCGGGCGTGCGCTTCGGCCACGTCCATCGCCCCGGGCCAGGTCAGCAGGAGCGCGGAGGAGCACATGCCGAAGTAGCCGACGTCCGCGACGTGGCGCAGCGCGGTGGCCGTGTGGCCGAGGGCGAACTCCAGGGCGGCGAGGGCCTCGTCGATGTAGCGGGCGGAGGTGGTGCCCAGCTGTTCGCCCAGCCGCCGGGCCTCGGCGGCGCTGTGCCGGCAGTCGGCCTCCTCGCCCCGGTTGGCCTGTACGTAGGCCAGGACCGCCATGCCGCGGTAGTGCCACAGGGGGTTGCCGGTCTCGCGGCCGAGGCGGGTCGATTCGGAGGCCGCGGCATAGGCGGCGCTCAGCTGTCCCGAGCGGACCTCCGCGACCGCGGCGATGTGCAGGGCGTAGGGCAGCATGCCGAGCTCGGCGTCCGCGCGCAGCCCTTCCACCAGCGGGTCGAGGATCCGCTTGGCGGCCATCGGGTAGCCGGCGCGGACGAGTTCGTGGGCGGCGTGCACGGCGTGCTGGCCGCCCAGGCCCTGCCCCCGCAGCAGTTCCTCGGTGCCCACCGCCTCGCCGATCAGCCGCGCGCCCCGGAGGGGGTCGCCGCGGGCCAGGACGCTGACGCCGGCCAGCAGCCGGGCGAGTCCGGTCATGGCCCGGTTGGCGGAGCCCCAGCCCGCGGCGGCCACGGCGAGCTCGGCGGCGGCGTCGAAGTCGTTGCCGACGTAGGCGGCGAGCACGGCGTCGAGCTGGCGCTGGACCGCCACCTCGACGGCGGTGGTGCGGTAGCGGGCGGCGGAGTCGGCGAGGCGGCGCAGGGCGCGCCGCGGGTGCCCGAGGAAGAGCTCGATGCCGCCGAGCACGTACTGCGCCTCGGCCGCCCAGTCCCCGTCCAGCCCGTCGACGGTGGCCTCGGCCACGAGGTCGTGGGCGCGGTGGAACTGTCCGGCGAACCAGGCGGCGGCCGCCGCCTGGAAGCGGCAGCGGGCGTACCGGCCGCGGTCGGCGGCGAGTTCGGCGGCGCGCTCGTAGCTCTGCGAGGCGACCTGGTAGGCGCGCTTGTCCCGCATGCGGTCGGCCATCCGTTCCAGCTCGGCGGCGACCTCCTCGTCGCGGCCGACCACCGAGGCGGACAGGTGCCAGGCCCGGCGGTCGGTGTGTTCGGGCCCGGTCAGGGCGCGGGCGAGGGCGCGGTGGGCGGCGCGCTGCTGCGCGGGTGTGGCGACCTCCACGACGGCGGAGCGGACCAGCGGGTGGGCGAAGACGATGCGCCGGGCCTCGATCGTCACCAGGCCGTCGTCGTCGAGGTCGGTCACCGCCTCGGCGGGCAGGCCCAGTTCGCGGGCCGCGTCGGTGACGGTGTCCACGTCGGTGTCGGTCAGGGCCGCCAGCAGCAGCGCCGTGCGCCGCTCGGCACCGACGGCGGACAGGCGGGGGGCGAACAGTGCTGTCGTGGCCCTGCCGACCGGCAGCGGCAGGGGCAGGGCGGCTGTGCCGGCGAGGTGCTCGGCGTCGAGCAGGCGGGCGAGTTCGATCAGCGCCAGCGGATTGCCGCCGGTGTCGCGGACGAGCCGTTCGGCGACCTCGGCGGCGACCGGGCCCTGGTGGGCGGCCACCAGGTCCGTGGCGGCGGCCGCGTCCAGTCCCCTCAGCTCGAGGGTTTCCCACTGCGGTGGGGCGACGCGGGTGCCGATGATGACGGCGATGCCCTCGCGGTCGAGCCTGCGGGCGGCGAACAGCACCGCCTCCGCCGACGCGTCGTCCATCCGGTGGAAGTCGTCGAGGGCCAGCAGCATCGGCTGCCGCTCGGCCGCGGCGGTCAGCAGGCCGAGGGTGGCGGCGGCGACGGCGAAGCGGTCGCCGCCCACCGCGGGGCCCAGCGCCAGGGCGCCTCGGAGCGCCGCCGCCTGCACGGGCGGCAGCCGGTCGATGCCGCTCTCCCACGGGCGCAGCAGCGCGGACAGGCCCGCGAAGGGCAGCTCCCGCTCGGTCTCCGGCGCCCTGATCTGACGTACCTGCAGGCCGGTCGCGGCGGCGACGGCGTGGTCCACCAGTGCGGTCTTGCCGACCCCCGGCTCGCCGCACAGCACCAGCACGCCGCTGCGCAGCCGGCGGGCGTCGTCGAGCAGTCGGCCCAGGCGTTCGCACTCGGCCTTCCTCCCCCATAGCACTCCACCGAGGCTAACCGAGCGGGAGACCCCGAAGGAAGGAATGTGACAACTGGTACCAAATGACATTAGGGGGAATCACGCCCGGGCGGCCCGCCGGAGGCGCGTCGCCTCCGGCGGGCCGCTCCCTCCTCAGGGACGCGGCGCGGGCACGTAGTCCAGCCCGGCGGGGAGGCGGACGCCGGCCTGGCGGAGTGCGGCGAGGCGGGTGTGGAAGGCCGCGCCGGCCAGCAGGTGGTGGGCCACGTCCGCGACGTGCCGGCCGGCCGGGTCCGCGAGGTAGGTGTCGCGGGCCCAGTCGTTGAAGCCGCCCAGGGCCGGGCCGGCCCAGATCTGGTAGTCGGCGGCGCGCTCCGGGTCCCCGCCCACCGCCCACTTCGAGGACAGGCCGAGGTACCAGCGGAAGGTGAGCGCCATGCGCCGCCTGGGGTCGGCGGCGGCCCGTTCGACGACCCCGGGGTCCCGGTCCGCGAAGAAGCGGACGACCTCCGTCCAGACGTCGTCGAGCGGCCGGCGGAACACCTGGCCCTCCAGCCAGGCCCGGTCCTGGCGCGACAGCTCCTCCACTCCCCCACAGCTCTCGTACAGCCGCCGCAGCCGACGGGCGCGCTGGGGGAACATCGTGCCCCTGCTCAGCACCTGCACCTGCGCCCCGAGCTCGAACATGTAGCCGGACGGGGCCATGTCGAAGTCGCTGATGCCGGCGGTCGCCAGCAGGCGCCTGGTGCGCTCGGCGGTACCGGCCTCCACACAGGACTGGTTGACCGAGCCGGTCACGACGTAGTCGGCGCCCAGCGCGAAGGCGGCGGCCACGGCGTGGGGCGTGCCGATGCCTCCGGCGGCGCCCAGCCGCACGGGCGGCAGGTCCGGGTGGCGGCGGTGCAGTGCGTCGCGCTGCCGGGCGAGCACGGGCAGCAGCGCGGCAAGCGGCCGCCGGTCGGTGTGGCCGGCCGAGTCCGCCTCCACGGTGAGATCGTCGGCCATGGGCACCACCCGGGCCAGGTCGGCCTGTTCGGCGGTGACGAGCCCCTGGGCGAGCAGGCCGGCGACCGTCTCTCCGGGCGGCGGCAGGAGGAAGCGCCCGCACACCTCCGGCCGGGACGCCTTGGCGATCACCCGGTTCGCGGCGTACGGGCGGCCGTCGGCGTCCCGGCGCAGCCCGGCGACCCGGTAGCGCACCAGGTGCGGGGTCAGGTCGAGGTACGCCGAGGCCTCGACGCAGCGCACCTTGTGGTGCAGGCACAGCTCCACGACCGCGCGTTCCAGTGCCGGTTCGGCGGGCGTGTGCAGCAGATTGACCGCGTAGGGCAGCGTGGGGACGCGCGCCCCGAGCCGGACGAGGGCCTCGCGCACCGCGTGCGGAGGCAGCCCACCCGCGCCGAAGGCCGCGAGGAAGCCGGCCCGGGCCGCGGCGGCGACGAGCTCGACCGAGGAGATGCCGCCGGCCATCGCGCCGGCCATGTAGGCGGTGCGTACCCCGTGCGCGGCCCGGAAGTCCGGCGAGCCCAGGCTCCTGGGCGGCAGCGGGCCGAGGGAGGCGATGACCCGCCGCCCCGGCACCGGGGCGGGGGCGACGGTGGGGCCGGAGTCCGCGGCGACGACGTACAGGCTGTGCTCCAGGCGGCCGATCAGGGTCCTCAGGGACCCGGGGCCGGTCGCCGGCGGTTCGGGGCGTATCGGTGTGCGTTCGCGGGTCTTCATCGTTCCCCCAGGTGCGTGGCGACGGCGAGGTCGGTGAACTCGTAGATGCGCAGCGCGCCGTTCCACACGCTGCCATCCGCGATGACGAGGGACTCGAGGGAGGGGTCCCGGGCCTCCTTGATGTGCAGCTCCAGCACCAGTTCGCGGTCGTGGGGCAGGATCTGTCCGCGGTAGCGCCAGGTCAGCGGCGTGCCCACGGGCACCGCGAACGTCAGCGGGCCCGGCCCGTCCGCGCCCCGGGTGTGCCGGGCGAACTCCCGCAGGCAGCGCAGCGCGGCCTCCACGCCGAGCGAGCCGGGCATCACCGGGTCGCCGTGGAAGTGGCAGGGGAAGTACCAGTCGCCGGCGTCGATCGGCCGGCGTGCCCGTACGTGGCCGAGGCCGTGGCGGCCGCCGTCGCGCACGATGTCCACGTGGTCGACCAGCCGCAGGCGGTCGCCCTCCTCCCCGGCGACGGACAGCCGTTCGACGGCCGTGACCGGGTCCGCGGGCTGCCAGGGCGGGACGGTCCTCCCGCCGTCGAGGCCGGCCTGTTTGGCCAGCGCCCTGGCGTTGAAGTAGCCGAACAGCGACTCGCCGCGGTAGAACTCCCGGCCGTCGGCGCTGAGCCGGTAGCGGAAGGTCTGCAGGGTCGCGCCGAGGGTCTGCCGGGTGGCGAGCAGTTCGGATTCCTGGCGGATGGTGCGCCCGCGCAGGTCCGTCTCGCGCAGCAGCACCGCCGTCCCGTCGAGGTTGCGGATGACGAGGTCCTCCTGGGGCGTCAGCAGGCTCGCGCCCAGGTAGTAGCCGGTCAGGACCGCCGACTGCAGGGAGCTCTCCTGGAGCACGCAGTACGGCATGCCCGGATGGGCGGGGTCCGCGTAGTACCAGGCGTCCGGCGGTACGTCGTACTCGGTGACCATGCGGGCGCCGCTGAGCTGTCCCCGTTCGCCCGTGAACTCCATGACGCGGTCCACGAACCGGAAGTCCCCGCCCGGGATGCGCGGGGCGAGCCGGTCGCGGTAGACGGCGAATTCCGGGCCCATGGCCAGGCTCAGGTCGCCCTGGGCCAGGTGGGCCATGTGCAGTTCGTTCGCCAGCGCCGGCTCGCCCGCGGCGTTGCGGCGGCCCAGGAAGCGGGCCGGGCGTCCGCCCTTCTCGATCCGGCAGGGTGTGCCGGGCTTCTCCCGTACCCGCAGGGCGAGGTCGCGCAGGCTCAGGATCGGCTTGTCGCCGTCGTGGACCATCACGTCGGCGACGATCGTGGGCCGGGGCAGCATCGTCACCTCGGTGATCTCCGCGACGTAGCGCAGCTCCCGCGTCCCGGGGCCGACCTGGCCGCGCAGCGTGCAGTGGGTGCGCCGCCCGGGTGCGGGCTGGAACTCGGCGTCGGGGAAGACCAGGTGCAGGCCCAGGTGGAGGGCGTAGACCTGGAGCAGTTGGGCCGCGCCCTCCAGCATCAGGGTGCCGGGCATGACGGGGTCGCCGGGGAAGTGGCAGGCGAAGAACCAGTCGTCCGGGGCGACGGCCCGGGTGGCGGTCAGCCTGCCGAGGGCCCGTGGGCCGCCGGTGCGCTCGATACCGGTCACCGCGTCCAGCATCAGGGCCTGTCCGGCGGGCAGCCGCACGGACGGGTTGAGGGCGTCGGCCGTCCGGTCCCAGGCGGGGCCGAAGACCGCCGCCGCCTCGCCCGCGGCGAGCCGTTCGAGGTCGGCGCGTGTCAGCTCGGTGCGAGCGGTGCGCGCCAGCGGGGTGAACGAGGCGCGGGTCATCTCCTCGCGGCGCCGTGCGTCGAGCCGGGTGGGCACGATGCCGAGCGGGTCGGCGAGTTCGGCGTCGGTGAAGAAGCCGGCGCAGTTGTCCCGCATGTGGAGGAACAGCTCGCTCCCCCGGTAGCCCCGGCAGTCGAAGAAGAACAGCAGCTTGTCGTCGTCGCGGACGAGCCGGCGGATCTCCAGCTCGTAGCGGACGGTCTCCCCCGCCCGGGGCAGGTCCCCGTGGAAGACGGTGCTGCCGCCCAGCAGCCGGTACTTGCGCCGCCCCTTGTCGTGCAGGTCGACGCCCATGTAGCCGATCAGCACCACGCTGGCCTGGGCGGCCTCCAGGGTGGTGCAGAAGGGCGCCCGCCCGTCCACGGTGAACATGTCGTCGGGGACGTCGTACTCGACGGTGATGCTCGATGGTTCCAGGACGCCGGGGGTGGCCCGGATCGCGGTGACGCGGGACAGCACCAGGTAGGGCGGCGCCGGCGGCCGCAGCCGGTGCGGCAGGGTGTCGGCTTCCGCGAAGGCGGGTCCGAAGACCGCGGCGACGCTGCCGGTGGCCAGTTCCTCCAGTTCCCCTCGGCCCCACACCACGGGTGCGGGGCGTGCGACGAGCTCGACGTCGCGCAGCTCGGCCAGGACCTCGCCGGCGGCGTCGGTGGCGGTCACCGAGCAGCGGGCGCCGCCCGGGGTGGTCCGTACGTCCTCCACGGACACGGCGAAGGGCGCCCCGGACGGCAGGGGACGGTGGATACGGAACTGGCCGATCCGGCTCGGTAGCGCCCTGATCCCCTCGCGCCGGTACAGCCACACCAGGGGCGCCTGGAGCAACTGGTCGGCGAGTACGGGGCTGTAGCGGGGCGTGGCGCAGGCGCCGTCGGCCAGGGGGGTGTCCCGCAGGGCGCACAGGAAGGTCATGTCCGGGCCGTCGTCGGCGAGCAGAGCGCGGATGCCGCGCAGGGCGGGTCCGTGGAAGAGGGCGCCGTCGGCGTAGGGGTCGGCCGGCTCCGCGCCGTCGAACGCGGGCGGCGCCGTCCGGCGTGGTGGGGGCGGGGCGGGCTCGCCGGTGTCCAGGACGGCTCCGTAGCGGGGCCGCCCCCGGTCGTCGTGGACGACGGCCCGCAGGCCGCCCCCGGCGTGCGGGGTGAGCTCGAAGGTCAGTGCCGTGGGCGCGTCCGCGTCGCGCACGACGCCCTTGAACACGGTGACGTCCCGCACGCCGGTCACGGCGGTGCCCGGCAGCACCTGTCCGGCCACGTCCAGTACGGCGCCGAGCGCGGCGGTCATGGGCACGACGGGGACGGAGTCGACGCGGTGGTCGGCGAGGACGGGGTCGGTGAGCAGCGGGGCCGTCTCACGCCGGACCCTCAGCCCGCCGTCGGGCAGCTCGCGCCGTGCCGGCGGCGGTGACCAGGGCGCGGCCGGGCCGATCACGCAGACGGTGTCCCCCGGGCGCCGCCGGTCGAACTGTGCGGCGAACAGCTCGGCCCCGTCCGCCAGGGGGATGAGCGGGACGCCGCGCTCGGCGAACATGCGGGCCAGTTCGGGGGTGACCATGCCGCCTTCCCACGCGCCCCAGTTCAGGGCGGTGACCCGCGCGGCGGGGTGGGCGTCCTTCAGGGCGACGGCGAGGTGGTTGAGCGCCTCGTTGGCCATGGCGTAGTCGGCCTGGCCACGGTTGCCGAAGAAGCCGGCCACGGAGGAGAAGAGCACGACGTGCCGGAGCCGGTCCGCCTCGACGGCGGCCAGGACCGCCCGCAGGCCCAGGAGTTTGGGGCCCAGGACCCGGTCGGCGTCCTCGCCGCGCTTGGCCGTGATCAGCTGGTCGGCGAGGACGCCCGCGCCGTGCACCACGCCGGTGATCCGCTCGCGGTGCGGCCGCAGCGCCGCGCCGACCGCTTCGGCGTCGGTGACGTCGACCGGCAGATAGCGCGCCTCGGCGCCCGCCTGCCGGACCGCCGCCACGGTGGCGGCGATCTCGCGCTGGGCGGTGATGTCGCGGTAGAGGCGTTCGACCTCGCGGGGCGCGGCGGTGGCGCCGGCCGCGCGGGCCCGGTGGGCGATCTGCGCGCGCAGGTGCCCGGCCGGTACGTCCGCGGCCCACTCGTGGCCGGCGGTGAGCGGGGTACGGCCCAGCAGGAGCAGTCCCGCGCGGTGGCGGCGGGCCAGGGCGACGGCGCACGCGGCGGTCACCCCCCTGCCGCCGCCGGTCACCACCAGCAGGTCCCCGGGGCCGGGCTCGGGCACCTCCTCTTGCGCATACGGTGCGCGGTCGGTGAGGACGGTCCGGTGGCGGGTGGCGCCGGCGTCGTAGCGGACGCGGTCCAGGGCTGCGCGCGGATCGTGGAGTTCGGCCAGGAGCAGTGCGGCGGCGGTGGCCTCGTCGAGGGCCGCGTCCAGTTCGACCGCGCGGCAGAACAGGGTGGGCGCCTCGATCGCCAGGGTCCGCACCAGGCCGGCCAGCCCGCCCAGGGCGGCGGCCGCCGGCTCGTGCGAGGTGCGGACGACGGTGAGGAAGGCGGCCCTGCCGTGCCGGGCGGCCGTCTCCAGCAGCGGCTGGGTGCGGCCCGCGAGCAGCAGGGCCTCGCGCAGCCGCGTGGCCGCCGTGCCGAAGCCGTCGGGGTGGCCCGGCGCGTACAGGACGAGGTCCAGCCGGTCCACGCCCCCGGGCACGTCGTGGCCGTGGTGCACGGTCCAGCCGGCGGCGGCCAGCCGCTCGCCGAGCGGGCCGGTCGTCTGCGGGGCGTCGCCCGCCAGCAGCGCGACGGGGTGGTCGCCGTACGCGCCTTCGAGGCGGTCCGGGGCCGGCAGCGGGATCGGCCGCGCGTGGTGCAGCGCGATGCCGAGCCCGCGCTCAGCTTTTGGGTGGGGGCCCGCCTCCTGGGCGCCGGTGACGAAGTCCACGATGTCGTCGAGGGAGCGCAGTTCGGCCAGCGTCTCGGCGCCGACGACCGCGGTGGCGGGGAACCGCTCGCGCAGGGTGCCCATGATCTCGACGCGCTTGATGGAGTCGATGCCCAGGTCGGCCTCGATCTCCATGCCGCCCTCGAGCATCTCCGCGGGGTAGCCGGTCTTGGCCGACACGATGTCCAGCAGCTGTCCGCGCACCTCGTCGGTGCCCGGACCGCCGGCTTCCGGTTCGGCGGCGGGCGGGGGTGGCGGGGCCACCGGTGCGGGCGGTGCCGGCAGGGCCGGCGGCGGTCCGGTGACGGCGGCGAGGTGCGGGCGCGACCGTACGACCGGAACGGGTTCGGCCACGCTCCGCGGAGCGGCCTCGGCCACGGGCGGACCGGGCTCGCGGTGGGGCAGGCCGCGCAGCGCCTCCTCGTGGCTGCGGCAGACGGCGACGCTGTGCTCGGCGAGGGTGGCGAGGGCGCCCAGCACGGATTCCCGGACCTCGCCCCGCATCTCCTCCTGGAGGACGTCGCCGATGCGCTCGGCGATGCGGAACTGCCCGTCGAGGAAGGTCCGGTGCAGCGCGAGGTGACCGGTGTCCTCCGGTCCGTTCGCCGCCGCCGGGCCGGGCTCGGCGCGGATGGTGTAGCCGTTGTCCAATGCGTCCTGGTACGCGCGCCGGCGCTCGGCCGGGACGTGATTGGTGCCGCTCAAGGGGATCGTTCCTTTCCTCGCCGCGTCGGCGTCCGTGCTGGTGGTGGGCGGGGTGAACCCCTTGAGGGGCAGTCCGAGGACGGCGAGACGGGCCACGAGTTCCTTGAGCGCCGCGTCCCCGTCCCCGCCGGGGCCGGGATCGGCGTGCAGGACGGTGACGGAGTCCCGGCCGGCGAGGGTCTGCCGCGTCAGGCCGGCGAGCACCGCCTTCGGCCCGAACTCCACGAAGACGCGGAACCCGTCGGCGTACAGCTCCTCCAGGCGCGGGGCGAAGTGCACCGGCCGGGTCAGCTGCTCGGCCAGGACCCGGCGGTTGGCCGCCGCGTCCGTGCCGTACCGTGCCCCTTCGGTGGTGGCGAGGACGGGGAAGGCCGGTGGATGGAAGTCCGTCCGCTCCAGCGCCTCGGCGAACTCCCCGGCGGCGTGCGCAACATGGCGGGTGTGGAACGCGGCGGCGACCGGTAGCCGTCCGGCCCGCACCCCCTCGGCGGCGCAGTGCGCGAGGAACTCCGTCACGGCCTCGGTGGCGCCGCCGACGGCCGTCTGGGCGGGCGCGTTGCGGCCGCACACCACGACGTCGGGCCGGCCGGCGAGGAGCTCGGCCACGCGCTCGGCGCCGGCGTGCACCACGGCCATCGTGCCGGGGTCGGGCAGGTCGGCGGGGCGGCGGGCCATGGCCCTGCCGCGGGCGGCGGCCAGCCGCCGGAAGTCGCGGTCGCCGAGGCTTCCCGCCGCCCACAGCGCCGTCAGCTCCCCGAAGCTGTGGCCCAGTGCGGCGTCGGCGCCGAAGCCGAGCCCGGCCAGATAGCGGTACTGGCCCGCCGCCAGGGCACCGATCGCCGGCTGGGCGTACTCCGTCCTGCGCAGCGCGTCCTCCTGTGCGGCGCGGGCCGCCGCGTCGAAGGCGGGCGGCGGGAAGACGACCGCGCCCAGCGGTTCGTCCCCGGCCACGACGGCCGCCGCCTCGTCGAAGGCGGCCCGCACCTGGGGTACGGCCAGGGCCGTACGGGCGCCCATGCCCGCGTACTGGCTGCCCTGCCCGGCGAAGAGCGCGGCGACCTTGCCCGCGGGCCCACCGGAGCGGCGGTAGAAGACCCGGCCGGCCAGTTCGAAGGAGGGTGCCGAGGTGTCGGAGCGGAGCCGGTCGAGCGCGTCGGCCCGCAGCCGGGCCAGCTCCTCCTCCCCGCGGGCGACGATCGCCAGCCTGGCCCGGTCCGGGGCGACGTGGTCGTCGGGGGTCCCGCACGGCTGCCCCGCCACGGCGGCCAGGAGCTCCTCCGGGCCGCTCGCCTGCCAGAGGTACACCTGGGCCGTGTCGTGCCCGGCGGCCGGTTCCCCGGCGGTGCGGGTGTGCTCCTCCAGGACGCAGTGGAAGTTGGTGCCGCCGAACCCGAAGGAGGACACCGCCGCACGGCGCAGCGGGCGGCGCGGCTCGGCGATCCAGGGCCGGCACTCGGTGTTGACGTAGAAGGGTCCGTCGTCGAACCCCAGGGCGGCCCGGGGCCGGCTGACGTTGATCGTCGGCGGCAGCACCTTGTGGTGCAGGCTCAGCGCCAGTTTGATGAGCCCGGCGGCGCCCGCCGCGCCCTTGGTGTGGCCGATCTGGGACTTCACGCTGCCGATCGCGACGCTGTGCCGGCCGGCCGCGGCCCGCTCGTAGACGCCGCGCAGCGCGGTCAGTTCGGTCAGGTCGCCGACCGGGGTGCCGGTGCCGTGCGCCTCCAGCAGGCCGACCTGCTCGGGCCCGAAGCCGGCGGCGGCGTAGGCCCGTTCCAGGGCGGTCATCTGGCCTTCCCGGCGCGGGGCGTAGATGCTCTTGTGCCGGCCGTCGCTGGAGGCGCCGAGCCCGCGGAGCACCGCGTAGATCCGGTTGCCGTCCCGTTCGGCGTCGGCCAGCCGGCGCAGGGCGAGCATGCCGATGCCCTCGCCGATGAGCGTGCCGTCGCCGTCCTCGTCGAAGGGCCGGATGCCGCCGCTGCGGGAGAGGGCGGGCGTCTTGGAGAAGCACAGGTACATCAGGATGCTGTTGTCGGCGTCGCAGCCGCCGGTCAGCATGAGGTCGGCGCGGCCGGACAGCAGCTCGTCGACGGCCATGCGCACGGCGGCCAGGGAGCTGGCGCAGGCGGCGTCGACCGTGCAGTTGATGCCGCCGAGGTCGAAGCGGTTGGCGATGCGGCCGGCGACGACGTTGCCCAGCAGGCCGGGGAAGGCGTTCTCCTCCCACGGCACGAACGCCTTGGCGAACTTGTCCGCGATCTCCTCGGCGTCCCGCTCGGTGAGCCCGCAGCTGCGTACCGCCTTCTTGAGCACCGGCGTCTGCAGCCTGGTGGACAGCGGCTGGATGATCGAGTTGGAGCCGGTGACGCCCAGTACGACGCCGGTACGGGACCGGTCGTGCCAGGGGGCGTCGGTGCAGCCGGCGTCGGCGAGGGTGTCGCGGGCCACGAGCAGGCTGAGCAGTTGCAGGACGTCGGTGTACTCCAGTGTCCTGGGCGGCAGCCCGAACTCCATGGGGTCGAAGGGGACTTCGGGCAGGAAGCCGCCGCGCTTGCAGTAGGTCTTGTCCGGTGCGGCCGGGTCCGGGTCGTAGTGGTCGGCGACGGGCCAGTGCGTGTCGGGGACCTCGCGCAGGCTGTCGACGCCGTGGACGATGTTGTCCCAGAACCGTTCGACGGTCGCGGCCCCCGGATACAGGCCCCCCAGTCCGGTGATCGCTATCGCGGTGCTGTCGTCCGATGCCGTGGTGACGGGCATCCGTTCCCCCTTGCCGTGCATGTCGTGCCGATGGATGCAACGTGCCGATGGGTGGAGCGTGGTGCGGCGCCCGGTGGGCGGTCAGTCGAGCAGGCCGTGGGCCTGGCCGACCTCCCTCAGGGCGTCCAGCGCGTGGTCGATGTCCTCGGGCCGCATCGTGGCGGTCACGGTGAGCCGGAAGCGGGCGCCGCGCACGGGTACGGCCGGGTACATGGCGGTGAAGACGTACACGCCCCGGTCGAGGAGGTCCTTGGCCATGCGCAGTGCGGTCATCTCGTCGCCGATGTGGACGGGGACGATGGGTGTGCGGGTGCCCGCGACGTCGAAGCCGAGGGCGAGCAGTCCGCGGCGGAACCGTTCGGTGTTCTCCCACAGCCGCCGCATCCGCCAGGGTTCGCGCCGCAGGAGGTCCAGGGCGGTGAGCACCCCGGCGACGGTGACCGCGGGCAGGCTGGCGTTGAAGGCGTAGGTGTGGGAGGTGTGCCGGAGGTATTCGATGACGTCGCGGCGGCCGGCGACGAAGCCGCCCACTCCGGCCAGCGATTTGCTGAAGGTGCCCATGAGCAGGTCGGCGGTGACGCCGAAGTGCTCGCAGGCGCCGCGGCCGCCGGGCCCCATGACGCCGAGCCCGTGGGCCTCGTCGACCATGGTCATCGCGTCGTGGCGGCGCGCGAGTTCGGCGATCTCCGCCAGCGGGGCCAGGTCGCCGTCCATCGAGTAGACGCCGTCGACGACGATGAACCGCTTCGGGGCGTCGGCGTTGCGCTCCAGGATGTAGGCGAGCTTGGCCATGCTGTTGTGGGAGAAGATCTTGATGCGGCTCTCGGCCAGCCGGCAGCCGTCCATGATGCTCATGTGGTTGAACTGGTCGGTGACGATGACCGTCTCCGCGTCGCACATCGCCGAGATGGCGCCCAGGTTGGCCATGTAGCCGGAGCTGTAGGTCAGGGCCGCCTCGGTGCCCAGCCAGTCGGCCAGCCGGGACTCCAGCTCCAGGTGGAGCGTCGTGGTCCCGTTGACGAGCCGGGCGCCGCAGTTGCCGGAGCCGAAGCGGTCCAGGGCGCTCTTCATCGCCTCGGTGATCTCCGGGTGCCCGGCGAGCCCGAGGTAGTTGCTGGTGCTCATCACGAGCACGTCGCTGCCGTGCAGCCTGGTCCGTACGTCCTGGCCCGCGGCGAAGGCCGGCTCGAACGGGTACAGCTCGCGTTCCCGCACGTCGCGCACCAGATCCAGCACGGACGCCATGGTCTTCCCGTACGCCTGCGAAATCATGTCCTCAAGGCTGCCGGTCGGCGCCCGGCCGGGACTACGGGAGGAACCCTGGGATGCGCGGACCCCAGGGGTGCGCGGGGCCCGGGGCGGCGGGGTCGCGCTAGCTCATCTTGGGCACCTCGCCCTTGGTGGTGCTCATGTCGATGACGGTGAACGCCGCTTGCTGCTGGTCGGTCAGCGCCGCGAAGCGGCCGAAGGGGCTGTCCATCGGCCCGAACCGCAGCGTTCCGCCGCGCTCGGTCGCCCTCCGGACGGCGGCGTCGCAGTCGTCGACGCCGAAGTAGATGTTGATGTAGGGCGGGATCTGCGGGGGGAAGTCGGCGTCCTTCATCGCCATCCGGCCCATAACGGTGTCCTCGCCCAGGTCGAAGAGCTTGAAGTCGATCTGGTCGTCCTCCATCCGCTTCGTCGTGTAGGGGAAGACGGCGGGGAAGAACGCGTCGGCCATCTGCGGTTCGCGGGTGAAGACCTCGGCCCAGCAGTAGGAGCCGGGCTCACCGGTCTTGTCGAAGCCCTCGTGGCGGCCCGCCTGCCAGACGCCGAAGGTCACTCCGCCCGGGTCCCGGGCGAGCAGCATCGAGCCGAGGTCCCCGATCCGCATCGGTTCCATGAGGAGGGCGCCGCCGTTCTCGCGGATCCTTCCCGCCGTGGCGGTGACGTCCGGGGAGGCGAGGTACAGGCACCAGGCCGACTGCGTCCCGCCTTCCTGGCCGGGCATCGGGGGGACGATGGCGGCGACGGCCTTGCCGTCGGAGTAGGCCTCGGTGTAATTGCCGAATTCCGTCGTGGCCTCGCCGAAGGTCCAGCCCAGTACGTGACCGTAGAAGCTCTTGGCCCCCTCGATGTCGGTGAACATGGCGTCGGCCCAGCACGGCGTGCCTTCCGGTTGTACGGCCATGGCCGCGGCCCCTTCCGCTCGGTGAGTGGTCCCGGCCTTTCCACGCTAGCCAGGGGCGTGCGGGACCGCGAGGCGAGCGCCGGGCGGCCCCTGGCGCCGCCTGCCGAACCCACGACCGAGACACCGTTTCTGCCTCCCTCGTACGGGCGACAGGGCGCTTGTGGGGGCCGGTGCGGGGGCAGGCGTGATACGTCAAAGCCGATGAACGGATAAGAGGTACTTCATGCGTCGTCCCGCCGTGATGACCCTCAAAGCCGCCGCAGTGCTCGGTCTGCTCGACGGGCCGGCCAGGAATCGCTGCCGGCCGGTCCCCTCGCCGCCTCCTCGGCGGGAAGGGGACCGGTGCTGCGAGCGGGAGACGGCGGTCAGCGACCGCTGTCGTGGAGCATGAGGGTGCGCACCATCCGGCAGGTGGTGTCGGAGGGCCGGTGCACGCCGATCTGGGTGGCGACGGCGCGTATCCTGCGGTTCGTCGCCGTGCGCGGGCGGTAGACCCCGGAGTGGAGCAGGGCGATGACCAGGCGCATCGCCTTCAGCCGGCGGTTGTGCGACTCGTACCAGCCGCGCTCCCGCCCGGCGGGCAGGCGCCTCTTCGGCAAGGTGGGGAGGCTCGGCAGGTCGGGAAGGGGACAGGGTGTTACGGCTACGGCCATCGGCATCCTCCTGACGCGGTCCTGCGCTTGTTTCAACTCCCCCCATTTTACTGCCGGGCACTGACAACGGCCCAGGTCAGCCGCTGTCGGATGGGGCTCACGGTACGGTGGTGGCCATGGAGATCTGGATCAACCCGGCCTGCTCGAAGTGCCGCGGCGCCCTCGGCCTGCTCGACGCGGAGGGCGCCGACTACACCGTCCGCCGCTACCTCGAGGACGTGCCGGACGCCGACGAGATCCGCGCGGTGCTCGGCCGGCTCGGGCTCGAGCCGTGGGACATCACGCGCACGCAGGAGGCGGCGGCCAAGGAGCTCGGCCTGAAGGACTGGCCGCGCGAGGCGGCGGCGCGCGACCGCTGGATCACGGCGCTCTCGGAGCACCCGAAGCTGATCCAGCGGCCGATCATCACGGCGGACGACGGGTCCGCGGTGGTGGCCCGCACGGACGAGGCGGTCCGCGAGGCCCTGTCCCGGTCGGCGCGCTGACCGCTGCCGCGCCGGCCGCCGGCGGCGGTCAGCGGGCCGGGGGCGGCTCCACGGCGAAGGTGGCCGGCGGCGTGGCGTTGCCGGCGTTGTCGTAGCCGATCGCACAGTACGTCCAGGGGCCTTCGGCTGCCTTGAGGGTCGCGGGAATGCCCAGGTAGTCGCGGTACCCCGTGGTGTCCGCGCAGTCGGTGGCCGCCTTCGGCCCGTGCTTGACCTTGTACCCGGTGATCTCCCAGGGTGCGTAGACGGGCCGGACCCAGTAGGAGGCGTCCTCGCCGTCGAACAGCTGGATGTCGGCCTTCGGGGCGACGGTCGGCGCGGTGTTGTCGACGCGGGCGTAGGCGTACGACGGGTGCGCGAGGGACGCCGCCCAGTCGTGTCCCTTCAAGGTGGCGTCCGGCCCGCCGGCCACGCACAGCACGTACAGGTTGTCGTGCGCGGGCAGGAGGTCCTTGTGGTCCAGGCCCGCGGCGGTCAGGCGCCGGGGCTTGCCGTACCCCTCGGGACGGGTGCAGTCGACGACCCCGAACGGGCCGCTCTTGAAGGCGGCGTAGGAGTGCCGGGCCGTCGGGTCCGGTGTGACGCGGGCGTCCCAGCGGGCCGGTCCGTCGGGGGTGTCGGTGCGGGTCTGCTGTCCCTGGAAGGCGACGTTCACCTGCTCGCCCCGGTCCAGGCGGCAGCCCTTGCGGTACAGCCGCAGGCCGGTGGCGTCCAGGCAGGAGCCGACCGCGTCGACGGGCGTGACGTAGGCGGCGTTGTCCGCGGGCACCACGAGCCCCTTCGCGCTGCCCTCGCAGGGCCGGCCCAGCCCGCACCCGAGGTAGCCGGGGGTGGCGATGGTGTTGAGCATCCCGACGAGCCGTCCGGTGTCGCCCGCGGTCGTGACGGGGCCGCCGGAGGAACCGCCGCTGATGCCGAGGCAGTCGGTGCGGGTGGCGTCCCGCCACAGCCAGGTGTGTTCGTGCAGCGCGACGCGTGAGGCCGTGGCGGCGCAGGTGGACAGGCGCAGGTACTGCCGGCCCGGTTCGACGCCGTCGGTCGGGGCGTGGGCGGCCCGCAGGGGCGTGCCGGGCGCGGGTCGCCGGCCCGAGAGGGTTTGCGGTGTCACGCCGAGCTTCGCGAGGTCCCCGTAGGTGGCCGTCAGCCGCAGCACCGAGACGTCGATGTCCTTCATCGTGGCGTACTCGATGCGCTCGACGGTGAACTTCTTGTGCTCGGGGACGTTGTCGTGGAAGTAGGCGGGGGTGTAGCTCCAGCCCTCGGGCGCGGGCTTGTCGACGACGACCTCGTTCGTGCCCATGGTGTCGTCGGCGCAGTGCCCGTTGCTCAGGACGAGTGCCTTGGCGCCGGGGTTCACGGTGCCCGGGGCGTGGACGAGGGTGGCGGTGCAGGTCGTGCCGCCACCGCCGACGAGCCGTCCGGTGGCGCGCAGTCGCCTGCCGTCGGCGGAGCCGGCGTCGACCAGCGGTGCGTCGTCCCCGGCCGCCGCGGCCGGCCGTGGGGCGCCGGCGCCGGCCGGTGGGGCCGCCGCCCGCACCGGGGAGGCTCCCCATATCAGCCCTGCGGCGATGAACCCGGCCGCGCCGGCCGACAGTGCGGCCCGCTTCCGGGTCCGGACGGCACTCTTCACAGCGATCCTCCTTGCTGGGGGACGGATGGACGCCCCGACCCTGGCAGAGGCCTTCCGGCCGCCGCGAGCAGGCGGATGGTGTTCAGGACGATCACGCGCGGTGACGCGGGAGCGCCATGGAGCACCGTCTTCCGGAAAGCGCTCGTCCGCACGGGCCGTCGCGGTGCGCCGTTGATGACTGACCGTCACTTCGCGGGCGGCGGTGCGCTCGCGGTTGACTCATTTACGGCAGGATCGCCGCGCCCCGCGCCGAGGCGCCTCGGTCGTTCTGCAGTTCCCACAGCTCCCGGAAGAGGCCGGGGGCCTTGACGAGCTCGGTGAAGCCTCCCTGCTGGACGACGCGGCCGTGGTCGAGGACGACGATGCGGTCGGCGACGGCGACGTTCGCGAGGCGGTGCGTGACGAGGACGACGGCCCGGTCCCTGGCGACCTCGCGCAGGCCGGTGAAGATGCGGTGCTCCGCCCGTGCGTCGAGGGCGCTGGTGGGCTCGTCCATGACCAGCAGTCCGGCCGGCCGGTGGAAGGCGCGGGCGATGGCGACGCGCTGCCACTGCCCGCCGGACAGTTCCACGCCGCCGAACCACTCCCGGGCCAGCAGGGTGTCCAGCCCGCTGCGCAGGTCCTCGATCACCTCGTCGGCGCCGGCGTGCGCCGCGGCCCGCAGGACGGCGGCGTCGCCTCCGTGCGGCTGGCCGAGGGTGATGTTCTCCCGGACCGTCATGGGCCAGTGGGCGTAGTGCTGGGGGACGACGGCGGTCTGCGTCCACAGGCCGTGCGGGTCGAGTTCGGCGGTGGCCACGTCGTCCCAGGTGACGTCGCCGTCGGTGGGCAGGTACAGGCCGGCCAGCAGCTTGCTGAGCGTGGTCTTGCCCGAGCCGTTCTCCCCCACCAGGGCCAGGACCTCGCCGCGGCGCACCTCGAGGCTGACCTTCTCCAGTGCCGGGCGGTCCGAGCCGGGATAGCGGTAGGTGAGCGCCTCCGCCTTCACCGACAGCGGGGCCTGCGGGATCTTGTCTCCGCGCACTGTGCGGTGGCCGCCGGCCTTCTCGATGAACTCGGCCCAGTCGTCGAGGTAGAGCCCCGTCCGGAACATCCGCGAGCCGTAGGCCACGACGCCGCGCAGGGACGAGCCGACCGTGCGCAGCGCGAAGACCGCCGTGCCCGCCGAGGCGACGGACATGTGGCCGGTGGCCAGCAGCCCCACCAGGGCCGCCCACACCAGCGCGGAGGTCAGCCCGCCGGCCACCGCGCCGAGCAGCGCGTAGCGCGCGCCCTGGTGCACGGCCTTGTCGGTCGCGGCGTCGACCCGGTCCCCGATCGCCCGGTAGCGGGCGAGGAGGAAGTCGGCCATGGTGCACGAGCGCAGCTGGTCGGCGGGGTCCTTGTCGGTCATGTGCCACCGCAGGTGGTTCAGGACCCGGCGCTCGCCGCTCAGGGCGCGGGAGGTCAGGTAGTGGACGCGGGCGCCCTTCACGCTGGCGATGCCCTGGGGGAGCGTCGCCAGCAACAGCAGGGGCAGCAGTGCCGGGTGCAGCAGCGTCACCACCCCGGCCGCCGCGACCAGGGAGGCGACGCAGGCCATGAGGTCCTGGGCCTCGATGAGCAGGTCCTGGGCCACCTCCGCGCCCCGGTCGGCGGCCTCCCGCATGTCGTTGAAGCCGGGGCTGTCGTACGCCGCGAGTTCGGCGTGGAGCGCGGCGTCGAGCATCTGCGTCTCCGCTTCGCGGGAGATGCGCGGGGCCAGGCGGCTGGAGATGTTGGTGACGAGGATGCCGAGCAGGGCGCGGGCCCCGGCGGCACCGGCCAGCAGGACGAGGGAGGGCAGCGCCTCCCAGAGGCGGTCCTGGATGTGGCCGGAGGTGATCAGTGCCGTGATGGTGCGTGTGGTGGCCAGCAGCCCGAACGCCTCGAACGCGGCGGAGAGCACCTGACAGGTCAGCAGCAGGACCACGGCGCTGCGGTCCACCCGCCAGCCGAGGGAGAGCGCCTTGCGCACGAGCTGGGGCAGCCGCCTGCTCATCGACCGGGCGGTCAGGGGGCTCTTCTCGAGCGCCGCCAGCGTGGGAGAGCGAAAACGTAATTCCTCGCGGGACTTCTCCGTGGCCTCGGTCAACTCGCCTCCCGTGGTCGGTGCGCGGCTCCGGTGCGGGGTGAGCGCTTGCACCATGCCGTACGAGGCACCGCGGCGGGCGGCGAACGGCCGGATTCCACCCGAAAGTGCGATGGTCGCGCTGTGACGCGGTTCGCCCGGACCGGCGCGCTGTCGGCGCGGCCGCTCCGGGTCCGTAGGGCGCAGCCGCCTCCCCCGTGCGGGGAAGGCGGCTGCTTCGGTTCCTAGGGAGTCGGGCTGTCGTGCCCTGTCATCACATTCCCATGCGGCGGAACGTGGCCTCCAGCGCGTCGGCGTAGAGCCTGGCGCCGGCGAGCTTGGGGTGGAACGACTGGGCCGAGATGCCGAAGTTCAGCGGGCCCCAGCTCTTGGCCGGCTCGTCGCCGGGGGTCAGATCGGTGACGATGCCGTGGATGCTCTCCGGGTCGCCGCAGATCCCCTTGCCCTTGAACTGCTCCTTGGGGTTGGTGAACCACACCTTCTTGGCGACGCCCGGCTTGGAGGTCGTCGCGGCCGACTCCATCTGCTCGGCGAGAAGGTCGCCCATCTCGTTCAGCCACCGGGATTCACGGGCGCTGATGCCGAATTGCAAGCCGGGCGGGACGGTGACGCTCAGGCACTCGGCCTTGTCCTCCAGCAGCGGCGGATAGCCCATGAGCACGATCTTGGCGTTCTCCGCCTTCTTATGGATCGCGTCGAGGGTCTTGATGAGGTCCGAGCGCACCTTGCCCTTGATGAGGGCGCGCTCCTCGGCGTCCTGGTCGGTGCAGTCCCCGGACTGGAAGCACTTTTTGATGATGTCGCTGAAATTGGCGTCGTTGCCGCCGACGGACAGCATCACCAGCGTCGTGTTCTCGTCCAGGTACCCTTGCTCGATCTGGGCCTGCTCCCCGTGGTTCATGTCCGTGAGGATGTGGTTCGTCCGGGCGCCGGAGCAGGCGATGAAGTGGAAGTCCTGATCCACCGTGTCGCCCGTGTCGCCGATGTTGTACGGCTTCCCCGGCAGCCTCGCCTCGCGGGACCAGGCGTGCCTGGAGCGGTGGCAGGCCGAGCGCAGGAAACTGTCGTCGCCGTTGTTGTCGGTCTCCGGGAAATAGTCGCCGCCGCCCGAGCTGGAGGCGCCTTCACCGGCGGCGAAGGAGTCGCCCATCGCCACGATGACGTCCTTCGGCTTGCCGGGCAGCTTCTCGAAGGCGACCGCGTCCCAGGCGATGTCCTCGGTTCCGTTCGCTTTCTGGGCCACGGTGGACAGCGACACCTTCGGCGTGCCGTCGAACTTGAACACTCCGAGGCTGACCCAGAAATTGCCCCCGATGCGCTGCTGGGTGATGCGGTGCGTCTTCATCTTGCCGTCTTCGATGAAGTACTTCGCCTCGCGGGTGTGGGCTCCGTGATCGGGGATGAAGACCTTGACCCGGGCCCAGCCGGTGAGCTTCTGCCCCAGGGTCCAGGTGCCGGTGACCTTCAGCCGTTCCTTGTCCGGGTCCTGCGCCCGCGTGTGGGCGAAGTAGAAGTGGCCGTCGTAGCCCCCTCCGAGCTGGTGCGTGTCGACCTTCGAGGGCCAGTACCGCTCCCCGGACGCCGGGTTGACCTCACCGGCTCCGAAGTCGAAGGAGAAGGTGCCGTTCGGGGAGTAGGTGCGGCCGCAGCGCGGGTTGGGGGTGTTGTGGGGCACGTTGTCGACGACGAGGACGTTGGAGGCGGAGTCGTCGCGGCACGTGGGGAAGTAGGCGTCACCGTCGGCCTCTTCCTTGTAGGTGTCGTCGAAGCGCAGGATCTCGTTGCCGCACGCGATGGCCGGCAGGCCGGACGAGCACTCCTTCCACTTCACCGGCTGGTTCCAGAAGCAGTGCAGGTCCTCGCGCTTGCACGCGCCCTCGCCGGGGATGTTGGCGTCGTGGTCGTCGATCTTGGACGGGTCGCACTCGTTGACGTCCGAGCAGAACAGGTCCTCCGGCGGCTTCACCTTGGTGCGGGCCTCGTTGCTGACCCACCAGGCGGGGCGGAAGCCGCTGACCACCTTGCCGGGGGACTCCAGGCCCTCCAGGGGGCGTGCCGCCCAGCCCAGGACCTTCTCCTGGTAGGGCCAGTCCTGGGGGTGCTTGGCGTGGGAGTAGTCGTCCTTGCCGCTGGAGTTCTCCAGGAAGGGGGTGCGGTTGGCCTTCCAGAGCGGGTTGGCGGGGTTGTTGGTGAAGCCGACGCCCCACTTGCCCTTGTTCTTCGCCGCGTCCGCCTTCGGGTAGAAGCCGGCGTTGTAGGCCCACAGGGCGAAGAACCAGCTCTCCATGTACTTCGGGTCGCCGCCGTTGACGGTGAGCCCGCCGTCCCGGGTCTGGTTCCACTTGTCGATCAGGATGTTGACGCCCGCGGCGATGTTGGCCGTGTAGTCGAGGGCGATGGCCTCCTGCTTCAGGGGCGGGAGGGCCTTCTCGCCCTTCTTCTCGCGGCCGGCCATGCGCATGCCGTCGGTCACCTGGGTGATGCCGTACCCGCAGTCGGCTTCCTTCCAGTCGACCTTCCACGGGTCCATCTGGTCGCCGCCGGCCGTGTACAGGATGCCGTAGTAGTTGCCGATCAGCGGATTACCGGTGACGCCGGGTACCACGTACCGCGACGCCTGCCACATGTTCGACTCCTGGGCGGTGATGCCCAGCATCACCTGAGCCGGCACCCGGCCGCCGCCCGACAGCTTCTGGAGGGGGAAGAGGTCCTGGGGCTTGTAGGCCCCCATCCCGAGGTTCTTCCAGTTCGCGGGGCGGGATATGTGCTTGTTCAGGTTGTTGGTGATGGCCTGGTCCACGGCCCACTCGACCTGGCGCGGCTTGGGCTGCATGGCCTGCTTGCGCGGGTCGTTGCGGGGCACGGAGCAGTAGCGCTCGGCCTCGACGGTCGAGTTCCGCGAGCCGGCCGCGCCGTCCACCGGGGCCTTGAGGGACGGGGCCCCCTGAGCCGTGGCGAGCGCGGGCGAGAGCGTACGGCCCTGGCTCGCCTGCGCGCCGGCGACCGACGGCTTGACCTCGAAGTCGGTGTTCTTGCCGGTGCCGAGGACCTTCAGCCCGATCTTGGCGCTGCGCGTGCCGAGGGCCTCGTCCGGGCGGATCCGGGTGTCCTTGCCGTCCGCCCATACGGTGGAGGTGACCAGGGCCCCGCCCCGGGTGGTGGCGGTGGCGTCCTTGGGGACGGCAGGGCGCTTGACCGTGGGCGGCAGGGAGCCGGGCACGGTGGCCTCGCCGGTGATGAAGACGGTGCCGTTCGCGCTCGCCGACAGGTCCATGGCCGTGAGCCGGCCGGTGGCCAGCGTGGCGGCGCGGTTCCTGCGGGCGTCGGGCCTGGCGATGTCCGCGGCGGTCAGCCGTTTCACCGCGCCCTGGCCCGCCTGGTCGTTCCTCACGCCGCGAGCGACGGGGCGGTCCAGGTAGACGAGGCCGCCGTCGGCGTCGGGCTTCAGCTGGAAGGGGATGCGCTCGGTCGTCACGAGCGGGGTGCGCTGACGGGTCTTGGTGTCGATGCTGACGACGCGGGCCGAGTCGGCCGCGAGGATGCGTCCCTTGCCGCCGGGGACGGCCGAGGTGATCTGTCCGTCGAGCTCGAGCGGGTCGGCCGTCTTGCCGGTCGCCGTGTCGACCTCGACGAGACGGGTCGCGTTCTTGTGCTCGCCCGCGTACTGCGAGAGCACCGCGCTCTCACCGGTGCCGCACCCGGGGCTGAAGTAGGCCAGCGACGCCTGGGACTTGAGCTTGGTGACCTCACCGGAGGCGAGGTCGACGACGGCGGTGAAGGCGCCGCGGTGCATCAGCTCGGGCTTGTTGGTGAAGGCGCGGGGCGCGTAGGCGACCACGGCCTTGCGGCCGGAGCCGGTCACGCAGGCGTTGCCGATCCAGGTGTCGGTCTCGAAGCCCGGCTCGGAGAGCGAGGCGGCCGTGCGCCAGGTGAAGGCGTCCTTCTGGTCGGCGACCAGGATGTGGAAGCCGTCGGCGTCGCCGGTGGTGGTCCAGGCCCGGTCCTGCGACCGCTGCCAGTCCTTGCCCAGGACGTCGGTGCGCCGGTCGGGGGGCACCGCCGTCGGCGCGGGCTTGCCCGTGGCCGTCGGCGAGGGGGTGGGCCGCTTGCCGGGCCCGTCCTCGGCCCAGGCGGCGTTCTGGGTCGCCAGGCCCATGAACACGGCGGCGGCCGCCACCGCGGCGAGCGGCGCCCGTGCCCTTCTTCGCTGTCTCATGCTGCTCCTTGCCGTTCCGGTGCGCTTCACCGCGTCACCGCTTCGCCGCTTCGCCGGCCGCCCGCAGCACCGCCGCGTTCTTCAACCGGGCGCTCTCCAGGGCCGCGTGGTGTTCGAGGACCTGCTTCTTCTGGATCTCGCTCTCGACCGTGAACCAGGTCCGCACCAGGTCGGTGGACTGCTTGCACGTCACGTCGTCGGTGGCCCGGGCGATCTCCTGCTCCGTCGCCCGCTCGGAGTCCGTGCGGGCCGCCTCGACGGGGTGGGTGACGGAGTGCCCCTTGCCGTTCATGCACGCCGCCCACGCCGTGAGCGCGTCCTTGACCCGCGGATCCTGCTGGGAGTCCTCGAAGGAGACGCCCGTCAGCTCGGCGGCGAGGTCCTCGTCGAGGTCGCCGCCGAGAGCCCGTACGGACTGACCCGCGCACCCCCCGGCGGGAACGGGCTTGCCGTTGTAGGTCACCAGGGCGCCCGGCCCCGTCGGCGAGGGGCCGCCGAACAGCACGCGGTGCCCGTCCTCGCTGGTCTGCTCCTCCTCCGCGGCGACGGGCGTCCTGGCGTCGTCGCCGGGAAGGTGATAGCCGTGGGTGCGGGCCTGGGCGGGGTCGCTGACGCCGTAGCGGCGGGGCATGTTCGCCGAGGTGTACGCGGGCGGCGGCGTGAATCCCGGCTTCGGGTCGTTCAGCGTCAGCCCGAAGCCGGACATGCAGGCGCGGTCCAGCGTGTACTTGGCCTTGGCGTAGGCCACATCGTCCGGATAGGCGACGAGGTAGCGCTCCAGCGGCAGGGTCATGCCCTGGGTGAGACCGCTCTGCGGGGTCTCCTTCGGCCAGAGGTCCCTCGGTTCCGCCGACGTGGTCGCGGCCGCGTTGCGCACGTTCCGGGCGTCGTCGCCGTGCCGGTCCTGCCATCCGTATCCGGCGACGGCCAGGACGCCGGCGCACGCCAGCGCGGTGGCCACTGTCCGCCGCGTTCTTGCTGCTGTTTCGGACATGGCCGCTAGTTCGCCTTCCGCGAGGACTGGTTCTTGTTCTTGAGGGCGCGGTTCAAGTTGACGGGGAATTCATCACGTTTCGGCTTGATCCGCTGCGAGGTGCCCGTATAGGAATAGCCCGTGTAGATACGGTGGTTACTGGAGGTCCGGTTGCTGACGGCCGCCGCGTTCTTCCGCAGTTCCTGGCCGTCACCGCTCGAGTCGCAGTAGCTGCCCTGGTGTTTGCGGAAGACGTAACGGACCGGGTGCGTCCCGCCGTTCTCGGTCCGCCCCCAGTGGTCGGGGGTGTTGCGGCCGGCGACGAAACAGGCACCCAGCGGGATGCCCGGCGTGATGCTGTTGTGGAACAGGACCACGCACTCGTAGCGCGACGCGCAGTTCTTCGATTCGTACGACGTCGCCGCGGCGCCCGTGCCGCTGCTGTGCGCGGTGGTGGTGGCCCCGAGCAGGAGGCCGGCGACGGACGCTCCGACGGCGGCCGTTCTGAGCCCCATCGGTTTTCTGGCACTCGGCATGACTGATTCCTTTGCCTCTCCCTGGAATCGGACGGATTCACGGAGGCAGGGAGCATCGGACGGTGGCCGGGCGAACCCCGTGCGCCCGGCCACCGTCTCCCCCCGTCTCAATGGCCGAGCCAAACATCACAACTCCTGGTAAAAGAAGGAGATTCGATGACGTTCGAACGGTGGACCGGGGGGCCGGACGAAGATGATTGAAATTTCTCTCAGTGCGGACGCACTGGCGGAATCCCGCTTCGGGATATCGCCTTTGATGCAAGCGGCGGCGGCTCTGCATCCACATCGCCCGCGGACGCTCACCCGCAATCCGGTGGCGCTGGACGACATCGACGCGGCGCTCGACGATTCACGACTGCCGCTGCTGACCGCGCTGCGCCGCGACATCCGCGGCTATACGCCGGACTTCATGACTCCGGCGCTGGAGGCGGATTGTCCGGACCTCGAGGCGGAGTTGCATCACGTCGCGACGACTCCGGGACATGTCGTCGCCCGGCAGATGCGACGGCTGGCATCCGTGGCGCACGGCACATCCCCGCGCCAGGGCGGCCGACGGCCCGAACTCGCTTCCGTGCGGCAATTCCTGGAACTGGGCGAGTCGGCCTTCGCCGAGCGGGTCGCGAACGAGCTGGACGCCTTCTGGAACGCCGGTCTCGCCCCTTCGGCGCGTTCCCTGATCGCCGAGGCCGAGGCAGACCTCGAATGCCGGGCGCAGACCATCGTCCGCAGCGGCCTGGGGGCCGCCCTCGACGCGCTGCATCCGGCGATCTCCTACCGGGAGGGCGCCTTGCACATGAGGACGCCGCACGACCTGGGGACGACGTCCGCCCGCCGGATCTGCTTCTTCCCCTCACCCCTGGCCGTCAACTGGATGGTGAGCATCGACCCCTGGCACGAACGCGGCATCTATCTCATCTATCCCACGCACCGGCCGGACGGCCGGCCCCCGCGGACGCGGGAGCGGCCGGCGTGCCATCCGCTGGCCGACGTCATGGGGCGCTCGCGCTTCGACCTGCTGGTCACGCTGGGCTCGCCCCGGACGACCACGGAGCTGGCCGCCCTGCACCGGTTCGGCAAGTCGACGATCTCGTACCACCTCTCCCACCTCCACCGCGGCGGGCTGGTCAGCCGGGTGCGCACGGGCAGGGAGGTGTTCTACCAGCGCACCGCGACGGCCGACCGGCTGCTCGGCGAGGAGCGGGAGGAACGGGAGGAACGGCCCGGCCCCGCGGCGGGCCGCCGCGGCGAGCGCGCCGCCCGCCACCAGGGACCGCCCCCGGTGGCGCCCGGCGCGGTGGTCTCGGCGTAGGCGGCGGCCGGGCGGCCGGCCCCCGTCCGTGCCGAACGGGCGTACGGGGCCGCCGTGCGGCGCGGCGGCCCGGCGGCCGCGGTCCCGACGCGCGGGCCGTGGCCCCATGCGGCGTCGTCCGACGCCGCGCCTGCCGCGTGGCGGGGCCGATCAGCTCCATACTGCGATCACTGTGCACTGTCCGGGTCCGGAGCCGGTGGTCAGGAGGACCTGCCCGTCATGATCAACACATCGCTCGCCGCACGGCCGACCCGGCGCGGCATGCTGTACGCGCTCGCGGCCGCGGGCACCCTCACCACGGGCGGCGTCGTCCTCGACGGTGCCCGGCGGGCCGGGGCGGGCGGACCGCCGGCGCCCGCGGCCTCCTCCCCGCCGGCGCCGCCGGGACGCGCGGCGCACGGGAGGCCGGCCGGTGTGCGGCCGGATGCGTCGAAGGCGCGGGAGATCCGCGCGGAATTCCTGCACGCCTGGCGGGGGTACAAGCGGCACGCGTGGGGGCACGACGAGGTGCTGCCGGTCTCGGGGCGCCACCGTGAGTTCTTCGCCAAGGGCCACCCGGTGGGCCTGTCGATCATCGAGGCGCTCGACACGCACCACCTCATGGGGCTCGACGACGAGGTCGACCTGTGCGCCGAGTGGATCACGGACCGTCTGGACTTCGACATCGACGCCGACTTCCAGGTCTTCGAGACCACCATCCGCCTGGTGGGCGGCCTGCTCGCGGGCTACCTCGCCACCGGCCGCCGGGGGCTGCTGCGCCGCTGCGTGGACCTGGCGGACCGGGTGCTGCCCGCGTTCACCAAGTCCCCCACCGGCATGCCCTACCGGTACGTGAACCTGCGGACGGGCCGGGTCTCGGGCGCCACGCTGCCGCTGGCCGAGATCGGCACCAACATCCTCGAGTTCGGCGTGCTGTCCGACCTCACGGGCGACGACCGGTACTGGCGGGCGGCCAAGCGCGCGCTGCGGGCGGTCGTGCAGCGGCGGTCCTCGATCGGCCTGCTCGCCACCCGCCTCAACGTGGAGAGCGGCCGGTGGGCGGACCGGCAGGGCAGCGCCGTCGACCCGCCGGTCGACTCGTTCTACGAATACCTGTGGGGCGCCTGGGAGATGTTCCGCGACGAGGAGTGCCGGGACTGGTTCCGCTCGTTCGCCGCGGCGCTGAGGAAGTACCAGGCCGAGCGGGTGGGCGACCGCCTGTGGTTCAAGCACGTCGACTTCCGCACCGGGGCCCTCCTCAGCCGGCGCCAGTCCTCGCTGGCCGTGGCCATCCTGCCGGTCGGCGGGGACAACGCCCTGGCCGCGGACTACTACCGGTCCTGGACCGCCGTGCTCGACAAATACACCGTCATCCCCGAGGCCATCGACTACCGGCGCATGACGGTGGTGAGCGCCAGGAACGACCTGCGCCCCGAGTACGCCAACTGCGCCTTCCAGCTGTACTGGCAGACCGGGGACGCGTACTACCGGACCACGGCCTGGCGCTACTTCCAGAACCTGAGGAAGTACCACCGCGTGCCGGGCGGCTACACCGTCGTCACCGACGTCACCAGGCGGCCGATGCCCAAGGGCGACCACTGCCCCGCCTATGTCTTCGCCGAGAACTTCAAGTGGCTCTACCTCACCTTCTCCGGCACCTCCCGCTTCGACTACGCCCGCGGCTACCTCAGCACGGAGGGCAAGGTCCTGCGCGGCCTGCGGCGCGGCCGGGCGTGACGGCGGGCCGGCTCTCCCGGCGTCCGCCGACCCCCGTGGACCCCAATATCACGTGAAAGCCTTATTTCGTGCGCTTCAGGGGTACGTAAGAATGAGTCCCACCCGCCCTCTCACGCCAGTCGTCCCCGATGCCGGGAGGTCTGCCCGCCATGGCCGCGTCCGAGGTCTCCGTGCAACCCGTGGCCGGCCCGCCCGGCCTGCCGTTGCTCGGCAATCTCCTCACCTTCGGCAGAGACCCGCTGGCGTTCTTCGTACGGCTGCGCGACGAGTTCGGGGACTTCGTGACCTGGTCGCTCGGCCGGCGCCCGAGCGTGTTCATCTCGCGCCCCGACCACATCGCCGAACTGCTGGGGGCCGTCGAGCGCAGCTACGAGACCCTCGAGATCGGCTGGGCACTCAAGCAGGTCGTCGGCGACAGCGTCCTGCTCAGCCGGGGCGCCGACTGGCGCCGCAAGCGGGCCCTGGTCCAGCCGACCGTCCGCCCCCGCCAGGTGCGCGCCTACGCGCGGACGATGGTCGACTGCTCCCTGGCGCACGCCGGGCGGTGGCGGGACGGCCAGCGCATCGACGTGCGCCGGGAGATGGCCCGGCTCACCCAGCGGATCGTGGTACGGACGCTCTTCGGCAACGACCTGGCGGGCCGCGGCAACCTCCTGGCGAACGCGATGGACGTGGTCCAGCGCGAGACCGGCGCCGAGCTGCGGAGCATCAACCTGTTCCTGCCGTCCTGGGTGCGCACCCCCTCGCGGCTGCGGCTGCTGGCCGCCGTCGGTGTCATCGACGCCGAGGTCGGCCGGCTCATCGACGCCCGGCGCAGGGGGACGGGCGAGGGGCGGGCGGAACTGCGCGACGACCTGCTGAGCCGGTTGCTGGCCGCCCGGGACGAGCAGGGCCGTTCCCTGTCCACCCGCGAGGTGCGCGACGAGGCGGTGACGCTGTGGGCGGCGGGGCACGAGACCACCTCCACCGCCCTGACCTGGACCTGGTTCCTGCTCTCGACGTCCCCCTCCGCCCGGGCGCGGCTCGCCGAGGAGCTGGACGCGGTGCTGGGCGGCCGGCCGCCGGCGTACGAGGACTACGAACGCCTGACGTGGACCCAGCAGGTCGTCAAGGAGGCCATGCGGCTCTATCCGCCCGCGTGGCTGATCCCCGCGGTGGCCAGGGAAGGGGCGACGCTGGCCGGGCATCCCGTCGAGGCGGGGACCATCGTCTGGTGCAGCCAGTGGTCGACCCACCGGGACCCGCGCTGGTTCCGCGACCCCGTCGCCTTCCGCCCGCAGCGCTGGGACCCCGACGCCCCCGATCCCATTCCCGACCACGCCTGGTTCCCCTTCGGCGGGGGCCAGCGCACCTGCCTGGGCGCCCGGTTCGCGCTCGTGGAGGCGGCCCTGGTGCTCGCCACGCTGGCGCAGCGCTTCCACGTGGACGTCGACGGGGGCGACGTCAAGCCCGAGGCGGGCCTGCTCCTGCAGCCGGCCGTGCCGCTGCGGGCGACGGTGCGCGTCCTCGGCCCGCCCCCGGCGCAGGTCAGCTGAGGCCGGCGCCCCACACCAGCAGCAGCGCCACGTCCGCGCCGGCCACGAGGACCGCCGCCGCGAAGGGCGCCCGCTCCCACCGGCGGCCGAGCCGGACGCCGGCCACCGCCGTCACCGCGGCCGCCGCCACGACGGCCGGCCCCACCACGGCGGGTGCGCCCGCGGGCGCGAGGGCCAGCACGGCGGTGGCCGCGACCAGCGGCACCGGCAGGGCGAGCCGGGTGCCCCGTCTCCCCAGGCGGTGCGGCAGGCCCCGTACCCCCGTCCCCAGGTCCGCGGTGATGTCCGGCAGGGTGTCGGCCAGATGGGCGCCGACGCCCAGCAGCGCGCCGGCCGTGACGAGCCACCAGGCCGGCCACGGGGTGCCGGGCAGGCCGAGGACGACGAAGGCGGGCAGGCTCGCGAAGCCCACGGCGTAGGGGAGCCAGGACCAGGCCGTGGCCTTCAGCCGCAGGTTGTACGCCCACGCGGCGGCCACCCCCGTCAGATGGACTACGCCGGCGAGCGAGCCGTAGGCCAGTGACAGCGGCACGCACAGCGCGAGCGCGGTGAACGCGCCGCCCCACACCACCGCTCGCGCGACCGCCCCGCGGGCGACGGGTTTGTCGTGCCGGCCGACGGCGGCGTCCCGGTGGGCGTCGAAGGCGTCGTTGCACCACCCCACGGACAGCTGGCCCGTCAGGACGGCCGCCCCTGCCAGGGCGCAGCGGGGTCCGCTCTGCCCGGCGACGGCGGCCAGGGCGACCGCCAGGACGGTGACGGCGGTCGCCGGCCCCGGGTGGCAGGCGGCGGCCAGTGCCGCGGCCGGGCCCGGCCGGGGCCGGACCACGCCGTCCGGCCGGGGCCGCTCGCAGGTCTCCACGAAGGTGATCGTAGGCGGGCGGGCCGTCCGGTGCGGGCCGCCGGACGGGCGATTGGCGGTACCACCGCGGCCCCGCGGGGCAGATGGGAAGGAAACAGACTCCTGAGGCGGTAAGTGGCATGACGACCCGGATCGCAGCCGTCCACGGCATCCTGGCGCCGCACCGCCACGCCCAGCACGAGATCACCGACATGGTCGCGGGCACATGTCTGCCGCCCGGGTCCGACCGCGCCGTCCTGGACCGCCTGCACCGCAGCGTCCGCGTCCGCTCGCGCCACATGGTGCTGCCCCTGGACCGCTATCCGCGGCTGGCGGGCTTCGGCGCGGCCAACGACGTCTTCGTCAGGGCCGCCACCGACCTGGGCGCGCGGGCGGTGCGGGGCGCGCTGCGGGCCGCCGGGCTCGGGCCGGGCGACGTCGACCTGCTGATGTTCACCTCCGTCACCGGCCTGGCCACCCCCTCCATCGACGCCCGGCTCGTCGGACGGCTCGGCCTGCGCCCGGACGTCAAACGGCTGCCCGTCTTCGGCCTGGGCTGCGTCGCGGGCGCCGCCGGCATCGCCCGGGTGCACGACTATCTGCGCGGCTGGCCCGACCAGGTGGCCGTCCTGCTGTCGGTGGAGCTGTGCTCGCTCACCTTCCAGCGCGACGACGCCTCCACGGCCAACCTGATCGCCACCGGCCTGTTCGGCGACGGGGCCGCGGCCGTGGTCGCCTGCGGCGCGGACCGGCCCGGGCGGGCGGACGGGCCTGCGGTGCTGGCCACCCGCAGCCACCTCTACCCGGACACCGAGCGCGCCATGGGCTGGGACATCGGCGGCACCGGCTTCCGGGTCGTCCTCGACCGGGCCGTGCCCGACGTGGTCCGCCGTCACCTCGCCGACGACGTACGCGGCTTCCTCGGCGAGCACGGCCTCAAGCCCAAGGACGTGGCGCGCTGGGTCTGCCACCCCGGTGGCCCCAGGATCCTTCAGACCGTCACCGAGGTCCTCGACCTGCCCCCGGGGGCGCTCGACGTCACCTGGCGGTCGCTGGCCGAGGTGGGCAACCTCTCCTCGGCGTCGGTCCTGCACGTCCTGCGCGACACCCTGGCCGGCCGGCCGCCCCCGCCCGGTTCGCCGGGCCTGCTGCTGGCCATGGGGCCGGGCTTCTGCTGCGAACTCGTCCTGCTGCGCTGGTGAGGACGGCGGATCGATGACGGGAGACGATGTGGCGGGGAGCATCTTGTGGTACGCGCTGCTCGTGGGCGCCGTGGCGGCCGAGCGGGGCGTGGAGCTCGTCGTCGCGCTCCGCAACGCCCGCTGGAGCCTGGCCCGTGGCGGGGTGGAGACGGGCCGGGGCCACTATCCGCCGATGGTCGCGCTGCACACCGGCCTGCTGGCCGGCTGCCTGCTGGAGGTGGTCCTGGGCGACAGGCCGTTCGTCCCCGCCCTCGGGTGGCCCATGCTGGGGGTGCTGCTGTGTGCCCAGGGGCTGCGCTGGTGGTGCGTACGCGCGCTGGGACGGCGGTGGAACACCCGCGTCATCGTCGTTCCCGGCCTGCCCCTGGCGACCGGCGGGCCGTACCGCCTGTTGCGCCACCCGAACTACGTGGCCGTCGTCGCCGAAGGGCTCGCGCTGCCGCTCGTGCACACCGCGTGGGTGACCGCCGTGGTCTTCACGGCCCTCAACGCGGTGCTGCTGACCGTGCGCGTGCGCTGCGAGGAGACGGCGCTGAGAACGGCCGCGGCGGGTGTACGGCCGTGATCGACCTTCTGGTGGCGGGCGGCGGTCCGGCGGGGCTGGCGGCCGCGATCCACGCGACGCTGGCGGGCATGGAGACCGTCGTCGTCGAGCCGCGCGAGGGCCCGGTGGACAAGGCGTGCGGCGAGGGCATCATGCCCGGCGGCGTACGGGCGCTGCGTGCCCTGGGCGTCGAGGTGTCCGGAGCGCCCCTGCGCGGCATCCGCTATGTGCAGGGCGACCGCAGCGCCGAGGCCGCGTTCCATCACGCGAGCGGGTTGGGCGTGCGGCGCACCGCGCTCCACGCGGCGCTGCGCCGGCGCGCGGCCGAGGTGGGCGTGCGCGTGGTACCGGGACGGATCACCGGGGTCCGCCAGGATGCCGGCGGCGTGACGGCCCGCGGCCTCACGGCCCGCTGGCTGATCGCCGCCGACGGGCTGCACTCCCCGGTCCGCCGGGCCCTGGGCCTGGAGTCGCCGCCCGGTCCCCGGCCCGCCCGCTACGGGCTGCGCCGGCACTACCGGGTGCGGCCGTGGACGGACTGCGTGGAGGTCCACTGGTCGCGGCACGGCGAGGCCTATGTGACACCGGTCGGCGACGATCTGGTGGGCGTCGCCGTGCTGGGTCCGGGCGGCGGCGCCGGCGGCTACGAGGAGCGCCTGGCCTGGTTCCCGGCTCTGACGCCCTTGTTGCGGGGGCCCTCGGCGAGCAGCGTGCGCGGCGCCGGGCCGCTGCGCCGGCGGGCCGGGCGAAGGGTGGCCGGCCGGGTGCTGCTCGTGGGCGACGCGGCGGGCTATGTCGACGCCCTGACCGGCGAGGGCATCGCGCTCGCCCTGGCCACGGCCGGGGCGGCCGTGCGGTGCCTGGCCGCGGGCCGGCCGCAGGAGTACGAGGCGCGGTGGCGCCGGCTGACGCGGCGCCACCGGCTGCTGACGGAGGGGCTGCTGCTCGCCCGCGAGCACCCCCGGGCGGCCGGTCTGATCGTGCCCGCCGCCAGCAGGCTCCCGCGGCTGTTCGCGGCGGCGGTCCACGCGCTGCAGTGACGGCCGGCGGGGCGCCCGGGCGCGTTCCGCACGGGCCCGTCGGGCCCGTGCGCCCGGCACTGGGGGCACCGCCCGGCGTCGGGCGCCGCGGGCCGCGCCCTTCGGGCGTACGACGCGACGGTGCGGGCAGCAGGCCTAGCCGGCCGTCCCCGGCGGGCCGGCGCCGGCCCGCGGTGCGCTGGGCAGTGCCTGTTCGGTCCAGACGGTCTTGCCCTCGCGCCCGTAGCGGGTGCCCCACCGCTCGGTGAGCTGGGCGACCAGGAACAGGCCGCGGCCGCCCTCGTCGGTGCTGCGGGCCCGCCGCAGGTGGGGCGAGGTGCTGCTGGTGTCGGAGACCTCGCAGATGAGGCAGGGGCCGCGGATGAGCCGCAGCGTCACCGGTCCCCCGGCGTAGCGGTAGGCGTTGGTGACCAGCTCGCTGACGATCAGTTCGGTCGTGAAGGCCATCTCCTCCAGGTCCCAGGCGGTCAGCTGGTCGTTCATCAGCGACCGGGCCTGCGCGGCGGCGCTCGCCTCCGCGGGCAGCGTCCAGGTGGCCACCCGCTCGGACGCGAGCACGCGGGTACGGGCCAGGAGCAGGGCGACGTCGTCGGTGGGGCGGGCGGGCAGCAGCGCGTCCACCACGTTCCGGGCCGTCTCGGCCAGGGCCCGGGCCGGCGCGGACAGCTCCGCGGCCAGGCGCTCGAGGGCCGCGTCGACGTCCAGGCCCGGGGTCTGGACGAGGCCGTTGGTGTACAGGGCCAGGAGGCTGCCTTCGGGCAGGTCGAACTCCATGGCTTCGAACGGCAGGCCGCCCAGCCCGAGCGGCGGCCCGGCGGGGAGGTCGGGGAAGCCGGCCTTCCCGTCGGGGGTGACCACGGCGAGGGGCGGGTGTCCGGCGCGCGCCACCGAACAGCAGCGGGACACCGGGTCGTAGACGGCGTAGAGGCAGCTGGCGCCGGTGACCTGGTCGTTGGGGAAGTCGCGGGCGTTGGCCTCCTGTTCGGCGGCCAGCCGGTGCACCAGGTCGTCCAGGTGGGAGAGGACCTCCTCGGGTTCCATGTCGAGGTCGGCCAGGGTGTGCACGGCGGTGCGCAGCCGGCCCATGGTGGCGGCCGCGTCGACGCCGTGGCCGATGACGTCGCCGACGACGAGGGCGACGCGGGCGCCGGAGAGCGGGATGACGTCGAACCAGTCCCCGCCCACGCCCGCCACGGCGCCCGCGGGAATGTACTGGTGGGCGACCTCGACGGCCGGCAGGTCGGGCAGTTCCGCGGGGAGCAGGCGGCACTGGAGGTTCAGCGCGGCGTGGTGTTCGCGGGTGTAGCGGCGGGCGTTGTCGATGCACACGGCGGCGCGGGCGGCGAACTCCCCGGCGAGGGTGAGGTCGTCGTCCTCGAACGGTTCCGGGTGCCGGGCCCGCCACAGGGTGACCAGCCCCAGGACCAGGCCGCGGGCGGCGAGGGGGACCATCATCACGGAGTGGACGCCGATGTCCTGGGCCTGGCGGGCCCGCTCGTGGGCCACGGCCGACAGGCCGGTGATGCCCTCGATGTGGGAGACCAGGACGGGCCGGACCTCGGCCAGGCAGGTGCCCTGGGGGGTGTCCGGCGCGAAGTCGATGAGTTCGCCCACCGGGTACTGCACCTGTTCCGACTGCGCGACGACGGACTTGGTGGCGGCCCTGCGGACCGGGCCGAAGGCGTCCTGCGAGGGTTCCTCGCCGCGGCTGACGGGCTCCAGGAGGTCGACCGACACGCAGTCGGCCAGCGCGGGGACGACGACCTCGGCCAGTTCCCGGGCGGTCGTCGCGACGTCCAGGGTGGTCCCGATGCGGGCGCCGGCGTCGTCGAGCAGTGCCAGGCGGCGGCGGGCCCGGTACCGTTCGGTGACGTCCTCGACCAACTGGGTGACGCCCAGCACCTCTCCCTCGGAGTCCTCCATGCGGAAGGCGGAGACGGACACGAACCGCTCGCGGGCCGGGTCGGCGCGCAGCCTGCAGGACTGCTCGGTGAAGATCATCGGACGGCCCGTCTCCAGCACCTGCCGCAGCCGGTCGTCGATGGTCCGCGCGTCCTCGTCCACCAGGAAGTCGCCGATGCGGTGCCCGCGCGCCTGTTCGACGGTAATGCCTCCGATGTGGGCGATCGGGCGGTTGACCCGCAGGACGGTCAGGTCCGGTGCGTGCTCGGCCAGGCCGATCGGCGACCGCCGGAACAGGCCGTCCAGCACGGAGCGGTCGGTCTCCCACTGGATCACGGTCTCCGCGGGGGCGGCCACGAGGAACCATTCGCAGTCGGGGCCGTCCCGGGTGACGCAGCGGGCCCGCACGCCCAGCAGCACGCGCTCGCCGTCCGCCCGCACCACGGGCACGATCCCGAACCAGCCGCGGGAGTCCAGGCATTGCGCCGCCGCGTCCAGGACCTGGTCGCGGTCACCGGGGGCCACCAGGACCTCGGCCGCGGCGCGCCCGATCACCTCGCCGGCCCCGTAGCCCAGCAACGTCTCGGCCCGCTCACCCCAGCCGACGACCGTCCCCCGGTGGTCCAGTACCGCCGAGGCGGCACCGGCCACCGAGAAGGGGTCATCGGGGCTTTCCCGGAAGAGCGTCACCGGTCCGTTCATCACACCGCCTTCCTGGAGGCAGCCTGCCACGCCCGTGCCAGGGGCACACCTTCGACAGTCGGGGCCGTGCGGGCTACCGCCGGCGGGGGCCGTCGCGGCCCGTGGACGGTGCACCCCTTCGCCGGGACACGGTGACCGTGCCCGGCGAAGGGGTGATCAGGGGGGCGCGGACCCGGGCCCGGGCGCCCTGCGCGGCCCGGTCAGGTGCGGCCCGTGGCCGGCTCCGTCGCGGGCGGCGCGGCGGCGGTCAGTGTCCGCCGCGCTTGCGCTTGAGGGCGTCCTTGCCCTTCTCGACCGCCTCGCGGACCTCGCCCTTGGCCTTGGCGGCGCGTCCCTCGGCTTCCATGCGCCGGTCGCCGGCGGCTTTCCCGGTGGTCTCCTTGATCTGCCCCTTGGCCCGCTCGGCCTTCGCCTTGGCCTTGTCTTTGGCACTCATGCCACGGCACTCCGTTTCGAGAGAGGGATGGGTCGCCCCCGCCGTCGAGTGTGAACCTCCCCAGCGCGGGACGCATGTCCGGGCGGCCGAACGGGCCTGCCCGCGTCAGTTGAGCAGGCCCGGCCGGCGGGGGTAGCGGTGCTGCTCCAGGGCTGCGGCCAGACCGTCGGCCACGTCCTCCGGGGAGGCGGTGCCATTGCTGATCAGGACGCCGAAGTCCACGGCCGATTCGCCCAGGACGACGTCCTCGGGCAGCTTGGCCGCGGTCATCAGGCGGGTGCCCTCGCCCAGCGCGGCGAGGGGTTTGCCGTGCCGGTACGCCTCTTCGACGAACCGCACGGCGGCCGGATCGGCCGCCAGCGCGGCCACGGCCTCCTTGCCGTCGGGGACGACGACGGCGTCGTAGAGGACGGAGGCCATGGTGGGCAGCGCACGGTCGACGTCGAGGGTGTCGCTGCCCGTCCCGCGGACGTTGCCGTCCCTGGCCGCGAGCACCTCGACGACGGCGCCCTTGGCGGTGAGCCGCTCGCGGACCGCCGCGACCTGGCCGACGTCCGTGCCGTGGGCGGCCAGGACGGCGACCTTGCGGGTACGGATGCCCGAGCCGCGCAGGTTCTCCTGGCTCAGGGCCGGTGAGGCCGCCTCGTTGACGCCGGGGACGGCCTGCGGGGCGGGCACGCCGACGCTGTCGGCGACGGTGTTGGCGAGGTCGGCGTTGACGTGGGCGAGGTTGCCGACCATGCGCTCGCGCACCTCGACGGAGCCGACCTTGCCGAGCTCGAAGCTGAACGCCTCGGCGATGTGGCGCCGTTCCCAGTCCGCCATGCTGTTCCAGAAGAGGGCGGCCTGGCTGTAGTGGTCCTGGAAGCTCTCGCTGCGTACCCGGATCTTCTCCCCGTCGACGCGTTCGGCGTAGTGCCGGAACACGCCGGGGCCGCCGCCGGACCCGGCGTGCGCGGGGCAGCCGCCGCCCAGGGAGTTGGGGAAGTAGTTGGTTCCGGGGTGGATGACCTGCTGGCCGAAGCCGTCGCGGTGGTTGTGGTGGACGTCGGCGAGGGGCCGGTTGACGGGGAGCTGGCTGAAGTTGGGGCCGCCCAGGCGGATGAGCTGGGTGTCGAGGTAGGAGAAGTTGCGGCCCTGCAGCAGCGGGTCGTTGGTGAAGTCGATGCCGGGCACGACGTTCGCGGTGTGGAAGGCGACCTGCTCGGTCTCGGCGAAGAAGTTCTGCGGGTTGCGGTCGAGCACGAGCCGGCCGACCGGGCGCACCGGCACCTGCTCCTCGGGGATGATCTTCGTGGCGTCGAGGAGGTCGAAGTCGAAGGAGAACTCGTCCTCCTCGGGCACGAGCTGGACGCCGAGCTCCCATTCGGGGTACTCGCCGGCCTCGATGGCCTCCCACAGGTCCCGGCGGTTGAAGTCGGGGTCGCGGCCCGCCGCGATCTGCGCCTCGTCCCAGATCAGGGAGTGGACGCCCAGCTTGGGCTTCCAGTGGAACTTCACGAAGGTGCCGCGTCCGTCGGCCGTGACGAAGCGGAAGGTGTGGACGCCGAAGCCCTGCATCATGCGGAAGCTGCGGGGGATGGCCCGGTCGGACATCAGCCACATGAGCATGTGGGTGGTCTCCGGCTGGAGGGAGGCGAAGTCCCAGAAGCTGTCGTGGGCGGAGGCGCCGGTGGGCATCTCGTTGTCCGGCTCCATCTTCACCGCGTGGACGAAGTCGGGGAACTTGATGGCGTCCTGGATGAAGAACACCGGCATGTTGTTGCCGACGAGGTCGTAATTGCCCTCCCGCGTATAGAACTTGGTGGCGAAGCCGCGGACGTCGCGCACCGTGTCGGCGGAGCCGCGCGGGCCCTGCACGGTGGAGAAGCGCACGAAGACGGGTGTGCGGCGGCCGGCTTCGGCGAGGAAGTCGGCGCAGGTGTACTCGCTCAGCGACCCGTAGGGCTCGAAGTAGCCGTAGGCGCCGGCGCCGCGGGCGTGGACGACCCGTTCGGGGATGCGCTCGTGGTCGAAGTGCGTGATCTTCTCGCGGTTGTGGAAGTCCTCGAGCAGCGTCGGCCCGCGCGTCCCGGCGCGTACCGCGTTGTCGGTGTCGTCGACCCGTACGCCCTGGTCGGTGGTGAGCGCGTCGTGTTCGGGAGCGGCGCGGAACCGTTCCAGCTGCTGGTCCTTGGCGTCCTGCGCCGCCGGGTCGCCCCGGCCTGCTGACTGGTGGTGGGCGGACACGCGTGCACTTCCTTCCAACATGGGGAGCACTCGGGAGGGACGGCGTCCGTCGGCAGGCGCCGCTCGCTCCCTCAGGCTCACCCGCGTTCCCGGGGCGGGCAAGCCGAAACCCGGCGGGCCGGGGCGGACGCCGGCCGTGGGGCGGCTCGAGTGGTGGTGGCGGCGGCTGTGTGCGACGCTGCTGCTTGAGTCGTTTCGACTACGGGTGGTCATGGAGCGTCCCCCCGGGCGAACAGCCCGGCCGGACTCTTACAAACGCAGGCGAACACAGCCAAACGCAGCCGGACCCCTGCGGCCGGCCCCCTACCGACGGCCACCCCGGGCGGCGGACAGTCCGCCGCACCGGCCGCCCCTGCCACGGCCGCCCCGCCGCGTCGGACAGCGGCGGCATCGCCCCGAGGCGATCCTCAATTCCACGCAGCCGACAGGACCCACGCGGCACCCGAAAAGGTGCGGCAGGCCGCGCCCGTGCGCCGGCCGCTCCCGGCCCCTCCCGGCACGCGAAGGAGTGTGATCATGGACGAACGACGCTGGAACCGTGCGGTGGTCACCGGTGGGGCCGGGTTCGTCGGGTCCCACGTGTGCGAACGGCTGCTGGCCGAGGGCTGCGAGGTGTGCTGCGTCGACAACCTGGCCACCGGCTCCCCGGCCAACATCGCGCACCTGCGGGACCATCCCGGCTTCAGCTTCCTTCAGGCCGACGTCTCGCGGCCGGAGACGCTGGCCGGCATACCCGGGCGGGTCCACCTGGTGCTCCACCTGGCGTGCCCGGCCTCGCCCGCCGACTACCTGCGGCTGCCGATCGAGACGCTGGAGGTGGGCAGCAGCGGCACCCGCGCCGCCCTGGAGCTGGCCCACCGCGACGACGCGCGCTTCCTGCTGGCCTCGACCTCGGAGGTGTACGGGGACCCCCTGGAACACCCCCAGCGCGAGGAGTACTGGGGCAACGTCAATCCGATCGGGCCGCGCAGCGTCTACGACGAGTCCAAACGCTTCGCCGAGGCGCTGGTCACCGCCTATCGGCGGGCCCGCGGCTCGGACACCTCGATCGTGCGCATCTTCAACACCTACGGCCCCCGGATGCGCGCCGGTGACGGCCGCGCGGTGCCCACGTTCATCCGGCAGGCCCTGGACGGCGAGCCGCTGACGGTGGCGGGCGACGGCAGCCAGACCCGGTCGCTGACCTACATCGACGACACGGTCGACGGGATCGTGGCGCTCGCGGCCAGCGGGCGCCCCGGCCCGGTGAACATCGGCGGCGGCGAGGAGACGACGATGCTCGACCTCGCCCGGCACATCGTCGACCTGACGGGCTCGGCGTCCGTCATCCGCTTCGTCGACCGGCCCGCCGACGACCCGGCCAGGCGCCGCCCCGACACCTCCAAGGCCCGCCGCGAACTGGGCTGGCAGCCCCGGGTCGGCCGCGAGGAGGGCCTGAAGCGGACCGTGGAGTGGTTCGCCCGGTCCGCCCTCCTGTGAGTCCGACCGACCCGACCGTCCACCAGACACGGAGCACGCCATGCGCATCCTCGGTATCAACGCCCTCTTCCACGACCCGGCCGCCGCGCTGGTGGTCGACGGGCGGATCGTCGCGGCCGCCGAGGAGGAGCGGTTCTCCCGGCGGAAGCACGGCAAGCGCCCCGTACCGTTCGCCGCCTGGGAACTGCCGTACCAGGCCGCCGCCTGGTGCCTGGCCCACGCGGGACTCACGCCGGGCGACCTGGACGCCGTCGGGTACTCCTACGACCCGGCGCTGGCCCGCCCGGCCGCCGAGGTGGGCCTGGACGACCCGTGGGACCACCTGCGGCAGACCTACGCCCGCGAGGCGCCCGGCTTCCTCGCCGAGGCGCTGGTGGGCCTGGACCCCGCCCGGGTGCGGTTCGTCCCCCACCACGTCGCGCACGCGGCCTCCGCGGGCCTGGCGACGCCGCACCCCGACAGCGCCGTGCTGGTCCTCGACGGGCGCGGCGAGTGCGCCTCGCACCTGGCCGGCCGGTACACCGGCGGCGCGCTGGAGGTGCTCGCCACCCAGGTGCTGCCCCAGTCGCTGGGCCTGGTCTACGAGGAGCTGACGGAGCATCTGGGCTTCCTGCGCAGCAGCGACGAGTACAAGGTGATGGCACTGGCGGCGTACGGCAAGCCGCGGTTCCTGACGGAGCTGCGGGAGCATCTGTACGCCACGGGCGACGGCGGCTTCGTCGCGCACGCCGTGCCGTGGGGGGCGCTGACCGAGCCGCGCGCGGCGGGCCAGGAGTGGACCCAGGACCACGCGGACCTCGCCTCGAGCACCCAGACGTGCCTGGAGGAGCTGCTGCTCGACCTGGTGCGGTGGCTGCACGGCCGTACCGGCGCCGGTTCGCTGGCCATGGCCGGCGGGGTGGCGCTCAACTGCGTGGCCAACTCCCGGATCGCGGTGGAGGGCCCGTTCCGCCATGTGTGGGTGCAGCCCGCCGCCGGTGACGCGGGCACCGCCCTGGGCGCGGCGCTGCACCTGGCGGCGGCCCACGGCGAGCCGGCCGCGCCGATGGAGGGCGCGGACCTGGGCCGGGGCTGGTCGGACGAGGAGCTGCGGGCCTGGCTGGAGCGGGCGCACGTGCCCTTCGAGCGGCCGCCGGACATCGCCGCGGCGGTGGCCGAGGAGCTGGCGCGCGACGGCATCGTCGCCTGGTTCCAGGGCCGCAGCGAGTACGGGCCGAGGGCGCTGGGCCACCGTTCGCTGCTGGCCCATCCCGGCCGGGCGGAGAATCTCGAGCGGCTCAACCACGTCAAGGGGCGGGAGGAGTTCCGGCCGGTCGCGCCGATGGTCCTCGCCGACCGTGCCGCGGAGATCTTCGAAGGGCCGCTGCCGAGCCCGTACATGCTCTTCGTGCACGGGGTGGCAAGGCCCTGGCGGGAGCGCATCCCGGCCGTCGTCCATGTGGACGGCACCGCCCGGATCCAGACCGTGGACCCGGGGCGGGAGCCGCTGGTCGCCCGGATGCTGGCCGCCTTCGAGCAGCGCACCGGGCTGCCGGTCGTCGTCAACACCAGCCTCAACACCGCGGGCCGGCCGATGGTCGACGATCCCCGCGACGCCCTGGAGTGCTTCGGTTCGGCTCCGGTGGACCTGCTGGCGATCGGGCCGTACGCCGTGCGGCGGGCCCATGCCTACGCCGGCGGGAAGGGGGCGGCATGAGCACGACGGACTTTCCGGTGTACGCGGTCGTCATCCCCACCATCGGCCGCGCGTGCCTCGCCGACTGTCTGACGGCCCTGGCCCGCTCCAGCGGCCCACCGCCGCGGGAGATCGTCGTCGTCGACGACCGGCCCGGGGCCCGTCACCCGCGGCCGCCGCTGTCGCTGGAGGCGCTCGGTGAACTGCGCACGCACGCCCGCACGGTGACCAGCGGCGGGCGGGGGCCGGCGGCCGCGCGCAACGCGGGCTGGCGGACGGTGGACGCCCCGTGGGTGGTCTTCCTCGACGACGACGTCCAGGTCGGTGCCGCCTGGCGCGACGAGCTGGTGTGCGACCTGACCTGCGCGGCGCCGGACGTCGGCGGGGTGCAGGGCGTCATCGAGGTGCCCCTGCCGGCCGGGCGGCGGCCCACGGACTGGGAGCGCAACACCGCCGGTCTGGCCCAGGCCCGCTGGGCGACCGCCGACATGGCCTACCGGCGCTCGGTCCTCGCGGCCGTCGGCGGCTTCGACGAGCGTTTCCCCCGCGCCTTCCGTGAGGACGCGGACCTGGCGCTGCGGGTCATCGGCGCGGGCCGGCACCTGGAGACGGGCACCCGCACGACCCGGCACCCGGTGCGGGCGGCGGGCCGCTGGGTGTCGCTGCGCACCCAGGCGGGCAACGCGGACGACGCGCTGATGGTGCGGCTGCACGGCCGCGACTGGTGGGAGCGGGCCGGAGCGCCGCGCGGCCGCGTGCGGGCGCACGCGGCGGTCACCGCCGCGGGGGCCGCGGCGGCCGTGCTGGCGCTGACCGGGCACCGGACGGCGGGGGCGGGTGCCGCCCTCGGCTGGGCGCTGGGCACGGCGCGCTTCGCCGCCGCCCGCATCGCGCCGGGCCCGCGCACGACGGCGGAGGTGGCGGCCATGCTCACCACGTCCGTGGCCATCCCGCCGCTGGCCGTCTGGCACCGGGTGCGCGGCACCTGGCGTCATCGTGCCGCCCGGCCCCTGCCCGACACCTCGGCGCCGCCCCGCGTCGTGCCGGTGCCGGTGCGGTCGGCCCTGCGGGAAGGACCGGTCCCGTGAACCGGGGCGGGCCGCCCGCCGCCGTGCTGTTCGACCGGGACGGCACGCTGGTGGAGAACGTCCCCTACAACGGCGACCCGCGCCGCGTCGTCCCGATGGCCGGCGCCCGGGCCGCCCTGGCGCTGCTGCGGCGGCACGGGGTGCGCACCGGTGTGATCACCAACCAGTCGGGCGTGGCCCGCGGCCTGATCACGACGGCTCAGCTGCGCCTGGTCAACGAGCGGGTGGAGCGGCTGCTGGGCCCGTTCGACGTGTGGGCGGTGTGCCCGCACGGCCCGGACGACGGCTGCGGCTGCCGCAAGCCGGCGCCGGGCCTGGTCCTGGCCGCCGCCCGTGACCTGGGCCTGTCGCCGGGCGACTGCGTGGTGGTCGGGGACATCGGCTCCGACATGGAGGCGGCCGCCGCGGCCGGCGCCCTGGGCGTCCTGGTGCCGACCCCGGTGACCCGGCCCGAGGAGGTACGGCGCGCCGCGCACCGCGCGCCGCACCTCCTGGGCGCGGTGCGCGACCTGCTCGGCGCCCCCGGTGCCGCGCCGGCACGCGGTCCCGCGCTGGAAGGAGACCCGCGGTGAAGGCACTCGTGGCACGCCTGGACAGCTTCGGCGACGTCCTGCTCGCCGGGCCGGCGGTCCGTGCCGTCGCGGCGCGCGCCGACCGCACGACGCTGCTGTGCGGGCCGCGCGGCGCCCCGGCGGCCCGGATGCTGCCCGGGGTCGACGAGGTGCTCGTGTGGGACGCGCCGTGGGTGGGCTTCGAGCCACCGGGGGTCGAAGAGGCGGGCATCGAACGGTTCGTGGCGGGCATCGCGCAGGCACCGCCGGACGTCGCGTTGGTGCTCACCTCCTTCCATCAGAGCCCGCTGCCCACGGCGCTGCTCCTGCGGATGGCGGGGGTGCCGCGCCTGGCGGCGGACTGCGCCGACTATCCGGGCTCGCTGCTGGACGTACGGCACCGGCGCGCGCCCCGGCGGCACGAGGTGCTCGCCGCCCTGGATCTGGCCCGGGCGGCGGGGTTCGCGCTGCCGGAGGGCGACGACGGGCGGCTCGCGGTGCGGGAACCTCCCGATCCGGGCCCGCTCGTGGGCGGCGACGGGTACGTGGTCGTGCACCCCGGCGCGGCGGTGCCGGCCCGGCAGTGGGGCCGCGAGCGGTGCGCGGCGGCGGTGCGGGGGCTGGCGCGGGCCGGATACCGGGTCGTGGTCACCGGGGGCCCGGGCGAGCGGGAGCTGACGGCGGCCGTCGCGGGCGGGGCCGCCCTCGACCTCGGCGGGCGCACCGGGCCGGCCGAGCTGGCCGGGGTGCTGCGGGGCGCCGTGGCCGTGGTGGTCGGCAACACCGGGCCGGCCCATCTGGCCGCCGCGGTCGGCACGCCCGTGGTGTCCCTGTTCGCGCCCGTGGTGCCGGCGGAGCGGTGGGCCCCCTTCGGCGTGCCGCACGTCCTGCTGGGGGACGAGCGGGCCCCGTGCGCGGGCAGCCGGGCCCGGGTCTGCCCGGTGCCCGGGCACCCGTGCCTGAACGGGGTGTCGCCCGAGGACGTCCTGGCGGCCGTGGAGAAGCTCACCGGGCGGTCCCCCGGCCTCGACGAGGGGCCCGGCGCCGGCCCGGACGCCCCCGGGGGGCGGACGCCATGAGGATCCTGCTGTGGCACGTACACGGTTCGTGGACGACGGCGTTCGTCCGGGGCCCGCACACCTACGTGGTGCCGGTGACCCCCGGCCGGGGACCGGACGGGCTCGGCCGCGCCGCCACCTTCGACTGGCCCGCCTCCGTCGTGGAACTGCCCCCGGACCGGCTGGGCGAGGCCGGCATCGACCTGGTCGTCGTTCAGCGGCCGCACGAGCCGGCCCTGGTACGGCGCTGGCTCGGCCTGCGCCCGGGCACCGACGTGCCCGCGGTCTACCTCGAGCACAACGCGCCCGGCGGACCTGTGCCCGACACCCGGCATCCGGCCGCCGACCGGCCTGAGCTGACGGTCGTGCACGTCACGCACTTCAACCGGCTCATGTGGGACTGCGGCACCACGCCGACCACCGTCATCGAGCACGGCATCGTCGACCCGGGCCCGCTGTGGACCGGCCGCCTGGAGCGGGCCGCCGTGGTCGTCAACGAGCCGCTGCGGCGCGGTCGTACGACCGGTACCGACCTGCTCCCCTACTTCAGCGAGGCCGCGCCGCTCGACGTCTTCGGCATGGGTACCGACGGCCTGGCCGGCCGCCTGGGCGTGCCGGCGGAGCGCTGCAACGGCCAGGAGCTCGTCCAGAGCGCGCTGCACCGGGAGATGGCCGAGCGCCGGGTCTATCTGCACCCGGTGCGCTGGACGTCCCTGGGGCTCTCCCTGCTGGAGGCCATGCACCTGGGCATGCCGGTCGTGGCGCTGGCCACCACCGAGGTGGCCGAGGCCGTGCCGGCGCGCGCGGGGGTCGTCTCCAACCGGCCGGAGCTGCTGCGCGACGCGATCCGGGACTTCATCGCCGATCCCGCCCGGGCCCGCGAGACGGGCAGGGCGGCCAGGGCGGCGGCCCTCGCCCGGTACGGGCTCCAGCGGTTCCTGGACGACTGGGAGTACCTGATCAAGGAGGTCACGCGATGAGGATCGCCATGGTGTCCGAGCACGCGAGTCCGCTGGCGGCGCTCGGCGGACCCGACGCGGGAGGCCAGAACGTCTACGTCGCACGCCTGGCGGAACTCCTCGCCGCCCGCGGCCACGACGTGACCGTGCACACCCGCCGGGACGACGCCTCGCTGCCGGACCGGGTGCCGCTGCCGGCCGGGGCGGTGGTCGAGCACGTGCGGGCCGGCCCGGCCAGGACGCTGCCCAAGGACGCGCTCTTCGCCCACATGCCGCAGTTCGCCGACCAGCTGGCGCGGGCCTGGCGGCACGAGCGCCCCGACGTCGTGCACGCCCACTTCTGGATGTCGGGCATGGCCGCGCTGCGCGGCGCCCACGGCCTGTCCCTGCCGGTCGTGCAGACCTACCACGCGCTGGGCACCGTCAAGCGGCGCCACCAGGGGGCGGCCGACACCAGCCCGGCCGAACGCCTGGGCATCGAGCGGGAGATCGGCACCTCCTGCGCCCGTGTCCTCGCCACCTGCTCGGACGAGGTGCGCGAGCTGGCCTCGATGGGCATCCCGCCCGGGCGCTGCACCGTGGTGCCCTGCGGGGTGGACACCGAGCACTTCACGGCCCGCGGCCGGATCGCCCTGACCCCCGGGCGCCGGTGCCGGCACCGGCTGCTGGCGGTGGGCCGCCTCGTCCCCCGCAAGGGCGTCGACCTCGCGCTGCGGGCCCTGCGGCGCATCCCGGACGCCGAACTGCTGGTGGCGGGCGGCCCGCCCGCCGACGGGCTCGCCAAGGACCCCGAGGCGATGCGGCTGCTCGCCCTCGCCCGCCGGCTGCGGGTGGCCGACCGGCTGGTGCTGCTCGGGTGCGTGCCCCACGAGGACATGCCGGCGCTGCTGCGCAGCGCGGACGTGGTGCTGTGCACGCCGGTGTACGAGCCGTTCGGCATCGTGCCGCTGGAGGCCATGGCCTGTGGCGTGCCGGTGGTGGCGACCGACGTCGGCGGGCACCGGGACACCGTCGCCCACGGGGAGACGGGGCTGCTGGTCCCGCCGGGCCTGCCCGACCCCCTCGCGGAGGCGGTGCGCGCGCTGCTCGACTCCCCCGAGCGGCTGCGGTCCTACGGCCGGGCCGGGCGCGTGCGCGCCCTCGGCCACTTCACCTGGGACCGGGTGGCGGACGGCGTCGAGGGCGTCTACGACCGGGTCGCCGACCACCGCCGCATACCGACGGGAGCCCCGCGATGACCGTCACGCGCACCACTCGGGCAGGGACCGCCGCGGGCGGCGACCACTGCGGCCGGCTGCTGGCCGCCCTGGAGCGGTTCCGCGAGGAGGAGGCCGTCACCGCGCAGCGGTGGGGGGCCCGCCTCGCGGCCGCCCTCTCCTCCGGGAGCCGGCTGCTGGCGGCCGGCAACGGCGGCAGCGCCGCGCAGGCCCAGCACCTGACCGCCGAACTCGTGGGCCGCTACCGCGAGGACCGGGCCCCGTTCTCGGCCCTCGCCCTGCACACCGACACCTCCAGCTGCACGGCCATCGTCAACGACTACGGCGCCGATGAGCTGTTCGCCCGTCAGGTGCGGGCGCACGCCCGGCCCGGCGACGTGCTGATCCTGCTGTCGACGAGCGGCGCCAGCCCCAACCTGCTGCGGGCGGCCGCGGCGGGCCGGCAGGCGGCAGCGGCGGTGTGGTCGCTGACCGGCCCGGCACCGAACCCGCTGGCCGAGGCGGGCGACGAGACGCTGTGCGTGGAGGCCACCACCACGGCGACCGTCCAGGAGCTGCATCTGGTGGCGGTGCACATGATGTGCGACGCCTTCGACACGGCGCTCGGCACCGGGCGCTTCCCGGGGGCCGGGACGTGGAAGGGGATGCCATGAGTGCCGGGACGCCCCTGCTGGTGGTCGGTGACGCGCTGCTCGACCGGGACCTGGTCGGCAGGGCCGAGCGGCTCGCCCCGGACGCGCCGGTGCCCGTGCTGGACGGGTGCCGGGAGCTGCTGCGCCCGGGCGGCGCGGCGCTGGCGGCCTATCTGGCGGCGCGGTCGGGCCGGGCGGTGACGCTCATCGCGCCGCTGGGCACGGACGCGGCGAGCCGGCAGGTGCGGGCCATGCTCGAGCCGCTGATGACGCTGGTGCCGCTGCCGCTGGACGGTCCGCTGGCGGAGAAGACCCGGGTCATGGCGGGCGGGCGGCCGGTGGTGCGGCTGGACCGCGGCGACGGCCGGGCGGCGGGCGCCACGTCATGGGCGCGCCGGGTCCTGGCCGAGGCGCCCGCCGTGCTGGTGGCCGACTACGCGCGCGGCGCCGCCGAGGTGCTGCGCGAGGAGCTGGCCGCCCGGGCCCGGCGGGCGGCGCTGGTGTGGGATCCGCACCCGCGCGGCGGCCCGCCGGCGCCGGGCGCGCGGCTGGTGACCCCGACGGGCGAGGAGGCCCGCCGGTTCGCCGGGGAGCAGCCGGCGGCCGGCGAGGACCTCAGCGCGGTGGCCCGCACGGCGGCGGAGCTCGTGCGGCGCTGGCGGGCGGTGTGCGTGGCGGTGACGCTGGGCGGGCGGGGCGCGCTGCTCTCGCAAGGGGACGGCCCCATGCTCGTACCGGCCCCGGCCCGGCACAGCGGTGACGCGTGCGGGGCCGGGGACTGCTTCGCCGCGACGGCCGCCGGGCTGCTGGGCGACGGCGCGCTGCCCGCGGAGGCGGTGCAGGGGGCCGTGGCCGCGGCGACCCGGTACGTCGCCGAGGGCGGCCCGCGGGCCGCGGTGCCGGGCCCGCACCCGGCCGGTGCGGACGGGGGCGACGGGGCGGACGCCGCGGCGCTGGCGCGGCGGGTGCGGGAGGCGGGCGGCACGGTGGTGGCGGCGGGCGGCTGCTTCGATCTGCTGCACGCCGGGCACGTCAGCCTGCTCCAGCAGGCCCGGGGCATCGGCGACTGCCTGATCGTGTGCCTGAACTCCGACGCCTCGGTGCGCCGCCGCAAGGGCCGGGGCCGGCCGCTGAACCCGCTGGCCGACCGGGTCCGGGTGCTGCGGGCCCTGCAGTGCGTGGACGCCGTCGCCGTGTTCGACGAGGACACGCCCGTCGAGCTGCTGTCCCGGCTGCGGCCGCACATCTGGGTCAAGGGCGGCGACTACGCGGTGGAGCAGCTCCCGGAGGCGGCGCGGCTGGCCGCGTGGGGCGGCCAGGCGATCCTGCTGCCCTATCTCGACGGCCGTTCCAGCACCCTGCTGGCCACCCGGGCCGCCGACAGCCTCGGCGCCGGGCAGGGCGGCGCCGGCTCCTCCCCCGCGGGGCGGGGATGACGCCGGCCGGGCCGGAGCGGCCCCGGCTGCTGGTCCTGCGGGCCCTGGGCCTGGGCGACCTGCTCACGGGCGTGCCGGCGCTGCGCGCGCTGCGCCGGGCCTATCCGCGGCACGAGCTGGTGCTGGCCGCGCCGCCGGGCCTCGCGGCGGCGGCCGCCGCCTCGGGTGCCGTCGACACCTTGCTGCCGGCGGAGGCGCCCGGCCGGGACGTGCCGCGGGCCCTGCCGTGGCGGGGGCCGCCTCCGGAGATCGCGGTCGACCTGCACGGCAACGGGCCGCCCAGTCACCGTCTGCTGACGGCGCTGCGGCCCGGCAGGCTGCTGGCGTTCGCCCATCCGGGCACGCCGGAGGTGCGGGGGCCCGCGTGGCGGCCGGACGAGCACGAGCGCGAGCGGTGGTGCCGGCTGCTGCGCGCCTACGGCATCCCGGCCGACGCCGGTGATCTGGCGCTCCCCCGGCCGGCCGTGACCCCGCCCGTCACGGACGCGGTGCTGCTGCACCCCGGTGCGGCGGCGCCGGCGCGCTGCTGGCCGCCGGAGCGTTACGCGGCGGTGGCGCGCGCGTTGCTGGACCGGGGGCACCGGGTGGTGGTCACCGGGGGGCCGGGCGAGGAGGGCCTGGTGGCGCGCGTGGCCGTGCCGGGGTGCCGGGCCTTCCCCGGGGGGCTGCCGTTCGGGGTGCTGGCCGCCCTGGTGGCCGGGGCCCGGGCCGTGGTCAGCGGGGACACGGGCCTGGCGCATCTGGCGGTGGCGTACGGCACGGCGAGCGTCACTCTCTTCGGTCCGGTCGCGCCGGCGCTGTGGGGCCCGCCGCGGTCCGCGCGCCATATCGCGCTGTGGCATCCGGGGCCGCCGGGTGACCCGCACGGCCGGCACCCCGATCCGCTGCTGCTGCGCATCCGGCCGGAGGAGGTCCTGGCGGCCCTGGACCGGCAGGAGGCCCTTCACGCGTGAACCGCGTGAACCCGTCCACGAGCGGCCGGAGTAAGGCTGGGAGTAAGGCCGCAGAAGGGCCGGAGAAGACCGCGGAAGAGAGAGCGGAAGAGAGAGGTGTCTGCCATGACCAGTGCGACCCCCGATCCCGACGTACCGCGTACCCCGGGCGAGAAGGGCGGCGGAGGCGTTCCGCCGGGCGAGACGCCGCCGGGCGAGGACAGCACCGCCGGTGCCGGCCCCCGGGAGACGTACAACCCCACGCGCGGCTGGGGCAAGGGGCCGGTCATCGTGATCGGCTTCTGCGTCCTGGCGATGTTCGTGCTGTTCATCATCTGGGCGGCGATCGTCTGACCGCCGCCGGTCGCGCCCGTCGTCAGGCCGTGGTCAGGCCGCGGTTCCGTACGCCGGCTCGGGTACGAGCACGGGCACGGCGCGGCGGGCGGTGCGCCGGCGCCGGTGGGCCAGGGCGCCGGCACCGATGACGCCCACGATGACGGCGCCGCCCAGGACCAGGGCGCCCCGCTCGCCCGCGCCCTGGACCAGCAGGCCCAGCAGGGGCGGGCCGGCCAGGCCCCAGCCGGTGCTGACGCTGCGCCAGACGCCGAGGACGCGGCCGCGCATGTGCGCCGGCGGGTCGGTCTGGAGCACGGTGTTGGTCGCCGTGTCGCACACCGACTCCACGATGGCCATGGGGACGACCATGACGAGCAGCATCAGCAGCACCGGGCTGAGGCCGGCCACCATCTGCAGCAGGGCTCCGGCGGCGGCCAGCAGGGCGACCAGCTGGACGGTGGGCTTGCGCAGCCGGCCGGCGAGCACGGCGCCCACGATGCCGCCGACCGCGAGCAGGGCGGAGACGACGCCGTACGCGCCGGCGCCGCCGTGCAGCGGCCCGGTGACCAGGGTGGCGAGGGTGAGCTGATAGTTGCGGCCCAGGACGGCGCTCACCGCGGCGATCACGGCGAGCGCGACCAGGCTGCGGCGGCTGAGGAAGAACGCCAGTCCGGCGCGCCCGCCGCCCTCCTCGCCGCGCGGGCGCGCGGCGGCGGCCGCGGCCTCCTGGCGGGCGTGCGGCTGCAGGCGCAGGAAGGGGATGACGGCCGTCACGAACAGGAACGACACACCATTGATCGCGTAGGCGCCGGCGGTGCCGATGGTGGCGATGCCCACCGCGGCCAGGGCGGTGCCGGCCAGCCGGCCGACGCTGTGCACGACGGAGCCGAGCGCGATCGCCGAGGGCACGTCCTTCTCCGGGACGAGGTCGTTGCCGAGCAGGGCGGTGGCCGGGCCGTCGACGGTGGCGATCAGACCGGTGACGGCGGCGAGCGCCATCAGCACGGGCACGCTGAGCATGTCGAAGGCCACCAGCGCGGCGGTGGCGAAGGCCACGAGCGCCAGCAGGGCCTGGCTCACGGCGGCGGTGACCTTGCGCGGCCAGCGGTCCACCACGGCCCCGCCGAGCAGCCCGAAGAGCAGGCCGGGCGCGGCCTGCACGGACAGTGACAGGCCGGTGGTCGCGGCGGAGCCGGTGAGCTGCAGCACGAGCAGGTTCTGCACGGTGAGCTGCATCCACGTGCCGAGGTTGGACACCAGGTTGGCGGCGGACCACCAGCGCATGCTGCGGCTGCGCAGGCAGCGCCACGGGGACCGGTCGCCGCCCCGCTCGGCCGCCGGGCGGCGGCCGAGGAGGCCGCGGACCGTCCGCGGCGGGCGCGGGGAGTCGGGCGCCGGGGAGCCGGCGGGCACGGCGGGAGTCGCAGACGAGGAGCGCAAGGGTCCGTCCGGGGGTCGGGGATCGGCGGGCCGGCCCGCGCACGGAAAGGCCGCCCTGCGCGGGCGGCACAACGGGTGCGGACATGCGACGTCCGAGGGTGCGGAAACCCTCGGACGGGGCCGGTGTGGACGCCGCTGCGCGCCGCTCCCTCACAGGTGCGTCACGCCGACGTCCCCGCCATCGTCACAAGCGCTTCCCCGTGGGGGGAAGCGTGGCGGCTGTGGGGTGCCTCACCCTGCCGTAAGGCCCGGCGACGACAGCGGTGACCTGGGTCATACCGGGCGGAATCAGACCGGCTGGTTGAAGCGGCGGGCGGCGCGGTCGTTGAGCGCGGTGATCCGGTTCACGGCGGCGGAGCCCAGGCTGCGGGCGGCCTGCCGGCCGGGCATGTTGTGCTCCGGCTCCTCACCACTGACCGGGAGCCAGCGGGCGGCCACGGTCAGGGCGCGGGTGGTGGTGGCGGGGGCGAGCCCGTGCAGCCGTACGGCCACCTTGCCGACCGGGGTGAGGACCAGTTCGGGCCGGCGCCGGGCGGCGGCCCGCACGATGGCGCGCGCGGCGCGCTCACCGTCCATGGACAGCACCGGGAAGCCCGCCGCGGAGGCGAACCAGGCGTACTCCCGCTCCGCCTGGCCGCTGAACTCCGCCGCCACGTGCGAGCCGGTGCGCATGAGGCCGGGGATGACGGTGGTGACGCTGATCTTGTCGGCCGCCAGCTCGGCGCGCAGCCCTTGGGAGAGCCCCGCCGTGGCGAACTTCGCCCCGACGTAAGGCAGCAGGTGCGGGGCGGGGATGCGGCCGCCGAGGGAGCTGATGGTGACGATCCGGCCGCCGCCGCGCTCGCGCATGCCGGGTACGGCGGCCAGGACGAGCCGCAGCGGGGCGAAGTACATCGTCTCCATGGCGTCGCGGAAGTCGGCCTCCGTCATGGCGTCGAGGGGGCCCACCTGGATGACGCCCGCGTTGTTGACCACGATGTCCAGCCGCCCGAACGCGGCCTCGGTGGCCTTGACGAGCCGCTGTGCCGCCCGTGCGTCGTTGACGTCGCACACCAGCGAGCGGACGTCGGCCCCCTCCTCGCGCAGCATGCTCTCGGCCCGTTCGAGTTCGTCCCCGTCACGGGCGCAGAGCATCACCGGGCAGCCCTGCCGGCCGAGCTCCCGGGCGATCAGCAGGCCGAGGCCGCGCGAGGACCCGGTCACGAGCGCGACGCCGCCGTCCAGGCGGTCGAGGGACGAGCGAGCCATGGGAAGCCACCTCCTGCGGACGGGTGGGACGTACCGGTACCGCTCTCCTCCAGTGTCACGCCGGGGGCCCGCGGCGACCTGCCGGGGCCGGGAGCCGGCACGCACCGTCGCGGACCGTCGCCCTGTGTGAACGGGCGCACGGCAGCCGGGGGCGGGGACCCGGTGGACGCGGGTGTCGCCGGGGCGGCCCCGGGTACCCGGCACGACCCGACAGACCAACGTTTCGAGGAGGTACGACATGGCACCCCCCGACACCACCGGTCAGCTGCCGGAGAGCAATGACGTGGTGGCGCTGCTGAAGAAGCAGCACGAAGAGATCCGTGGCCTGCTGGACGAGGTTCTCGCGCGCACCGGCCGGGAACGCGCCCACTCCTTCCGGCTCCTGGTCCATCTGCTGGCGGTCCACGAGACGGCCGAGGAGGAGATCGTCCACCCCTACGCCCGGCAGGCCGTCGACGGCGGCGAACCGGTGGTGGCCGACCGGCTCAAGGAGGAGGAGGCGGCCAAGCGGTCGCTCAAGCGCCTCGAGGAACTGGACCCCGACGCCCCGGAGTTCGTGGAGGAGTTCACGGCGCTGCGGGAGTCCGTGCTCGCCCACGCCGGCGCGGAGGAGAAGCACGAGTTCGCCCGGCTGAGCCGGGAGGGGGACCCGGCCAGGCTGCAGCTGCTGGCCAAGGCGGTCCGGGCCGCGGAGGCCGTCGCCCCGACCCACCCGCACCCCGGCGCGCAGTCCGCGACGAAGAACGCCCTGCTCGGCCCCGCGACCGCCGTGGCGGACCGCACGCGCGACGCCGTGCGCCGCGTGTTCCGCGCGGGCTGAACCGGTGACCGGGCCGTACCCGCACGAGGAGGTTCCTGTGGAGGAGACGATGGCACAACTGGTCAAGGACGTGATGAGCGACGGGGTGGTGACGGTGCTTCCCGAGGCGTCGCTGGCCGAGGTCGCCCAGCTGATGCGCGACCAGGACATCGGGGACGTGGTGGTCGCGCGCGACGACTACGTGGTGGGCGTGATCACCGACCGGGACATCACCGTCCGCGCGGTCGCCGACGGCGCGGACCCGCTCGCCCTGAGCGCCGGTTCGGTGTGCACCCCGAACCCGGTCGTGATCGGCCCGTACCAGAGCGCCGGGCAGGCCGTCGCCCTGATGCGGCAGTACGCCGTGCGGCGGCTGCCGGTGGTGGAGGACGACCGTGCGGTGGGCCTGGTGAGCCTGGGCGACCTCGCCCGGGAGCGGGACCCGCACTCGGCTCTCGCCGACATCGGCCGGGCGGAGCCCGACCGCTGACCTGACAGCACCCCTCCTGCGGCTCCCCGCGTCGTGCGCCCGCCCGAAGGGCGGGC
>NZ_JBEYZU010000021.1:0-100523 GCF_040646235.1 Streptomyces sp. NPDC046261 | reverse complement strand
GTCGACGAGCGGGCCGAGGTCCAGGACGGGGATACGACCGATCATGGGTGCGCGTTTGGGCCGGGCGGGTGGGGCAACCCGCTCCGGTACCCCGCCCGTTCCCGAAAGGAGATTCCCGTGCTCGCTGTCGCCCTCCTCCTGCCTCCCGCGCTGCTGTGCCTGGTGCTCGCGCTGGACCAGTACGAGGAGCGCCTCCTGACGAAAGGTTCCAGCAAGCCGCGTCACGCGCTGCCCGGCCGGCACTTGCGTGTCGTGCCCGGCCCGCCGTCGCGCGAGCCGCCCCCGCCCGCCTCCCCGGGACCGCACCTGCGTCCCCCGCCCGGCGGCACGGGCCGTGACGCCGATGCGGCCTGAGCCGGCACCGGCCGGGTGACGTGTGCGCCGGAGCGGGTACCGGTCAGCAGTGACCGGACCCCCGGCGCACCCCAGGAGACGAGGACTTCCATGGACGAGCAGGAAACCGCCCCGCGCGTCGCCGTGATCACCGGCGCGGACTCGGGCATCGGCCGTGCCACCGCCGTACGACTGGCCCAGCAGGGCATGGACATCGGCATCACCTGGCACACCGACCTCGAAGGGGCCGAAGGGACGGCCGCCGAGGTGCGAGCGGCCGGCCGGCGGGCCGTGCTCGGGCAGATGGACCTCACCCAGTTGCCGGACGCCGCCGCATGCGTCGACCGGCTCGCCGACGAACTCGGCCGCATCGACGTCCTGGTCAACAACGCGGGCGTCGGCACGGCCACGCCATTCCTCGAACTGGAGCTCGACACGGTCCGCGAGGTGCTCGACGTCAACCTCGTCGGCCCGCTGCTGTGCGGGCAGCGCGCGGCCCGGCGCATGATCCGGCAGGGCGGCGGCGGACGGATCGTCAACGTCACCAGCGTCCACGAGCACCAGCCCCGGGTGGGCGCGGCGCCCTACTGCGCCTCGAAGGGCGGCCTCGGCCTGCTCACCCAGGTGATGGCACTGGAGCTCGCCGAGCACGGCATCACCGTCAACGCCGTCGCGCCCGGCGAGATCGCCACGCCGATGACCAGTCAGGTGGACACCGACGTCCACGCCACCCACCGGCCCGGCGTCCCCCTGGGCCGCCCGGGTGACGCCCGCGAGGTGGCGGCGGTGATCGCCTTCCTCAGCGGACCGGACGCCGGCTACGTCACGGGGGCCTCGTGGAGCGTCGACGGCGGCATGCTGCGGATGGGACCGCATGCCGGCTCCCACATGGAGAACGACTCCTGGCGCCGGTTGTGAGGGGCCACAGGGGAGCCCGTCCGGCGTTTGCGGACCGCGGTCCGGGGCGGAGCCCCGGGAAACGGCGAAAGGGCGGGACCGGGGCTCACTTCTCCCCGCGAGGCGGCCACAGCGGTCACTGATCCGCCGGACACGGCCGGGCCCCCGGCCACCGGGTCAGCCCCCGTCGTCGTCCGCCTCCTCCGCCGCTCTGGCCTCCGCTTCCGCCGTCTCCGCCGCCCGGCGGGCCGTCCGCCAGGCGCGGTCCGCCTCCCGTTGGCGGCCGCGTGCCTCGCGCACCGCCTCGGTGGCGGCGCGCCGGCGGTGTTCGGCCGCGTCGACTTCGGCGGCCAGTTCCTCCAGCCGCCGGCGCGCCGCGGCCTCGGCCTCCTCCGCCCGTTCCGCCTCCGCCCTGGCGCGGCCCAGCTCCTCCTCCCGGGCGCGCATCTCGTGCGCGGCCCGCTCCGCCTCCCGCCGCACGCGGTCGATGTCGTGCCGCCGCTGTTCGCGCCGGCGGCGTTCGCGTGCCTCGGCCAGGTCCGTGACGCGCGCCCCGCCGCCCCGCTCCCGCGCGGGACCGGGTGCCGAGGGCGCGGGCGGCGCGGCGAGGCGGTCCGCGGCGTCGGGGGCCAGCCCCGGAAAGCCGGTCACCGCCGACAGGGGTCTGGAGAGCCGGCCGGTCGCCCACTCCCGCGCCGCCGCGGGATCCGCCAGGACGGCGTGCAGCGTCTCCTCGACCTCGCGCCGCACGTCCTCACCGACGGGGTGCCCGGCCTCGTCCGCGAGGAGGCCGGCCCGCCGGGACAGGGCTGCCACCAGGGTCCTCTGGGCGCGGCCGAGCTCCCGCAGCCGGCCACCGTCCAGGTTCCGGTGGGCGTCCCGCAGCCCCTCGCCGAGACCGATCAGCGCATCGGCCTCGTCCGGCCTCTCCCGTACCAGGAGATTGCTCACCCAGGCCGCGAGCGTGGGCCGGCGCAGCGCCTTGACGCGGCGGGCCAGTTCCCGGTCGCCGGCCCGTACGGCCTCGGCCGCCCGCCGGTCGCGGACGGCGGTGAACTCCTCCGGGCGCAGCCGGAAGAGTTCGTCGCTCACGCTCTCCAGGTCCATGGCCCCTTCCTTCACGTCCCCTCACGTCCCCCACGTCCCCTCACCTGTCGTACCGCCCGGCACCGACGAGTCTCCCGCCCCGGCACCGCCCGCGCACGGCGGCCGGGACGCCCCGGCGGGTCCTCTGGCGGCGGGACCACGGCCGGGTCAGGCTGGGTGAAGCGACGGCCGGGGGGAAGACGCGGAGATGGCGAAGCCGCGTCACGTCGCGGAGCGAGCCGCCACTGGATCCTCGGACGAAGCGTTGCGGAGGCAGTCATGCGGGACGTCACGACGCCGGACCGGGCACCGGCCACCGGTCCGGCCGACCAGGAGCTGCGGGACCTGGACGCGCACTGGCGGGCCGCGAACTACCTGGCCGTCGGGCAGATCTACCTGCTGGCCAACCCCCTGCTGACGGAGCCGCTGCGCCCCGAGCACGTCAAGCCCCGCCTGCTCGGCCACTGGGGCACCTCGCCCGGCCTCAACCTCGTCCACACCCACCTCAACCGCGTCATCAAGGCACGCGGGCTGGACGCGCTGTGCGTGTGGGGGCCGGGGCACGGCGGGCCCGCCGTGCTGGCGAACTCCTGGCTGGAGGGCTCGTATACCGAGACGTACCCCGACGTCACCCGGGACGCGGCGGGCATGGAGCGGCTGTTCCGGCAGTTCTCCTTCCCCGGCGGCGTGCCCAGCCATGTCGCCCCCGAGACGCCCGGCTCGATCCACGAGGGCGGTGAGCTGGGCTATTCCCTCTCCCACGCCTACGGAGCCGCGTTCGACAACCCGGACCTCCTCGTCGCGTGCGTCGTCGGCGACGGAGAGGCGGAGACCGGGCCGCTGGCCACGTCCTGGCACTCCAACAAGTTCCTCGACCCGGTCCACGACGGCGCGGTGCTGCCCGTCCTGCACCTCAACGGCTACAAGATCGCGAACCCGGCCGTCCTCGCCCGCCTGCCCGAGGCCGAGCTGGACGGGCTGCTGCGCGGCTACGGCCACGAGCCCCTGTATGTCGCGGGCGAGGACCCCGCGGCCGTACACCGGGCGATGGCCGCCGCCCTGGACGCGGCCCTGGACCGCATCGCCGGCATTCAGCGCGCCGCCCGGCGCGAGGGCGTCACCGAGCGGCCGCGCTGGCCCGTGATCGTGCTGCGCACGCCCAAGGGATGGACCGGCCCCGGTGAGGTCGACGGCCTGCCGGTCGAGGGCACGTGGCGCTCCCACCAGGTGCCGCTGTCGGCGGTCCGCGACAACCCCGAACACCTGCGGCAGCTGGAGGCGTGGCTGCGCTCGTACCGCCCGCAGGAGCTCTTCGACGAGCGGGGCCGGCCGCGGCCCGAGGTGCTGTCGTGCGTTCCGGACGGCGCCCGCAGGCTGGGGGCGACGCCGCACGCCAACGGTGGCCTGCTGCTGCGCGACCTGCCGCTCCCGCCGCTGGAGCGCTTCGCGGTGCCGGTCGACAAGCCCGGCGCGAGCCTGCACGAGCCCACCGGCGTCCTGGGCAAGCTGCTCGCGAGCGTGATGGAGGCGACGGCCGGGCGCCGGGACTTCCGGCTCGTCGGCCCGGACGAGACCGCCTCCAACCGGCTCCAGGCCGTCTACCGGGCCAGCGGCAAGGCATGGCAGGCGACGACCGTCGCCACGGACGAGGACCTGGACCGGCACGGACGCGTGATGGAGATCCTCTCGGAGCACACCTGCCAGGGCTGGCTGGAGGGTTATCTGCTGACGGGCCGGCACGGCCTGTTCTCCTGCTACGAGGCGTTCGTGCACATCGTCGACTCCATGGTCAACCAGCACGTCAAGTGGCTGCGGGTCTCCCGCCGCCTGCCCTGGCGCCGTCCCGTCGCCTCCCTCAACTACCTGCTCACCTCCCACGTGTGGCGTCAGGACCACAACGGCTTCTCCCACCAGGACCCCGGTTTCATCGACCACATCCTCAACAAGAGCCCCGAGGCCGTACGGGTCTATCTGCCGCCGGACGCCAACACCCTGTTGTCCGTGGCCGACCATGTGCTGCGCACCCGCGACTACGTCAACGTCGTCGTGGCCGGGAAGCAGCCCTGCTTCGACTGGCTCGACCTGGAGCAGGCCCGCGCCCACTGCGCCCGCGGCGCCGGCGTGTGGACGTGGGCCGGTACCGAGAACGGCGGCCGTGAGCCGGACGTCGTCCTCGCCTGCGCCGGTGACGTCCCCACCCAGGAGGTCCTGGCCGCCGCCCAGCTCGTGCGGCGGCACCTGCCGGAGCTGGCGCTGCGCGTCGTCAACGTCGTCGACCTGGCCCGGCTGCTGCCCGCCGGGGAGCATCCGCACGGGATGGCCGACGCGGAGTACGACGCCCTGTTCACGCCCGACAAGCCGGTGATCTTCGCCTATCACGGCTACCCCTGGCTCATCCACCGCCTCGCCTACCGCCGCACCGGCCACGCCCATCTGCACGTCCGCGGCTACAAGGAGATCGGCACCACGACCACGCCCTTCGACATGGTCGTCCGCAACGACCTCGACCGCTACCGCCTCGTCATGGACGTCATCGACCGCGTCCCCTCCCTCGCCGTCCGCGCCGCGCCCGTGCGCCAGGCGATGGAGGACGCCCGTACCCGCCACCACGCCTGGATCCGGGAACACGGCACGGATCTGCCGGAGGTCGCGGACTGGTCGTGGGCGGGCACCTGAGCGGACGGCCCGAGGCCGCCGCGGCCCCCTACGTCTCCGCCTCCCCGAACCGGGCCAGGGCCAGGGCGCCCGCGATGGAGGCCGCGAAGCCCGCGACGGCCAGGGGGGTGAAGCCGTGGCGGGTGGTGTCGCCCAGCCAGACGACACCGAAGAGGGCCGGCCAGACGGATTCGCCGATCACCATGGCCGCCGTGGCCGCGGTGACCGATCCGGAGCGCAGGGCCTCGATCAGCAGGAGGTAGCCGCCGATTCCGGAGATGACCACGGCGTACGTCGTCGGGGCGGTGAGGATCCGGGGGACGGCGAGGTCCGGCAGGAGACGGACGGCGACGGCCACCAGGCCGAAGCTCAGGCCCGCCAGGCCGCCCAGGAGGGCCGCGCGGTGGCGGTGGACGCGGTGTGCCGCTGCCCAGCCCAGCAGGACCAGGCCCACGGAGGCGGCGAGGACGACCAGGCGCAGGCGTTCGTCGCCGGTGCCCGTGCCCTCGTGGCCCGCGGCGATCGCCAGCAGGGCGAGGCCGGCGCAGACCGCGGCGACGGCGCACCATTCCGCGGGCCGCAGCCTGATGCCCAGGACGGCCGCCCCGATCACCGCGGTGACCGCGAGTGACGAGGCCAGCGCCGCTTCCACCACGAACAGCGGTAGCGAGCGCAGGGCGGCCAGCTCGGCCCCGAAGCCCAGGGTGTCCACGCAGACGCCGGCCAGGAACGGCCACTGGCGCAGGGCCGGCACCAGCGACCCGGCGGCGGTCCTGCGGGCCCCGATCGCCTGCAGCACCGTCGCCGCGCCCATGCACAGGGCCGCGCAGAACGCCAGCACCACGCCGAAGAGCATGCGCCCACCGTAAGGGCCCGGAGGCCCATTTCCCCGGTTTTCCGCGGTTTTCCGCGGATTGTCCTCCGGGGTATCGGCAGGCCCGGGCCTTACGGCAGCTTTCCGGCGGTGCGCAGGGCGGCCAGTACGGTGGTGACGGCCTCGGAGGACCTGTCCTCGCCGGTGGCGCGCTGGTGGTAGTTCAGCCCGCCGGGATTCTCCATGTTGACCTCGATCACGTACGGGAAGGCGAGGTCGATTCCCACGTAGAAAATGCCGAAGCCCATCATCTGCTTTCCGAGCCGGCGGACGAATTCGTCCTCTTCCGGGGTGAGTTCGAGCGGCTCGTAGCGTGCGCCCACGGTGGCGTTGGCCCGGTTGTCGTTCTCGCGGGGGAAGCGGAGGAATCCGGACACGGGAGTGTCACCCGCGAGGATCACGCGCTTCTCGTTGGTGCGGATGTTGGGGATGTACTCCTGGACCGCGGCGTACCGCTTGGCCATGCCGATGATGTCGCGGCCGTAACTGACGTAGCGGGACGTCGCGTTTCCGGTGGCGGAGCTCAGCAGCGCCGAGCTGTTGCGGTCCTTTCCGTTGACGACGTAGACGTCCGCGCCGCAGCCCTCGTTGGTCGGCTTGACGACCCAGGAGCGGTCGGTGTCGGACTCGACGAGCCGGTTCAGGACGTCGTAGTCGTTGGAGACGTACGACACGGGCAGGTGCTCGGGCGGCACGAGGGCACCGAGGTTGATCTTCGAGTTGAGGTAGAACAGCGCGGAGGCGTCGTTGACGAACGGCACCCGCTGGTTGAGCAGCCACAGCAGCTGGAAGTAATCGGTCTTGGCCTCGGGGTGGGTGCCGGCCAGCGCCCACACCAGGTCGAAGTCCTCGGCGGAGGCATAGGACTCGCTCAGCGTCGGGAAGTCACCACCGGCAGTGAACTCCTCCGACAGCCTCATCCGGTCGCACACGACGACGGAATCGTGCACGCAGAGCGTGTCGATGTCGCCGATGTGCACCTCATGGCCTTCGCGGTACAGGGCACTGGGGATGATCGAGTGATTGTCGAGCTTGAATTTGTACGCTTCCGACACCAGGACCAGGATTTTGTAGGGCAACGAACTCAACCTTTCTCGGAAAAGGGCGTCAGGTGGTCAGGAGGACGGCAGTTCCTCGAGGTTCTCCATGAGCCAGGCCTCGGCCTCGTAGAGGCGCTCCTCCACCTGGGCGCTGTCGGCGCCGCGCACGATGACGAAGCACAGGTGCGAGGCGCTGTAGAGCGTCACCGCGTCGGGCGCGAGCTGCTCGTTCACCTCGTAGTGGTGCACCCAGTCGAACGGCGGCCTGCCGGGTGCCCGCACCGGGCGGCCCTGGGGCAGGATCGACACCGAGCCGTGCACCTGGGCCGGGGGCGCGGACGGCGGCGCTTCGACGGGCAGGCCGCACGACTGGCGCAGCACGGCGGTGTGCAGGTCCACGCCGTAGGTGGCGCGGGTGAGCGCGGGGATGCGGTCGCCACCGACGCGCGAGGCGATTTCGCACAGCACCAGCTCGCCGTCCGGGGTGTGGAACACCTCGAGGTGGTAGGCGCTGCACTCGGGGGTGTCGAAGGCTTCGAGGACGCGGTCGAAGAACTCCTCCAGTCTGCGGGCGAACTTCTCCTCCGGCCGCAGTTGCAGCGAGCCGTTGTTGTGCCCGGAGAACACGCCGAGGCAGCTGCGCAGATAGCGGGAGGAGGCCACGAACCGGTAGCCGTCGGCCAGGACCGCGTCGACGTGGTACATCTGGCCCTCGACGAACTCCTCGACCATGAGGTCCTCGCGCCAGAGCCGGCGGCTGAAGGCGACGAGGTCGTCCTCGCCCCGCAGGACGACGATGTCGCGTGAGCCGCCCTGTTTCACGGGCTTGACGACGACGGGGTAGTCGCATTCCCCGATGAAGTCGGTCAGGTCGGCGAACGCCTCGAGGCGGGCGAAGCGGGCGGTGGCGACGGTGCGGCTCGCGACCTGTTTCATGACCACCTTGTCGCGGAAGGACAGGGCGCTGGCCGGGGACTGGCCGGGGATGCCGAGGTCCTGCCGGATGCGGGCGCAGCGTTCGAGGTCGTACTCGTTGTCCGTGATGATGTGGGTGAACGGCTTCTCGCGCGCCAGCCGGCGGATCATCAGCTCGGGGTAGGGGACGGCCTCGCAGTCCTTGACGTATTCGTACCGGCCCAGGCCCTCGGTGTTGCGCAGCTCGTGGTGGCTGAACACCTGCAGTCGGCCGGCCGCGTCGGGGAACATGGCGGGGTAGTCGAGCCGGGGGCCGTAGTTGATCACTGCGATGTTGGTCATGGGCGTCGGCCTCGCATGGGGTGGTGAGGGCGGGATGTAGGGCGGGAGCGGGGGTCAGTGGAGGCGGCGGGTGCCGGGGGTGGCCCGGTAGCGGATGTCCCACTGATTGCGGCGCACATAGGTCCGCTGCAGCCAGCGGTCCTGCCCGTCGTAGCGCGCGGTGAACGGTGAACGGGCGTGCAGGCCCTTGCGGTTGTTGATGAGCAGGGCCTCTCCGGGGCGCAGGAACACCTCGTGGGCGACTTCCCGGCAGGCGGCCTGGAGACGGTCCAGGGCGGAGCGTGCCGCGTCGTTCATGGCGTGGACGCCGTTGGCGGCCGCCGAGACCTCGGGGCATGCCTCGGGGCCACTGATCATGGGGACCGGTTCGGAGAGGACCTCGGCCCCGCCGGCGACGTCACGGACGTAGCTGCCGGGGGCGTTCATGCGGAAGAGCGGGCTGCGCAGGGTGCGCAGGGTCCGCTCGTCGACGGCACGGCAGATGTCGCGGGCGTCGGCGTAGTACGTGCCGGCCACGCCTTCGTGGTCGGCGCGCAGGCAGCTGAGGACGAGGAAGTCGGGGCTGGCCAGGTCGTAGCGGCCCCTCTCGTCGTGGACGATGTCGTTGTGGAAGTTGAGGAAGACGGCGGACCCCTGGTTGGTCTGGGTCATGGCGCCGCCCTCGACGGGGATGACGTCGTGCACCAGCCGGCCGTTCTTCTCGGTGGTGAACCCGACCGGCTCCCCGATGAGGCCGCTCAGCCCGAGCAGCACTCCCTCGGCCACGAAGGACTTCTTGTCCGGGCTGGGGTTGCCGTCGCGCGGGGTCGCGGGCAGGTGCTCGTCGACGGGCGCGTTGCGGACGTGGCCGACGCCGGGGGTGTCGGGGTGCCGGCCGAAGTCCAGGACGCGCTGGAGGGTTTCGGTGGGCAGCTGGGCGAAGATCTGCAGGTAGCGGGCCATCGACCAGTCGATGTCGCGCGTCGGGTCGGGGGTGGCGGCCAGGTCGGCGCCGAGGCGGTCGCGGACGTCGTCCGGCAGGTCGATCCCGATGAGGGTGGGGTCCGCGGCAACCGCGGAGGCGGGGGCAGTCACGTGCGTACTCCTGTTGCGGTCAGAGGGTCGGAAGGCCGGTGGCGGAGGCGGGGACGGCGAGGTTGTCGTGGAGCTTCTGGGCGAGCCGTACCGCCTCGTCCTCGTCGGCGGCGATGTGGACGGCCGTGCGGCCGCCCCTGATCTCGGTCACGGGGATGCCGGCGGTCCGTGCGGGGGCGAGGCCGTGCCGGCGCCGGGTCTCCTCCTGGTCGACGTAGCCGCCGATGACCGCCACGTACGGGCCGTCCTCCAGCCGGACGGTGTCCACTCCGTCGGCGCGGAATGCCTGGTGCGCCCGGTCGGCCGCCGTGCGGTCGGGGTAGCCGAGCACGGTGGAGCGGAGGTTGAGGACCACCGCGTCGGCCCGCTCTCCCGTGCCGCCGATGAGGGTGCCGGTGGTGAACGGGGCCTTGTTGTGCCGGCAGACGATGGTGACGCCGTGCTGCTCGGCGAGGCGTACGGCACGGTGGTGCAGCACTTTGGCGCCCTGCCGGGACATGGTGGCGGCGTCGGCGTAGGAGACGTGTTCCAGCAGCCGGGTGCCGGTGATCTTGTTCGGGTCGCCGCTGTGGATGCCTTCGACGTCGGAGTGGATCTCGCAGTGGCCGGCGCCCAGGGCGACGGCCACGGCGACCGCCGACAGGTCGGAGCTGTTCTTGCCCAGCCACGTGGGCCGGCCGCGGCCGTCGACGGCCTGCCCGCCGGGGACGACGACCACGTCGTGCCGGGCGAGCGCGTACCACAGGGGTTCGGGGTCGATGTGCTCCAGCCGGGCCCACATGAACGTCTCGTCGGTCGTGACCCCGCTCTCGTGGCCGGCCAGCACCGTGGCGGACCGGCCGAGGCGGTGCAGGGCCGCGGCCAACAGGTGGGCGCTGACGGTGTCGGCGAGGGTGAGCAGGCCGGCCACGCGGTCGTCCGAGGGGTGGGGGTCGACCTCGTGCAGCCGGCCCCGCAGCTTCTCGGTCTCTCCGGGCATGGCGCTGACCACGACCGCCAGCGGCCGCCCGCCGGCCTCGACGCGCGCGGACAGGGCCCGGGCCAGCTCCCCGTACGCGTCGGGAGAGGCGAAGCTCGAACCGCCGAACTTGAGCACGGCGGGCAGGGCGGGGGTCACAGCGTGCCCCGCTCGGTGAGGGCCTCGGCGATCTGGATGGCGTTCAGGGCGGCGCCGATGCGCAGGTTGTCGGAGACGAGCCAGAGCCAGAAGCCGCGGGGGTTGTGGGGGGCGACGCGGATGCGGCCGACGTGGACGTGGTCGGGGTCGCCGGCGGTGCGCGGGGTGGGGAAGCCGCCGATGGCGTCCCGGTCGTGGACGGTGACCTCGGGCTGCGCGGCGAGCAGCCGGACGAGTTCGTCGCGGTCGACGACGTCGGCGCACTCGATCCAGGCGGCCTCGGAGTGGCAGTTGACCACGGGGACGCGCACGCAGGTGGTGGTGACGTCGAGGTGCGGTACGCCGAGGATCTTGCGGGACTCCTGGAGCATCTTCTGCTCCTCCAGGGTGAATCCGCTCTCGAGCAGCTCGTCGACGAAGGGGATGACGTTGAAGGCGAGGGTGGGGGTGAACTCCTCGGCCGGGGCGTCGCCCGTGGGGTTCTCCAGGGTGACGCGGGTGGCCTCGCGCAGCTCGGCCATGCCCGCGTGGCCGCGTCCGGAGGCGGCCTGGTAGGTGCTCACCACGGCCTGCCGGATGCCCCACCGGTCCTCGATGGGCCGCAGGAGCCGTACGAGGGGGATGGTGGAGCAGTTGGGGTTGGCGATGATGCCGCTGTCCGGGCGCCGGTCGAGTTCGTGCGCGTTGACCTGCGGGACGACCAGGGGGGTGGCGGGGTCCATGCGGAAGGCGTTGGTGTTGTCGATGACGAGGGCGCCCTGCGCCACGGCGGCCGGCGCCCACTTCCTGCTGACCGAGCCGCCCGCGGAGAAGAAGGCGAGGTCGACGGTGGAGAAGTCGAAGGTGTCCAGGGCCGCCACGCGGTAGGAGCGGCCGTCGACGGTCAGTTCGCGGCCGGCCGAGCGTGCGGAGGCGACGAGGTGGATCTCCCGGTAGGGGAAGCCGCGCTCCTCGATGAGCTCGATCAAGGTGGTGCCGACGGCACCGGTGGCGCCGACCAGGGCGATGCGGGGAGCGGTGTCGCTCGGGGTGAGGGGCATGTCCTTCTTTCCCATCCGTTGTGGTGGTGGCCGGGGTGAGGTCCGGTGCGGGTGCGGCGCACCCGGGTCACAGCAGGTGTGGCAGGAGGGCGCGCAGGGCGTCGGGGCGTTCGGTGACGGGCAGGGGGTCCACGAAGTGGACGGGTGAGCCGAGGGCGGCCGCGCCGGCGTCGGCCACCCGGTCGTCGCCGATCATCGCCACGTCCGCCCCGCGCAGGCCCAGGTGGTCGTAGGCGATCTCGAAGAGGCGCGGGTCGGGCTTTTGGATCTCGTGCTCGAAGGAGAGCACGTAGGCGTCGACGTAGGTGTCCATCGCGTGGTGGCGGAAGATGGGCCGCAGGTCGTAGCCGATGTTGCTCACGACGACCACGCCCACGCCGTTCCGGCGCAGTGCGTCGAGGACCTCCCTGGTGTCCGGGTAGGGCTGCCAGGCGGGGGCGGTCATGTGGCGTTCGTAGAGGGCGTCGATCAGCTCGGGCCAGGGCAGCCCCGCCGCGCGCAGGAGCCCGGTGTAGGCCGCCCGGTGCCGTACGACGTCCAGGTCCCGCTCCTGCCACAGCCGGGTCAGCTCGGGGCCGGCGTACCGGGGTGCGGGGCCGCCGGGGACCGCGCCGAAGTCCAGCAGCCGTCCGGCCCACAGCCGCACCTCGTCCTCGCCGACGCTCAGGCCGGCGTCCGTGGCGACGGCGCGCAGCCAGCTCTCGGCGTCCTCGAGGTGGAAGAGGGTGCTGGAGAAGTCGAACATGCATCCTTTGACGGCCATGCGGGCCTCCTTCGTTCGTGGCACGGTGTGCGTCGCGGTCGCCTTCGGGGGCGCCGTCGGGTCAGGCCGGCGTCCGGCTCCGGCCGCGGTGGACGAGGTGGCCGAGCAGGGCGGCGAGGGCGGCCAGCGCGGCGATGGTGGTCAGGGCCGTCGGCAGCCCGAAGCCCTCGGTGAGGAACCCGATGGACGGCGGGCCGAGGAGGATGCCGGTGTAGCCGAGCGTCGAGGCCACCGCGACGCCGTGGGAGCCGCCGAGGGAGCCGGCGCTGCCGACGGCGATGGGGAAGACGTTGGCCAGGCCCAGACCGGTCAGCGCGTAGCCCGCGAACACCAGCCACAGGTTCGGGGCGAGGGCGCCCAGCAGCATGCCCACCGCCGCGAGGCAGCCGCCGGCCACCAGGACGGGGGTGTCGCCGAGGTGTTCCAGGAGCCAGGTGCCCGACATCCGGGTGAGGGTCATCAGCAGGGCGAACATGGCGTATCCGGCCGCCGCCACGCCCGGTCCCGTGTGCAGGTCCTCGCTCAGGTGCAGCGAGCCCCAGTCGGCCAGCGCGCCCTCGCCGTAGGCCGTGCACAGCGTGATCAGGCCGTAGACGGTGATGAACAGCCGGACCCGGCCCGTCGCCGGCCGGGCCCGGCCTGGCTGCGCGTCGGCCCGGCCGGGGTGTGGGCCGCCGCCCGGGCCCGGTGCGGGCGCGCGCAGCAGCACGCGGCCCGCGAGGGCGGTGACGAGGAGTCCGACGGCCGTCAGGAGCAGCAGGTGCGGCAGCGGGCCCAGGTGCGGGGCGAGGATTCCGCCGAGGCCCGCGCCGGCCAGTCCGCCCGCGCTGAAGGCGGCGTGGAAGGAGGGGAGGATGGGGCGGCGGATGGCCTCGGCGAGGTCCACGGCGGCTGCGTTGAAGGCGACGTTGAGGCCGCCGTACGCGGCGCCGAAGAGGAGGAGGACGAGGCCGAGTTGGAGGGCGGAGTGGGTCAGCGGGGGCAGGGCGATCGACAGCGACAGCAGGGCCGCCGTCACCACCGTCACCGGGTGGTTGCCGTAGCGCCGGCACAGCCGCCCGGTCAGCAGCATGGTGGTGACCGAGCCCACCGACACCCCCAGCAGGGCCAGCCCGAGCGCTCCGGCGGAGGCGTCGATCTGCTCCTTGATGGCGGGGATGCGCACGACCCACCCGGCGAACAGGAAGCCGTCGAGGGCGAAGAAGAGGCTGATCGCCAGGCGCAGCCCGGCAACGGGCGGGGAGGTGGTGGCCGGTGGGGTCCGGCCGGTGTCCGTGAGCTGGTCCATGGGCTCAGCCGTTTCCGTGGGGCGTTTCGGTGGTGAGGGCGGCGGCGAGGGCCTGGCGCAGGATCCGTCCGGCGATGTCGATCTCGTCGGCCGTGCAGTTCAGGGGCGGCAGCAGGCGCACCACGCCGTCGTCGCGGCCGCCGAGCTCGAGGATCAGCCCGCGCCGCAGGGCCTCCTTCTGGACGCGCAGGGCCAGGGCGGAGGCGGGGCGGCCGGTGACGGGGTCGGCGAGCTCCACGCCCACCATCAGGCCCAGGCCCCGGACGTCCAGGACGCGGTCGGTCAGTTCGCGCAGGCTCTCCAGGTGGCGCATGAGCTGGGCGGCGCGGGCTGTCACGTTGGCCAGGACGCCGTCGCGGCGGACGACCTTCATGGTCGCGACGCCGGCGGCGAACGCGGCCTGGTTGCCGCGGAAGGTGCCGCTGTGCGATCCGGGCAGCCAGACGTCCAGCCGCTCGTCGTAGAGGATGACGGCGGCCGGCAGGCCCAGGCCGCTGAGGGCCTTGGAGGCGACGATGACGTCGGGCTCGATGCCGTACTGCTCGAAGGCGAACCACGTTCCGGTGCGGCCGCAGCCGGTCTGGACCTCGTCGACGATCAGCGGGATGTCCAGGGCGCGGGTGATCTCGCGCAGGCGCCGGACGAACTCCCTGTCGGCCGGGATCACGCCGCCTTCGCCCTGGACGAGTTCGAGGATGACGGCGGCCGGCAGGGGGATGCCGCCGTTGGGGTCGGTGAGGGAACGCTCGAGGTAGCCGGCGCAGTTGACGGCGCACGAGCCGCGTTCCATGCCCAGGGGGCAGCGGTGGCAGCTGGAGTAGGGGAAGAAGTGCACGCCGGGCATGCGGCCGCGGACGGGGGCCTTCTGTTCGACGAGTCCGGTCACGGACAGGGTGGCCAGGGTGCTGCCGTGGAAGCCGCCCTGGAAGGAGATCACCTCTTCGCGGCCGGTGGCGGTCTTGCACAGCTTCAGGGCCGCCTCGACGGCGTTGGCCCCGGTCGGCCCACAGAAGTGGATCTTCGTGCGGTCGCGCATCGCGTCGGGGAGCATGCCGAGGGTGAGGTCGGTGAACTCGTCCTTGACGGGCGTGGGGAAGTCCAGGCCGTGGACGAGTTCGTCGAGCTGGCGGTGGGCCGCGGCGAGCGGCTCGGGCGGGTTGTGGCCCAGCGAGAGGACCCCGGCCCCGGTGAGGAAGTCGAGGAAGACGTTGCCGTCGAGGTCCTCGACGAAGCTGCCGGAGGCCCGTCGGATGGCGAGGGGCAGCCGGCGCGGGTAGGTGCGGGCGTTGGACTCGCGCCGGCTCTGCCGGTCGAGGAGTTCCGCGCCGCGCGGCCCGGGGAGGGGCCCGGTGACGGAGGGTTCCCGGTAGGCGGGGGCCGCGTCGGGGTGCCCCGCGTGGCGGGCGGGCGCGGGGAGGTCGGCGGTCTGGGTCACGGTCCACTCCACTCGGACGGGGGGTTGGGAAGCGCCGGGACGGCGGCCCGGCGGCGGGCCGGGCGGGCGCGCGTCACCAGCACGACGAGGGCGGTGGCGAGGAGGCCCTGCAGGGCGGCGTAGAGCCAGAAGTCCCCGGCGCCGCCGTCGGACTGGGCGAAGGCGTACAGCTGGCCGCCGACGACTCCGCTGGTGAAGGAGCCGATGCCCAGCGCCAGGCGCTGGCTTCCGACGGCGAGCGTCGGACGGCCGGGGACGGCCCGCAGGGCCTCGAGCTCGTTCTTGAGGAAGATGACGCCCTCGCCGACGCTGATCAGCACCGTGCCCAGGAGGATGAAGCCCACCCCGGGCCGCGAGAAGGCCAGCAGTCCGAGCACGAGGGCGGGGAAGGCGATGAGGGCCGCGGTGGAGTAGCGCACGTGGCCGATCCACCGCGCGGCCGGCGGCTGGCCGAGGATGACCAGCGCGCTGTTGAGCACGAGGGCCAGGCTGTAGACGACCGTGGAGTGGCCGGAGGTGATGAAGACGCCCAGGTAGTTCTGGAAGAACCAGAAGATGTAGGCGGTCACCAGGGCGACCAGGGCGGGCGGGGTGAGGAACGCCTTGACCCAGTCGCCCTTGCGGTCCCCCGCGGTGGGTGCGGCGGCGCCGTCGCGCGGCAGCATCACCGCGTGCGCCAGCGTCAGCGCCGTGAACATCACCGTCACCACCGCGAACACCAGGAACGGCATCCGGACGATCAGCAGTCCGGAGATCAGGGTGCCCAGGGCCATGCCGGTGCTCAGGGCCGAGTTGTTCACCGACAGCAGCACCGGCCGGTGTTCGTCGGCGACCTGTCCCACGAGGTAGGCCTTGTTGGCCGGCGAGTACAGGGCGTCGCCGCACGCGGTGAGCAGCACCGCGGCGACGGCCAGCCGCGGCGCGGACAGGCCCGCCGTGAACAGGGCGAAGCCGGCGGTGCGGATGGTGAGCCCGGTCAGCATGGTCTTCTTCAGCCCGAGCCGCTCGGCGACGAGGCCGCCGCCGAGGGCGCCGGAGAACTGCAGGATGGAGGTGGCCCCCAGCAGCAGCCCCACGAAGCCCATCGACATCCCCAGGCGCTCGTGCAGCAGGATGGCCAGGAAGGGCAGGACCATGAAGCTGCCGAGCGGCATGAAGAAGGAGGTGGCGAGGAGGAAGCGCAGGCTCAAGGGGAGGCCGGCCAGGCCCGCCCAGAGCTCAGAACGACGGATGCCAGACATCCCCGTCCTCGAACTCGACCCAGTACGTCCGCGCGATCTCCTGCTTCGTCCGCTCCGCCGCGGCGTGATCCGGTACGCGCAGCCAGATCAGCCCGGGCCGCTTGGTGTTGGCGGCGACGGGCAGCGGTACCTCGCCCGGCCGGATGGCGATCTCGAAGTCCTCCACTCCCCCGACGGCGCGCAGGAGTTCGGGGTCGGCGGTGCGGCGGACCCGCTTCGACGGCGGGATGAGGGAGACCACCATGCCCACGGCGGTGGTCGGCGGCAGGTGGGGGGAGGTCACGTGCTCGCCGCCGGGCAGCAGGCTGCGCAGGACGGTGGCGATCTCGTCGACGCCGCCGGCGTGTTCGACCATCTTGAAGATGCGGTAGCCGCCGATGCGGGTCTGGGACTCGATGACGACCGGCCGTCCGTCGGGGGCCACCTTGACCTCGGTGTGGGTCAGTCCCCAGGTGTGCCCGATGGCGTCGAGGAAGGCCCGTACGGTGCGGCTGATGTTCTCGATGTGCCGGTCGTGGGGGGCCGGCGGCGGCACCGTGATCTCGGTGATCGCGATGTTGGGGTGCCGGGCCAGGCGGCACAGCGAGATCCCGGCGATGGCGTGCCGGCCGCCGAGGGTCACGGTCTCGACGCTGTAGAGGACGTCGCCCTCGATGAGTTCCTCGGCCAGGTAGGAGCCCTGGAGCCAGAAGCGGGCGTCGTCGAGCGTGGCCCGCAGTTCGCCGGGGGTGGTGAGCTGGCGTACGCCGACGCTTCCGGAGCCGGCGACGGGCTTGACGATCAGGGGGAGCCCGTGGCGGGCGTGGAACTTCTCCAGGTCCTCGGCGCTCTCGACGCGGGCCCAGCCGAGCGCGAGGCGCGGGTGGTCGGCGAGGATGTCGCGCATCCGGTCCTTGTAACGGGTGGCCGCCACCGAGGCCAGGGGGATGCCCCGGATGCCGAGGGCGTCGGCGATGACGGCGGAGCTCTCCATGCCGAACTCGCCGAAGGAGATGCTGGCGTCGAGCGGATGGCGGTCGTGGATGTGGTGGGCCGCCTCCAGGCAGGCGACGACCTGCTCGGCGGGGATTGCCCGCACGTACCGGCAGCGGCGGAGGATCTCCATGTCCTGCGGGGAGAAGTCGGCGGTGTTGCCGATGAAGCTGACGTCGAACCCCAGGGACAGGGCCGTTTCGACGACTCCGGCCCAGCCGCTGAGGACCAGGAGGTGGGGGGCGCGCTCAGGCACGGCGGTCACCCTCCATCCGCACGCGCAGCCCGCCGGCGGCGGACAGCACGTTCTGCAGGGCGAGTTCGGAGGTGGCGCCGGTGGCGAACACCACGGCGACGCAGCCGTCCTGGTGGGTGACCGTGCGCACGGTGGCTCCGGCGGGCATCGCCGCGTGGAGGACGGGGGCGCCCGGGTGCCCGGCCAGCGACTCCTGGCCCTCGCAGTCGCGGAAGACTCCCGTCCGCGGGGCGTAGAGCCGTGCGTGGGCGGCGCCGTGGCGGGGGATGAGCGGCGCGTCCATGAGGGCGGGGCGCCGCCGCAGCACGAGGTCGAGGAAGGTCGCGTAGAGGTTGACGCCCAGGGCCTGGGATATCTCCTCGCCGATGAGGCCGCCGCCGAGCCGGGGGTTGATCTCGACGACCTCGAAGCCGTCGTCGGCCAGGATGAACTCGGTGTGGGCGAAGCCCTCGGTGTAGCCGACGGCCTTGAGCACCTGCTCGATCCACTGCCCGGCCGCCTCCGCCACGGCCGGCGGCAGCGCGACGGGGAAGGCGAGCGCCTCCTCGCGGAAGACGGGGGGCGCGGACAGGACACGGCTGCTGACGCCGAGGACGCGGGTGCGGCCCTCCCAGGTGAGGGTCTCGATGCTGTAGAGCGGTCCGGGGAAGTAGGGCTCGACGGCCAGCCGCCCGCGCAGCGTGGAGCGCCGGGCCTCGTGCAGCACGGCGGTGAGCTCGTCGGGGGTACGGGCCATCCAGACGTGCTTGCTGCCCGTGCCGGCGCCGTCCTTGACGATCAGGGGCAGGCCGACGCGGGCGGCCACGGTGGCGGCGTCGTCGCCGGCGGCGAGGGCGAAGCCGTCGGCACGGGAGAGCCCGTGCTCGTACAGGCGCCGGCGCAGCCGGGTCTTGTCCCGCACCAGGCGTACGCACGCGGGGTCCTGCCCGGCGAGGCCCAGTTCCTCGCGGACGGCGAGGGAGACCAGGCTCCAGGTGTCGGTGGTGCTGATCAGGCCCGCCACGTCGCCGATGGAGCGGACGGTGGCGACGACCTCCGCCACGTCGTGGGTGTTCACGTCGTGGACGACCAGGTGGGGGCTGTCCAGCGTGGACAGCTCGTGCGTGTACTCCGGCCGGTCACAGGTCAGGAGATGGACGGTCAGGCCCTCCTCGGCGGCCGCGGCCACGAGCCGGCCCAGACCGAACTGCAGCCACTCCAGGGCGATGACGTTCCGGCCCGAGGGCGTGTTCACAGGGGGTTCTCCTTGCTGACGGGGTGGAAGGGCCGGCGGCCCCAGTCCATGACCGACCAGGGGAAGGCCAGCTGGTCCAGGGAGTCGACGCACCGGGGCGCCAGGCCCTCGACGCGTCCGTCGCCCTGGGGCCGGGCGTAGACGGTCTCGGTGTAGCGGTGTCCGGTGTCCGCGGCGATGAACACGCAGGGTCGTCCGGGGTCGCGGGCGGCCTCCCAGCGGGCGGCGAGATAGTTGCAGCCCGAGGACATCCCCGCGTAGAGGGCGTGCCGGCGGAACAGGTCGGTCGTGGCGGTGACGGCGCTGTCGTAGCCGATCCAGTGCACCCGGTCGTACAGCTCGTAGCGCACGTTGCGCATGACGATGGGGCTGCCGATGCCGGAGATGCTGGCCACGGGGTCCTCGACCGGGTCGCTGCCGAAGGTGACGCTCTCGAAGGGCTGCACCCCCACGAGCGTGACGTCGTCGTTGAGTTCGCGCAGGTAGGTGGTCAGGCCGCCGGTGGAGGCGCCGGTGCCGACGCCGCCGACCAGGGTGAGGGGCTCGCCGCCGAACTCCTTCTGCAGCATCTGGGCGCACTCGCGGTAGCCGAGGTAGTGCACGTCGTCGTGGTACTGCTGCATCCAGTGGACGCCCGGCTCGGTGTCGAGGATCTGGGCGACGCGCCTGAGGCGGGCGCCCTGGTCCATCTTGTCGACCATCGGCCCCGGGGGGATCTCCACCCGGTCGACCTGGGCGCCCAGCATCTCGAACTGGCGGCGCACATGGTCGTCGACCTTGGTCGAGCAGACGATGCGGCACTTCATGCCGTATTTGTGGCAGGCCAGTGCGAGGGAATAGCCGTAGGTACCGCTGGAGCTGTCCATCAAGGTGTCGCCGGGCTTGACGACGCCGGTCGCCAGGAGGTGCCGGACGGCTTCGAGCGCCGAGTAGATCTTCATCATCTCGAAGCGCAGGACATACATGTTGCGGTCCAGCCGGACCACATCCGGCTGCTTCATCGCGTCCGCGATGTGATCAAACACGTCCCCATCCTGTTCTGTCGAAAAAACACTGACCGACGTTTCCCGGAAAACACGGAGGCGGAATTCATCACGAATTCCGCCCGCTCGGGGCGGTGACGCGGCCGGCGCCGGGGGAACGCCGGCCGCGTCGCTCGAATGGCGGCCGCCGGTCAGGCGGCCGCGGGCACCGCCGCGGAATCGACGGAAATGCCGAAGGTGCGGTGCGCGGTGCGCGTGGTGAGAAAGCGGATGTCCTCGTCGGACAGGCCGTTGGCCTTGGCGTTGGCGATGTGCAGGGCCAGCGGCTGCGAGCCGGCCGCGACCACCCCGTTCTCCTCGTACCACAGGCCGTTGTCACCGGTGTGGTGCAGCGGACGGCCGCCGAGCCGGGCGGAGTCGCACCGGTCGGTCATGATCATCGCGTTGCGCGGGCCCATCAGCTGGACGGCGCGGGTGGCCAGGGCCAGGTCCACGTGCTCGCCGTCGAAGTTGATGCAGGCCGCGATGCGGCAGTTGACGGCCTGCCGGATGATGGCACCGGGCACGGGGCCGGCCATCTCGCTGATGTTGTCCAGCGTCCAGTTGGGCACGTCGTACGACTCGATGATCCGGTCGCGCTCCTTGCGGGCGCGTTCGGTCCGGAAGGCGTGCCGGATGTTCAGCGGCATGTCGTTGAAGAGGTGATCGGTCGTCACCCGCACTCCGGTGCCGTTCCATTCCGACTGGTAGGCCGTCTCCACGATGGCATCGACGGTGTCCGCACTGCGCCGCGGGTCGTCGCGGGTGAAGTGGCCGAGGGCCGGGCGTACTCCGTGGGCCAGGAGCGTCGGCACGATCCAGGAGAAGTCGCTGGTGCGCAGGTTCGGGTCGTCCTGCAGGACGGACTCCGGGGAGTAGGCGTCGGGCGAGACGACCGTGTAGACCAGGCCGTGCTCGCCCAGCGCGGCCAGCCGCTCCCACTCCTGCCGGCTCGGCGCCCACACGGTGGAGGTGGGAGTGCCGCCGCGGTGCGACAGCAGCGGGCCCTCCAGTGCCACTCCCGGTACGTGCGGCAGCAGACCGTCCTCGCGCATGCTCGCGTAGCGGCGCATGAAGTCCTCGAACTCGCCGAGGCGGTCGCGGTGCAGGTACATCGTCGGCAGGGCGAGCACGCCCTCGCCGGCGCACCACCGGTCGAGGCGGGTCAGGTCCACGCGGGTGAAGTCGGAGAAGTCCACGTCCCCGAATCCATGGCAGTGCACCTCCACCGGACGCATACCGTTCGCGTCCGCCTCGAACGGCTTCACACCGGGTGCCGCTTGTGTCGAACTCATCGTTCAAAGCTCCCTCTTCGGTCGGGGTCGCCTCGATTCTGGGTTGCCCGCCGGTTCGGTATCCAGACCGGATCATGGTCATGAAGCTGCATTGCAGCTTGCTGAAGGAGCGGAGAGCAGGGGCTTCGGGCATATCCTCACGGTGCCGGACCAAGGGATTTCCCCAGAAGGTGAACCCGCCGCCCGCACAGGGCCGTTCGGCCACTCACCCTCACGCAGCACCGCCTACCCCCTTCATTCCACGGGAGCGAACCTGCATGTCCTCTTCTGCGGTCATATCCGACCGGGAATTCACGATGCCCAGCCGGGGGCTCCGCGTCCTCGTATCCAGCGTTTCCTCCGATTCCCACACCTGGAATCTGGTGTATCTCCAGCTGCTGCTGGAGGAGATGGGCCACCAGGTGCACAACGTCGGCGCCTGCGTGCCGGACGACCTCCTGATACGGGAGTGCCGCCGCCACCGCCCCGACCTGGTGGTCGTCAGCAGCGTCAACGGCCACGGCTTCCTCGACGGCCGCCGCCTGGTCACCCGGCTGCGCCGGGAGGCGGACCTCGCACAGCTGCCCGTCGTCATCGGCGGCAAGCTCGGCACCGAGGGCGCGGCCGTCGGGACGTACGGGCCCGAACTGCTGGCCGCCGGCTTCACCGCCGTCTTCGAGGGCGACGCGGCCATCGAGGACTTCCGGGCGTACGTGGGCCCGGCGGGCCCGCTCACGGCGGGGGCACCGCCGGCCCTGGCGGGAGCGGCCGCGTGAGGAGCACCCCTCCCGGCGCACGGGCCTTCCGCCCGGCCGCGCCGCCCTTCGGCGCGGCGGTCGCGGCGGCCAGGGCGGCGGGCGAACTCGTCGTACAGCCCCGGATGGGCTTTCCCACCCGGCCGGCCATGCGACGCGGTCTGGAGGCGGTCCGGGACGTGCCCGTGCGCACCGTCGGCACCATCACGCTGGACAGCTACACCAGGGTCGGCGACCACGGCTCGGCGCGGCGCGCGCTCGACAACGGGGAGAGCCTCAACGGCTACCCCCTCGTCGCCCACGGGCCCGACGCCAACCGGGAGCTGACCGCGGACCTGGGCGGACGGCACTTCGCGGTCCAGGTGCGGCACGGCTCGTCGCTGCCGCTGGACATCTTCCGCGTCCTGCTCGACTCCGGGCTCGACGCCACCGAGGGCGGCCCGGTCTCGTACTGCCTGCCCTACAGCCGTACGCCGCTGGCGCGGTCGGTGGACGCCTGGGCGCGCTGCTGCGAACTGCTGGCCGCCCGCTCGCCGTCCGCCCACCTCGAGAGCTTCGGCGGCTGTCTGCTCGGCCAGCTGTGCCCACCCGGCCTGCTGGTGGCGATGACCGTGCTGGAAGGCATGTTCTTCGAGCAGCACGGGCTGCGCGACCTCTCCCTCAGCTACGCCCAGCAGACCGACTTCGAGCAGGACGTGGCGGCGGTCGCGGCGCTGCGCCGGCTGGCCGGGGAGCTGCTGACCACCTCCTCCTGGCACATCGTCCTCTACACCTACATGGGCGTCTTCCCCCGGACCGAGGAGGGCGCGCTGGCCCTGCTGCGGCACAGCGCGTCGCTGGCCGCCCGCACCCAAGTGGAGCGCCTCATCGTCAAGACCCCCGCGGAGGCCCACCGCATCCCCACCGTCGAGGACAACGTCCTGGCGCTGCGCGAGGCCGCCCTGGCCGCGCGGCGGGACGACGCACCGCCGGGCACCGCGCCCGACGACGGGGTGTACGAGGAGGCGCGGACGCTGGTGGAGGCGGTGCTCGAGCTCCACCCGGACGTGGGGCGGGCGCTCACCATGGCCTTCGCCCGCGGCTATCTGGATGTGCCGTACTGCCTGCACGCGGACAACGCCCAGCGCTCGCGCAGCTACATCGACGGCGACGGGCGGCTGCGGTGGTTCTCGGTGGGCTCGATGCCGATCCGTGCCGCGGCCCCGCCCGGCAGCTCCCGGCTCCGCGCGGACGACCTCCTCGGCATGCTCTCGCACGTCCAGTCGACGTTCGACCGCGCCGCGCTCGCCTGCGCCTGAGGCGGCTGTGCGCGCACCCCCTCCCCCTCTCTTTGCCCTCTTTCCCTCCTCTTCGCCTTCTCTCAGGTCTCCCTCATCGCACGTGGCACAAGGAGAATCGCAGTGAACATCCCCGAACAGCCGCGCATCCCCTACACCGTCGCCGTGGTCGGCACGGGGCCGCGGGGCATCTCCGTGCTGGAGCGCCTGGCCGTGCTCCTGCGCGACAGCGGCGGCGACCCGCACCCGGTGCACATCTACGCCATCGACGCCGTGGAGGTCGGGGCCGGCCGGGTCTGGCGGACCGACCAGGACGACTGGTACACGATGAACACCGTCATCGGCCAGGTCACCATGTTCTCCGGCGAGCCCGACGGCGGCCGCCCCCGGCCCGGCGCCGGCCCCTCGCTCGGCCAGTGGCTGGAGCACTACGCTCCGGCCGACGGGAGCCGGCCGGAGCTGGGCCCCGACGACTTCGCCTCGCGCCGCGACTACGGGCGCTATCTGCGGTTCGTCTACCGCACCATCACCGACGAACTGCCCTCCCACGTCCGCCTGATCCCCGTCCGGGCCCAGGTCACCGCGGTCCGGCCGGGGCCGCTGGGCGACTACGAGGTGACCCTGGACGACTCCCGCACCCTCGCGGCGCACAAGGTCGTACTGGCCACCGGGCACCCCCGCAACGAGCCCGGCGACTTCGACCGGGCCATGCTGCGCTTCGCCGAAGGCCGGCCCGCGGTGCGCTATCTGGGCGGCGACTCCGCCGCCGACATGGACCTCGAGGGTGCCGTGCGCCCCGGGGCCACCGTCGCGATCCGCGGGCTGGGCCTGTCGTTCTACGACGTGCTGCTGTCGCTGACCGTCGGCCGCGGCGGCGCGTTCGTACGCGGCGACGACGGCCGCCTGCGCTACGTCCCGGGCGGCCGCGAGCCCCGCATCGTCGCCGGTTCCCGCAGCGGTCTGCCGATCCCGGCGCGCGGGCGCAACCAGAAGGACCCCGGCTACGTCCATCCCGCGCTGTTCCTGACCCAGGAGGCCGTCGCGGCGGCCCGCGCCCGCCGCCTGTCGGCCACCGGCAGCGCGCTGCTCGACTTCGCCGAGGACATCCTTCCGCTGCTGCTCAAGGAGGTCGAGCACGTCTACCGCACCACCCACGTCCGGGCGCTGGCCGGGGCCGCGGCGGCCGAGGAGTTCGCCCGCCTGCACGCCGAGAAGCTGGCGTGCGGCGAGGACACCTCCGTCCTGCTGAAGGAGGCGGGCCTGGAGGACGTGCCCCCGCTGGACCTGTGGGCCCTGGCCCGACCGTTCACGGGCGAGGTGTTCGCGAGCCACGCGGCCTGGCACGAGCGGCTCTTCGCCGTCATGCGGCGCGACCTCGAGGAGGCCGTGCTGGGCACGCTCGACGGTCCGCTGAAGGCCGCGCTGGACGCGCTGCGGGACCTGCGCGGCGTGGTGCGGTCGGCCATCGACTACGGCGGCCTGCTGCCCGAGTCCCACCGCGACGCGTTCCTGCGCGACTACGCGCCCGTCAACGCCCTGCTCTCCGCAGGCCCGCCCATGGTCCGCACCGAGCAGCTGATCGCGCTCATGGAGCAGGGGCTGGTGGAGATCGCGGGCCCGGACACCCGGTTCGCCGCCGACGCGGCGCGGGGCCGCTTCGTGGTCCACTCCCCCCAGGTGGCGGGCTCCGAGCGGACCGCCGAGGTGCTGATCGACGCCCGCATCCCCACTCCGGCGCTGCCGCGCGACAGCTCTCCCCTGACCCGTCAGCTCCTGGCCGACCAGGTGATCCGCGAGTTCGTCAACTCCGACGCCGCGTCCGGCACCGCGTACGCCACCGGCGGGCTCGACATCGTCCAGGGCTCCTTCCGGGTCCGTGACGGCGCGGGCCGGGCGCACCCGGGCCTGTACGCGCTGGGCATTCCCACCGAGCACGTGCGCTGGTTCACCCAGATCGGCAACGGCCGCCCGGGCGTGGCCACCGACTTCATGAAGGTGGCGGACACCGTCGCCCGGGAACTCGTCGCCCCGCTCGCCGCGGGCCCGGACCCCCGGGAGCGCCGCACGCTCGCCGCGGAGGCCGTCCTCGTGGGCCACGACGCCCGTTCGCACGGCTAGACCGCACCGTTTCCCCCACGAAAGGCACCACCTGCGATGACCGTCCATGACACCGATGCCACGCGTGCTTTCCGTCAGGCGCGCGACGTTCTGCTGCACCACCGCGACGACCTGGACGCGGCGCGCCGCGCCTTCCGGTGGCCGCGCCTGAAGCGCTTCAACTGGGCGCTCGACTGGTTCGACGTGGTGGCCCGCGGCAACCCCCGGCCCGCGCTGCGGGTCGTGAGCCCCCAGGGCGACACGGACTTCTCCTACGACGCCATGGCCCGCCGCAGCGACCAGGTGGCCTCCTGGCTCCAGGGGCTGGGGGTACGCCGCAAGGACCCCCTGCTGCTGCTCCTGGACAACCGGGTCGAGCTGTGGGAGGTGATGCTCGCCGCCATCAAGCTGGGAGCGGTGATCGTCCCGACCTACACCACGACCACTCCCGCCGACCTGGCCGACCGCGTGGAGCGGGCGGGCATCCGGCACGTCGTGGCCGCCGCCGACCTGGTGGACCGCTTCGCGGGCATCGCCGGTGACTTCACACGCATCGCGGTCGGCGTGGAGCGGCCCGGCTGGGTGCCGTACACCGACTCCCTCGCCGCCTCGGTGCGGTTCACCCCGCAGGGGTGGTCCCTGGCCGACGACCCGCTGTTCTGCTACTTCACCTCGGGCACGACCTCCCGGCCGAAGATGGTGGCGCACACCCACCTCAGCTACCCGGTCGGCCACCTGTCGGGGATGTACTGGAACGGGGTGCGCCCCGGCGACCTCCACCTGAACGTCTCCGCGCCGGGCTGGGCCAAGCACGCCTGGAGCTCGTTCTTCGTGCCGTGGAACGCCGAGGCCACGGTGGTGGCCCTGGCCGACCCGCGCCCCGGCCCGGCCACGGTCCTGGACGCCCTGCGGACCAGGGGCATCAGCACCCTCTGCGCGCCGCCGACCGTGTGGCGCGGCATGGTGCAACAGGGACTGGGCGAGAAGCCGGAGCGGCTGAGGGAGGCCGCCGCCGTCGGCGAGTCGCTGGAGCCGGCGCTGTTCCACGCCGTGCGCGAGGCGTGGGGCATGCCGGTCCGGGACGGCTTCGGGCAGACCGAGACGACCGCCCAGATCGGCAACCCCCCGGGCCGGGAGAGCGGGCCGGGGCGGATGGGGTGGGCCCTGCCGGGCTACGACCTGGTGCTGATCGACCGGGAGACCGGGCGGGAGGTGCCCGACGGCACCCCCGGCGAGCTGTGCGTGCGGCTGTCGCCGCGCCCCGCCGGCATGATGACGGGCTACTCGGGCGACGCCGAGCGCACCGCCCGGGCCTTCGAGAACGGCGTGTACCACACGGGTGACCTGGTGGTGCGCAACGACGACGGCAGCTTCAGCTACGTCAGCCGCACCGACGACATGTTCAAGTCGTTCGACCACCGGATCTCGCCGCTCGAGCTCGAACGCGCCCTGCTGCGCAGCCCGTTGGTGGCCGACGCCGCGGTCGTGGCGGTCCCGCACCCGGTGGGCCTGTGGGAGCCGAAGGCGTTCGTCGTGCCGGCCCACGGCCACGCGCCGGACGCCCGGAGCGCCGAGGGCGTCTTCCGCTGCGCGGTCGAGGAGCTGCCGCGCGAGAAGTGGGTGCGTGTCCTGGAGTTCGTCGGCGAACTGCCGCTGACGCCCTCCGGCAAGATCCGCCGGGCCGAGCTCCGGGACCGCCCGGAGACGCCGGGCATGGTCCACAGGCTGCCGAACACCTGGGAAGGGGACAGTGATGGAGAAGCACGCGGAGGAGTCGGGCCCGCTGCTGTGCCTGTGCGCGCGGGTCACTGAGGGCGAGGTGGTCGCGGCCGTCGAGCGCGGCGCGCTCGACCTGCCGTCCGTTCGCGAGGCCACCGAGGCGAACACCGGCTGCGGCGACTGCGCCGACGACATCGAGGACCTGATAGCCGACCACCAGGAGCGGACCGCCCCGCGCGGCGCGCCACGCTGAGCGCGGTCGGGACGACGGTAGGGGAGAGCCGGGCCGAAGGCCCGGCTCTCCCGCCGTTCAGCGGCGGACACGGTTGGCCAGGAGGGTGCCGGCCGTGGCCAGGACGAGCCCGCCGAGGGTGAGCGGGCCGAGGTGCTGCCCCAGCACCAGGGCGCCCAGCGCCGCCGTGCTCATCGGCACCAGATAAAACAGGCTGCTGACCTGGCTCGTGCCGTGACGCTGCAACAGGTGGTAGAGCAGGCCCACCCCGACGATGGAGTTGATCAGTGCGCTCCACAGCAGCACCGGCCAGTACGAGGCGGTGAGCTCCACGTCCCAGCCCTCGGCGAGGAAGGCGGGTACGAGCACCACCCCCGAGGCGGCCAGGAGCTGGACGGCATTGCCGCTCACCGGTTCCATCTGCCCGCAGAACCGTTTCTGGTAGACGGTGCCGACGGAGATGCCCAGCAGCCCCAGGGCGAGGAAGCCCAGGCCCAGCAGGTAGCCGCCGGACAGGTGGATCCCCTCGGCGACCGCCAGGGCCACGCCGCCGAGGCCGAGGACGAGGCCCAGGTACTGGCCCGCGGTGACCCGTTCGCCCAGGAACGGGACGGCCAGCAGCGACGCGGTGAGCGGATAGAGGGCGATGATCAGGGCCGCGAGCCCGGAGGGCACGCCGAGGTCCATGCCCACGTAGATGCTGGAGAACTGCACCGCCTGGACGAGAGCGCCGGCGACGGCCAGATGCGCGAGCCGGCGCCCCCTGGGCAGCCGCTCGCGGCGCAGGGCCGCGATGGCCAGGAGTACCAGTCCCGCGATGGCGAAGCGTAACGCCGCGAAGGTGTACGGCGCCGCGTGCCGCAGGCCGAGCTTGCCGGAGATGAAGCCCGAGCTCCAGACCACCACGAGCGCCACACGGGCGGGCAGATCGGCCGTGCGCCCCGCGGGCCGCGCGGCGGCGGCAGGCATGCCGCCGGGGGCCGCGGGCCGCTGGGAACTCTTGACGGGCGGGTTCGGACTCGTCACCGGTGACACTCCCCTTCGTGTTCAATAAAAAGCACTGTAGAGCAAAATATCGCTCACGGCGAGCGTTCCGGCCTCAGGAGAGGGGACAACGAAAAGCCCCACGGACCGTTGTCCGTGGGGCAGTTGAGGCGGGAGCCGATGCGGCCGTCAGTAGAGGGAGGAGAACAGGATGGCGACCAGCTGGGCCGGCTCGTCGGTGTCGTTGCGGAAGCTGTGCGGATGGCCGGCCGACCACTGGATGCAGTCCCCGGTGCGCAGCACGTGGTCCAGCCCGTTGTAGCGGGCCACCAGCGTGCCCCGGGTCACCATGATGAGGTCGGAGCCCTCGTGCTGCAGGTCCTCGGAGAGGCCGCAGTGCGGCTCGAAGTCCCCGGTGACCACCTGATATCCGAGCTGCGGCGAGCGCAGCACGCGGTAGACGACGCCCGGGGCCCGGTTGAGGATCTCCTGCTTTTCCCGGGGGAAGAGCGAGGGGGTGGCCCGCCCCCGGGAGAAGCCCAGGAACGAGCCGACATCATGGTCGAACACCTTGGCGAGGCGGCCGAGCCGCTCCAGGGCGATGTCGGTCTCACCCCGCTCCAGGGCGGCCAGGAAGGACACGGACAGCCCGCACTCCGCCGCCACCTGACGCAGCGACATGCCCTTGTGCGTCCGCAGCCGGTGCAGCACTTCGCCCGGTGGCGGGAAACCGAGTTCCGGATCCCGCGAGACAGTGGTAACGGTGGAGGGGTCCGGGTCAGCCATGACGGCATCCTAGATGCTGGTGCCCGCCCCACCAACGCGGGCCCACTACCCCGGCCCGAGGAGGCCGGACTGCGCGATGAGGACGCCCAGCTGGCACCGGCTGCGCGCCCCGAGCTCCTGATAGATCTTGGCGACATGGCTGCGGCAGGTGCGCACGCTCACCCCGATGCGGCGGGCGATCGCCTCGTCGGTCTCCCCCTCGGCGAGGAGCTGGATGATCGACATCCGGACACTGGAGATCAACTCACTGACGTCGGCGGCCCTGTTCTGGCTTTCGAACGGCCTGGCGTTCACCCAGGCCCGCTCGAAGACTCCCAGCAGGAAGCCGACGACGCCGGGCTGACGGATGACCACCGCCACGTCCCGGTCGGCGTCCGCCGGGATGACGGCCACCTCACGGTCGAAAATGATCATCTGCTCGAAGGGGTCGCCGAGCGTGCGCACCTCTCCCCCGGCCGCCACGATCCGCTCCACGTGCTTTCTCGTGGGCCCGTCGAAGCGGGTGGCGTGCTGATACAGGGTCCGCGTCCGGGCCCGGCGGGCGAGCACCGACTCGGGCGGCTCCCACGCTATCTGCAGGACGTCGGCGGCGCCGCGGCCACCTCCGGGGCGCGCGATCAGCGCCTCGGAGCGGCACTCCTCGGCGGCCGCCGCGATGACGGCGGCGATGGCGTCGGCGCCGGCGATCGTCTGGAACGGCTCCGCCAGGCGCGCCTCGCGCAGCGCCTGCTCGTGCAGCTCCTGAAAGACGGCCAACTCCGCGCGGATCTCCTCCGATTGCCGCTCCATGCGGGCGATCTGCGAGTGCAGCGGCGCCAGCCTGCGGGAGGCCGCCGTGCGCGGTGCGACGGGCACGAGCGCGTTGGGGTCGCCGGCCAGGGGCCGCAGCAGCTCCCCTTCCACCAGCAGCCGGACCGCCCGGGCCATCCGGGCGTCGTCCCAGTGGAGCTTCTCGGCCGCCTGGGACACGCACAGCACCTGGAACCGTATCGCCAGCTGGTAGAGCTCCTCCAGATCCTCGGTCTCCCGTAACGGGTCGGGACACCGGGCCTTGAGATCTGCCTGCATCAATCCCCCATGGGCCGTCACTTATACTGGCCGATCGTCCGTAATATCGCACAGTACTGACGGGCCAGTCAACGGTGGCGAACGCGGGTGCCTGGAAGTGGGGTTACCCGTTCATTCTGGCGGACGATCATCGCGGCGGTGTTCAACTGCCGGGACGCCCCGTCCAGTTGACAGAAGGCCGCGTCCTGACGAACCACGAGGGCTGAGCTGTCCCGCGACCAGCGCGGCGTACTCGCTGCGCCGGTCCAGCAGTTCAGCGTGGGTGCCCGTCTCGACGACACGCCCGTCCTTGAGCACCACGATGAGGTCCGCGTCGATGACGGTGCTCAGGCGGTGGGCGATGACCACCCGGGTGCACTCCAGCCGCGCCAGCACGTCGTCGACCCGCTGTTCCGTGACGACGTCGAGATGGCTGGTGGCCTCGTCCAGGACCAGCAGCGCGGGCTCCCGTACCAGCGCCCTGGCCAGGGCCAGGCGCTGCCGCTGGCCGCCCGACAGTCCGCCGCCGCCCTCCGTCAGGACCGTTTCGTACCCCATGGGCATGGCCGTGATCTCGTCGTGGATCTGGGCGTGCCGGGCGGCCCGGACGATGTCTTCGAGCGAGGCGTCCTCATGGCCGAAGGCGATGTTCTCCCGTACGGAGCAGGCGAACAGCGCGGGTTCCTGGGTGACCACGCCGCACTGGTGGCGCAGTTCCCGGTAGTCGAGCCCGACGAGCGGCTTGCCGTCGAAGCGCACCTCTCCCTCCGTGGCCACGTGCAGCCCCAGGATCAGGCGGGCCAAGGTGGTCTTCCCCGAGCCCGTGCGTCCCACGAGTGCCACCTTGGCCCCGGCCGGCAGGCTGAGGTTCACGTCGCGGACGGCCCAGGGGCCGTCTCCCCCGTAGCGGAGACCGGCACCCGACAGCTCCACGCTTCCCGTGATCCGTCCCGGTGCGCGCACCGCGGTCCTGTCCTGTTCGGTTTCCTCGTCGAGGACGTCCCGGAGGCGGTCGACGGTGACGGCCACGGACTGCAGCTGGCGGGCGGCGCCGATCAGGGTGGCCATCGGGCCGAGCAGGGAGTTCGTCAGCGCGTTGAGGGCGAGCATCGAACCGACGGACAGCCGCCCCGCCATGACCTCCCGGACCCCGATCAGCAGCAGGAGGATCGGCGCGCCGATCCGGAAGGTTCCCATGGTCGCTTCCAGGACGCAGTCCAGCCGCCGGCGCCGGAAGGACGCCTGGAGCTGCCGTTCGAACAGGGCGGACCACCGTGCGTACGCCTGCCGCTCCCCGCCCATGGCCTTGACCGTCTCCACCCCGGCCAGGACCTCGACCGCGCAGCTCTGCGCCTCCGCCTGCGCGCCGATGTCGCGTTGCGCGAGGCTCCGCAGCCTGCGGAAGTTCGCCAGCATGATCAGGAGCTGGGCGCAGCCGAGGCCGAGCACCACCCAGCCGTACAGCGGGGCGACGACCAGGAACAGGATGACGTACGCGAGCACGAACGCGCCGTCCAGGACGAACGAGACGGTCTGCCCGGTGAGGACCTCGCGGATGAGGGCGTTGCTGGACAGTCTCATCAGCAGGTCACCGCTGCCGCGCAGCACGAAGTACCGGTAGGGCAGGTCCAGCAGGTGGCCGAAGAACCGCCGCATGAGCGTGCCGTCCATGCGGGTCTCGAAGTGGTTGAGCAGAATCCCGCGCGTGTAGGTGGCGATGGCGTGCGTCATCAGGAACAGCAGGCCGCCCACGACGACCGCGCCGAGCAGGTCGTCCTGACCGTAGCCGAGCACCTCGTCGACCAGGAATTTGGTGACGGCCGACGGGATGAGCAACAGCAGTTGCAGGAGGAGCGACGCGAGCAGGATGGCGGCCAGCATGCCGCGGGAGACCGACAGCAGGCCGCGGGCGAAGCGGAAGGACTCGACGCGCCGGCGGGACGGGCGCGGCCGGAAGTCCTCGGCCGGGGTGAACGCGAGGACGACGCCGGTGAAGCCCTCCGAGAACTCCTCCCGCGCGATCACCCGGCGCCCGGAGGCGGGGTCGACGACCACGGCCCTCTTGCCGTCCCAGCGCTCGAGCACGAGGTAGTGGTTGAAGTTCCAGTGGATGATCGCCGGCCCGGGCACCTCCCGCAGGGACGCGAGGTCGACGCTGAGCGCGCGCACCCGCATCCCCCGCCGACGGGCGAGCCGTACGAGCTGCAGCGCGTTCGCGCCGTCCCGGCCGATGTGCAGGGAGTCCCGGCATTCGGCGACCTTGGTGTGGCGGCCATGGGCGCTCAGGATCATCGCCAGGCACGCGGCGCCGCATTCCGCCGTACTCATCTGGAGCAGGACCGGCACCCGGACACGGGCCTTCGTTCTGTTCGACGGGCACAGGCCGGACAGCCGCACCGACATCACTCCCCACGACTCAGCAGTACGGCCAGCAAGGGCGGGCGGGCCGTCTCGATCGCCACGCGTCCGGCCGGGGAACGTCCACGGTCCGGGCCGGACGTGGGTGCCGTCCCGCGGTCCAGCTCGATCACCAGTACGGGGATCGGGGTGTCCGCCGGAACGCCCCGCTCGATCAGTGCCCCGACGGTGTCGACGCGCTCGGCCTTGGTCACCGACGACTTCCCGGCAGTGCGGTGTCCCCGCAGGAACCGGGCCGGGCGCCCGGGCAAGTCCCGGGCCGGTACCGAGGCCGGCACGAGAGCGCGGAGGGTGTGCGCGTCCGCTGCCACGACGGTCGCGTTCACGTAGTGGGGAACCCGGACCGTGGCCGCGGCGAGCGTCGCGGCCAGCGTGAGAACAGCCAGCGCGAGCACGGGCAGGCGGGGGACGCGGGGCGGCCCGCTCGCGACCGGACGCCGCCGGACGCCGGCATGGGCCGAGAGGGCCTCCGCCCGGAAGCGCACGCGTGACGTGCTCTCCTTCACGGCCGCTTCGGACCTTCGAGCAACAGCACCGAGGGCACCGCGGCGGGCCTGGCGAACCGCAGCAGGTTGTAGCCGATACCGGCCAGCCCGGCCATCAGGCCGGGTGTTTCCACGCCCAGGGGAACACCGCACAGCGGGCCGTCCTGGGCGATGCCGGCCAGCAGTCCGGCGGCAAGCAGGTCCACCTTCCGGGCGAGTGACGCGTCACCGGTCTCCTGTGCCGCCACCAGCAGAGTTTCGAGGTTGCCGAGGTCTCCGTGGCAGATGCTGTGATTTCCCCGGCCGGTGAGCGTCTCGCCGGTGAATCCGGCGAGAAGCGTCGCCCGCACCGCATGCTCCAGGTCCTCGCGGAGCCGCGCGTCCCCGGGAAAGTGCCGGAGCAGCGCGGCACGTGCCATGCCGATGCCGGCGGCGCCGTGGCACCAGGCGATCATCGGCTCGCCGGGCGCTGAGATGCTCCGCAGGTCGGGCCAGCTCCCGCGGGCGGAATCGAAGGTGCTCCGCTCGAAGCGGAGGGCGCCCCGGATCGCGTCCACGTGGTCGTTCCGGCCGGTCACGTGGTCGAGCCGGGCCAGGGCGACGGCGATTCCCGACGCCCCGTGGGAGAAGCCGGTCAGCGGCCCCTCCGGATTGATCGAGCAGGGCCACGCGATGCCGTCGCCCACCCTCTCGCCGGCCCGCACCAGATGTGCGGCGAGGCAGCCGGCCACCTCGAGCGTCTCCTGGCCGGGCCGCACGGAGTGCAGGGTCAGGACGGACAGCAGGGCGCCGGCCGAGCCGGCGACGATGTCCAGCGCCCGGTCGGCCGGGGCGAGGGACCGCAGGTGGGGAAGGGCCAGGGCGGCGGCGTCCAGCAGGTCGGGCCGGTTCCAGAGCGCGCCGAGATGGCTCAGCGCGTACACGGGCCCGCCGAGTTCCGCGTACGCCCCCATGCCGAGCAGACGGAGCGTGTTCTCGTTCATCTCGTGGAGCCGGGCGAACTGCTCGGCCAGCACCCGGGCGCCGGCCTCGGCGGCCGCGCGGTACGTGGCCGCGCCGGTGTGCTCGGTCAAGTAGGCCAGGAACAGGGAGATCCCGGAGATCCCGTTGTACAGGTCGATGGACGCCGGGCCGACCTGCCAGGCCGTCTCCTGCACCAGGGTCAGGCCCAGCCAGCAGATCTTGTCCTCGTCCACCACTGCCAGTTCCAGGAGGCGGTCGCCGATGCGACGCGCGGCCTCGACGAAGGCGTCCTCGCTCGCGGGCCCGGTCGCGGCGGCCACCGCGTGGCCCGGCCAGTGCGCACCGGTGGTGCCCATAGCGAGCCCCGTGAGCGAGGCCCGCAGGAACCAGGTCTGCCGTGCCAGGTGTTCCTCGGAGAGGGCCTCGATCCGGGCCCGGGCGCGGTCCATGCCGCTCTGTTCCAGCACGTCGGGGATGACCGTTCCGTTGCCCGCCAGGAGGTCCCGGGAGGAGGCGGACACGGAGAAGATGGGGATGTCGCCCGCGCTGAGCTGCGCCAGCTCCGCGGCCGAGACGGCGGCGTTGCGTACGGGTGAGTGTTCCTCGCCCCACAGCAGGCTGTAGAAGCGGTCCCGGTCGAGCCCGTCGCGCAGCAGATCGGGGTGGTGGCCCTCCTGCATGATGCGTCCGTAGATGCGGGTGGCGCGGAGCACGACCCGTACCTGGTCGGTCGCGAACGCGTCGACGGGGCCTCCGGGCGCCAGCAGGGCTTCGCGGTGCGTCAGCAGCAGCCGGTAGGTCTGCCGGAACCCGGTGATGATCTCGTCCTGGTAGTCCAGGGCCGTGACCGCGTCGTCGGGGAGGGTGGGCACGTTCTGCCCGCCCTTCAGTTCCAGGCGGCGGCGGACGAGGTGCATGCGGTCGGTGCCGTGGTCGCTCCAGGTGGGCACCGGCGTCGGGGTGAGCTGTCCGGACGGGCTGGACAGGCCGCTCATGTCGAGGCCGTCGGCCCGTTCGTCCTCGAAGGAGATGATCGGTGTGGGCAGCAGGCCCACGCTCAGCACGGACTCGCTCAGGACGCGGACGGCGTGCGCGGGCACGTGCGGGGGGATCTGCTGGTCGGGGGTGCGCGGGTGGAACAGCGCCTCCAGGTCCACCAGGAAGGGGTGCTCGCCGGACGCGATCAGGTTCTCGTAGTGGAAGTCCGTCGCGGCGAGGCAGTACAGCAGCGCCAGGTAGGCGCCCTGCCGCCGGTAGAAGCGGGCGACCTCCGCGCGGTCGCCGCAGCCGGACGCCGTCACGAACTCCGTCCAGCCGTACTCGGCGCGGTCGACGATCCACAAGGGGCGCAGCCGGGGTTCGACGCCGTGGTCGTTCAGCCAGCGCAGCAGCGCCTGGAAGTGGACGTCGGCCGAGAGGGAGCGGGGCTTGTAGACGACCTTGCGGCCGTCGGAGAACTCCACGATGCCCACGGACCGGCCGCCGCGGTGGGAGTCGCCGGCGTCGAAGGCGACGCGGCTCACCGTGCCCAGTGCGGGCGCGTCGTCGAAGTGGGCGAGCAGGTCGGGCAGGTCGGCGAGCAGCCGCCGGGCGAACTCCAGGCGCACGGTGACCCAGTTGTCGACGACGCGCACGAGGTCGCGGGCCAGCACCGGGTATTCCCGCAGCAGGCCCAGCGCGTAGTCGGGGTCCCTCAGTTTCCTGAGGAAGTCGTGGTAGCGCGCGCACGGTGAGTCGCCCCGGAGCGCTCCCTGGACCCGGAGCACGTTGAGTTCGAGCACCATGGTGCGGCTCAGCATGCCCAGGAGCGTGTTGCCGGGCGGCCGGCAGAGCTGCTCCGCGATGGACGCGTAGGCCACGTGGCCGGTCGGGAACCGCTGGAGGAGGTCCGCCAGTCCGGCGCGGATTCTCCTGCGTCCGTCCTCGACGAGAGGGGCGGCCAGCGCGGCGAAGCCGTCGTCTTGCGGTGGCTCCTCGCCTGCGTCGGCCGCCGTCCAGGCGCGCTCGATGGCGTGGACGTAGTCCGGGGCCCGGCCGGACCGGGCGGCGACCGAGGCGGGGCGCTCACCGAGGATCTCCACGAGGCCGGATTCGTCCAGGCCGAAGGCGGCCAGCCAGCCGGCCAGTTGGCCGGGCGTGAAGGTGAAGTACTTCTCCGCCTTCCACTGGTCCAGCCGTCGTCGTCCCCGTACCCGGTCGGTGACGGGTTCGTGTCCGTCGCGGCCGGTCCGCTCCTTGAGCGAGGCGGCGAGGTGCCAGGCCGGTGCGTCGACGTCGACGGGAGTGTGGCGGCGTACCGCGCTGTCGCTGGTCAAAGTGAGTCCTCCCCCAAGGAACCGGTGTGCCCGCGTGCGCGAGCGGTTCGCGCGGAGGTGGTGTCCGAGCCTTTCGGGGCGCGAACACCACCCTGCTGACGTGCTCACTTACTTGCAGGCTGCACCGCTGCAGGTGTAACAGGGCTGCGTCATCTGGCAGCAGGTGCTGTGACCGGCGCAGTTGGTGTTGCTGCTCGTTCCGGGACAACACCCCGCGCTGTTGAGCTGTTCGGTATTGGCACCGAGCACACCGACCAGTGCTTCGTCGGTGAGCTCCACGGGCCCGCACGGGTGCTCCGGCAGGGCGCTCGTCTGATCGGCTGAGAGTGAGGACCGGTACTCGGGGTCCTTCCAGAAGCGGACGACGTCCATGGCCCCTGTCCTTTCGACTGTCCTTTCTGCGCCCGCTACTGAGGGCAACAGCCCTTTGTGCCGCCGACGGCACATGTACCGTTGCAGACCGTCTTGTTGACGGTCGCGCAGCCGAAGTGGCTGGTGGCGCACTGCGAAACGGTGACCAGGGTCACGGTCACACACAACGTTCCGGTCGTGCCTCCACTGAGTTCCATCAGGTCCTGGTCGTCCAGCTCGACGACTCCGGCCGGGTTGGCAGGGAGTGCGGCACGTTCTTCGGCGGTCAGGGATTCCCGGTAGGCGGCGTCCTTCCACGCCCTGGCGATGTTCACACGTCTCCCCCAATCGAGCATATTGTGTGAAAAGCTACCTCTTCCGGCGAGTCGCATCGTGCGGGGCGAAGCTACCGATACCCTCTACTTCGCGACTCGGCACCCGAAACTAGGCCGGGACAATGACCCACTTCTACCGAATCCTCGCGATTGGCCGAATCGCCCATATCCATAGGCCCATTGGCTGATTTACGGTAGTTCGAGGCCCTCGCGGGATCAGCGCGTCACCGGTATCAGGAGGCGGGTGGGTCCGCTCGCGGTGACCCGGCCGGCTTCGAGGATGTGGACCGTGTCGGTGTACGCCCCGACGAGGGGGAGTTCGTGGCTGACGAGGACGAGTGTCAGCCGGCGTTCGGCCTTCAGCCGGGTGAGGAGTTCCATCACGGTCGCGGCCGTGTCGGCGTCGAGCGCGGAGGTGACCTCGTCGCAGAGCAGGACGTCGGGGCCGGGGGCCAGGGCCCGGGCGATGGAGACCCGTTGGCGTTGCCCGCCGGAGAGTTCGTGGGGGTAGCGACGGGCGAAGCCGGCGGGCAGGCCGACGTCGTCCAGGAGCTCGGCGACCCGATCGGCGACGTCCCCCTTCGGCGCCGCCCGGTGGAGGCGGAGCGGACGCGCGAGGGTGGCCCCGACGGTACGGGCGGGGTTGAGGGCACCCAGCGGGTTCTGGGGGACCAGTTGGATGCGGCGCTGCTGGGTGCGGCTGCGGCGGCGGGCCACGGCCGGCAGGGACCGGCCGTCCAGCGTGAGGGTGCCGGCGTCGGGGCGCTGCAGGCCCGCGAGGACGCGCAGCAAGGTGGTCTTGCCGGAACCCGAGGGGCCGACGATTCCGGTGGCGCTGCCAGGAGCGGCCGAGAAGCCGACGCCGGCCAGGGCCCGGTACGAGCGCCCCCGCTGGGTGAACGTCACATCGAGGTGGTGGGCGGCCAGGCCGGAGCCCGCCGCGTCGCCGGGGGGCCGGTCGGCGCTCGCCCCGGCTGTGACGGCCGGCCGTGGCCGCCGGCGGGCCGTCGTGCCGAGGTCGACGACGTCGTCGGCGCAGCGGGCGACGAGGTGCGGGTCGTGGCAGGCGAGGACGACCGCGATCCGGCGGGTGGTGGTGAGCTGGCGCAGCAGGTCGCCGATCTCGTCGCGCAGGGCGGTGTCGAGCCCCGCGGTGGGTTCGTCCAGCAGGAGGACGTCGGGGTGGCGGGCGAGGGCCCTGGCCAGTGCCACTCTGCGCTGCTGCCCGCCGGAGAGGGTGCCCGGGCGGCGGTCGGGCAGCCCGTCGTCGACCGGCAGCCGGCACTCGGCGAGCAGGTCCAGGACGGCCCCGGGAGCGGGGTCGGCGGCGGTCTCGGCGACGAGGCGGCGTACGCGCATGCGGGGGTTGAGGGCGGAGGCGGGGTCCTGGCCGACGTAGGCGACGTGGTGGCGGCGCAGCAGGCGCAGTCGCTCCGCGGGGAGGGCGAGGACGTCGTGGCCGAGGACGTGGACGGTGCCCGAGGTGACGCGGGCGCCGGCGGGCAGGTCGCCGATGACGGCGCGCAGCAGCGTGGACTTGCCCGAGCCGGAGGGGCCGGTGAGGGCGGTGATACGGCCGCGCCGGAGGGTCAGGCTCGTCCTGGCCAGCAGGACGGGCCCGTCGGGGATGCGTATCCCGAGGTCGGTGACGCTGACCGCGGTCGGGGTGTCGGTCATGGCCGCGAGGGGTTCCTCTGCCGGTCGGTCGGGGTCGGCGGGGTTCATCGGGTGCCCGCCGTCGCCCGGCGTGCGGTGGGTGCGAGGGCGTCGGCCGCGAGGCCGACGCCTACGGCCAGCAGGCCGATGGCGATGCTGGGCGCGACGACGGCCCAGGGGTTGAGGAGGGCGCCGGGGGCGTTCTCACGGATCATCAGCGCCCAGTCGGCGGCGGGCGGCTGGGGTCCGAGCTGGAGGAACCCGGCCATGGAGATGACGTAGACGGCGGCGACGAAGCGCAGGCCGAACAGGGCCAGGACCGTGGCGCGCAGGTTGGGCAGGATCTCGCGCAGCGCCAGGTGCCACAGGCGTTCGCCGCTCGCGGTGGCCGCCTCGATGAACCCGCAGGCGGCGACGGGGGCGGCCGCGCTCGCCACGACGCGCACCGCGTACGGCACGCCCAGCCCGGTGGCGGCGGCCATGACCGCGAGGCGTCCGCCGCCGGGCCAGGCCAGGGCGAGCAGCATCATGCCCAGCACCGGCGGCAGGAGGATGGCGACGTCCGCGCCGCGCTCGACGAGCCGGCCCAGGGTGGGGGTGAGGACGGCGAAGCAGCCCAGCACGGTGGCGAGGGCGGTGACGGCGACGGCGACGGCCAGGGCGCCGCCGATCAGTGGGCCGCCGCCGTGCAGCATCCGGCTCAGGACGTCACGGCCGAGCTGGTCGCCGCCCAGCGGGGTGTCCGCGCCGGGTGGGGCGTAGGGGGCGGTGACGGGCCGGTCGAAGGGGTGCGGGGCGAGCAGCGGGCCGAGCAGGGCGAGCAGCGTCAGCAGGAGCCCGGGTGCCACCGCGAGGAGCACGCGGGTCGGGGGCCGCCGGGGACGGGGCGGGTTCAGGGCGACGGAGCTCACGGGCGTGCTCCCAGGGTCCGGGCGCGGATGAGGTCGGCGCAGAGCAGGACGAGGCTGATGACGGCTCCGGTGCAGGCCACGACCCCGGCGATGAGGGGGGTGTCGCGGTCGGCGACGGCACCGGCCAGCACGGTGCCCAGGCCGGGGAAGTTGAAGAGGGTCTCCACGACGACCGCGCCGCCCAGCAGCATGCCGGTGGAGGTGGCGGCTCCGGTGGCGATGGCGGGCCAGGCGCCGGGCAGTGCGTGGCGCAGCAGTACGCGCCGGGGGGACAGGCCGTCGAGCCGGGCGGCCGTCACGTGCGGGGCAGCGGCCTGGTCGGCCAGGGCACCGCGGACGATGCGGGCGTTCCAGCCGGCCTGGGGGATGACGAGGGCCAGGACGGGCATGACCAGCATGGTCCAGGAGGCGGGTGCGCCGTCGGGGGTGGTGAGCGTGACGGCGGGCAGCCAGCCGGCCCACAGGGACAGGATGAGCAACAGTCCGACGGCGACGACGAATTCGGGCAGGGCGAGCGCGATGCCGGAGGTGAATCCGACGACGCGGTCCACGGCGCCGCCCGGGCGTGCCGCTGCCCAGCAGCCCAGGGCGAGTGCCACGGCGAGGGTGACGGCGAAGGCGGTGCCGCCGAGGAGAAGGGTGTTGGGGAAGGGGGCCGCGAGCAGGTCGGTGACGCGCTCGCCGCGTGCGGAGGTGCCCAGGTCGCCGGAGGGCAGGGCGGTCATCCAGTCCCCGAACCGCTCCCACAGCGGCCGGTCCAGGCCGAGCAGGTGACGGCGGGCCGCGACGTCCGCGGCGCTCTCGCCGCGCTCGGCGGTGGCACTCGCCGCGTCGCCGGGCAGGACTTCGATCGCGCCGAACACGACGGTGAGCAGCACGCTCAGCATCAGGGCCCGCTTGGCGAGCACCACGCCGACGCGGGTGGCGGCCCGCGCGGCGCGGCGGGGGGCCGAGGCCGCCACCGCGGGGGTGACGGCCTCGGCCCGTTCCGGCGCGGGCCCGCTCAACGCGACAGCCAGACGTTCTCGAGCTGGACGCGTCCGTAGCCGGGTAGCTTGGGCAGGTTGCGCACCTTGGGCGCGGCGAGGTCGATGCCGTCGGCCATGCCCCACAGCAGATAGCCGGATTTCTCGTGCTGGATCTGCTGGAGTTCACGCAGGGCGGTGGTGCGGGCCTTGCCGTCGGCGGTGCCGACGACCTTGCGGTACGCGGCGTCGAACCGCGGCTCCGACCAGCCGGCTTCGTTCTGTCCGGCGCCGGTGGTCATGGTCTTGGAGGCGAAGAACACCACGGAGTCGTTGGTGCCCCAGTAGTTGGTGTAGAACGTGCCCTTGAGCCAGGTCTTGTCGTAGAAGGCGCCGGACTCCTGCTTGACGACCTTGATCTTGACGCCGGCCTCGCGGGCCTGGGTGGCGAACAGCGTCGCGGACTCGGCCAGCCCCGGGACGTCCTCGGTGGTGATGAGCTCGTAGGTCTTGGAGAGGTCGAAGTTGGCCTCGGTGAGGAGCTTCTTGGCCTTGGCGAGGTCGCGGGCGCGCTGGGGGATGTCCTTGGCGTAGCCGGGGTCGCCGGTGCCGAGGATGTCGTTGGCGACGGTGCCGTAGCCGGAGAGCACCTGTTTGACCATGGCCTGCCGGTCGACGAGGAGCTTCATGGCCTCGCGGACCCTGGCGTCGGCGAACGGGCCGTCGGCGGTGCGCATGACGATGGGCATCGCCATGTCGTTGGGGCGGCGGACGAGCTGGATGTCCTTGCGCGAGGCGGCGGTACGGGCCGCGACGGCGCCCACGTTGGAGGCGAGGTCGATCTGACCGCCCAGCAGGGCGTTGGCCATGGCCTGGGGGCTTTCGAACATGGTCACTTCGATGGCGTCGAGGTGGACCGGTCCGCCGTGCCACTTGTCGTTGCGCACCAGGCGCGCGTTGCCTCCCCGGTACCAGTCGAGCTTGAACGGGCCCGTGCCCGGGGCCTTGGCCACCTCCTTCTCGGGGGTGTCCTTCTTGAGGACGAACGTCGCCAGGCGGGTGAGCAGGGGCAGGGCGGCGTTGGGGGCGTCGGAGACCAGGACGACGGTGTCCCTGCCGTCGGCGGTGATGCTGTCCGCCTTGATTCCCGGCAACCGGCCCGCGCCGGCGGGGGTGTTGCGCAGTCTGCGCAGCGACCACGCCACGTCGTCGGCGGTGACCGGCGAACCGTCGTGGAAGGTGGCGCCCTTGGCGATCGTGAAGCGCCAGGTGGTGAGGTCGGCGGAGGACTTCCAGCCGGACGCGAGGCGGCCGACGGTGTTGTCCTTGAGGCCCGGTGCGGTGAGGGTGTCGTAGACGAGCGCGATGATCAGGTAGTCGCTCTCGTTGCCCTGGACCCCGTGCGGGTCACGGGTGATGGCCGAAGTCCGGCCAAGAGCGCCGATGCGCAGGGTGCCGCCCTTTTCCGGCTTGCCGTCCGGGGCCGCCGGGGAGGTTGCCTTGTCGTTTCCGGTTCCGCAGGCGGCGAGCAGCGCTGCCGCGCCGATCCCGGCACCGGCCCGCATTGTCTGCCGCCTGGTCAGTTTCACGTCATTCCTCGTTCCACGCCGAAGTGAGGTCACTTAGGTTTGCCTACCCTGGTTACGCTCACCTCCGCAAGCATTCGGACAGGATGTACGCATATACGCGCAATACAAAACAGCATCAGCCGGGCGGAGTTGGCGAATCGGAAGTAACGGATGACCAGTCGGTAAGGTTTGCCTTACCTAATTCCGGTGGTAGCTTATTGGCCAGCGGCCCATGTCGGCCGAGTGCCCCCTTGCACTGTCGGCTCAGGGCTCAACCATGCAGCCCCACGAGCCCCTTTGCCCCTCCGGCCTTCTCCACCTCTCGCGCTTCGGGCCGTGCACGCTTCGACGCTCACCTGAGCCCACCTGGCGCTCAGTCAGCAAGCGCACGCCGCCCCGGAACCCGTACCGCCCGCAAGACACCCGTTACGCCCCTCAACGAAACGGATGACTTCGCCATGTCCACGGGAGCCGCCCCCCTCCGCCAGCTCGACCCCACCGCATCCGGTGAACTGCGCCGGACCGCCGAAGAGATCCTCACCGCCGCGGGAACCTCCACCGCCTCGCCCGAAGTCCTCCGCCACGTGGCCCGGGCCGCCGCGGGCCTCAGCGAGGGCGTCCGCCACCACTGCCGCCCCGTCGACACCGCCGAGGGGCTGTTCGTCCTGAGCGGACTCGAAGTCGACGACGCCGGGATCGGCCCCACGCCGGCCACTTGGGCCACGGCGGGCGACAGTGCCGCGGTCCACGACATCGCCCTCCTGCTGCTGGCCACCCTCATGGGCAACCCCATCGGCTGGGAAGGACAACAGGACGGGCGGTTCGTCCACAACATCGTCCCCTCGCCCGGCCACGAGCAGGCGCAGACCGGGGCCAGCAGCACCGTGCTGCTCAGCCCGCACACCGAGGACGCCTTCCACCCGGGCCGCGCCCATGTGCTGATCCTCGGCTGCATGCGCAACCACGACAAGGTCGCCACCACCGCCGCCAGCATCCGCGAAGTACGCCTGTCCCAGGCCGACATCGCCGAACTCTCGCGTCCCGCCCTGCCGATCCTGCCCGATGACGCCTACTTCCAGAACCACGGCCTCGTCTGGCAGCCCCAGCCGGTGCCCACCGTGTGGGCGGGCGAGGACGGCCTCACCCTGCGCTTCGACCCGGCCTACACGCCACTGGAGGAGGCCACCCCCGGCTACCGTGCGGCCTACGCCCGCCTGGAGCGCGAACTCATCCGCGTCTCCCGGGCGGTGACCCTCGCCCCGGGAGAGGTACTGGTCATCGACAACGACCTGGTCGTCCACGGACGCGTCCCCTTCCAGGCCCGCTACGACGGCACCGACCGCTGGCTCAAGCGCGCCTCCGTGCGCGTCCCGGGCCGCCGCACCCGCCCCCCGGCCGAAACCGGCGAGCACGGCTACGGGCAAAAAGCCGTCGAGGCGTACTCCTCCATCTCCTCCATCTCCTCCACCTCTCCCTCCTCTTCGTGCCCCACCGCCGTCCGCCCCGGCCCCGCCCGGCGTCGCACCGAGCGTGCACCGCACCTGACCACGGCGTCCCTGCACCCCCGCGAGGAACTGATATGACCCCCACCGCCCCGCCCCCCGCCGGCGACCGCATACCCGCCGACGCCACCGCCGTACGCGCCCTGTCCACCAGCGACCTGGCCGGCATCGAGATATCCCTGCCCGACGTCGTCGAGACGGTCGAGAACGCCTACCGCACCCTCGCCGCGGGCCTGTCCGACAACCCGCGCAAACTGACCGTCAAACCGCGCGACGGCCACTCCGTCTCCTACGCCATGCTCGGCCGCGACGGCTCCCGCGACGTCGTCGCCATCAAGACCTCGTACAAGCACGGCCTGGACAAAGGGCGCGAGGAGCAGCACTACTACACCGCCCTCACCCTGTACGACGACGTCACCGGCCTGCCCGTGGCGATGATGGACTGCGGCCGCATCGGCTCCCTGCGCACCCCGGCCGTCTCCGCCCTGCTGGCCCGCGAATGCGCCGCCCCCGGCGCGCGCAGCGCGCTGGTGATCGGCACCGGCACCCAGGGCCGGCTGGCCCTGCCGTTCCTGCTGACCACACTGCCGGCACTGGACCGGCTGATGCTCTTCGGCACACACCCGGAGGGAATCGCGGCCGTACGGGCGCGGCTGCGGGCCCACTTCCCCGGCCGCGACCTGGAGGTCGTCACCGACGCGCGGGCCGCCGCCGCAGAGGCCGACGTCATCGTGGCCACGGCCGGCGCCCACACCCCCGCCGCGGTCGAGGCCGACGTGCTCAGGCCCGGCGCGCTGGCCATCCTCGTCGGCCACGGCCTCGCCCCCTCCACGCTGCACCGCGCCGACCGCGTCGTGGCCACCAGCGAGGCCCAGATGAAGGTCACCGGCACCGACATGGCGGACGCGTACGGCCGGCTCCCCGCCGTCGACGCCGAGTTCCCGCCGGTCCTCGCCGGTACCGCGGCCGGCCGCACCGCCCCGCAGGAGCGAATCTTCGCCTACAACAGCGGCCTGGTCGTCACCGACATCGCCCTCGGCCACCGCTTCGCCCAGCTCGCCGCCGAGCAGGGCCTGGGAACGCGGGTGCCGCTGTGGCGGTGACCGGCACTCCCCCGCCCACCCTTCCGCCCACCCTTCCCGCGTATGCGGACCCCCAGACGGACGCGGTGCTCGACAGCGGTGTGCTCCACGAGCTGGCCCACGCCTTCGGCGGCCCCTTCCACTTCCTGCTCCCGCGGCGCTTCGACACCAACCTCGCCGCCTTCCGCGCGGCGCTGGCCGACGCCGGAGTGAACGGGCAGGTGTACTACGCGAAGAAGGCCAACAAGGCCGCCGTCTGGATCGAGCGCTGCGCCGCCGGCGGGGCCGGGGCCGACGTGGCCAGTTCCGGCGAACTCCGCGAGGCCCTGGGCCATGGGGTGCGCGGGGAGGACATCGTGGTCACCGGCCCGGCCAAGCACGAGGAACTGCTGCGCGTCGCGGTCCGGCAGGGCGCCCTGATCGCGGTCGACTCCCTCGACGAACTCGACCGCCTCCTCGCCCTGGCGCGCACGAGCACGGTCCGCCCGGCCCGGCTGCTGCTGCGCCGGCTCCCCCCGGCCCAGCCGCACAGCCGCTTCGGCATGGACGTCCCCGAGCTCGAAGCGGCCCTGACGAGGTGCGGACGGGCGGGCGACGCCGTCCGGATGGAGGGCTTCTGCTTCCACCTCTGCGGCTACGCCGTCCAGCCGCGCGCCGACCTCGCCGGACACCTCGTCGACCTCTGTCTCAAGGCCCGCGCCGCAGGACTGCGGGCCGACCGGATCGGCATCGGCGGCGGATTCGCCGTCGACTACGCGGCGGCCGGCGACTGGCACGCCTTCCTCGCCGCACAGCACCCCGGGCACTACCACGCCCGCAAGGCGTTCGCGGCCGCCGATTTCTACCCGTACCACTCACCGGTCGCCGGAGCCGGCGCGCTGCGCGCCATCCTGGCCGCCGTTCCCGCCGGCGGCCGGGACAGCCTCGGCGACCGGCTCCGCGAGACCCGCACCGGCCTGCTGCTGGAGCCCGGCCGCGCGCTGCTGGACCGGGCCGGCGCCTCCGTCTTCCGCGTCCAGGGCGTCAAGGACCGCGACGGCTACGCCATCCTCACCGTGGACGGGACGAGCCTGAGCATCTCGGAACAGTGGTTCAACAGCGAGTACCTCCCCGACCCCGTCCTGGTGACCCCGGCCGGCCGAGCCCGGGGCCCCGGCGTCCACCCCGCGTGCGTAGGGGGCGCGACCTGCCTGGAATCGGACCTGCTCACCTGGCGCAAGATCCCCTTCCCCGCCCGGCCCGCGCCGGGTGACCTGCTGGTCTACCCCAACACGGCGGGCTACCAGATGGACTCCAACGAGTCCCCGTTCCATGAGCTGCCGCTGCCACCCAAAGTCGTCGTCGAACCCCGCGCAGGCCGGCCGCGCTGGCGCCTGGACCGCCACCCCGCCTGAGACCCCTGACCCGTTCTCCCCGTTCTCCCGCTGTCCCCGCTGTCCCCGCTGTCCCGCCTGTCACAGGAGCTCCTCCCATGAACGAGGCACTGACGCGCCCCGCCGTGGTCTCCCGCATCTCCGACCTCATCGGCCGCACCCCGCTGTTCGAGCTGTGCCGCACCGGCAACGGCAGCCGCCTGCTCCTGAAACTGGAGATGTACAACCCCACCGGCAGCGCCAAGATCCGCATGGCGCGCCAGATGGTCGTCGACGCCGAGGCCCGCGGCGCGCTGCGCCCCGGCGGCCGCATCATCGAGTCCACCTCCGGAAACACCGGCCTCGGCCTGGCCGTCATCGCCGCCGAGCGCGGCTACGCCTTCACCGCCGTCGTCGACCACCACGCCTGCGCCGACAAGCTGCGCGTCATGAAGGCGATGGGCACCGAACTCGTCCACGTCCCCGCCGACGGCACCGGGGAGCTCGCCACCGCCGCCCGCGAGGAACTCGCCGAGGCCATGGCCCGCCGCCAGGACAACACCTTCTTCACCGAGCAGCACAACAACCCCAGCAACGGTGTCGGCTACCACCCGGTCGCCCATGAACTCCACCAGGCCCTCGACGGACGCCTCGACATCCTCATCGCCGCCGTCGGCACCGGCGGTGGCCTGTGCGGCACCGCACGGGAGCTGCGCAGGCTCCTGCCCGGTGTGCGGACCATCGGCGTGGAGCCCAAGGGGTCGATCGCCTTCGGCGGTCCGGCCCACGCCTACTACCAGTCCGGCACCGGCACCCCCGAAGGCGCCACGATCGGCGCGCTGGTCGACTTCGACCTGATCGACGAGGGCGTGAAGGTCGGCGACGTCGAGGCGTTCGCCACCGCCCGCGCCGTCGCCCGCACGGGCCTGCTCATCGGCGGCTCCGCGGGCGGCGTGGTGTACGAGGCGCTGACCCGCTTGCCGTCGCTGCCGCCTGCCACCACTATGGTCGCGCTCATCAACGACGGCGGCGAGAAGTACCTGGACACCGTCTTCGACGACGACTGGATGACCGCCCGGAACTTGCTCGACCCCGTCGTGGAGCGCGAGGTCGACGAGACCCTCTCCAAGCTCCGCACGATCTGATGCCCTCCCTGCAGCCGACCACCCTCCTGCGCGACAGCCGCGCGCTGGCCGTCCTCGCCGTCCCCCTCGTCCTCACCCAGCTCGCCCAGGTGGCCCTGACCACCACCGACACGGTGATGATGGGCCTGCTGGGCACCCGGGAACTGGCGGCGGGCGGCCTGGCCATCGTCATCTTCAACCAGCTCCGCACCATGGGCGTCGGCCTCATCACCTCCGTGGGCAACCGGATCGCGGCGGCCGCCGCCCGGGCCGAGCTCGCGGACGACGCCGCGGCGGAGGCCGACGAGGAGGTCCGCCGGATCGTCCGCGCGAGCATGGCGGTGGCCACGCTCGCCGGCCTGGCCGGGGCCCTCCTCATGCTCCTCATCGGCCAGAGCCTCACCCGGCTCGGCCAGGAGGCGGCCGTCGCCGGCCGCGCGCAGACCATGCTGCTGGCGCTGGCCCCCGGCCTGCTGCCGTGCCTGTGGTTCCAGGCGGTCCGTCAGTTCACCGTGGGGATGCGCCGCCCCCAGGCCCTGCTGCGGATCACCCTCGCCTCCGTCGCGGTCAACGCCGGCCTCGACTGGCTCCTGATCCATGGCACCTGGGGGCTGCCCGAGCTGGGCCTGCCCGGCATCGGCGTGGCCACGTCGACGGTCTACCTGCTTTCCTTCCTCGCGCTGTACGCCTCGGCGAAGAAGGACCCGGTCCTCGCCCCGCTGATCGGCCTCGACGTCCTCAAGGCCGACCGCGACACGATGCGCGAGCTGCTGCGCCTGGGCGTCCCCATCGCCGCCACCTACGGTTCGGAAGCCGGATTCTTCTCCGTCACGGCCCTGATGGCCGGCTCCTTCGGCAGCGCGGCCCTGGCCGCCCACACCGCCGTCAATCAACTCGTCTACATCGTCTTCCAGGTCGCCGTCGGGCTCTCCCACGCGGCGTCCATCAACGTCAGCCGCGAGCTCGCCCTCGGCCGCGTCGGCGCCGCCCGGCGCATCAAGAACACGGCCCTGGCCTGCGCCGCCGCCGTCATGACCACCGTCGCCGCGGTGTACGTCACCCTGCCCGGCCTGGTGCTGCGCCCGTTCTTCGACGCCGGCACCACCGGTGACGCCACCGCCGTGGACATCGCGACCCGGCTGCTGCTGGTCGTCGCCGTGCTCCAGTTCTTCGACTGCGCCCAGAACATCGGCGTCGGCCTCCTGCGCGGCCTCGACGACACCAGGAGCGGCTTCCGCATCACCCTCGTCGGCTACTGGGCCGTCGGACTGCCCGCCGCCGGGCTCCTGGGCTACGGCGCGGGCCTCGACACCCTCGGCATCTGGCTGGGCCTGCTCACCGGCCTCGCCACCACCGCCGTGCTGCTCCTGCGCCGCTACGGTGCCGGGCTGCGCGCCCACGGCCTCCTGCGCCAGGGCTACGACACGGGCCACTGACCGGCGCGCTCACCGCGGCTCAATCGGGCACTGTGCCGCCCGCCGTCTCCCCCACATGATGAGACATGCCCCGCCGCACACAAGTGCCGCGAGCGCAGAACGTGCCGGGAGAGCCGGGAGAGCCGGGAGGTTCGATGAAGCACCGCTCGATGTCCCGCCGTACCGCCCTGAAGTCCGCCCTGGGCACCGCCCTCGCCGCCGGGGGGATCGCCCTGGGCGGCACGGTGCCCGCGGCCGCCGCGGCGCGCGCCGCGGCGGGGGGTGTCTTTCACGACGTCCGTGACTTTCACGGCACCTGGGAAGGGGTCTATGACGGGCGCCGGGCCCGGCTGAGGATCGCCGTGATCCAGGAGCCGCCCGCCATGCTCCGCACCCTCTACTTCACCTTCACCGACCTGGACCGGGACGAGACGTACACCGGCAGCCGCCGGAACATCCCCCCGGACAGCCGGTCCGTCAGCACCATCACGCTGGGCGGCCCCGCCCTCCTGTCCTGGCCCACCCTGCTGATCCACACCTGGGACACCGACATCCTGTCCGGTACCGCCGGCCCGGCCGGGCACCGGCACCCGATGGTGTTCCACCGCTCCACCGTGGCGCCTCCCCGCGTGGACAACCGGCCGTTCAGGGGCTTCGACGACTGGTGCGGGCTTCCCGTGGGGCGGGGCCACTACCTCGGCAGCCTCGACGGACGCCGCGCCCGGCTGGAGATCGACTCCTCCTACGCGGGCAGCGAGCGCCGGATGACGTTCCGGCTGAGCGACCTCGACCGGAAGCGGGACTGGTACACCGACCTGTACGAGTCGGACGTGCGGCGCTGGAGCTACGACCGGCAGCGCGACCCGCTGGCCGGGGTGTGGATGAAGCCGTACTGGGAGCGCCAGGAGCCGCTGTGGATCGACTCCCTGTACTGGCACCGCCACAACGCGGCGTACGTGACGGGTGAGAGCGCCCGGCTGGGCAGCCCCTGCGGCATGTCCTTCGTCCGCCGTTCGCCCCTGCCCGGTTAGCCTCGGAGCCCGGTCGGCGCGTCCGAACCGGGGAGACGCGAAGGACGGGACGGTATGGCATCCAGCGAGGCACGGCGCGAAGGCCGCGACGAATCGCCCGAGGAGCGGGCCGACCGGCGCTGGAACGAGCTGCTGCAGGAGGTGCGGGTCGCCCAGACCGGCGTCCAGATCCTCTTCGGTTTCCTGCTGACCGTCGTGTTCACGCCGCAGTTCCACCTGCTGGGGCCGACGGACAAGGCGATCTATGTGGTCACCGTGCTTCTGGGCGCCGCCACCACCGGTGCCCTCGTGGGTCCCGTCTCCTTCCACCGGCTCGTCACCGGGCACCGGCTGAAGCCGCAGACGGTCGCCTGGGCGTCACGCATGACGCTGCTGGGAGTCGTGCTGCTCCTGGCGACCGTCGCCTCGGCCCTCACGCTCATCCTGCGCATCGCGATGCACAACACGGCGGTGCCGTGGGTGGTGGGCGGGCTCGTCACCTGGCTGGTGCTGTGCTGGTTCGGCCTGCCGATGTGGGCCCGCCACCGCTACGCGGAGAAGGACTGACCGGCCCCGGGCCCCTGTCCGGTCGCCTCAGCCGCCGGCGGGGGCCTGGGCCTCCTTGATGTCGGAGATGAGCTGGGAACTCGTGTCCGACTGGACGCTCAGATAGGTGTACGTGGGCTTCTTCTCGTCACCCCACGTGAGCCTCACCCGCGTCCAGGTGTGCCCGGCACCGCTGTTGTCGTAGGTGACGCGCCAGGCACGCGGGGCGTTCTGGGCCCGGAAGGCCCCGTCGGCCTCGTTCTCGCGCTCCCAGGCGGCCAGGCGGTCGCGGAACTCCTTGGTGAGGAAGTGCGAGCGCAGGGCGTCGGCCAGGATCGTGTCGGGCGTACCGCTGCGGGCGTCGACGTACGCGCCGTAGAAGGCGGCCACGCGGTCCGTCACCGAGGACGGGCTGCCCTCGTGCGCCGGAGGCCCGGCCGCGCCCTGTCCCCCGGACGGGGAGGAAGGGCCGGAGACCGCCGCGAGGGCGACGGCCGGCACGGTCACCAAGGCCAGCAGGGCGAGCGCCGCCCCGGAACGCCACGTGGTACGGGTTACGCGCATGGGTTCCCCCCATCGCCGGGTGCCGCTGAGGGCACGGGCTTCGCTGCATTCACCGTGTACAGCGGGCGGGTTCCCGGAAGAGTTCCTTCCGAACCGGCGTACCGCGCGGGATCTTCCGCCGGGCGGCGGACGGGCGCCGGGCAGGGCGCGCCGCACGGCCGCCACTCCCTGCGCCCGCGGGGCCATGACTTTTCCCGGCCGGAGATTCCGCTTACCCGTGGGTTACTGAATTCCGAACGAACCGGTGGGGGCGGCACATAAAGTCTAGGTGTTTCCCTGGACTCCGGCGCGGACGGCGACTACTTGATGAATTCTTCGACGACCTTCGGCGGCCACATGCCGACCTTGAGTACACCCATGGAGTAGGCCCGGGAGACGAGGGCGGCGCGATTGGGGACTTTCAGTTTCCGGAGCAGGCCGGTGACGTGGTATTCGACGCCCTGCCGGCTGAGGTAAAGGCGTGAGGCGAGGGGGATGGTGGAGATGCCGGCGGCTATGCCCTCGAGGATGCGGGCGTCGATCTCGGTGAGGATCTTCTTGCGGTTGGTGACCACGCCCGCCTCCTCCGCGGACGCCTGGGTCGGCGGCATCATGACCAGGATCGCGGCGTCGCCGGGGGTGCCGCCGCGCACCGAGACGGCCGTCAACGTGCTGGAGAACGCGGAGTCCTCGCGGGACTCCTCCTGTCGCAGGGCGACCACGTGCGTGGCGAACCGCTGGCGCCGGCCCTCGACGAGGCCGGAGAACTGGCGCAGCAGCGGCTGCTGGACGCTGGGGTGCACCAGCTCCTGGAACCTGCGTCCGCAGACGTCCTCGGAGGTGGCTCCGAACTGCCGGAAGAACTCATGGTTCGCCTGCCGGATCGTCAGAGCAGGGTCCAGATATGCCATACACATGCCGGGCTGCTCGAACTGCGGACGGACAACGGCCTGCTCATCTGCAAGTACGGAAGTGGCCACGAGACTGCCAACCTTTCGGATCCCGCTAAACGTTCGGAACCGCGCGCTAGTAATGCGTCAAGAATTGCGATTTCCGGGCCTCGAACCGAATGGCCCGGTTTCTGACCAACTGATCGGAACAGTAGATAGTTCCGCGGAGTCGAGTCAACGACATCCTGACCGGACGCGGCTAAACCTGCGGTTTGCTCTTCCGGATGGTTCGGTTGACCGGTCCCCTTGTTTCGGTACTTCGGTTCGGTCGGGTTCGGACCAGTCGGCAGGGGCCGGAACGCGCCAGTGGCCCGGCCGGGAAATCCCCGGCCGGGCCACTGGTACGGCTTTCGGTGGTGTCGAGGTGCCGCCTACCAGCTGGCGGCCAGCAGCAGGTCACCGTACTGGTGCTCGCGTGACGCCTGCTCCAGGTCGGACTCGACCATCATCCGCATGAGTTGCGGGAAGTCGACGGTGGGTTCCCAGCCGAGTTCGGTCCGTACCCGGCGGGTGTCGGCGCACAGGACCTCCACCTCGGCGGGTCTGACGAGGGCCGGGTCGATGACCACGTAGTCCGTCCAGTCCAGGTCCACGCACTCGAAGGCGTAGCGGACCGCGTCGCGCACGGAGTGCATCTGGCCGGTGCCCACCACGTAGTCGGTCGGCTCGTCCTGCTGGAGCATGAGGTGCATGGCGCGGACGTAGTCGCCGGCGAAGCCCCAGTCGCGTACGGCGTCGAGGTTCCCGAGGTCGAGCCGCTTCTGGTAGCCGAGCTTGATGCGGGCGGCGGCCAGTGAGATCTTGCGGGTCACGAACTCGGCGCCGCGCCGGGGGGACTCGTGGTTGAAGAGCATGCCGGACACCGCGTACATGCCGAAGGACTCACGGTAGTTGCGGGTGATGTAGTGCCCGTAGGTCTTCGCCACGCCGTAGGGGCTGCGCGGGTGGAACAGGGTGGTCTCGCTCTGCGGGGTCTCGGCGGCCTTGCCGAACATCTCGGAGGAGGACGCCTGGTAGAAGCGGATCTGGCCGGCGGTGCCCGGGTGCCGGGAGCCGTTGAGCCCGCTCACCATGCGGATGGCCTCGAGCATCCGCAGGACGCCCATGCCGTTGACCTCGGTGACCAGTTCGGACTGCTGCCAGGACATGGGCACGAACGAGATGGCCCCGAGGTTGTAGACCTCGTCGGGCTGTACCGTGTCCACGGCGGACACGAGGCTCGCCTGGTCCATGAGGTCGCCGTCGACGAAGGACAGGTCGGAGACGAGGCGGCTGACGCGCGATTTCCTCGGATTCGCCTGCCCCCTGATCAGGCCCCAGACCTGGTACCCCTGCGACAACAGGTGTTCAGCGAGATAAGAACCGTCCTGTCCGGTGATACCAGTGATCAGTGCGCGCTTGGACATCCCATCGCCTTCCCTTCCTCTACCACGGACCGACCGCCCTCCGCTGTCCGGCCGATATTGCGAACGCACGCTCGCAGTCGCCTCGGAACGATGTCAACAAAATCCTGATAGACTAGGGAATTTGCGGTTCTTCCGGTCGGGCCTGGTGGGGTTCCGGTGCGAGGGCGCCGGAACACTAGGGATTCTCTTGCCGGTTGTGCGCTGGACTCGTCCCTGTGCTGATCAGACTGCTGCGTGCCCGTCTACGGCCCTACGGCCGCGCCGTCGCTCTCCTCCTCGCGCTGCAACTGGTGCAGATCCTGGGAGCTTTGGTGCTGCCGACGCTCGGCGCGGCGGTCGTCGACAACGGCGTGCTCAAGGCCGACGCCGGCTACGTCCGCGGCGTCGGCGCCGTCATGCTCGCCGTGGCGCTCGCGCAGGTGGCCGCCGCGATCGGCGCGGCGCTGCTGGCCTCCCGTACGGCGATGGGCCTGGGGCGGGACCTGCGGTCCGCGGTCTTCCGCCGGGTCCTGGACTTCTCGGCCCGCGAGCTGGGCCGGTTCGGCACCCCGTCGCTGATCACCCGGACCGTCAACGACGTGCAGCAGGTGCAGACGCTGGTGCTGCAGGCGTTCGGCGTCGCGGTGGCGGCGCCGGTGCTGTGCGTGGGCAGCGTGGTGCTGGCGCTGTCCCAGGACGTGCCGCTGTCGCTGCTGCTGGTGGCTCTCGTCGTGGTGATCTCGGCCGTCTTCGGGGTCGCGCTGAGCCGGATGGGCCCCTGGTACGACCGGATGCAGTCGCGGGTGGACCGCGTCAACCAGCTGCTGCGCGAGCAGATCACCGGGGTGCGGGTGGTGCGTGCCTTCGTGCGGGAGGCGCACGAGCGCGAGCGGTTCTCCCGGACCAACGCCGAGCTGTCGGCCCTGTCGCTGCGGGTGGCCCGCCTCATGGCCGTGCTGTTCCCGGTGATGACGCTGGTGATGAACGCGTTCGTCGTCTTCCTCCTCTGGTTCGGCGCGCACCGCGTCGACGACGGCGGCATGCGGCTGGGCGCGCTGACCGCGTTCCTCGGCTATCTGGGCCTGATCGTGATGTCGGTCGTCCTGCTGACGCTGGTGTTCGTGGCCGCGCCGCGTGCGAAGGCCTCGGCGCAGCGCATTCAGGAGGTGCTTCTCACCGCGCCGTCCGTCGTGCCGCCGCCGGAGCCCGTCGCCGCCCCGGTCCCGGGTGCGGCCGGGCATCTGGACCTGCGGGCCGTGGAGTTCCGCTACCCCGGCGCGGAGGAACCCGTCCTGTGCGACGTCGACCTGACGGCCCGGCCGGGCGAGACCGTCGCCATCCTGGGCAGCACCGGCAGCGGCAAGACGACGCTGCTGAACCTGGTGCTGCGGCAGTTCGATCCCACGCGCGGCACGGTGCTCGTCGACGGCGTCGACGTCCGCTCCTACGACCCCGGCGCGCTCTCCCGCGCGGTGGGCTTCGTACCGCAGAAGCCCCAGTTGTTCTCCGGCACCGTCGCGAGCAATCTGCGCTTCGGCGACCCGGACGCCACCGACGAGGAGCTGTGGCAGGTCCTGGAGACCGCCCAGGCCCGGGAGTTCGTCGAGCGGATGCCGCAGGGCCTGGGCGCCGCCGTCGCCCAGGGCGGCACGAACCTCTCGGGCGGTCAGCGCCAGCGTCTGGCCATCGCGCGCACGCTGCTGCGCAGACCGGCCGTCTACCTCTTCGACGACTGCTTCTCGGCGCTCGACTACACCACGGACGCCGCGCTGCGGGCCGCCCTCGCGCCAAAGGTCGCGGGGGCGACGGTCGTCGTGGTCGCCCAGCGGATCAGCACGGTCCGGCACGCCGACCGGATCGTGGTGCTCGACGCGGGCCGCGTCGTCGCCGCCGGGACCCACGCGGAACTCATGCGCGACAGCCTCACCTACCGGGAGATCGCGCTCTCGCAGCTCACCGAAGAGGAGGCCGCGGCATGACGTCCGCGCAACCGAAGCCCCGCGGCACCGTCCCCCGGCTGCTGGGGCTCCTGCGGCCCCACCGGGCGCTGGTCGCCGTGCTGCTGGCCCTGGGCATCGCCGGTGTGACCCTCGCCGCCTTCGGGCCGGTGCTCCTGGGCAAGGCCACGGACCTGGTCTTCGCGGGCGTCGTCGGCAGGCGACTGCCCGCCGGCACGTCCCCCCAGGAGGCGATCGAGCGACTGCGCGCGGACGGTCACGGCTCCCTCGCCAGGGTCTTCGGCACGGTAGACCTGCACCCCGGTCACGGCATCGACTTCCCCGCCCTGGAACGCGTCCTGCTGATCCTGCTCGCCCTGTACCTCGCGGCGTCCCTGTTCACCCTCCTGCAGGGGCGGCTGGCGACCCTCGTCATCAACAGGGTCGTCTTCGACCTGCGCGAGAAGGTCACGGAGAAGCTCGCGCGGCTGCCGCTGAGCCACTTCGACCGCCACCCCCCGGGCGAGCTGCTGAGTCGGGTCACCAACGACGTCGACAATCTCCAGCAGACCCTTCAGCAGGCCCTCTCCCAGCTGATCACGTCCGTGTTCTCCTTCCTGGCCCTGCTGGCCATGATGTTCGTGATCTCGCCACTGCTGGCGCTGGTGATGCTGGCGAGCGTTCCGGTGTCGGTGGTGCTGGTGTCCGTGATAGCCAAGCGCGCCCAGCCGCGGTACGCCGAGCAGTGGGCCGCCACCGGCACGCTCAGCGCGCACGTCGAGGAGATGTACAGCGGGCACACCCTCGTCAAGGGCTTCGGCCGGCGCGAGCTGGCGGAGGCCGCCTTCGACGAGCGCAACGAGGCGGTCTACCGGGCGGGCGCGAAGGCGCAGTTCGCCTCCGGCACGATCGAACCGTCGATGATGTTCATCGGCAATCTCGGCTACATCCTGGTGTCCGTCATCGGCGCGCTGCGCGTCGTGAGTGGCCAGCTGTCGATCGGCGACGTGCAGGCCTTCGTCATGTACGCCCGCCAGTTCAACCAGCCGATCGTCGAGGCGGGCACCGTCGCCGGCCAGCTGCAGTCGGCGATCGCCTCCGCGGACCGGGTGTTCGCGCTGCTCGACGCGGACGAGCAGCATCCGGACCCCGACCGCCCGGAGCGGCCCGCGCGCGTCGAGGGCCGGGTGGAGTTCGAGGGCGTGGGGTTCCGCTACTCCCCCGGCACACCGCTGATCGAGGACCTGTCGCTCACGGTCGAACCGGGGCGGACGGTGGCGATCGTCGGGCCGACCGGGGCGGGCAAGACCACCCTGGGCAATCTCCTCATGCGGTTCTACGAACCCGGCGAGGGCCGCGTGCTGCTGGACGGCACGGACATCACCCGCATGCGGCGCGACGAGCTGCGCGGGCACATCGGGCTCGTGCTCCAGGACAGCTGGCTGTTCGGCGGCACGATCGCCGAGAACATCGCCTACGGGTCCCCGCACGCGACCCGGGAGGAGATCGTGGCCGCGGCCCGCGCCACCTGCGTCGACCGGTTCGTACGGACCCTGCCCGAGGGCTACGACACGGTCCTGGACGAGGAGTCCTCCGGCGTGAGCGCCGGCGAGAAGCAGCTGATCACGATCGCCAGGGCGTTCCTGGCGGGGCCGGCGATCCTGGTGCTGGACGAGGCGACGAGCTCCGTCGACACCCGTACCGAGGTTCTCATCCAGCGCGCGCTCACCTCCCTGCGCGCGGGCCGCACCAGCTTCGTCATCGCCCACCGGCTCTCCACCATCCGCGACGCCGACGTCATCGTGGTGATGGAGGCCGGCCAGATCGTCGAACGCGGCACGCACGACGAGCTGATCGGCGCCGGCGGGACCTACGCCCGGATGTACGCCTCGCGCACACAGCCGGGGGCGTCGGCCGTTCCCCGCTGAGCGGCGGGGAACGGCCCGCTCAGGCCCGCCCGTCCGGGGGCGGGGCGGCGGGCAGGGAGACGACCATCGTCAGGCCGCCGCCGGGGGTCTCCTCGGGGACGAGGGTGCCGCCCATGGCCTCGGTCAGGCCCCGGGACAGGGCCAGGCCCAGACCCAGGCCGGTGGTGTTGTCGGTGTCGCCGAGCCGCTGGAACGGCGCGAAGGCGCGCTCGCGGTCGGCGGGGCGTATGCCGGGCCCCCGGTCGACGACCCGCAGCTCGACCCGTGCGGCCAGCGTGCTGGCGGCGACGGTGACGGGGTGGCCGGGCGGTGAGTGGCGGGTGGCGTTGGCCACCAGGTTGGCGACGACGCGCTCCAGCAGGGGCGGGTCGGCCAGCACGCACGGTACGTCCTCCACGTCCTGGACGCGGACGCCCGCGGCCGGGGTGTCCGGCAGGCTGTCCAGGGCCTGGGGCAGCACCTCGGCGAGCGCGGTGGGCTGCAGGTGCAGGGTCAGGGCGCCCGCCTGGATGCGGCTCATGTCGAGGAGGTTGTCGACCAGGCGGCTGAGCTTGGCCATCGACTCCTCGGCGGTGGCCAGGAGCTCCTCCCGGTCCTCCGCCGAGAAGTCCACGTCCCGGCTGCGCAGCGAGCTGATGGCGGCCCAGCCGCCGGCGAGCGGGGTGCGCAGGTCGTGGCTGACGGCGGCGAGCAGCGCGGTGCGCATGCGGTCGGCGGCGCGGACGGGTTCGATCTCGGCGGCGGCCTCGGCGAGGCGGGCGCGCTCCACGGCGGCCGTCAGGTGGGCGGCGAAGGCGGTCAGGACGCGGTGTTCGGTGGCGGGCAGGGCGCGGCCGCGCAGCACCAGCTCGTCCCGCTCGCCGATGGGCACCCGGGTGACGGCCGGCTCCCGCGCGGCCTCGGCCGCGCCCGGCACCCGGAGGGGCTCGCGCTCGCGGGGGCGCAGTTCGGCGGAGTCCATGCCGAAGGTCTGGCGGGTGCGCTCCAGCAGCACCGGGACCGCCTGTTCGCCGCGGAGGATGCCGCCGGCGAGCGAGGACAGGGTCTCGGCCTCGGCGGTGGCGTGCGCGGCGCTGCGGCTCAGCCGCAGCGAACGGTCGACGACGGCCGCGACGGTGACGGCGACGAGGGCGAAGACCATGAGCGCGAGGACGTTGTTGGCCTCGGCGATGGTGAAGCGGCCCGCGGGTGGGATGAAGTAGTAGTTGAGCAGGAGCGAGGCGGTGACGGAGGCCAGCAGCGCGGAGGCCACACCGCCGATGCAGGCCACGCCGACGACGGCCGCGAGGAAGAGCAGCGCCTCACTGGTCAGGTTGAGGCTGAGGGCGTCGGCGACCGGGCGCCGGCGCAGCAGCAGGGTGAGCAGCACGGGCAGCAGGAAGCCGGCCACGGGCCCGCCGAGCCGCCGGGCCGGCGACAGCCCGCTGCCCGGTGCGGGCCGGGCGCGGCCGCGGCCGGCCCGCTCGTGGGTGACCATGTGGACGTCGATGTCGCCGGAGAGCTCGACGACGGTCTCGCCCACGCCGCGCGCGCTCGTCACGCGCCGGAGCCGGCCGCGGCGGCTGACGCCGACGACGAGCTGGGTGGCGTTCTCGGCGCGGGCGAACGCCAGGAGCGCGGCGGGCACGTGCTCGCCGACGACGGTGTGGTAACTGCCGCCCATGCTCTCCACCAGCCGGCGCTGCGCGGCGAGCGCGGCGGGCGAGGCCCCGGCGAGCCCGTCGCTGCGGGCGACGTGCACGGCGAGCAGGTCGCCGCCGGCGGAGCGGGCGGCGATGCGGGCGGCGCGGCGGATGAGCGTCTCGCCCTCGGGGCCGCCGGTCAGGGCGACGACGACGCGTTCGCGGGTCTCCCAGACGCCGCCTATGCCGTGCTCGGCGCGGTAGCGCTGCAGTCGCTCGTCGACGTGTCCGGCCATCCACAGCAGGGCGAGTTCGCGCAGGGCGGTGAGGTTGCCGGGGCGGAAGTAGTGCGAGAGCGCCGCGTCGATCTTCTCGGGCGGGTAGATATTGCCGTGGGCCATGCGGCGGCGCAGCGCCTCGGGGGCCATGTCGACGAGTTCGATCTGGTGGGCGCGGCGGACGACCTCGTCGGGTACGGTCTCGCGCTGCGGCACGCCGGTGATCTTCTCGACGACGTCGTTGAGGGATTCCAGGTGCTGGATGTTGACGGTGGTGATGACGTCGATGCCGGCGGCGAGGAGTTCCTCGACGTCCTGCCAGCGCTTGGGGTGGGCGGCGCCGGGGGCGTTGGTGTGGGCCAGCTCGTCGATGAGGGCCACTTGGGGGTGGCGCCGCCGTACGGCGTCGAGGTCGAGTTCGGTGCCCTCGCCGTAGGCGTGCCGCGCGCGGGGGATGATCTCCAGGCCGTCGAGCATCTCCTCGGTGTGCGGGCGGTGGTGGCATTCGGCGAGGGCCACGACGACGTCGGTGCCGCGCAGGGCGCGCCGCCATCCTTCGTCCAGCATGCGGTAGGTCTTGCCGACTCCGGGGGCCGCGCCGAGGTAGACCTTCAGTCTGCCGGGACGCGCGCCCGGCGGGTCAGGCGGAGCGCTGGCCTGGGCCATGGGTGTTCCTTAGGTCAGGGGCGGCGGCACGCCGCCCGGCGGCGTGGGTTCCATGACCCATCGTCACCGCGGGGCGGGTGGATGGCCGCCGGGCGGGGCCCGACGTTGACGCGTTCCTGACTCGGGAGCCGCAGATGAGGCGGACAGGCCGCCCCACCTGCGTCAATGGCCTCAGCCGTGGCGGGTGTCGACGACCGCCCGCAGCTTGCCGCTGGCGGCCGTGCGGTCGAACGCGGCGCCGTCCACGACCTCCACCTCGAGGTCGAGGAGCCGGTCGTCGACGGCCGACCGCAGCTCCTCGTAGCCCGCCAGGAACGCGGCGCGCAGCTCGGCCGGTCCGGCGGTGTCCGTGCGCTCGACGCGGACGGTGAGCCGTTCGCGGAGGTCGGTGCGGTCGAGCATCACCTGGAGCTCGCCGCTGTAGCCGCGGTCCTGCTCGGCGATGGCCACGAAGCGGCGGTAGTTGAGGAAGTACGACGCCACGCGCATCACGTCGCCGCCCCGGCCGAGCAGTTCGAAGCGCGGCGCCTTGTTGCCGCAGGGGCAGGGGCCGGGCAGGGCGCGGCCGAGGTCGCCGATGACGTACCGGCCCAGGTTCTGGCCGCGCCGGGCGTGGGTGGAGAACACCAGGCGGCCGATCTCGCCGGGGGCCACCGGCCGGTCGGCGTCGGTGTGCAGGATCTCCATGGTGTGCAGGTCGGCGTGCAGGTGGTGGACGCCGCCGGTGGACTCGGTGCACTGGTAGCCGAGCGGGCCGAGGTCGGTGCTGCCGTAGGTGATGGAGCGGACGGTCTCGATGCCGAAGTCCTCGGTCAGGACGCGGCGCTGCTCGTCGGTGAAGTGCTCCCCGCCGTAGAAGATCTTGCGGATGCCGCCGTACGAGCGCAGCAGGTCCGCCTGGTCGTGCAGGAGCTGCCACAAGTAGGAGGGCATGCCGAAGAGGGTGTCCACCTTGTGGGTGACCAGCATCTCGGCGGTGACCCGGTGGTCGGGGCCGGCCGCCATCGGCATCTGGGTGCCGCCCAGCCGCTCCAGGATGGAGAAGAAGCTGATGAAGCCGCCGTACATGCCGCCGCAGAAGAAGAGGTTGGCGGTGCGGTCGCGCGCTGGGTCGTAGCCGGCGGCGAGCAGGCCGCGGGCGGCGGCGCGCATCTGGGTGTCGTAGTCGTCGTAGCTGAACAAGGACAGGGCGGGCTTGCCGGTGCTGCCGCCGCTGCGGAAGTACAACTCGGCGTCGCGCCGGTCGACGCTGTCGTTGAGCTCCTGGACGGCGGCCTTGTCGAGCAGCGGTCCGGTGGCGGGCGGGAAGGCGGCCGGGCGGGTCAGGTCGTCGAGGCAGGCGGTGGTGGCGAAGCGCTCGTCGGTCTGGACGGCCACGCGGCGGCTGTAGCGCTGCAGGGCGTAGACGCCGTCGTGCGGCTCGCCGGAGTAGCCGCCGAGCATGCTGCCCAGGGGCGTGACGCGGGTGGCGCCGGCGGCCAGGGCGAGACGGGAGAGCTCGGCGATGTCGGTGCGGCTGCCGGCGATGCCGGCGGTCTGCAAGTAGCGGCGCATGGGGCGCAGGGTGGCGATGAGGTTCTTGCGGGGCAGGGGCTTGACCCACACGCTGCGGTGCAGCGGGGAGGCGGTCAGGGCCGGCCGGGTGTCGGCCATGACGCGCCAGGAGCCGTCGGGGGCGGCGATGACGCGGGTCAGGCCCAGGTGCTCCTCGAGGCGGGCGATGAGTTCGGTGGTGGTGAGCTCGGCCTCCTCGGCGGGGCTCAGCGCGTCCTCGTGCGCGGCGGGCATGGCGCCGAGGACGGCCGCGAAGCGCTCCGCGAAGGCGAACACCTCCGCGTGGTCCTCGGTGTCGAGGTAGACGACCTGGGGGCTGGAGCACGCCTGCTGTTCGTGCAGGCAGACGTCGGCGGCCAGGGCGCTCAGGGCGGCCTCGTCCTGCCAGGCGTCCTGGGTCAGGTAGGCGAAGGAGATCTTGTGGCCCCACTCCACCAGGCGGCAGCCCGGCGGCACATGGGCCGCGACACCCTCGACGGCCGCCTCACCGCCCCACACCGCGACGGCGTCGGCGGGGGCGCACATCAGGCTCAGCCAGTCCTGCCGGGAGGAGGGGAAGCGCAGCACGATGACGCGCTCGGCGATGGCTCCCGTGGGGTCCAGGGCGGCGAGTTCGGCGAGCAGGCCCTGCGCGAGGAGGGTGTCGGAGCTGCTGGTCTTGAGGATGTTGACGTTTCCGGCCAGCAGGCCCTCGACGAGGCTCAGCGGTGCGACGGTGGCGGCGTTGCCGGGGGCGATGTGGGCGACCAGGCCGACGGGTGCCCACGCCTCGTAGACGATTTCCTTGGCGTCGGGCCGGGTGAGCCGCTGCGGGGCGGTGCCGCCGAGCTCCCGGCGGAGCTTGCGGGTCAGTTCGGGCCGGCTGAGGAAGGTGGCCAGCTCGGTGAGGACGGTGCCGTCGTCGCCCTCGGGGAGGTGCTCGGTGAGGCGGGCCCGGGTGGGGTGCGCGGGGTCGCGCAGGGCCGTCGCGAGCCGTTCGCAGGCGGCCAGGACGGTCTCGGTGTCCAGGGGTTCGGCCAGCGCGGCCTCGACGGCGGCGGGCAGGCCCGCCAGGCGGCGGCCGGCCTCCTCGTCGTCGACGAACGCGCCCTGCCAGTAGTGGTGCTGCACGTTTTCGGTCCTCACGACATGCCCTTCATCAGTTCGGCGGCGGCCACCGCGCAGCTCTTGTTGCGGCTCACTCCGGCGCGGCCGTGGAGGGTGAACCAGGGGGTGTTCAGTTCGCAGGCGCACTCCTCGGCGGGGTGCAGCGTGGCGAGGTCGCCCATGACGACGCTCTGCGCCGGTACGGAGGTGATGTAGGGCGAGACCAGGTGCAGGTAGCCCGGCTCGCCGTACGGCAGCGCTTCGAGGGTGCGGGTGGAGCGGATGAACACCCGGGAGTAGACGGGGGCGTGCAGGTGGTGCTGGTCGCACTCGATGTAGGGGATGCAGTGCTCGACCGAGCCGAAGGTGTCGCGGATCCGCTCGGAGGGGACGCCCAGTTGTTCGGTGATGCGGCCGTAGAGCTCGTCCTTGCCGATCTGCTTGTCGGCGTGGCCCTTCCAGCCGCCGCCGAAGAGGATCAGGGAGCCCTCGGGGAGGGTCAGGGGCGGCAGGCCCATGGCGCGCATCCGCTCCAGGGCGAACCAGAGGAAGGCGGGGAAGCCCAGGATGCGTACGGGCACGTCGTCCTCGGCGTAGCGGCGCAGGGCGGCGATGGTCCCGAAGGGGTCGAACTCGTGGCCGGCTCCGGTGTGGCGCAGCGCGTAGGCGACCTCGCGTGCCGGGGCGAAGTCGCAGAGGTAGTTGTCGGTGAAGGAGGTGCCCAGCTTCAGGTCCGGGGCCGGCTGGTAGCTGGAGAGCAGGTAGTTGACCTGCTGGTCGGGGGTGATCCAGCCGTTGCGCTCGAAGATGCGGGCGACCATGCGCTGGGCGGAGCGGATGGTCCATTCGTCGAAGAACATCTGCGACTTCTGGCCGGTGGTGCCGGAGGAGGTCAGGTGCAGGTGGACGTCGTCGCGGGGGATGGAGAGCACTTCGTGGCGCTTGAAGAAGTTCGCGTGGACCAGGGGGGCGCGGAACGCCCCGGCCGGGTCGGCGGACTCGTGCAGGCTGCGGAAGAAGGGGGAGCGTGCGCTGTGCCAGGCGTTGGTCTCGGCCATGGCGGCGGCGAACAGCTCGTCCTCGGCGGGGCCGTGGGCGTAGGGGTCGCTCAGGTCGCACAGTTCCTGGAGCCGGGGCAGCAGCCGGGGGTCGGGAACGGTGACGGGAGCGAGGTGGGGGTTGGTCGGATTCATGAGGCAACCTCGAGTGTGGGCAGGTAGGTCGACGCCCAGGCCGACACGTAGGCGTCCAGGTAGGGCTGCAGCGGCTCGTCGACGACCACGCCGCGGAAGTCGATCTGTTCGGCGGTGCGGGACATCACGACGTAGTCGTGGAAGCCGTCGGCGTCCGGGCGCATCGCCGGGTAGAGGGCGCTGGGGATGAAGCCCTGGGCGAGGAAGGCGGAGAGCTTGCCGTGCTGCGACAGCGGCAGCAGGGCCTCGACGTAGCCGGCGCCGGCGTGGGTGAGGGTCCGGGTGACCGCCTCCAGGCAGTCGGCGGCCTCGGCCGGGCCGGGGTGGGCGGCGACCAGGGCGCAGTAGCGTCCGGTGCGGTTGAGGTAGGCGTACACCTCGAAGCGGTCGTCGTCGGCCACCAGCAGGGTGTTGGGGGTGTGCAGCGGGTAGAACCAGCGGTCGGCGTCGGGGAAGCGGTCGTGGAAGCGGCGGCGTACGAAGCCGGGGGCCTCGATCATCTCCAGCCTTGCCGTGGTCGTGCTCGCCGGCGTGGGCCGGGGCGGGGTGACGGCGGTGCCGGCGTAGTCGATGCCCAGGTTCCGCTCGACGGTGCGCAGCAGCGGCGCGAGCGGAGCGGGCACCTCGGCGACGGGGACGCGGCGGTCGAGGACCCCGGCGGAGTGACGCGCGTAGAGCGCGAGGCTCTCCCGGCTGTTGAGGGCCACGGCGTTGGGCAGGACGCCCAGCGGCCGGAAACCGTTGCGGGAGACCACGCGCTGCGGGCCGACGCTGACGGTACGGACCGTCGCGTAGACCGAGTCCAGCCGCCCGGTGTCCAGCATCCGCGCGCACAGCTCCTCGGTCAGCGCCCCGGCCAGGCCGGCCGCCCGGTGGTCCGGGTGGACGGCGAGGCCCTCGAGCTTGCCGGTGCGGCTGCCGGCCTCGCTGCGGATGGCCGCCGAGCCGGCCAGGCTGCCGGTGCGCGGGCAGCGGGCGACGAGCCAGAGGGAGTGCGGGTCCGCGATGAGGCGGGACATCTCGGCGGGGTCGGTGCCGAGCGCGACGGGGTAGTGCGGGCCGTAGACGGCGTAGTAGAGCTGCCGCAGATCGGCGATGTCGGCGGGGGCCGCCGCCTCGATCGTGGTGGTCATCTCGCTCCTCCCGCGCTCACGGGTTCCGGCGTCCGGGTCCCGGCGGCGTCGGCGGTCGGTTCCTGGGACGTACGCTCGCGCAGCAGCGCCAGCGCGCAGGCGGCGGGCACCAGGCCGGCGGCCTGGATCAGGCACAGCGTCTGCGCGGAGAGGTGGTCGCCGAGCAGGCCGAACAGCAGCGAGGCGAGCGGGAAGGTGGCGCCGAGCACGGCCTGCATGACGGCGAAGAAGCCGGGCTTGTCGGCGGTGGGGACGAGCCGCTGGAACAGCGCCACGAAGCGGACCCCGATGACGCCGACGCACCAGCCGGCGACGACCAGGCAGCCCGCGATGACGAACCGTCCGGTGACGAGGCCGGCGACGGCGAACGCGGCGGACATGGCACCGAGCAGGCAGGCGCCCAGCGCGGTGGGGCGGCCGGGGACGCGGGCGCCGGTGAAGGAGCCGATCAGGGTGCCGACGCCGAGCGACGCCTCCAGCAGGGCGACGGTGGAGCCGCCGTCCCGCAGCACCGACTTGGTGTAGAGGGGGATGACGACGAAGACGGCGGTGGTGAAGAGGTTGGCCGCGGTGAAGCAGAGCAGGATGCGCCGGACGTACGGCAGGTCGGCGAGGATGCGGCGCAGCGTGCGCCGCTGTTCGCCGGTGGCTGCCGCCGCCTCCTCACCCTCCGGGGCGTCCGGTGCGGCGGTGGGCCGGAACCTGACGGTGGTGATGAGCACCGCGGCCGTCAGGTAGGCGGCCGCGCAGCCGACGGCCAGGCCCGCGACTCCGGCGCCGTCGACGATCAGTGCGCCGAGCAGCGCCCCGCCGAGGCTGGCCAGCGACTGGGTGGACAGCTCGAAGCCGGTGGCGGCCTCGATGTCCTCGTCGTCGACGAGTTCGGGCACCGAGGTGGTCAGGCACGGGTCGAAGAACGCCTGGCCCGCGGCGAGGGCCAGGGTGGCGGCGTAGGCGGCGGCGAGCGGCAGGTCGCTCGCGTAGGCCCAGACGGCCAGGGCCGCGGCGGCCGTTCCGGCGCCGGCGGCCGCGGCGCGCAGCACCGAGCGGTGGGCGAAGCGGGCGACGGTCCGGGCGACGACGGGGGCCAGGACGACGGCGGGCAGGGTGCTGACCGCCATGAACAGCCCGGAGGCCAGTCCGCGGCCGCTGCTGACGGCGTAGGCGATCAGCCACCAGGACACGCCGACCTGGAACATGCGAACCGCGGCCTGGGTGAGGATCTGGGCGAGCCATACGGTGCCGAAGGCACGGTTGCGCAGGACGAGCGGCAGTCGGCGCCCCTCGTCCACCGGGGTGGCGGTCATGCGGTCGGCCTCTCGTCGATGACGCGTATGAGCTTGCCCGAACGGGAGTTGACGATCAGGTCGCTGTGGCGTGCCCACTCCACGGTCATGGGGTGGACGTATCCGGCGGCGACGCTGTCGGGGTACAGCGGGCGGGCGGCGTTCAGCTCGGTGACGACGGCCTTGGCGAGCACGTCGAGCTCGGCGGGGTCGTCGTCGCCGGGGGCGGTGGCCAGGCGCAGGACGAGCTGGTCGCGGCCGTCCCAGCGGCGTACGACGAGCTGGGTGCCCATGACGCGGCCGTCGGTGTCCGCCTCGGCGACGGCGGCGAGGGCGTCCTGGGAGTACAGCGACACGGGGCCGACGCGCACGCCTTCCTCGGCCCGGCCGAGGATGCGGAAGTGCCCGGCTTCGGGGTCGGTCCACTCGGCGCGGTCGCCCGCGGGGTAGCGGATGACGGGCATCAGACGGCGGTAGAGCTGGGTCACCAGGACGCGCCCGGGCCGCCCCGCCTCGTGGATGGGCTCGCCGGTGGTCTCGTCGACGATCTCGACGACGGTGTGCGGGGTGAAGGCGCGGTGCACCCGCGGGTCGGGGCCGGGTACGGGGGCGCCGAGGAGTCCGGCGTCGACGCTGGCGTAGCCGAGCGAGCGCGGTTCGGCGTTGGGGAAGGCGGCGGCGAGCAGGCGCCGTTGGTCGGAGAAGAGCGCTTCGCCGCCGAAGAAGAGCAGTTCGACGGCGGGCAGCTGACGGCCCGTGGCCACCAGGTGCTCGGCGAGCCGGCACAGGGTGGTGGGGGTGCCCGCGACCACCTGGGCGGCGAAGTCCTCGAGCGTGGGAACGGTCGTCTCCAGCGGCGCGGCGCCCCCGATGGGCAGGCGCACGTTGTCGACGGGGGCGTGGGCGAGGGAGTCGAGGATGAAGAGGAAGCTGGCGTAGAGCTCGCCGGCGTAGAACAGGTCCGCCACCCGGTGGCCCGGACGCAGCCCCGCGTCGACGAGGCCCTGGCCGAAGGCGGTGACGAACTCCCGCCATTCCTCACGGGTGTAGCAGGAGAACTTCGGCGCTCCGGTGGTGCCGCCGGTCTTGTAGACGACCGCTTCGCCGAGCGGCGCGGTCAGCACCTGGTTGTCGTGAAGGGTGTTGGCCTTCCAGAACTCGCCCTGGTCCACGGCCGGGAGGTCGGCGAGGCGGTCGACGACCGGCGGCAGGTGCGCGTAGAGGGACGAGTAGAAGGGAGAGTTATGGCGGCTATAACGTATGAGGTCCGAGAGCTGATGGACGGGCATGCGGCCTTTGCCTAGGTGAAACGGTACGGGTCAGGAGACTTTGGGGCAGGGCGGTGCGCGGCGGGACCCGGTGGGTTCGCCGGAGGCGTGCCTGTGCTGAGCGTTCCGCGAGGTGCGTTTGCATCGCACTCTCGACGTCGTTCCGGCGTCGCATGGGACGCACGATCCCGAGGGAACGCCGTAAAAGATATCGCAAAGCCACCCGCTCGCTGACCACATGTCAGGCAGAAGTGGCCAAAAACCTTTGTTTCTTTCGTCGCACGGTTCTCGGCGGGGCTCCGTGGATCTCAGGTGCCCAGGCCCGCGTCACGCGCCAGCAGGGCGGCCTGAACGCGGTTGTCGCACCCCAGCTTGGCGAGGATCCGACTGACGTATGTCTTCACGGTGGCCTCGCTCATGTGCAGCCGCCGGCCGGCATCGGCGTTGGAGAGCCCCTCGCCGAGCAGGGCCAGGACATCGCGCTCGCGCTCGCTCAGCCCCGCCACCCGGGCCCGGGCCTCCTCGTCCCGGCCGGCGGCGGCCGCGGTCGCCAGCGAGTCGGCGACGTGCCGGGTGGCGGCGGGCGAGAGATACGCGTCGCCCGCCGCGGCCGCCCGTACCGCGCCGATCAGCTCGGCGGGCGCCGAGTCCTTGAGCAGGAAGCCCGCCCCGCCCTGCCGCAGGGCCCGCAGGACGTTGTCGCGCTCACCGAAGGTGGTCAGGATCAGCGCCCGGACGCCGGGAACGGCCCGGCCCAGTTCGGCCAGTGCCGCCAGGCCGTCCATCACCGGCATCCGGATGTCCAGAAGCGCCACGTCGGCCCCGTGCCGCCGCGCCAGCTCGACCGCCTCCCGCCCGTTCGCCGCCTCGGCCACGACCTCGATGTCGTCGGCCGAGGTGAGGATCATCCTGATGCCCGCCCGGATGAGTGGCTCGTCGTCGGCGATGAGGACGCGGATCACCTGGTCTACCCCTGCTCACGGTCGTGTGCTGCGCACTAGCTCTTGACGTGGAACTCACGCTTCTCGGACAGTTTCCCGTCCTTGAAACAGAAGCGGTAAACCGTGTCGGTGGTCAGCCCCTTCGAGGTGTCGGTGGACAGCAGGGACAGGCAGCTGGTGCCGGCCGGTTCGGCCGGGAGCTTGCCCTTGACGTCGGAGGCGAGGAAGGACTTCCCGGAAGGCAGCTTCTCGCGCACCTGCTGCTCGGGGTCGCCGGTGCGCACCGACTGGTAGACGCTCGGGTCGATCATGGCCTTGTCCGCCTCGTCCATGATCTTTCCGACCCCGAAGAGGGCCACCACGGCCAGGCCCACCAGGATCAGCAGACCTATGCCGCAGCCGATCAGGCAGCCGCTGCTCTTCTTCGTGCTCATGATGTCCTTGAACTCCTCGCGCGGATCCAGCCGGTCGATGACCGGTCCACCGTCGCCCGGAGCCCCCCGCCCGGTCTGCTCCCGAAAGTCGTCCCCCGCGTCGACGAAGGTCGTGCCCGTGGCGGCAGCCCCCTTCGTCCCCCGCGTCTCCCTCGCCTCCGCCGAGTCGTACGGCAGGACTCCGGCGAGCCGGAATCCGCCGCCCTCGGCGGGGCCGGTGAACACCATGCCGCCGACGAGCCGGGCCCGCTCCCGCAGCCCGGTCAGCCCCTGCCCGCCACTGACCGCCTCCGGCGGCGGCCCGCCGCACTCCGGCACCGGCCCGTTGGCGACCTCCACCAGGAGCGAGTCGGGTTCGTAGCGCAGGGCGATGGAAATGGGGGCGCCCGGGGCGTGCTTGGCCGCGTTGGTCAGCCCCTCCTGCACGATGCGGTAGCCCGCGTGGTCGGCGGCGGGGGCCAGCGGCCGGGCCTCCCCGAACCGCTCGAGCGTCACGCGCATCCCCGCCGCCGCGGCCGCGTCGGCCAGCTCCTCGATGCCGGCCACCACCCGGGACGTGGGCTGCTCCTCCTCCGGGGTGCCGTCCTTGAGGATGCCCACCACCTCGCGCAGCTCCTGCATGGCGGCCACCGACGCCTCCCGCAGCACGCCCACCGCCTCGCGCTGCCGCCCGGTCAGCTCCCGGTCCACCTCCAGCGCCCCGGTCTGCACCGCGATGAGCGCGAGCTGGTGGCCCAGGCTGTCGTGCATGTCCTGGGCGATGCGCTGCCGCTCGCGCATCCGGGCCTGGCCGGCGACCATCTCGCGCTCGCGCAACAGCTGGGCGTTGCGCTGGGTGAGGGTCTGCAACAGGGTGCGGCGCTGGGTCCAGTAGCGGTTGGCCAGGCCCGGGACCACCGTGGACACCAGGAAGAGGGGGGTGGAGAAGACCAGGGTGAGGAGGGCCTGGTCGGGCGTCTGCCACAACGCGAGCGCCATGGAGAGCGCGAAGGAGAGGCTGAAGGCGACCAGGGCACGCAGGACCCCCGCGATCCTGCGCCCGGCGGACCAGCCGGCCACCGCAAGGAGCAGCAGCCCGGCCCCGCCGAAGACCCCGGTCACCACGCCCGCCGCGATCAGCACCGTGGCGGGCAGGACGCGCCGCAGCAGGCTCAGGCCGCCGACGGCCACGGCGACGGCAATGATCCGCGGCCAGCCGTGGCCGGTCTCGGCCCAGCCCGCCAGCAGGGCGAGCGTGAGGGCGAGCAGAATCTCCCCGGCGGTCCGGCGCCGGGACCACTCCCCCGGCTCCGCCAGCCGCCGCCACAGATCACGGGCCCACGTTCGTACGTTCACCCTCGAACCATAGGCAGTGGCCCCGGTCCGGCACATGCGCCGAAGGTAGCGACGTCGTCCTACCAAAGTTGATGACCGGGCCCGGGGACGGTCCCGGGGACCGCCGGCCGGTGTCCGTCCACCGGGCGGGGGCGGCTCACATCGCCGGGTGAGCCTCGACGTGGGTGACTTCCTCGATGTCGTGCCCGGCCTTCTTCAGCAGTTCCCGGGAGAGCTCGTTCAGCGCCCGCGCCGCGGCGAGCTCCTCGCCGACGCGCTGCTGCTCGGGGTCGTCGGGGTGGCGGGTGGCGTGCCCGCGGGCTCTCAGCTCCGTGCCGTCCTGGAGCCTGAGCAGTGCGGCCGCGCGCGTCCGCTTCTCGACCTCTTCGAATTCGACCTCGATGTGCCAACCGACGATCGTCTGCATGACGTCCACCTCCTGGCGCTTTTCCTCCAGCGTGCACCCGGCTCTTCCAGCCTGCACCCGGCGCCGGGGATGCGCATGTGCCGCGCCTAGGCCGCGGCGGCGCCGAACTCGCGCACCGCCTTCTCGACGATCGCCTCCAGCCGCCTGTGGTGCGCGCCGCGCCAGTACACCCGCCCGCAGGTGATGCACTGCGCGAAGACGTCATAGGTCCGGCGCGTGCCGTGCTCGAGCTGTTCGCGGACGGCCTCCTTGTCGGCGTCCTGGAGCGGACCGTTGCAGGCGGTGCACCGCGTCCAGGGAGCCAGAGGGGGCGTGAAGCGGCTCAGTACGTCCCTCAGCTGCTCCTCGGGCCGGTCGCTGTAGATGTACGCGCCCGCCCACAGCTCCCGCCGGCGCAACAGGCCCCGGTCGCGGGAGAGCAGCACGCGCTGCTGGGAGGCGGAGAGCGCGGCAAGCGCCGGGTCGCCGATGTCGTCGCTCTCGTAGGCCGCGTCGACACCCAGCAGCCGCAGTCGCCGCGCGAGCGTTCCCAGGTGCACATCGAGGAGGAAGCGCAGCGGTGCCCCCGGGACCTCCTGCGGGCGGGCGACCGCCCGGACCTCCACCTCCTCGCCCGCGGCCGGCACATGCGAGGCCGGCACGGGGCGGCCGTCGACGGACAGCGCGCCCACTTCGGTGAGCGGGACGCCGAGGGACTCGATCACGTGCCCGAGGGTGGAGACGCCGTCGGTGACCACGGCCGCACGCGGCCGACGACGCTCGGCGGCGATGAAAAGCCGCAGCTCAGGGGCGAAGCTGACATGAATCTCGGGACCGTTCACGTCCCACAGCATGCCATTGGGCCCCGCCCGGACGCCCCGGAATTTCCGGCGCCCGGGCGTGGGCGGTGTCACAGCGCGACGGGGCCGGCCGGCACCGTGGTCATCTCCCGGCCCGTGGGGCATTCCCGGTCGTCGTGGCGCTTTTGGCGGTAACGGCCGGCGGAGAGTCCGTCTGGGCGGCGTCCGGCCGCGGCGAGGTGCCGGGCGGACACAGCGGGGACGCCGGCGCGTTCGGCCGCGTTCTACCCTCTATGGGACGGTGCTGACCACCGCCCACCGCTGAGTGGACGACTGGGGATCGGGTGTGTTGGCCACTACCTCAGAAAGCGCAGCCGTTCCGTCGGTGTCGAGCGCATAGCCGCCCGCCACACTCGTGATGGTCAGCCTGCCGCTGGAGTCCTTGGTGACGTTCCACTTCTGGTCGGCACGGGTCGATTCATACGCCTGCATTCCGACCCTGCCCCCCGCTTGGGACGGGGCAGTCAGCGCACGACTTCGCAAAGCCCCGCACCGGTCGTAGATGTATACGGTGCCCTCCGCGTTGAGGTCGAACCGGAACAGCTGCGCGTTGACTTGGCTGTCAGCGTCGATGATGGCGTATCCGGTCGGGTTGGCACACCGTCCCTCTCGCTCGAGCACAAGGCCGCTGACGTTGCTGATGGCGTGGTACTTGCCGTCGCCTACTGGCGGGTCGGCGGCTGACGCCGCTCCGGGAGAGAAGATCATTGCTGTCGCGGCCAGCGCTGTCATCACAGCGACTGAACCATGCCGCTTTCTGGTGATCCTGAAATTCACGGCCGTACCCCCTCTTCGGGCGTATCCGCTTGTCCGTACAGGCATGGCCAGGTAACCGCCCATCTGCCGACGCCCGACAGATGCCCTGGGCACAATTCACCTAAAAGAGTGGACAGTATGACAGCACAGACAGAACCAGCGCGCTCCAGCGGTCAACACCTGCCACGCAGCGCCCCGCTGAATCGGCTCGCACTCCGGCTGCCCTCCGTTCCCGCGCGCCGTCACCACGGCGCGGGCGTACGGTCCCACTATGGGCGTTAGGTGCTATGTCAGGTGACTGAGCACGGTGAGCGGCCTGGCGCTGTTGATCCGCTGGGCGAGGCGTTGGTGGCGGCTGTGGATCGTACGGGTGCCATGGCCGGGGGCGTGTACCTGGTGGACCCGGCAGGGGCAGAGCTGGGCCTGGTCGTGCTGTGCGGCTTGCCGGTAGAGGTGTACGTGCCGTGGTGGCGCATGTCGCTCGCCTCCCACGGGCCGAACCCGGATGCGGTACGTGAGGAGCGGCTGGTCTGGGTGGGCTGCCAGGAGGAGTTCGCCCGTCTGTACCCGCGCGCCGCAGCGAGCATCCCCTACCGGCTCGCGTTCGCGGTCTCCCCGCTCAAAGGCCTCCGACGCTGCTGGGGAACGCTGATCCTGCTGTGGCCTCCCAGCCGTCCGGCCCGCCTCGACCCCCGCGAGCGCGGACGCATCGCCCTCAGCGCTCGGCGTGTCGCCCGGGTCCTGGACGCGGCTGTTCCTCCTCCGGTCATTCCGGACAGGCCGCGTTTCGTCCCTCTGCACCGCCCTGGCGCGGCGCAGGCACAGTCGGCGCTCGCAGCGGCCGGCCTGGTCGAGCGTCTTTCTCTCGGCGCCCTCGCCCTCGACCTGGAAGGCCGGATCACCTTCGCCAACACCGCTGCCGCCGCCCTGCTGGGCAGGCCGGTGGAGCAGCTGCTGGGCACCCAGCCGTTGCAGTCGCTGCCCTGGCTGGACAACGCCACCTGCATGGACGCCTACCGCACGGCCGTCACCAGCCATGAACCCCTTACCCTGACCGTCCTGCGTCCGCCGGAGCAGTGGCTCGACTTCAGCCTCCACCCAGATGACAGCGGCGTCAGCATCCTCGTCAGCCCCCGTCGCACCGCGGATCACCCGTCCAAGCCCGTCCGCGCGCATACGGCTCCCACCGGTGCCCTGACTGCGAGTCGCATGCACCTGTTGGTCCATCTGGCAGCCGCGCTGACCGAGACCGTGGGCGTCCAGGACGTCGTCGACCTGCTCGCCGATCAGGTCCTGCCCGCCTTCGGCGCTCACGGCCTGATCCTGTCCACCACCGAAGCCGGCCGCATCAAGATCATCGGACACCGCGGCTACGCCCCGCAGGTCATCGCGCAGCTCGACGGCCTGCCCACGGACGCCGACCTCACCCCTGCGGGCCACGCCTTGGCCACCGGGGCCTCATCCTTCTTCGCCGACCCCGCCGAGCTGGCCCGCGCCTACCCCAGGGCGCCGCAGACCAGCGACAAACAGGCATGGGCGTTCCTGCCGCTCATCATCTCCGGACGCCCCATCGGGTGCTGCCTTCTCGCCTTCAACCACCCACACCCGTTCGCCACCGCGGAACGAGCTCTTCTCACGCCTCTGGCGGGTCTCATCGCCCAGGCCCTGGACCGTGCCCGCCTCTACGACGCCAAACACAACCTCGCCCACACCCTCCAGCAGACCCTCCTGCCCCACACCCTGCCCAGCCTGACCGGGCTCGATGTCGCCGCCCGCTACCTGCCCGCCAGCCACGGCATGGACATCGGCGGCGACTTCTACGACCTCATCCGCCTCACCGACACCACCGCCGCAGCCGTCATCGGCGACGTGCAAGGCCATGACGTGACAGCCGCCGCCCTCATGGGCCAGGTCCGCACCGCCGTCCACTCCCACGCCACCGCCGGCGCGACTCCCGGCCAAGTCCTCACCCGCACCGATCGCGACCTGGCCGACCTGGGCACGGACCGGTTCGTCACCTGCCTCTACGCCCACCTCGACCTCGCCCGCCACCAGGTGACGCTCGCCGGCGCCGGGCACCCGCCCCCGCTTGTGCGACACCCCGACCACCGGGCCCGCGCCGTCGACATCGACCCCGGGCCTCCTCTCGGCATCGGCATGGGAACGCCCTCCTACCCCCTCACCACCCTTCCCCTGCCCGAGGGGACCCTCCTCGCCCTCTACACCGACGGCCTCGTCGAAACCCCCGGCACCGACATCGGCCAGACCACCGCCGATCTGGTCCAACACCTCGCCAAGGCGGGCGACCTCCCCCTGCACCACCTCGTCGACAGCCTCATCCACCACACCGGCCCCACCGACCAGCACACCGACGACATCGCCGTTCTCATGCTCCAGCGCACCTGACCTGCCGCATCGGCGGCCTGGTGCGCAGCCCGCCGTGCGGCACGTGTCTGGGCGAGGACCAGGTGGCGGCCTCGGCAGGACGGGTGACGCGCCCGGTGGGGCGCGCGTGTCTGTCCGGGCCCGGCCGCCCGCCGGGGGACGCTGCTGCGACAACACAACCGGAAAAGAGTGCTATGGCATGAGATGACCCGTGTGCCTGGTGCCCGGTGTCCGCCCCCGATCGAGGAGCACGATCGATGGAACCCGTGTACGACCTGATGGCCCGTCTGCTCACCGACCGCTTCGGCGTCCGCGAGGAGGAGATCGCCCCGGACGTGACCTTCGACGAGCTCGACATCGACTCGCTCGCCCAGGCCGAGCTGGTCACCGTGGTCCAGGACCGGCTGAGGGTGACACTGGACCAGGAGCCCGTCGGCGCCACGCTCGGCGAGGCGGCGGCCTTCATCGAGCGGGTCATGGCGGCCGGTACCGGCACCATCGGCCCCCAGCAGGGTGGGGCCGGGTACGCGACACCGGCGTGGCGGGCGCCGTGAGGGACGGCATCGGCATGGCGCCCCCAAGCGGCACTCCGCGCGCGGGCATCGGCAAGGTGTCCCCAACCGACCTTCCGCGCGCGGGCGTCGGCTGCGGCGGCCGGAACACCGTCCTGTTCCACCAGGTCCCATGACGCCGCCCCGGGACCTCGACACGGCGGCCCTGGGCCCGGAGCCGGCGGCCCCGGGGGCCGCGGCAGGGCAGGCCGACGGCGTCCTCGCGCGCCTGCGGCCCTGGCTGGTGCCGGCGGTCACGGTCCTGCTGACGGCCGTGCTCGCCGTGGCCGGCGCCGGTACCTCCGAGCGGCTCGCCGACGGCGGCTACGCCGCCACCGACACCGAATCGGCCCGCGCCGACACCGTGCTGGCCGACCGCTTCGGCGCCGGGTACCCCGACCTCGTCCTGCTCGTGCGGGCCGAGGGCGGCGTGGACGGCGCCCGGGCGCGCGAGGAGGGGCGCCGCCTCGCGCGGCGGCTCGCGCGCTCCGCCGGAGTGGCGAGCGTGCGCTCGTACTGGACGGACAAGGACCCCTCCCTGCGGTCCGAGGACGGCTCGCGGGCCCTGCTCGCCGCCGACCTGACGGGCGCCGACCGGGACGCGGCACGCACCGCGGAGGGCCTGGTGCCCACCCTGACCGGCACGCGTGGCGTGCTCAGCGTCTCCGCCACCGGCTCGGCCTGGGTCAGCGCGGAGGCCCGGCGGGCCGGCCTGCGGGACCTGGTGCGCGCCGAGCTGGTGGCCGCGCCGCTGACCCTGCTGCTCCTGCTGGTCGCGCTGCGGTCGCTGGTCGCGGCGCTCGTCCCGCTGGCGATCGGGGCGGTCTCCGTCGTCGGCACCTTCGCGCTGCTGAAGCTGCTCACGCTCGCCATGCCCGTGTCCGTCTTCGCCATGAACCTCACCAGCGCCCTGGGCTTCGGGCTGGCCGTGGACTACGGGCTGTTCCTCGTCACCCGCTACCGCGAGGAGCTGCTCGCCGGCCACGGCGTGGAGCAGGCGGTGCGGCGCACCGCGCGCCGGGCGGGCCGCACGGTCGCGGTGTCCGCGGCCGCGGTGACGCTGTCGATGTCGGCCCTGCTGGTGCTGCCGTTGCCCTTCCTGCGGTCGATGGCCTGTGCCGGCATGGCGGTCGCGGTGTTCTCGGCGGCCGCCGCGACCATGGTCGTACCCCCCGTGCTGGCGCTCATCGGCACCCGGATCAACCGCTGGGACCCGCTGAGCCTGCTGCGCGGGCGGCGCCCCTGCGGCCCGCCGCGGCCGGACAGCCCGCTCTGGCGGACCGTCGCGGGAGCCGTTTCGCGGCGTCCGCTGTACTACGGCGGCGGGTGCGCGATCGCCCTGCTGATGTTCGCCTCGCCGTTCGCCCGGGTGCACTTCGGCCTGCCGGACGAGCGCGTGCTGCCCGCGCACACCGAGGCGCACCGCACGGCCGCCGAGATCCGCGAGGGCTTTCCCGTCCGCCCCGAGCGGACGGTGACGGTGGTCCTTCCGGACGCGGTCCCCGCCCGGGACGGTGCGGCGCTGGCCGCCTACGAGCGGAAGGTGTCCGCTCTGGCGGGGGTGGACCGGGCGGGGTGGGCCCGCACGGCGGTGCCGCCCGGCATGGGCCGGGGCGCGGTACTGCAGGTGTCGGGCCCGCAGGACCCCCAGTCGCAGGAGGCCCGGGACCTGGTGCGCCGGCTGCGGGCCGTGCCCGGTCCCGGTGGCGGGCAGCTGGTGACCGGGCGGGCCGCGATGCTCTCCGATACGCGGGAGGCGGTACGGGCCAGGCTGCCGCTGGCGGCGGCCGTCGCCGCCGCGACGACGTGGGCGATGCTCTTCCTGCTCACCGGGAGCGTGCTGCTTCCCCTGAAGGGGCTGCTGATCGCGGCGCTGAGCCTGGGCGTGAGCTTCGGGGCGATGGTGCTCGTCTTCCAGGAGGGTCATCTGCGCGACGCGCTGGGCGACTTCACGGTGACCGGGGCGCTGGACATGACGATGCCGCTGCTGATGTTCTCCATCGCCTTCGGCCTGGCCCTCGATTACGAGATCTTCCTGCTGTCGCGGGTGCGGGAGCATTACGGGCTGACCGGCGACAACCGGCGGGCCGTGGTGGAGGGCGTCGCGCGGACGGGCCGGCTCGTGACCACGGGAGCGCTGGCGGTGGCCGTGGTCACGGGGGCGCTGGCCACCTCGGGGGTGACCATGCTCAAGGTGCTGGGCACGGGGCTGGCGGTGGCCGTGCTGGTCGACGCGGTGCTGGTGCGGGGCATCCTCGTGCCGGCGTATCTGACCGTGGCGGGGCGGCTCAACTGGTGGGCGCCCAAGCGCCTCGCGCGGCTGCACGCCCGGGTCAGCGGGCGGCTCGGGCTGGACGAGGGGCACTGATCCCGGGCGCCGGCCGGCGGCCCGTACTCCATGCGGGCGGTCATGGGTGACAAACGGCGAAAGCCGGGCAAAGTCACCGCATCCTCCCGGGCCCCGAGGTTCCCGGGCCCTCGATCGCCCCGGCCACCACGCCCCCAGAAAGACGGACCCCGCATGCTCGTCACCCAGCTCGCCCTGGTCTCCGAGACGGATCAGATCACCCCCTCCCAGCTCACCCGCGTCGCCGCGGCCCTGCAGAAGCAGGCCATCCGGGACTTCGCCCCCTTGTGGAACCTCCCGGCCTCCGTCGACGCCTTCGACAAGCTGGACGACGTCCCCGTCGGCTACTGGCCCATGATCGTCAGGGACGACATCGGCATGGAGGGTGCGGCCGGCGTCCACCTCGACGACAACGGACAGCCTTTCTCGCTGATCGAGTACAGCGACAGCTGGTCGCTGACCGCCAGCCACGAAATGCTGGAGATGCTCGCCGACCCGTGGGGCAACCGGCTGGTGGCGGGCCAGTCGCCCAAGCCCGGGCAGGGCGTGGTGGAGTTCCTCGTCGAGGTGGCCGACCCGCCGGAAGCCCCGGAGTTCGGCTACACGATCAACGGGATGCTGGTGTCGGACTTCTTCACGCCCAACTTCTACGACCCGGTCAACGCGCCCGGTGTCCGCTACAGCTTCGGCGGCCACCTGCCGGGCCCGCGCCAGATCCTGCCGGGCGGCTACATCAGCTGGCGCGACCCGGTCACCGACCACTGGTGGCAGCAGATCTGGTTCGGCACCGACAAGCCGCAGTTCCGCGACCTGGGCAAGCTCACCGCCCGCGCCGGGAGCCTGCGCGCGGCCATCGACGCCCGCACGAAGACCGCTCAGCGCATCGCCAGCAGCGGGCCCACGTCCGAGCGCTTCTCCGCCGCCCGGAGCCTGACGGCACGCGTGAAGGAGTCCACCACCTCCCGGGCCGGCGCCTGGCGGTCCCAGATCGAGGCGTTGCGGTCCGGCGACCACGCCGAAGGCACCTGGGAAGGCGGAACGCAGGACAATGGCTGAAGGCGGGGCCGGCACGCCGCGCGACCCGGCCGTCCGAGGAGGGTCCGACATGGGCGAGAACACACGAGACAGCGACAAGCGCAGCGCCCGCGCGCGCGAGCTGCACCGGCTGATCGAACGCTACAAGGCCGGACGGGCCGCCGCCGGGGAGCGGGCGCAGGAGCCGCCCCCGGGGCCGGACGAGCGCCCGCGTACCGGCCCGGGCGGCCCGAACCTGCGCGAAGCGATCCACCGGCGCATGCGGGAGCTGGACAAGGCCGAGGACGGGAAGCCGGCCCGCGACCGGGAGTGAGACGGTGCGGCCGCACCGGTGCGCCCACCCTCTGTGAGGGCGGGCGTCCCGGTGCGGCGCGGCGCTCAGATGGTGGCGGTGTCGATGACGAAGCGGTAGCGGACGTCGCTGGCCAGCACCCGCTCGTACGCCTCGTTGATCTGCTCGGCGCGGATCACCTCGATCTCGGGGACGATGCCGTGCTCACCGCAGAAGTCCAGCATCTCCTGCGTCTCGGGGATGCCGCCGATCATCGATCCGGCGAAGGACGTGCGCGCGGCGATGAGGGCGAAGGGCGAGACGGACAGCGGGCGCTCGGGAGCGCCCAGCTGGACGAGGGTGCCGCCGGTCCGCAGCAGGCCGAGGTAGGCGTCCAGGTCGAGGTCGGCGGAGACGGTGTTGAGGATCAGGTCGAAGGTGCCCGCCAGCTCCGCGAAGGTCGCCGGGTCGGAGGTGGCGTGGTAGTGGTCCGCGCCCAGCCGCAGCCCGTCCTCCTTCTTGCGCAGCGACTGGCTGAGCACGGTGACCTCGGCGCCCATGGCATGGGCGAGCTTGACCCCCATGTGGCCCAGGCCGCCCAGCCCGACGACGGCGACCTTCTTGCCCGGGCCGGCCTGCCAGTGGACGAGCGGCGAGTAGAGCGTGATGCCGGCGCACAGCAGCGGCGCCGCGGCGTCCAGCGGGATGCCGTCGGGGATGCGCAGGGCGTAGTTCTCGTCCACGACCAGCTGCGTGGAGTAGCCGCCCTGGGTGATCCGCCCGTCACGGCCGGTGGCGCCGTAGGTGCCGACCATGCCGAGCTCGCCGGTGCAGTACTGCTGCAGGCCGGCCCGGCAGTTCTCGCACGTGCGGCAGGAGTCGACGAAGCAGCCGACGCCGACCCGGTCGCCGGGCGCGTGGCGGGTGACGCCGGAGCCGACCTCGGCGACCACGCCCGCGATCTCATGGCCGGGGACGAGGGGGAAGGGCCCGCCCTCGCCCCACTCGGCGCGGACGGTGTGGATGTCGGAGTGGCAGATGCCGGCGTAGGTGATGTCGATGAGGATGTCGTGCGCGCCCAGCTCGCGGCGGACGATGGTGGTCCGCTCCAGCGGGGCCTTCGGCGCGGGTGCCGCGTACGCGTGGACAGTGGTGTGCGTCATGGCTTCGATCCTGCGCCCGCCGGATCCGCCTAGCCAGAACTCCACTGAGCCCACGCTTGCCGTTCCTACCACTGGCAGGACCACCCTGACCTGCGCGAACCGCCCGCATACTGGTGTGCATGGATCAGCGCACCGAACTGAGCGAGTTCCTCCGCTCCCGCCGCGCCCGGCTGCGGCCCGAGGACGTGGGGCTCGCCGCGCACGGCGGGCGGCGCCGTGTGCCGGGGCTGCGCCGCGAGGAGCTGTCGCAGCTCGCCGGGGTGAGCGTGGCCTACTACACCCGTCTCGAACAGGGCCGGGGCCAGAACGTCTCCGCGGCGGTGCTCGACGCGATAGCCGGTGCGCTGCGGCTGAACGGGGCCGAGCGGGATCATCTGAACCGGCTGGCCAGGCCGGCCGCCCGGCCCTCGCGGGCCGCGGTGGGCCGCCCGCAGCGGGTGCGTCCGGCGGTCCAGCAGCTCATCGACACCATGGACAGCGTCCCGGCCTACGTCATCGGGCGGCGCCTGGACATCATCGGCTGGAACCGGTTCGCCTGCGCGCTGCTCGGCGACTTCCCCGCCCTGCCGCCGCAGCAGTGCAACCTTGCCTGGCTGGTCTTCCTGGACCCCGCCACCCGTGAGCTGTACGTGGAGTGGGAGAGCAAGGCGGCCGACATCGTCGCCCTCCTGCGCCTGGACGCGGGCCGGTACCCGGACGACCCGAAGCTGGCCGCCCTGGTGGGCGAGCTGTCCGTCAAGAGCCCGGAGTTCCGGGCGCTGTGGGCGGCGCACAATGTGCAGGACAAGGGCTTCGGGGTGAAGCGGCTGCTGCATCCGGTGGTGGGCGCGCTGACCCTCTCCTACGAGACGCTGGTCCTGCCCGCCGACCCGGAGCAGCAGCTGATCACCTATCACGCCGAGCCCGGTTCGCCGTCCGCGGAGTCGCTGCGGCTGCTGGCGAGCTGGGCGCTCGGCGAGGCCGGCGGTGCGGCGCCGCCGGTTCCGGCGCCGCACCCCGGCACGTAGTCGCGGTCAGGGCAGCTGGGCTCCGACCGCCTTCAGGGCGGCGGGCACCGGCTGGAAGAAGGTCTCGCCGCCGGAGTCGCAGTCGCCGCTGCCGCCGGAGGTGAGGCCGAGTGCGGTGTCCCCGGCGAACAGGGCGCCGCCGCTGTCGCCGGGCTCGGCGCACACGGTGGTGCCGATCAGTCCTCTGACCTGGCCTTCCTGGTAGTTGACGGTGACGTTGAGGCCGGTGACCTTGCCGTCGTGGACCTGGGTGGTGCTGCCGCTGCGCCGTACCTGCTGGCCGACGGTGGCCTCGCCGGCCTTGCCGATGTTCTGCTGGCCGCCGTTGTAGAGGTTGACGGCGCTGGGGTGTGCGATGGAGGACGTGTACTTCACGAGGGCGTAGTCGTTGCCGGGGAAGGAGGACTTCTCCACGGTGCCGATGCGGGAGCCGCCCTGGGAGGCGGACCAGCTCGCCGAGGCGTTGCCGCAGTGCCCGGCCGTGAGGAAGTACGGCTGGCCGGACTTGGAGACGTTGAAGCCCAGCGAACAGCGCACTCCGCTGCCCCAGATGGCGTCGCCGCCCCCGATCAGCGGCCGGAGCTGACCGGTCGTCCGCTTGACCGCGACCTTGTCGCCGAGGCGGGCGACGGCCTTCTCGAGCCGGGCCAGGTCCTCGCCCTTGACGGTGGAGTCGACGGTGACGACCACCTTGTTGAGCCGGGGGTCGACCGACCAGGCGGTGCCGGGGACGGCCGCCTCGGCGTCGAGCACCGCCCGGGCCGAGGCCAGGTCGGCGGCCGAGTGCGTGACGGCCTGCGGCTCGGCGCCGGCGGAGCGGACCCGGTCGGCGGTCGCCCGGTCGACGACGCCGACGACCAGCTTGCGGGCATCGGCGTCGTAGTACGAACCGGCCGTGGCGGACCCGAACTCCGCCTCGATCTGCCGCGAGAGGTCGCCGGCGCGGTCGGCGGACAGGGTGCCCGGCTGTGCCGCCGGGGCCGCCGTGGCGTTCTCCAGGGTGAGGGAGGCGGTGGACAGGGCCAGGACGCCCGCGACGGCCAGGGCGGTACGCCGCCCGGGTATGCGTGAGTGGTTCAACTCGTCGACCTCCTGTGAGTGGGGGTGTGCCCGACGCGGAAGGGGCGTACGGGCCCGGAGGATTCATGCGGCACGAAAGGCGACCGCACGTCGCGTTCATGCCAAGAGTTGCCGGACCAGCGTCCGTCCGGACAAGGCGGCACACAAGAAGACATCCGGTCACACACAATCGCCCAGGAGAGCGCATGAGAAGGGCGTCCATGCAGGGCACTTGACGAAGCGTCAGAGGTCAACGGCGCGGCGGCGCGCGACCGGACACCGCGAACCGCCGAGCGCATAACGGACGGTGAGGATCGCGGCTGTCCGGTACTCGCCGTTCCGCTCCGCGCGATCCGGACCGGTCGCTTCCCTCCTTGCAGAATTGTTCAACAATCCATACGCTGACCGGCATTCACGCCCCTGTGCCCCACCCTCGCCTTCGCTTCAGCCTTCGAGAGGTGCTCATGGGAACGACCACGCACACGTACGGGCCCCACTCCACCGTCACGCCCGCCGAGGCGCGCGCCGCCTTCCGTGCGGGCCGCACGGAGCCGACCGCCGGCTGGGCCGACGGCCGCGCCCAGGCCAACCTGATCGCCGTGCCCGCCGACTGGGCGTACGACGTCCTGCTCTTCGCCCAGCGCAACCCCCAGCCCTGCCCCGTGCTCGACGTCACCGAACCCGGCGTCCCCACCACCCCGCTCGCCCCCGGCGCCGACCTGCGCACCGATCTGCCGAAGTACCGCGTGTGGCGTGAGGGCAGGCTCGTGGCGGAGCCCACGGACGTGACCGGGCTGTGGCGCGAGGACCTGGTCGCCTTCCTCATCGGCTGCAGCTTCACCTTCGAAGGAGCCCTGCGCGAGGCGGGCGTGCCCCTGCGCCACATCGAACAGGGCCGCAACGTCTCCATGTACGTCACCGACCGCGGGTGCCGCCCCGCCGGACGGCTGCACGGCCCGATGGTCGTCTCCATGCGGCCCATCCCCGCGGACTTCGTCCACACGGCACGGCGCCTGACCGCGCGCATGCCCGCCGTCCACGGCGCCCCCGTGCACGCCGGGGACCCCGGGGCCCTCGGCATCACGGACCTCTCCCGGCCCGACTTCGGCGACCCGGTGGCCCTGCACCCCGGCGACGTCCCGGTCTTCTGGGCCTGCGGCGTCACCCCCCAGGCCGCCCTGATGGCGTCGGCACCGCCGTTCGCGATCACCCACGCGCCGGGGCACATGTTCATCACCGACGCCCTGGACGCGGTGTACCGGCTGTTGTGAGGGACAGCGCTATACGCGCCCGATGCGCAGGGCCGCGGCGAGGCGGCGCAGTGGTCCCTTGGCCGGGGCGGGCGCGGGGGTCCGTTCGGCCACCCAGGCCGTCAGCCGCCCCCGCCCGGGTTCCGCCACGGCGCCGGTGTGGAGCAGGTGGCGGGCGAAGTCGAGCGCGTCGCGGCGGTAGCCCTCGGTCATGGGCCGGCCCCGGGCATAGGTCAGGAACAGGCGCCGGAAGTCGGGGCCCAGGATCTCGCGCAGGCCGGGTGCCACCTTGGCGACGACGCCGGCACGCTTGGAGAGCAGGGCCCGGCGCTGGACCTCCAGCCGCCCGGGGTCGAAGCCCTGCGGTGCCGGGGAGTCGGCGACGAGCGCGGAGAGCAGGGCGAGCTGGGCCCGGGCGAGCCGCTCGCGGGCCGCGTCGGTGCCGGGTTCAGACATGCTCGCGCGCCCCTTCGACCACGGCGCGCACGGCGTCGAGCTCGGCCGCCAGCCCCTGGGCCGTGGGGAAGTCGTCGTCGCGCTCGAGCAGTACCCCCGGCGGTGCGACGCGCTCGCACAGCGCGGCGAGTACGTCCAGGACGGGGCGGGTCACCGGATGGGCGTGGCTGTCGTGCCACAGGCCGTCCCGCTCGAAGCCGCCGGCCACGTGGACGTAGGCGACGGCCTCGGCCGGCAGCTCGGCCAGGGCGACGGCCGGGTCCTCGCCGCGGTTGACGTGGTTGGTGTGGAGGTTGGCGACGTCGACGAGCAGCCCCACGCCGGTCCGCTCGACGAGCTCGGCCAGGAACCGGCCCTCGCTGAGCTCGTCGCCGGGCCAGGTCAGGTACGCCGCGACGTTCTCCAGCGCGAGCGGTACGGGCAGCACGGCCTGGGCCATGCGCACGTTCTCCACCAGGACGTCCAGCGCGTCGCGGGTGCGGGGCACCGGCAGCAGGTGCCCGGCCTCGATCCGCGGGGCCCCCGTCAGCGCGCCCCCGGCCCGGACGAAGGCGATGTGCTCGGTGACGAGCGGGGACCCGAGCGCCTCGGCCAGCTCGGCGAGCGCGACCAGCCGGCCCAGATCGGGCCGGTCCGCTCCGCCGAGGCCGAGCGAGACCCCGTGCGGGACGACGGTCGTGCCGCGCCCGCGCAGCAGCCGCAGGGCGTCGGGGAGGTGGCCGGGGCAGATGTTCTCCGCCACCACCTCCACCCAGTCGACGCCGGGCAGGCCCGCGATGTCCTCGGCGATCTCCGGCCGCCAGCCGATGCCCGTCCCCAGCCGGACGCTCATGACCCCACCCCCTGCTTCCCCACCGCGCCCTGGCGCGCATACGAAGGTCATTCCCCGCCGATACCTTATAAACCCTTGATCAGCGGGCTGCGGGGCTGGGGTGTGGGCCCGGGCGTCAGACCACGGGCGAGGTGGCGCCCTCCAGCAGCTCCGCGTGGTAGCGGCGGGCGACCCCCGGGTGGGCGCGGAGCCAGCCCTTGATCTCGTTGCGGCCGTACTCGGCGAACAGCGGGTTGGTCTCGTCCTGGGTGACGCCCGGGGCCTTGTCGGCGTGCGGGAAGGGCAGGGGCTCGATGCGGGCGTCGAGGCGGGGGTTGTAGAAGAAGGGGACGGAGAACCGCTCCCGGGTGCCGGGCGGGCTGACCACACGGTGGTTGGTGGCCTTGAGGTAGCCGTTGGTGGCGACCTCGAGCAGCTCCCCCAGGTTGATCACGAAGGCGCCGGGCAGCGGCGGCACGTCGATGAAGTCACCGTCGGGGTTCTCGACCTGGAGGCCGCCGACCTGGTCCTGCAGGAGCAGGGTCAGGAAGCCGTAGTCCTTGTGGGCGCCCACGCCCTGGGCGGCGCCGTCGGGGGCGCTGCCGGGGTAGCGGACCAGCTTCAGGTGCAGGTGGGGACGGTCGGCGAAGGCGTCGTCGTAGAAGTCCTCGGGGGCGCCGATCGCGGCGAGCAGTTCGTGCAGCAGCCGCTCGGCGACCGAGCTCAGCCGCTCGACCCAGTGCAGGGCGGCGGTGCGCAGCTCCGGGAGGGCGTCGGGCCACTGGTTCGGGCCCTCGAGCCACCAGTAGCCGGGCTCGTCGGGGCCGGGGACGCGGGCGGCCCGCTCGGCGCCGATGTCGAGCTGGTCCCGCCAGTCGCGGCTGCCGCCGGTGCGCTCGTCGCCGATGCGGGTATAGCCGCGGAAATGGGGCGAGTTGAGGTTGCTGATGGCCAGCCGGTCCGCTTCGGGGAGGGCGAAGAACGCGCGCATGGTGCGCATCAGATCCTCGGTCTCGGCGGGGGTGATGCCGTGGCCGGTCAGATGGAAGAAGCCGACGTCGCGGGCGGCGGTGTGCAGCGCGTCATGGAAGCGCGCACGGGCCTCGGGACCGGCGGAGGCGGCGGAGAGATCGAGGACGGGAAGCTCGTTGATCATGAGAGGTCCACAGCGTGAGGGGCCCGGGCAGGCGTCCGGCGGTGGCCGGACGGTCCGCGGGTGCGCCGCAGGGTATGCGGGCAGGGCGGAGCCGGGCAGCGGCTAAGGAATAAGAGGAACGCAGAAGAGCAGCAAAGCTGAAAAGCAGAAGGAAGATGGACGCGGCCTCGGCCCGGAGAGCGGGCTGGGCGCAGGCGTACATATCAGCCGAAGCGGCGACAGGACATGCTCGTGACACGGACGAAGTCCACGTGGCGGCGTTTGACGAGCATGTTCACATCCCCGAGGGTATACGTCCCGGCCGGGATCCACCGCCCCGCCGACTGTGGTGCGCGTCACACGCCGTTCACATACGGCGCTTGTCGACGACGAGGGTCCGCTCGTAGTGCCGCATCTCCTCGATGTCGTCGGTGTAGGGCCTGACCTCGTCCAGGAAGGGCGGGAAGTGCGGGCCGCCGCGGAACCCCCGCTCGTGGTCCTCCACGGAGGACCACTCGATGCGCAGGACATAGCGTTCGGGCTCCTCCACCCCGCGCGACAACTCGTAGGCCAGGCACTGGGGCGCGGCGTACAGATGGCTGGCGGCCGCCGCGTAGGCCTTCTCGAAGGCGGCCCGGCGGTCGGGATCGGTGATGCGGTAGCGAATGTATTCAACGGTCACGCAGACACTCCTCCATCGGCACCGTCGACACGGTCGATTCACCGGGCGTCCAAAAGCCCGCCCGGACGCAACGTGTGGGGGCGCTGTCCGAGCGGGCCGACGGCTGAGAAACCCGCCGTGCGGCGCACGCTACCAGTCACGGCGGTCCGGACCCCGGCGCCGTCACTCAATTGCACAGCGCGCCTTCGGGAAGAGGCCCGCTAATACGGAGTTGGGCGCACCGGCCCCCAAATGGCCCGCTGGCTCGAATGAGTGAAATTCCGGAACTTCTGAATTCGCCTGTAGTTACTCAGGTCGCTTCCCGGTGGGAAACATCGATCGATCGAAAGGCTATAGACGTGCTCAAGAAGGTACTCGCCACGGCTGCGGTGACTGCTTCCGCGGTCGGCGCCGTCGCCTCCCCCGCGATGGCCATCGGCAACGACCAGGATGTCGCCAACGCCAACGGTGCGAAGACCGGCTACGGCAACACCAAGACCGGGGGCCACGAAAGCCCGCAGATGAGCCTCATCCAGGGCACGCTCAACAAGCCGTGCATCGGCATCGGCAAGATCGGCATCCAGTCGCTCATCGCACTGCTCAACATCGGCGTCCAGGACATTCCGATCCTCACGTCCCAGCAGCAGCAGCAGTGCACGGACAACTCCACGATCAACGACGGCGACGACCCGCTGTCGCACCTGCTGGACGAGATCCCGATCATTTCGGGGAACGGCTCGGGCAACTCCTCGGGCGATCAGCACGAACACCACGAGCACCACGAAGAGCACGTACAGCACGGTCACTGACGTTCGCCGCGGTGCCACCAAATCCCCCTGCTCCGGGTGTACGGGCCCCGGGGCGGGGGGATTCTTGTATTTCCGGGCGGCGATGAAATGAACTGCCCACCGTGATCCGGATAATCAGCTTGCCCGGCAATTCCTTCGGGCCGGCCCCGCGGCCGCCCCCGATCATGGGAGGCATCGCACTCGTGCTCGCACCACCATCCGCTCATGTCCTGGCCGTCAATGTCCTGGACGCCTCTTCCCTCCTGGCGGCATTCGGCGCGCTCGGCGTCGCCGTCGTGCTGTTCGCCGAGACCGGTCTGCTCGTCGGGTTCTTCCTGCCCGGCGATTCGCTGCTGTTCACCGCCGGGCTGCTCAGCAGGGCGGGCGCGCACTCCGGGCCGCATCTGGACCTGGTCCAGGTGCTGGCCGCCTCCGTGGCCGGCGCGCTGGCCGGCGCGCAGTGCGGATACGTGCTGGGCCGGCGGGGCGGCCGGGCCCTGCTGGCCCGTTCCCGCAACAAGAAGCTGCGGGAAGGGGCCGCGCGGGCCGAGGAGTTGCTCGACCGGTACGGGCACGCCCGCGCGATCGTGCTGGCCCGTTTCGTCCCCGTCGTACGGACCGTGCTCAATCCGCTGGCCGGGGCGCTCGGGGTGGCGCCGCGCGCGTTCGCGGTGTGGCAGGTGGCCGGCGGCCTGCTGTGGACGGTGGGGCTGGTCCTGGCCGGCTACGGGCTGGGGTCCGCCGTACCGGACGTGGACCGCTACCTGCTGCCGATCGTGGGCGTCGTCGTCGCGCTCTCGCTGCTGCCGCTGGCCCTGGAGCTGCTGCGCAGCCGGCGCCGGGCGGCCGCGGAGGCGGGCGCGTCCGCCGGCCCGGACGGAGGACGGCGATGAACGGCATAGCGTTAGCCCCTCTCCGCATCCCCGGGCTCCCGGTCGTCGTGCTGCCCGTCTTCGACGGCTCGGGCATCGACGGCGGTCTCTACACCGCCATCACCCGGGACGCGCGGCACGCCCCCTGGCTGCTGAACGATACGGTCTCCACGTGGTCGGCCTTCGGCCTCGGGCTGTTCGCCGCGCTGATGCTCGCCGCCTGGTGGCTGGCCCGGCGCTCGGACTCCCCGATGATGGCCAGGGCGCTGGCCACGCCTTGGGTGGTGGCGGTCGTCTACGGAGTGGACATGATGCTGAGGACACTGGTGCGCGAGGAGCGGCCCTGCCGGTCGATACCGCGGAGTTTCACGCTGGAGTCGTGCCCGGCTCCCGGCGACTGGTCCTTCCCGAGCACCCATGCGGTGATCGCCTTCGCGACGGCCGCGGCGCTGTGGCTCGTCGAGCGGCGCCTGGGAGCGGTGGCCCTGCTGGCGGCGGTGGCCATGGCCGCCTCCCGGGTCTGGCTCGGCGCGCACTACCCGCACGATGTCGTCGGCGGCGCGTTGCTCGGGGTGGCGCTGGCCGTTCCGCTGACCATCTGGGCGACCCGCGGGACCCCCTGGGTCGAACGGGCCCGCAAGGGCCGGCTGCGGCCGCTCCTGCTGACCACCGCGTGAACGGCCCCCGGCCCTCGCGACGGGCCTGCCTGATCGTCATCCCGGCGGCTGTGGCGCTGGCCGTGCTGACGGCTCTGGTGGTGGCCGCGCGGGGCGTGCCGTTCCCGGTGGACGCGGCGCTGCACGACGCGGCGCTGGAGCGGCGGTCCGCCGGCGCCGTGGACGTCGCGAAGCTGCTGACCGACACGGGGACGGGCCTCGCCGCCTACACGCTGGCGGCGCTGGCGGGCTGGATCGCCTGCCACCGGGCGCGGGTCGTCCTGGCGTCGGTGGCGGTACTGGCCCTCGGTCAGCTGGTGCGGATGACCGTGCGCGTCACGGTGGACCGGCCGCGGCCGCCCCTCGCCGACCGGGTCACGGACTCCTCCGGGGCGGCCTTCCCCTCCGGGCACGCCACCACCAGCGCGATCGTGGCCGGGCTGCTGGCCTGGGCCCTGCTGCGGGTGGCGCCGCCCCTGGCGGGGCGGGTGGCCGCCGCGTGCTGCGCCCTGTGGGCGATCGGCGTCGCCGCCACCCGCGTCTACCTGGGCGTCCACTGGCCCACGGACATCGTGGGGGGCTGGCTGCTGGCCACGTGCTGGCTGGTGCTCACGCTGCCGGTGCTGACCGCCTACACGGACCGGCAGTCGAGGCGGACCGGCCCACCCGCCGGGGACGCCGCGGACTCCGCGGCGGGCGCGGGAGAGCGCGACGGCGAACGGTCCGGGCGGGCGCCGGGGACCGGCCGGCCCCGGGCCTAGCCCCGGCGGGCATTGACGGGGCATCGGGCCGGTGCCCCCACCCGCCGTAAAAGTGGGGAGCATGCCCCAGTTCTCTGGTACGGTCACGACCATCAACTGGGGAGTGATCCCCGGTTGATTCCCCGGCAGGTCACCGCGCAGAGAAGGGAACGCCCATGTCCGCACCCACGCTCGAGGAACTGACACCCCCCGGAACCGACTTCGACACCGACCCGCACCCCCTCTACGACCGCCTGCGCGAGCAGGGCCCCGTCCACCGGATCCTCACCCCCGACGGCCGCGAAGCCTGGCTCGTCGTCGGGTACGAGGAGGCACGGGCGGTGCTGACCGATCCCCGGATGAGCCACGACATACGCAACTCGCCCGGCTGGGACGGCGACGGCGGCTACAGCATCGGCGTGAACATGCTCCAGACCGACCCGCCGGACCACACCCGCCTGCGCAAGCTGGTCGTCAAGGAGTTCACCACCCAGCGCATCGAGGCCCTGCGCCCCCGGATCCAGCGGATCGCCGACGAGCTGCTCGACGACATGCTGCCCCTCGGCCGGGCCGACCTCGTCGAAGCCTTCGCCCTCCCCCTGCCCCTGACCGTCATCTGTGAGCTGCTCGGGGTCCCGGCCGCCGACCGGGCCGCCTTCCGCGCGTGGTCGAACGAGATGATCCTGCCCACGACCGCGGAAACGGCGATGGCCGCCATGGGGGAGATGACCGGCTACCTCGCCGACCTCATCGACACCAAGCGCCGCGACCCGCAGGACGACCTCCTCAGCGCCCTGACCCGCACCGCCGACGACGGCGACCGGCTGTCCCCCGCCGAGCTGTCGGGCATGGCCTTCGTCCTGCTCGTCGCCGGCCACGAGACCACCGTCAACCTCATCTCCAGCGGCGTCCACTCCCTGCTGCGCCACCCCGGCCAGCTCGCCGCGCTGCGGGCCGACGGCTCGCTGCTGGACGGCGCGATCGAGGAGATCCTGCGCCACGACTGCCCGGTGGAGCGGGCCGCCTACCGCTACACCACCGAGCCCGTCGACATCGGCGGCACCACCCTCCCCGCCGGGCAGGCCGTGATCGTGGTCCTCGCGGCGGCGGCCCACGACCCACGGCGGTTCGCCGAGCCCGGCCGCTTCGACATCCGCCGCGACGCGCGCGGCCACCTCGCCTTCGGCCACGGCATCCACCACTGCCTCGGCGCCTCCCTCGCCCGGATGGAGGCGTCCATCGCCCTGGAGACCCTCCTGCGACGCTGCCCCGACCTGGCGTTCGACTGCGATCCCGACGAGCTCACCTGGCGGCCGAGCCTCATGCTGCGCGGCGTGCACGCCTTGCCGGTGAGGTACACGGCAACGGGCCGCTGATGGGCTACTTTGCGGGAGTATGACGGTTTCCCGACGCACCCTGCTGACCACCGGAGCCACCGGAGCGATGTGGCCGGCCGCTCCCGCGGCAGCGGCCGGTGCGCACGGGAGCACCGTCGCCGGGCGCCCCGGCCCCGCGCCCCGGGCCGGCTCGGCCGTACGGGTGCGCACCGGCTTCGAGCGGATCGCCGCCGACGGCTTCCAGCTGCTGGCCGGGCAGCGCGTGGGGGTCATCACCAACCAGAGCGGCATCACCGCCGACGCCCGGGGCGTCGTCGACGTCATGCACGCCGACCGCCGCGTACGGCTGACCGCCGTCTTCGGCGCCGAGCACGGCTACCGGGGCACCCCGCAGGCGGGGCTCTCGGAGGGCGACTACACCGATCCGGCGACCGGTCTGCCCGTCCTCGACACCTACCGCAAGAGCGGGCAGCCGCTCGCGGACGTCTTCGCCAAGGCCGGCGTCGACACGCTCGTCTACGACAGTCAGGACGCCGGCGCCCGCTTCTACACCTGCATCTGGACGCTCTACGACTGCATGGTGGCGGCCGCCCTGGCCGGCAAGCGCTTCGTCGTGCTCGACCGGCCCAATCCCGTCTCCGGCCGGGAGGCGTACGGGCCCGTGCTCGATCCGCGCTACGCCACGTTCGTCGGGCGGGCGCCGATCGCCCAGGCGCACGGCATGACGGTGGGCGAGCTGGCGCTGCTCTACAACGGCGAGTTCCTGCGGGCCGCGGCCGGCCGGACGGTGGACCTGACCGTCGTGGAGATGACGGGCTGGCGGCGCGCCGACTTCTACGACGCCACGGGGCTGCCGTGGGTACCGCCCAGCCCCAACATGGCCACACCCGACACGGCGCTGGTCTACGCGGGCACGGGGCTGTTCGAGGGCACCAACATGTCGGAGGGGCGCGGCACGGTCCGGCCCTTCGAGATGCTCGGCGCCGAGGGGCTCGACGGCCGCTGGGCCGAGGCCGCCAACGCCGCCGGGCTGCCGGGGGTCCGCTTCCGGGAGGCCTACTACGTGCCGACCTTCGGCCCGTTCCAGGGCAGGACCATGGGCGGCCTGCAGCTGCACGTCCACGACCGGGCCGGCTACGACCCGGTGCGTACGGCGGTGGCGTTGCTGGTCACCGCCAAGCGGACCTGGAGCGGCTTCGCCTGGCGCCCGGACCACTTCATCGACAAGCTGTCCGGCTCGTCCCGGCTGCGCACCATGATCGACGCGGGGGCCGGCACGGACGCCGTGACGGGCGCCTGGCAGGAGGAGCTCGCGGCGTTCCGGGCGGTGCGCCGGCAGTATCTGCGCTACCGCTGATCCGTGGTCAGCAGTCGAGGGGAAAGGGCACCTGTTCGGTGACCGGTCCGTTGTTGCGGCAGACGCCGTAGCCCTGGTTCTGCAGGTCACTGATGATGCCGGGCAGGGCGTCGGGGAAGTTGCTGAACAGGTGGCCGAGCACCACGCCGCTGTTCTTCTCCTCCGGCGTGGCGTCCCGGACGCTCGCCCGGATGTCCTCCACGCTGCGGGGCCTGCCGTCGACCTTCTCCCAGTCGTGGGTGTCGATGGTCCAGTTGCAGATCCTGAAGCCCAGCTCGGCCGCGACGTCCCGCTCCCGCTCGTCGGCGGCGCCGTAGGGCGGGCGGAGCAGGTTGCCGGGCACGCCCTGGCGGATCTCGTCCATGAGGACGTCGTCGTCCAGGCTGGGCAGCTTGCGGTGGGAGAAGGAGTGGTTGGCCACCCAGTGGCCCTGCTGCCGCAGGGTCGCGGTGATCTGGGGGTTCTGGGCGGCGAACTTCCCGATGAGGAAGAACGCCGCGCGTACCCCCTGGGCCTGCAGCTGGGCACCGATCCGCACGGACCGCTGCGGGTCGTTGTACGGCCAGTCGTCCAGCGTCAGCAGCACCCGTCCGGACGTATTGCCGCACCGCTCGCGGTCCCAGACCCCGTCCGGCTCCGGTGCGCGCGGCCGGGTGACCGCGCCCGCGCCGTCGCCGTCCTGGGGCACCGGGTCGGCGCCACCGCCGCCCGCCTTGCCCGCCGGGCCGTCGACGCGCTTGCCAACGGCCTGGCCCTGGCAGTTGGGGTTGCTCCCGGCGTCGCCCAGGGGCCCGCACTCCGTGGGGTCGTCGTCCACCGCGTGCGCCATGAACGCCGAGCAGGCCACCAGCACGGAGACGGTCAGGGCCGTCTTCAGCGGAGCCCGTCGGCGGCGGCGGTGGCGCCCGCGGCCAGGCCGGAAGACGTCACGGTATGCGGACATGCACGACTCCTCACGGGTGACGGACCGCCGGCGACGCACGGCCCGTCACCTCACCCCGGTAGCGATGCCGGTTCGATGATCTTGACACCCACCCTCAGGGCAGGTGCCGGCTCCCGCAACCGCGGGCAGCGCCGCGATTCGCCCGCCCGGGTGGCGCGCCGGGCCGGCCCGAGGCCCCTGATGCCGCCTCAGTCCTGGGCCGCGGGGATGTACGCGAGCCCGTGGGCCCCCGCTTCGCCCGCCCGGTCGACGGCGAGGGTGGTGAGCACTTCCACGCGCTCCAGATCGACCACGGTCACCGTGCTGGACACGACGTTCGACACGTAACCCACTGAGCCGTCAGGCGAAGAGGTGATCGTCAGCGGGAACCGGCCGACCTCCACCTGGCCCACCGGCCGGTGTGTCTCCGGCGCGAAGACGTGCAGCACGCCGTTGACCTGCTCGCCCAGCGCGCCACCCGCCTCGGGGGCCATGCGCAGCTCCCCGGCGAGCACGGCGCCGGTGGCCGTGGTGTGAACGGGGAAGACCACTCCTTCGGTAGGCAGAGTGCGCATGACCTCCCCCGTGGCGGTGTCGATCACGCGCAGGCCCGGCTGTGCGGCGGGCGGGGTGCGGAAGTCGCCCTTCGGCGCGGCGACGTAGAGGTAGCGGCCGTCGGGTGAGAGGTCCAGCCCCTCGCTGCCGGGCACCTCGATCCGGCCGGTGAACTCCTCGCGTTCGAGGTCGACGACGGAGACGAAGGGCGCCTCCTTGTTGGTGGAGTAGCCCCGGCGGCCGTCCGGCGTGATCGCGAACCAGTGCGGCCCGTCGGCCATGACCGGGATCCTGCCGACGCGCTCGCGGGTCCGCGCGTCGTAGACGATCACTCCGCCGGGGGCGGTGGCGGTGGCCTCGACGCTGACGTACAGCCGGGCCCGGGCGCGGTCCAGGGCGAGTCCGTGGGGCGCGTGATCGGGCGAGGTGTCCAGGGTGTCCACGATGGTGCGGGTGTCGGGGTCGATGACGGTGACGCGCCGGGCCCGGCCCTGGTGCGCGTGGTAGTAGCCGGAGACGTAGGTGCTGGCGCAGTACAGCAGGCGACGGTCCGCGTCGAAGCACAACTCGTGCGGCTCGGCGGGGACTTCGAGGACGTCGAGCCGCTCGTAGGTGGCGGCGTCGAAGAAGGTGACGGTCGGGCCGCTCTGGCTGACGACCGCCAGCACATCGCCCGCCGGCCGGGCTGTTGTCGCCTCGGCCGCGCGCGGGGCGGCGGTGGTCCGGGAGGAGTTCGTCTCGCTGGAGTTCATGATCGGTATCCTCGGCGCACCCGCCGGCCGACTCCAGTGCAACGTCGTCAACACAGGCTTGCGGCCCACGCATTCGCCCTGGTGGCGAGCCGAACGGCGCCCTGGGACCGTGACCGGCGGCACACGCGGCGCGTCATTCCGGGCGCCGCCCGTTCACCGCCCGGGGGCCGGCTCGTCCGGGAACACCCGCGTGACGACGCGGCCGTCGGCCGTCACATAGCCGTGCAGCATCCCTTCGCTGCTGTGCGGGGCGGCGTACGTGCCACGGGAGTCCAGCGCGATCACTCCGCCCGTGCCGCCCAGTTTCGGCAGCCGCCGCATCACGACCTCGTGGGCCGCCCCGGCCACGTCCATCGCGCCGAACTCCATCAGGTGGGAGATCGTGGCGGTCGCGGCGCCCCGGATGAAGACCTCGCCCTGGCCCGTGGCGCTCGCGGCGACGTTGCCGTTCTTGGCGTAGGTGCCGGCTCCCACCACCGGTGAGTCGCCGACGCGGCCCGCCATCTTGTTGGTCATGCCGCCGGTCGAGGTGGCGGCGGCGAGATCGCGGCGGCCGTCGAGGGCGACCGCTCCGACCGTGCCGGTCGTGCTCGCGCCGGGTGTTTCCGTCCCGGCGCGTACCCCCTTGGCCTTCACGAGCTCGTCCCACCGCTTCTGCGTCCAGAAGTAGTCCTGTGTCACGGGCGTGAGCCCGCTGCGCGCGGCGAAGGCGTCGGCCGCCTCGCCGGCGAGCATCACGTGCCGGGTCTTCTCCATCACGAGGCGGGCGGCGGAGACGGGGTTGCGCACGTGGCGCACTCCGGCGACCGCGCCGGCCGCCTGGTCCGAGCCGCGCATGACCGACGCGTCGAGTTCGTGGCCGGCGTCCTCGGTGAACACCGCGCCCTTGCCGGCGTTGAACAGCGGGTTGTCCTCCAGGACGCGCACGGCCGCCTCGACGGCGGCCACGCTGTCCCCGCCGTCGCGCAGGACCCCGGCTCCCGCGCGCAGCGCTGCGGCGAGCCCGTCGCGGTAGGCCTTCTCCGTGCGCGCGTCGGTGTTTCCCGGCCGCAGCGCGGTGCCCGCGCCGCCGTGCACGGCGAGGACGACGTCGCGGGCCAGGGGCCGGGGCGGGCCCCCGCCGCTGTCGCGGGCTGCCGCCGCGGGTTCCGCGGTGCCGCCGGTGCCGTGCGGCAGGGCGGGCAGCGCCATGGCGGCGGTCATGAGCAGGAGGAGCAGAGGGACGATCCACGGTCTGGCGGTCGCTCGACGCGGGCGCATGGCTTCCCCTCGGTCGGTGTCGTGGGTCCGCTACGACCTTGGACACCGTGCCCGCTGTTGTCCATACGGTGTTCGCGCCACCCGGCCCATGCCCTCGCTTGGAGGGGCGTCCGGCTCACAGCGAGGCCAGCCAGCGCGCGTCCAGGACGCCCTCGGAGGCGATGCTGCTCGCGCCCGTCAGGAGCGTCGGCTTGTTCCTGCCGACGGTGACCGACAGCGGCCCCGAGGCGCTCTCGACGACCATGGGGCCCCGGCGGCCGGTGGTGTGCTGGACGACCGCGGCCGCCGCGCACACCGCGGTGCCGCGGGAGGGCAACTCCCCCACGCGCGGACGGTGGACGCGGACGCGGAGCCTGCCGGTGGGCAGGACGTTGACGAACGACAGGGCCACGTCGGGGACCAGGACGCCGGAGGTGGCCGGGAAGTCGGCCAGGTCGAGCCGGGGCTCGCGGGTCAGGTCCAGGGCGGATACGGGCAGTTCGGTCGGGCAGACCAGGTGCAGGCTGTCCAGCGACACGGCGGTCCCGGTGAAGGCGTGCCCGTCCAGCGTCACCTCCGACGGGCCGAGGACGCGCGCGGGCGGCAGTTCCACCGTCGTCAGGCCGTCGGCGCCGGCCGTGGTGCGCGCGTCGCCGCCGCGCGTCGCGAGCAGGATCTCCCCCGGCGGGGCCAGGCCGGCCGCGGTGAGGTAGCGGGCGACGAGGCCGAGGCCGGGGCCGCAGGTCAGGGCGTGGGAGCCGTCGGGGTTGCGCACGTCGGCGAACCAGTCGCCGCGCGGCCTGCCGGGCAGGCGGCCCCGCCGGGTGCGCACCAGGCGCAGCAGCGCGTCGCCGCCCAGCCCGCTGTGCGGATCGCACAGGGCGCGCACGGCGCCGTCGGACAGGCGGATCCGGTCGTCGGGGTCGAGCAGGAGGAGGAAACCGTCGCCGCAGCAGTGGCCCTTGGCGTACCGCGGCCCGGGCTCAACGCAGGGTCGGGTCATGGGCGTTCCGGCTCCGGGCGAGCGCTTCGAGCTGGGGAGCCATCGGCCACCTTCCCGTTACGTGGACGGCACGGCGAGGCCCGTAGCCGCTTGCGCGGAATCCTCCGGCCGGTGGGCGGCGGCGCGCAACGTGTTCCGCACCGCCCGCGGACGGATCGCCGGCCGGCTTCCGGTCGGCGGCCCGGAACCTCCGGAAAACCACCGGTGCGCTACCGCTCCCTTTTCGGGGCGCAGTTCACCGAGCGTCCGCAAACCCCGTGAAGTACAACAAGAGGCGCGGTCGGGGCATCTTGACTGAGGGGGTCATGGTCCTAACCTGGGGTCAGCCGTGGACGGCCGAGGGGGAATCGAAGGTGGGTGACGAGGGCCAGGGGCTTTCGTTCGGCCCGTTGCTGCGCCGCTGCCGGCTCGCGGCCGGGATGACCCAGGCCGAGCTCGCGGACGTATCGGGGCTGAGCGTGCGCGCCATCAGCGACATGGAGCGCGGCCGCACCGGCCGTCCGCGGCGCACGTCCGTGGAGCTGCTGGCCGGGGCGCTCGGCCGGGGCGGGGAGGCCGCCCGGGGGCTCGTCGAAGCGGCCAGGGCCGCGCGGCTCGCGCCGGAGCGCGAACCGCCGCCGTCGGACGGCTGCGCTCCCCCCTGTGAACTACCACCGGACATTCCCGACTTCACCGGGCGTGAGCACGCCTTGCGGCGGCTGGGCGGCGCGCTGTCCCCCGGCGGCCGCCGGGGCGGCGGGGCGGCGCCGGCCAGGCAGCGGCTGACGCTCGTCGTCGGCCATCCCGGCGCGGGCAAGACGGCTCTGGCCGTTCACGCCGCCCATCTGTCGCGGTCCCGTTTTCCCGACGGCCAGATCTACGTGGACCTGGCCCCCGCCGGCCGGCCCGCGCAGGCACCGCACGAGGTGGTGCGCCGGATCCTGCAGTCGCTCGGGGCCACGGACGGCGCGGCGGCGTCGCTGGAGTCACTGGAGGAGTCCAGCGCCCGGCTGCGGGCCGTGCTGGCGCGCAGGCGGGTGCTCATCGTGCTCGACGGCGCCGGCTCGGAGGGGCAGATCCGCTGCGTACGTCCGGCGGTCGGCGAGTCGGCCGTCATCGCGACGTGCCGCCGCCGGCTCACGGCACTGGCGGACGCCGAATGCGTCGAGGCGCGTCCTTTCAGCCCGCAGGAGTCGCTGACGTTCCTGGCGAGGATGCTCGGGGAGGACCGCGTCCGCGCGGAGCGCTCCGAGGCCGCCCTGGTGGCGGAGTTGTGCGGCCATCTGCCGCTCGCCCTGAGGGTGATCGGCTGCCGGCTGCTGGCCCGCCCGCACTGGACGATGCGCACGCTCGCCGACGAGGTGCTGCACGATCCGCGGACCCGGCTGCGGGAGCTGAGCTCGGGCGATCTGACGGTGCGGTCCGTGATGGCGGCGGCGTTCGGCGCGCTGGACGAGCCGACGCGCTCGGCGCTGCGGACGCTGGCGGCGGACCGGGCGCCGGGCTTCAGCCCGCACAGCGCCGCGGCGACGCTGGGGTGCAGCGTGGCCCGCGCGCACCGGATCATCGGCGATCTCCTGGACGGCCAGCTCGTCGAGGTCCTGGACGGGCCGCCCTCCGGGGTGCCGCGCTGTCTCATCCCGCCGGTGGTGCGCCTGTTCGCCGCCGAGGGCGCGGAGCCCGCCGGCGGGGCCGGTACCGCGGTGGCGTCGCCCGCCGGTCAGCGGGTGGTGTAGCCGCCGTTGATGAAGAGGGTCTGCCCGTTGAGCCACCAGCCGTCGGTGAGCAGGAATTTCACGTAGGGCACGATGTCCTCGATCTTGGTGAGCTCGCCGTTCATCGCCGAGGACTTGTGGTAGGCGATCGAGTCCTCGCTCTCGGCGGGGTAGAAGAAGCCGGTGTCCATCGGCCCGGGGGCGATGTTGTTGACGGAGATGTTGCGGCCGAACAGCTCCTTGGACAGCGCCCGGGTGAAGTGTTCGACGGGCGCCTTGCTGCCCGCGTAGACGGAGTACAGGCCGGTGTAGGCGGCCAGCAGCGAGGTCACGATGGTGACGATCTTCCCGCCGTCCTCCAGCCGCCTGGCGGCCTCCTGCATCATGAAGTAGGCCGCCTTGGAGTTGACGGCGAACATCTTGTCGTACTCGGCCTCGGTGACCTCGGTCATCGGCTTCTTGATGACCATTCCGGCGGTGTTCACCATGCAGTCGACCTTGTCGAACGCCCCGACCGCGACCTCGAAGAGCCCCTCGACCTCGGAGACCTGGGTCAGGTCGGCCTCGTGGACCACCGCCTCGCCGCCCGCGGCCCTGACCGCGTCGGCGGTCTGCTGCGCCCCTTCCTTGGAGGAGGGGCTGTTGTAGTGGACGACGACCTTGGCGCCGTCGGCCGCGACTTCCCGCGCGATGAGGCTGCCGAGGTTTCTCGACGCGCCCCCGATGACGACGACCTTGTCCTTCAGGGTTCGGGTGGGCATGCGTCTCTCCTCGGGGGGCGACTGCGGAACGATGCCCACTTTATTGCTGTGTGTCCGGATTCGCATGCCGATGCCCGTGAGGCCCTCGGGGCCCCACATATCATTAGGCTAGCCTTACCTTATGACTTTGTCGCACGTGGACACCGAGGCGGAAGCCGTCGACGACCAGGCACTTTCCAGACCGTCGCACGGCCGCCGGACCCTTCCGATCGCCTCCGCCTCCCTGCTGCTGGCCGTCCTCGTGCTCGCCGCCCTCTCCCTGTCCATCGGCGCGGGAGAAGTCGGGCCGGGCGACGTCCTGGACTACCTCCTCGGCCGCGACGGCGCACGCGACAACTCCCGCCTGTCCCTGGTCGTGGGGGACCTGCGCATCCCCCGCACGCTGACCGCCCTGCTCGTCGGCGCGGCGCTCGGCACGTCCGGCAGCCTGCTCCAGGCCGTCACCCGCAACCCGCTCGCCGAGACGGGCCTGCTGGGCGTCAACGCGGGCGCCTCGCTCGGCGTCGTCGTCGGCATCGCCTTCCTCGGGGTGCAGAGCGGCCTCGGGCACCTGCTGTGGGCCTTCGGGGGCGCCATCGTCGCCAGCGGGCTCGTCCTGCTCATCGCGGGGCGGCGGGGCGGCGGTTCACCGATGCGGCTGGTCCTGGCCGGCTCCGCACTGGGCGCCACCTTCGGCGGCGTCACCAGCGTCATCATCGTCAACTCCGCCGAGACCTACGACCGGTTCCGCTTCTGGGTCCTGGGCTCGCTCGCAGGCGTCGAGGGCTACGACAAGCTGACCGGCCTGCTGCCCGTGCTCGCCGTGGGCTTCGTCGTGGCGCTGCTCATCGCCCGCCCGCTGTCCGCGCTGGCGCTCGGCGACGACCTGGCCCGCGGCCTGGGCCACCGGCCCTCCACCATCCGGGTGGTCGTCGCCGTGGCGGTCACCCTGCTCACCGCCTCCTCCGTCGCCCTGGTCGGCCCCATCTCCTTCCTGGGCCTGCTCGCCGGATTCCTCGCCCGGGCCGTCACCGGCCCCCGGCTCACCGCGCAGATCGCCCTCGCCGGACTCATCGGCGCGGGCGTGCTGACCGGCGCCGACGTGCTGGCCCGGGTCGTCTCCCGGCCCTTCGAGGCGCCGGTCTCCGTCATCATCGCCCTCATCGGCGCCCCCGTCCTCATCGGCATCGTCCGCTCCCGGCGCATGGGCGCGATGGGCATGACCGACCCGGCCACACAGGAGGCCGGCCGCCCGCCCCGGCGGCTCCTCCCCCGCCTCCCGCGTCTGCCCCAGGGGACGAAGGAGCGCTCCGAGAGCCTGGTCGTGCGGCGCGGCGCGCTGTCGCTGCTGCTGCCGCGCCGGGCCACGCTCGCCGCGCTCGCCCTGGCCGCGCTGCTGGTGGCCGCCGTCGTCCTGTCCGCCTACGCCGGCCAGAACGAGATGAGCCTGAGCCGCACCTTCAACGCCGTCTTCGGCTCCGGCGACCACTTCGACGTGCTGATGGTGCAGAAGTTCCGGCTCGGGCGGATCGTCGCCGGCCTCGCCGCCGGCGCCGCCCTCGGCCTCGCCGGCTGCCTCACCCAGACCCTCGCCCGCAACCGCCTCGCCACGCCGGAACTGCTGGGCGTCAACGACGGCGCCACCGCGGCCGTCCTGCTCTCCACGACCCTCACCGGCACCTTCGGCGCCTGGTGGGCGGGCCCGCTCGGCGCCCTCGCCGCCGTCCTCGTCGTCACCACCGTCTCCGGCGGCCTCGGCCAGCGCGGCTACCGCATCCTCGTCGTCGGCCTGGCCATGTCGGCGCTCGCCTCGGCCGTCACCCAGGTCGTCCTCTCGCGCCGCTCCCTCAACTCCGCCAGCTCCCTGTACGTGTGGACCTCCGGCAGCCTCAACGGGCGCGGCTACTCCGTCGCCGTCCCCGTCCTCATCGGCCTCGCGGTCCTCGTCCCGCTCGCGCTCGTCGTCGCGCGTCAGCTCAACGTGCTGCGCTTCGACGACTCCACCGCCTCGTCGCTCGGCGTCGCCCCGGGCCGGGTCCGGCTCGTGTGCCTGCTGCTCGCGGTGGGGCTGGCCGGGCTCGCCGTCGGCATCTGCGGCCCGGTGGGCTTCGTGGCCCTGGCCTCACCGGTCATCGCGGGGCGGCTGGCCGGGCCGCTGCGGGTGCCGGTGCTGGGGTCGATGCTGACGGGCGCCGTGCTGATCGTCCTCGCCGACACGGTGGGACGGATCGTCTTCGACGGGGTCGAGGTGCCGGTCGGCATCGTGACGACCGTCTTGGGTGGGCCCTTCCTTCTCTGGGTGCTGCTGGGCCGGTCAGCGGCAGCCCGGGTCTAAGGGCCTCCGGCGGTTCTTCCCCACCCCGCCCCTTCCCGAACCGGGGGCTCCGCCCCCGGACCCCCGGTCCTCAAGCGCCGGACGGGCTGGAAAATCCAGCCCGTCCGGC
>NZ_JBEYZU010000020.1:0-103919 GCF_040646235.1 Streptomyces sp. NPDC046261 | reverse complement strand
TTTGGCACGCTGTTGAGTTCTCAAGGAACGGACGCTTCCTTTGTACTCACCCTCTCGGGCTTTCCTCCGGGCGCTTCCCTTCGGTATTTCGTGTTCCGACTCTATCAGATCCTTTTCCGTGCCGTTCCCGGCTCGAAATTTTGTTTCCGATTCCCCGTCGGCGGGGTGTTCACTACGTTAGCGGATTTCCCCGGCGGCTCCTAATCGGGCCGGATCATTGTCGTATTTCGGCACAGCGAAATACGGCCCCGATCAAGGGGATGGTTCCTCGTAGTAGTGGTTTGCCGCCCAGAGGTACGCGCACACGGCGCTGCCCGTCTCAAGCGGCTCGCCTACGTTAGGCCCTCCCGGCTCCGGAGTCAAGCACCGTCGCCCGCCCGGCCCTTGGCCTGGCTCTTCGCCCCTGCCCTCCCCCTGTTCCGCGGCACATGGGGCCGGTACGTACTCACCGTCGGGTCGCCGTCCGCCCAGAATCGCCAGGGGTGCGTCGCGCCCTCGCCGCCCACGCCCGTGCGGGGGCCGCTGCGTACCTGGTCGGCAGGGACGGGGTGGCCGGTCAGGACGGACAGGGGACCGTCCGGGCCCGCGCAGAGGTCGACGCCGTTGAGGCCGCGGTCCACGTCCAGGGCCGTGGCGAGGCGGGCCGGGCCCTGGGCGAGCTCGCGGTCGTGGCGGGCCTTGGGGCGGCGGCCGCGGGCGAGGTCGGCACCCTTGATCACTTCCCCGCCGCGCAGGAGGACGCCGCTCGCGGTGCCCTCGGGGCCGCAGACGAGGTTCAGGCTGAACCACATGCCGTAGATGAAGTAGACGTAGGCGTGGCCCGGGGGGCCGAACATCGACGCGTTGCGCTCCGTGCGGCCGCGATAGGCGTGCGATCCGGGGTCGGATTCGCCGGCGTATGCCTCGACCTCCGTGATGCGGAGCTCGATCGTGCCCTCGGGAGCGGTACGGACCAGGGTGCGGCCCAGCAGCTCGGGGGCGACCTCGAGTACGGGACGGTCGAAGAACGCTCGGTCGAGTGGCATACGGTCAGGCGCGGCGATCATGCCGCTCGAGCGTACTGGAAGGGTCCGGGATCGGTCCCGGGTCCGGGGAGGTAGAGATGGTTTTCAAGAAGCTCATGGCGAGCCTGGGTGCGGGCGGTGCCTCGGTCGAGACCGTGCTGTTCGAGGAGAACGTGGTCCCGGGCGGCGTGGCGCAGGGTGAGGTGCGTATTCAGGGCGGCTCCGTCCCGCAGCAGATCGAGGGGCTGTCGGTGGGGCTGCAGGCCCGCGTCGAGGTGGAGCGGGAGGACGGCGAGTACAAGCAGGACGTCGAGTTCACCCGGGTCCAGCTGGGCGGGGCGTTCGAGGTGCAGCCGGGGGCCGTGCACACGGTGCCGTTCGGGCTGGAGATTCCCTGGGAGACGCCGATCACGACCTTCCTGGGCCGGCATCTGACCGGGATGAGCGTGGGGGTCACGACGCACCTGGCGATCGCCCGCGCGGTGGACTCGGGGGATCTCGATCCGGTGAACGTCCACCCGATGCCGGCGCAGCAGGCGATTCTCGACGCGTTCGGGCAGCTGGGCTTCTCCTTCAAGAGCGCCGACCTCGAGCAGGGGCACATCTCGGGGACGCGGCAGCGGCTGCCGTTCTACCAGGAGATCGAGTTCCACGCGCCGTCGCAGTACCGGGGGCTGAACGAGGTCGAGCTGTCGTTCGTCGCGGACGAGCACGAGATGGACGTCGTCCTGGAGATGGACAAGAAGCCGGGGGTGTTCAGCTCGGGCAGCGACACCTACCGCTCGTTCACCGTGGATCTGCGCTCCTACGGGCAGACCGACTGGGCCGCCTACCTCAACCAGTGGCTCGCGGAGGTCGGCGGCCGACGCAGCTGGCTCTGACGGTTCCGGGCGGGGGTACGAGCGGCACGTGCGCACCCCCGCACCCCGTCTCTCCCCTCTCCTGGCGGGTGCCCTCAGGCGAGCAGCACCGTCAGGGGTGATTCGTCGTGGGCCCAGAAGTCGACGGCGTCGGCGAGGACGGCCTCGGCGGTGCGGGCGTCGGCGGGGGCGGACTTGCGGAAGGTGCCCCAGTCCTCCGCCAGCAGCAGGCAGCCGCGTGACTTGCCGGCCTCGCGCCACCAGGAGAGGTCCGTGAGGCAGTCGGCGAGGGCGTCCCAGTTGTGGCCGAACCAGTCGGGGAAGTCGAGGTCGCGGGCGCAGCGGTCGAGGAAGGCAGCCTTGTCGTGGACGCCGTCGAGCCGGAGCCAGGCGCCCCGCCAGTCGGCTTCGGCGGCGAGTGCCATGACGTGTGACGGGGCGTCGGTGGGGGGCAGGTGGTAGACGCCGGGTGGCGTGGAACCGTTGAGGATGCCGGGGAGCCCGGGGTCGGGCAGCAGGCCGGTCATGGGTGTACCACCGCTTCGAAGGTCTGGTAGTGGTCGCTGGTGTAGAAGCGCTCGGAGTGTTCCCCGGTGATGATGCGGCGGGCGCCGCGGTTGCGGGCACCGGGGGTGGGGACGGTGTACTCGCGGTAGTAGCCGCGGGCCTGCCGGGGGAGCCGGTTCTCGTAGTTGCCGAAGACGCTGCCGTCCTTCTCGTAGGGGAAGGGGCCGCCCTTGGCGATGAGTTCGAGGGTACGGCGTGCCTCGGGCGGCAGCCGGTCCTCGGTGACGGTCTTCATGCCCTTCGCCCAGGCGGGGACCGTGGAGGACGTGGTCGCGGCGGGGGTCCGCTCCGTCTTCTGGTCTCCCGGCGAGCATGCGGGGAGCAGCAGGAGGGGCAGGGCGGCCAGGAGTACGGTCAGGGCGCGCATGACGCGGCTCGCCGGTCGGTCTCGTCCGATTTGTCGAAGTACATGAAGCACACTCCCTATGGTCGCAGTCTGCGCCGTCGTGCCGTCGTTAGGCTGGCGCTTTGACCTGTCCGCGTGTACTGGAGGTGTCCCCGTGTCCGACGTGTCCGAGCGGAAGCGACGTCCGCTGCCCCACGATTTTCATCCGCCGGTGCCCTCGTTCGCCGTGGTGAGCGACGATGTGGCGCTGGGTCAGAAGCTGAAGGACGATCAGGTGTACTCCGGCGGCAATCTGTCGCCGGAGCTGCGCTGGGACGGCTTCCCGCCGGAGACCAAGAGCTTCGCCGTGACGTGCTTCGACCCGGACGCGCCCACGGGCAGCGGGTTCTGGCACTGGGTCCTCTTCGACATCCCCGCCACCGTCACCGAGCTCCCGACGGGGGCTGGCAGCGGTGACATGAAGGGGCTTCCGCAGGGCGCGGTGCACGCGCGCAACGACTACGGGACGCGTGACTTCGGCGGTGCCGCGCCGCCGGCGGGGGACGGGCCGCACCGGTACGTGTTCACGGTGTACGCGGTGGACCGGGAGAAGCTGGGGCCGGAGGCGGACGCCTCGCCGGCCGTGGTGGGCTTCCACCTGCGGTTCCACTCGCTCGCGCGGGCGCAGCTGATCGGTGAGTACGAGGTGCCGGCCGCGGGCTGAGCTCCGTACGCCCCGTCAGGCGGGCGCGGGCGTCCGGAAATTCCGTTGCGCCCCGACGCCCCCGGATCGCACAGTGGTGGTGCTTGACCGACGGCTTCGCATGCGGCCGTCGGGCAGTGGATACCGCAGTGGCGGGGGCGGCGGGGCGCGGTTGCGCCGGCCGTCTGCCGGAGTCCGGTTCTGTGCCGGGTGGCCGCGTCCGCTGCCGGACGCTCCGGGCCCGTGTTTCTTACGGGGGAAGGGCCCGGAGCGTTACCCCTTGCTGGTCTTTGTGCTACTTGACCGTTCCTTGTGCTATTTGAGCAGCATTTGGACGATCGCGACGATGCCGACGGCGACGATGACGCCGCGCAGCACGGTGGGGCTCAGTCGGCGGCCGACCTTGGCGCCTATCTGGCCGCCGATCGTGGAGCCGACGGCGATGAGCAGGACGGCGGTCCAGTCGACGTCGGCGACGAAGACGAAGAAGAGGGCGGCGACGCCGTTGACGATGACGCCGAGGACGTTCTTGAGGGCGTTGACGCGCTGGAGTTCGTCGTTGAGGAGCAGGCCCATGAGGGAGAGGTACAGGACGCCCTGGGCCGCGCCGAAGTAGCCGCCGTAGGCGCTGGCCACGAGGAGTCCGGCGAGCAGGGCGGGGCCGCCGTCGGTGGGGGCCTCGGTGCCGTTGCGTTCGTGGCGGCGGGCGAGGGCGCGGGCGAGCCGGGGCTGGAGGACGACCAGCACCAGGGCGAGGGCGATGAGGGCGGGCACGATCGCGTCGAAGGCCTTCGACGGGAGGGCGAGCAGGAGGATCGCGCCGGTGAGTCCGCCGATGAGGGCGGCGATGCCGCAGCGGATGATGCGGTCGCGCTGGCCGCTCAGTTCACGGCGGTAGCCGAAGGCGCCGCTGAAGTTGCCGGGGACCAGGCCCAGGGTGTTGGAGACGTTGGCGACGATCGGTGGCAGTCCGGTGGCGAGGAGCACCGGGAAGGTGAACAGGGTGCCCGAGCCGACGATGGTGTTGATGGTGCCGGCGCCGATGCCGGCGGCGAAGACCGCGAGTGCTTCCCAGATGGACAAGGCCATCTCCTTCAAGGTCAGTGTGTCGCCTCCCCGCCATAGAGGTCGAGGGGCCGCACCGATCATGCATGAAGTCGATCAGCCATGGATAGGGAGGCGGCTCAGTCGATCGTGGGCCGCTCGCGGCGCGGGCTCTCCTTCGCGGGCTTGGGCGCGCCGCCTCCGCCGCCGCCCATGGGGCCGAAGTTGCCGACGGCACCGCTGAGGCCCTTGAGGGCGTCGCCGATCTCGCTGGGGACGATCCAGAGCTTGTTGGCGTCGCCTTCGGCGATCTTCGGGAGCATCTGGAGGTACTGGTAGGCGAGCAGCTTCTCGTCGGCGTCGCCGGCGTGGATGGACTCGAAGACCGTACGGATCGCCTGGGCCTCGCCCTCTGCGCGCAGCGCGGCGGCCCGGGCCTCACCCTCGGCGCGCAGGATCGCGGACTGCTTCTCGCCCTCGGCCGTGAGGATCTGCGACTGGCGGATGCCTTCGGCGGTGAGGATCGCGGCGCGCTTGTCACGGTCGGCGCGCATCTGCTTCTCCATCGAGTCCTGGATGGAGGTCGGCGGCTCGATGGCCTTGAGCTCGACGCGGTTGACGCGGATGCCCCACTTGCCGGTGGCCTCGTCGAGGACGCCGCGCAGGGCCGCGTTGATCTCCTCGCGGGAGGTGAGGGTCCGCTCGAGGTCCATGCCGCCGATGATGTTGCGCAGGGTGGTGACGGTGAGCTGCTCGATGGCCTGGATGAAGCTGGAGACCTCGTAGGTCGCCGCGCGGGCGTCGGTCACCTGGTAGTAGATGACGGTGTCGATGTTGACGACGAGGTTGTCCTGGGTGATCACCGGCTGCGGCGGGAACGGCACGACCTGCTCGCGGAGGTCGATGCGGTTGCGGATGGAGTCGATGAACGGGACGACGATGTTCAGGCCCGCGTTGAGGGTGCGGGTGTAGCGGCCGAAGCGCTCGACGATGGCGGCGCTGGCCTGTGGAATGACCTGCACCGTCTTCATGAGGGCGATGAAGACGAGCACCACCAGGATGATCAGGACGATGATGATCGGTTCCATCGTGGCTCCAGCTCCCCGTGCCGTTGTCGTTGGTCTTGATCGGGCGTTCGTTGATCGTCGTGGTGGAGTCTTTCAGAACCCGGTGCCGGTGTGCAGGCGTTGAGGCCGACTCGTCCGCTCCGCGACGATCTGGGCCTTCACCGCGACGGCGGGCTCCCGCGTCCCGGGGGACCTCACATCACGACGGCCGTCGCGCCGTCGATCTCGACGACGTCCACGTGCTGCCCCACCTCGAAGCTGCGCTCCTCGTCGAGGGCGCGCGCGGACCAGATCTCACCGGCCAGCTTGATGCGCCCGCCGCTGCCGTCGACCCGTTCGAGCACGACGGCCTGCCGGCCCCTGAGCGCGTCGATGCCCGACTTGTGCTCGGGCCGGCGGGAGCGCTGCCGGTTGGCGAGGGGGCGCACGACGGCGATGAGGGCGACGGAGACGACGACGAAGACCACGACCTGGGCCACCAGGCCGCCGTGCAGGGCCGCCGTGATCGCGGCGCCGACGGCGCCGACCGCGAACATGCCGAACTCCGGCATGGCGGTCATGACCAGAGGAATTCCGAGCCCGACGGCGGCTACGAGCCACCACACCCATGTGTCCACATGGTCATGGTAGGGGCGCGAGCCGCTCGGCGGACAGGGCGCCCGGGGGCCCCGTGGGCCCCGGGGCGCGTCAGGCCATCGGCAGGCCCTGTGCGGTCCAGCGGTCGCCGCGGCGCTCGACGATCAGGGGCAGGCCGAAGCAGTGCGAGAGGTTGCGGGAGGTGAGCTCGAGCTCGAGGGGGCCGGCGGCGAGCACCTTGCCCTGACGGATCATCAGGACGTGGGTGAAGCCGGGGGCGATCTCCTCGACGTGGTGGGTGACCATGACCATCGAGGGGGCGAGCGGGTCGCGGGCGAGCCGGCCGAGGCGGCGCACCAGGTCCTCACGGCCGCCGAGGTCGAGGCCGGCGGCGGGCTCGTCGAGCATCAGCAGCTCGGGGTCGGTCATCATCGCGCGGGCGATGAGGGTGCGCTTGCGCTCGCCCTCGGAGAGGGTGCCGAACTTACGGTCCAGGTGCTCCGTCATGCCCAGGACGTCGAGGAAGGCGCGGGCGCGCTGCTCGTCGACGGCCTCGTAGTCCTCCTGCCAGGTGGCCGTCATGCCGTAGGCGGCGGTGAGGACGGTCTCCAGGACGGTCTGGGCGCGCGGCAGCTTGTCGGCGAGGGCGATGCCGGCCATGCCGATGCGGGGGCGGAGCTCGAAGACGTCGACCGCGCCGAGCCTCTCGCCGAGGATCCGGGCGGTGCCCTTGCTCGGGAAGAGGTAGCTGGAGGCGACATTGAGAAGGGTGGTCTTGCCGGCGCCGTTGGGGCCGAGGATCACCCAGCGCTCGCCCTCCTTCACCGACCAGGAGACCTGGTCCACCAGAGCCCGGCCCTCGCGGACCACGGATACGTCCACCAGTTCCAGCACATCGCTCATGAGCGCGTTGTCTCCCATTGCAGTCGCGTCGTCGCTTGCGCCTGTCGGCGCAGCCCCCAAGGAAAAACCTACGCCACCGGTTGTCGGTGCCAGTCCTTAGGCTGGGGGCCATGCTCGATGAACATCGCTCAGGACGGCTCACCGCGTGGGGAAATGCCCTTCTTGCCGGATTTGCCGCACCGGATGACGCGGCGCACCACATCACCGGAAGTGACGCGGTCCACCGCGTCACCGGTCTGCCCGGCGAGTCGGGCCCGGTGGGGCTCACCCTGGCGCTCGGCCGGCTGCGGGCGCTCGGCGCGACGGGGCTGAGGCTGGCGCTGCCGGCCCCGGGCCACCCTCTCGGCCTGAGCGGACCGCCGGAGTTCAACGCCCGCGCCCTGGAGGCCGAGGAGGCGGTGATCGCCACGGGTGCCGCGCTGGGCCTCGTACCGGAGGTGTACGAGGCGGGGCCCGAGGGCGATGTGCACGTGGAGGTCCTCTGGCACTGCCTGCCGGTGCGCGAGGCCCCGCCCGCCGACGTGCCGTCCCTGTCGGAGGCCGAGCGGGAGCTGGCGGAGGCGCTGCGGGACGCGACCGAGGTCCTCACCCGGCTGGACGTGGCCGGCTCCGGCCCGGTGGCCCAGGCGGCACTGGAGGCATACCGGGCGCGGGCCGAGCGCGGGCGCGAGGTGCTCGCGCCGGGGTATCCGCCGCGCGCGGTGCGGGTGCTGGAGCTGGCGCAGCGCGTCGGGGCGCTGATCTCGATCGCCTACGAGCCGGGGGACGCCGAGGGGCGTGAGCACGGCGGGGCGGTGAGCGCGTCGGAGATCGCGGCGCGGGCGGCGGCGCTTCGGCCGGTGGAGCGTACGGCCCGGCGGGCGCAGGTGGCGGCGTACAACGCGATGCTGGAGGAGCGGGACCGGCGGGGCCGCTGACGGCGCCTGCCGGACGGACAGCGGGAAGGCCCCGCGGACCTGCCGGTCCGCGGGGCCTTTCCTGCGCGTCCGCGCGTCAACGGTGGGACGCGCGCGGCGTCGGTCAGTGATGACCGTTGTCGTGACCACCGTTGTCGTGACCACCATTGTGGTGGCCGCCGTTGTGGTGGCCGCCGTTGTGGTGACCCTCGTGGTGGCGGCCCTCGTGGACTACCTCGTGGTGCTCCTCCTCGTGGACTTCCCTGTGACCGCCGTTGACGCAGGTGTTCCCGAAGGTCGGGTTCAGGAGCCCGATGAGGTCGATGCTGTTGCCACAGATGTTGATCGGGATGGCGATCGGCACCTGGATGACGTTGCCCGAGATGACACCCGGCGAGCCCTTCGCGGCGCCCGAGGCCAGGGCCCCGCCGAAGTCCCCGTCGCCGCCGGCGACGGCGGGCGCGACGGAGGCGCCGACGGCGACGCCGGCGGCGACCAGAGCGAGGGCGGCCTTCTTGGCAGTGTTCATGTGGTGGTCTTCCTCTTGATGACTGACCTGGTCAGGCCCTGCCACGGGGCCCTGTACCTATGAACGCCAATGCACCGCCGATGGCACGGCCATCGGCGGTGTTTGCCCTCATTCGGACGATTGATCACCCTCGGATGTCGGCTCCGACGGGGCGGAGCCGACCGCCCGACGAGGCGGGGTGGTGCTGATTACTCGTTGACGCAGACGTTGCCGCTGGTCGGGTTGAAGAGGCCGACCACGCTGATGGTGTTGCCGCAGGCGTTCACGGGCACCTCGACGGGGACCTGGACGACATTGCCGGAGGCGACGCCAGGCGAGTTCTTCGCCACACCGTCCGCGCCGCCACCGTGGGCAGAGGCGGCACCGGCGCCGGCGAGGGCGAGACCGCCGACGGCGAGCGTGACAGCAGCGGCCTTCTTGATGTTCTTCACTCTTCCAATGACCTTCCTGGAGTGTTACCAGAGCGTCGCCACGGCCATCAGCCGCGGTTACGCCATGGAAAACGGGCCAGGGCCATTCGGGTTGCGCCACCGGACGGGTTATCACACGACCGCATGAAATCTTTGATGAGAACGCGACGTTCCGCTACCACCGGACGCCGCGCCTCCTCAGGCCCCTATCCCATGGCGGACGGCCCACAGCGCCGCCTGCGTCCGGTCGGCGAGGTCGAGCTTCATCAGGATGTTCGAGACGTGCGTCTTGACGGTCTTCTCCGACAGGACCAGCGCCCGGGCGATCTCCCGGTTGGAACGGCCGTCGGCGATCAGCGCGAGCACCTCGCGCTCCCGGTCGGTGAGCGCGTTGCCCCTCCCCTGACCCCCGCCGCCCGCCTCCTCCTGGGAGAGCAGGGCGTCGGCCACCTCGGGCTGCAGCAGGACGTGCCCGGCGTGCACGGACCTGATGGCGCCGGCCAGGGCGTCGGGGTCCACGTCCTTGTAGACGTAGCCCGCCGCGCCGGCCCGCAGGGCGGGGATGACCGTGCGCTGCTCGGTGAAGCTGGTGACGATCAGCACCCGGGCCGGGTTGGCCAGCTCCCTGAGCCGGCGCAGCGCCTCGATGCCGTCCATGCCGGGCATCTTCACGTCCATCAGGACGACGTCCGGGCGCAGCTCCTCGGCGCGCTCGACGCCCTCGGCGCCGTCGGCGGCCTCCCCCACCACCTCTATGTCGTCCTGGACCTCCAGGAAGGTGCGCAGCCCCCTGCGGACGACCTGGTGGTCGTCCACCAGCAGGACCTTGATCACCCGGTTCTCAGCCACCGGGCACCTCCATTTCGATCGTGGTGCCCTTGCCGGGCTCCGAGACGACGGTCAGGGTGCCGCCGACGCCGCTCGCCCGGTCCCGCATGGACACCAGGCCCAGGTGGCGGCCCGCCCGGCGGACGGCGGAGGGGTCGAAGCCCCGGCCGTCGTCGGCCACGCGCAGGGCCGCGCCGGGGCCGAGGCGGGTGAGGGTGACGCGGACGGTGCCGGCCCCGGAGTGGCGCAGGGCGTTGTGCAGGGCCTCCTGGGCCACGCGCAGCAGCGCCTCCTCCTGGGCGGCCGGCAGGGCCCGTACGCCGTGCGCCGCGAAGGTGACGTGGGCGGTGTGGGCCCGGTCGAGGACCTTGACCTGGGTGCGCAGGGTGGCGACGAGGCCGTCCTCGTCGAGGCCGGCGGGGCGCAGTTCCACCACGGCGGCGCGCAGTTCGTCGGCGGCCTCGGCGGCGAGCCGGGCGACCTCGTGCAGCTCCCCCTTGGCGCGGGCGGGGTCGCGGTCGACCAGGGCGGTGGCGGCCTGGGCGGTCAGGCGCAGGGAGAAGAGCTTCTGGGAGACGGCGTCGTGGAGCTCGTGGGCGAGGCGGGCCCGTTCGCCGGCGATGGTCAGCTCGCGGCTGCGCTCGTAGAGGCGGGCGTTGGTGAGGGCTATGGCGGCGTGCTGGGCGAGCATGCCGAGGAGTTCCTCGTCCTCTGCCGTGAACCCGCAGCCGCCCTCGGGCTTGGGGCACTTCTTGTTGGCGAGGAAGAGGGCGCCGAGGATCTCGTCCCCGTCGGCGACCGGCATGCCGATGAAGTCGCTCATGTCGGGGTGGGCGCTGGGCCAGCCCTCGAAGCGGGGGTCCTGGCGGACGTCGCCCAGGCGCTGTGGGGTGGCCTCCTGGAGCATCGCGGCGAGGATGCCGTGCTGGCGGGGCAGGGGACCGATGGCCTTCCACTCCTCGTCGTCGATGCCGGCGACCACGAACTGGGCGAAGCCTCCGTGGTCGTCGGGGACGCCGAGGGCGGCGTACTCGGCGTCGAGGAGCTCACGGGCGGAGACGACGATCGTCTGCAGGACGTCGCGCACCTCCAGGTGCCGGCTCATGGCGAGGAGGGCGGTGCTCACGGCGGTCAGGCCGGAGCGGGGGCCGTTGGTCATGGGCTCACGGTACCGAGGGGCGCCGGGTCGGGTATCGGGCCGGCGGTGGCAGGCGACGGGGACGGGGGACCTAGGCCGAAAGGCCCGCGGCCGGGTCACGGTTCCCGAGTTTCATCATGTACGCCTCATCGCCGCGGGGCGGGGGAAGACTCCCGGCATGTCTATACCAACGCAGTGGACGCCCACCCATGGCGATCCCTACCGGCCGGTGCCCTACCGCCCCGAGCGGATGCCCGCCCAGGAGTCCCTCGCCCGCGCCGCCGACCTGCGCGAGCGGATGGACCGGCGGCGGACCGTACGGCAGTTCTCGCCGGACCCGGTGCCGGAGCAGGTGGTGAGGGACGCGATCGCGTGCGCCGCCACGGCGCCCTCCGGGGCGCACCAGCAGCCGTGGACGTTCGTGGTCGTCAAGGATCCGGCGGTGCGCCGGCGCATCCGTGAGGCGGCGGAGGAAGAGGAGCGGCGCTCCTACGAGGGGCGGCTGGGCGAGGAGTGGCTGGCGGCGCTGCGGCCGCTGGGCACGGACGAGGTCAAGCCGCACCTGACGGACGCGCCCGCGCTGATCGTGGTCTTCCAGCAGCGCTACTGGCTCGGCGCGGACGGCGAGCGGCGCAAGCACTATTACGTGGACGAGTCGGTCGGCATCGCGGTGGGGATGCTGCTGTCCGCCCTGCACCTGTCGGGGCTGGCGGCCCTGGTGCACACGCCGAGCCCGATGCGGTTCCTGTCGGAGGTGCTGGGGCGGCCGGTGAACGAGAAGGCGTTCGCGGTGATCCCGGTGGGCTACCCGGCGCCGGACTGCCGGGTCCCGGACCTGGTGCGCAAGAGCCTGGACCAGGTGCTGGTCGAGGTCTGACGCACACCTTCCCACCGGCTACCAGCCGCTCCCACCTCCAGAGATTTTCGATCGCGAACACTCTGCGCAGAAGCGGGCACACCGGGTGAGCATCAGGGGCCCCCGGTGTGACCCCGCTCATGGGACGCACGTCACGTACGAAGCTGCCTAGTGGAACCGTAAAGCCGCCATAAGTCACCGTGCGAGCAGGTCCTCGGCCTTCTTGCCGGGACCTTCGTCCCGGACGCCACAACGAAGCCGGGTAGTACATCGCACCTTTGCCACATGATTTTGCAGCCGCTAACAATTGCCCAGCCGCAGGGCGCCGTCAGATCGACGCGGCGCTTTTTTCGCGCCGATCCGGGCCACTGCGACTCAAGCGATTGGAAGAGGTTCAGCTCAGCATGCGCTCCCCCATCTCCGGTTATAGCCGTCTCACCAAGACCCACAAGTTCTCCGCCGCCGGCATCGCCGCGGCCGGTGCCGCCGCCCTGGTGTTCGCAGCCATCCCCGGCGGTGCCGCCGACGCCGAGCAGTCCGTAGCCGTGAAGCCGGTCGCCTGGAACGCCACCGCTTTCGGTGAGACCCAGCAGAACGAGCTGACCAAGCAGTCGGACAACGCCGCCAAGCAGGCCAAGGCCGAGGCGGAGGCCAAGAAGAAGGCCGAGGCCGAAGCCGCCGCCAAGGCGAAGGCCGACAAGGAGCGCGCCGAGAAGGAGGCCGCGAGCCGTTCTCAGGAGCGCAAGCCCGTCCCGGCCGCGCCCGCCGCCCCGGCCCCCAAGACCTACGCCAACAACCTTGACGGCTGGATCAAGGAGGCGCTGGACGTCATGAAGGCCAAGGGCATCCCCGGCTCCTACAACGGCATCTACCGCAACATCATGCGGGAGTCGACCGGCAACCCCAAGGCCATCAACCTCTGGGACTCCAACGCCGCCAAGGGCATCCCGTCCAAGGGCCTGCTCCAGGTGATCGACCCGACCTTCAAGGCGTACCACGTCGAGGGCACGTCCTGGGACATCTACGACCCGGTCGCCAACATCACCGCCGCGTGCAACTACGCGTGGAAGGTCTACGGCTCCATGGACAACGTCAACTCGGCGTACTAAAAGAGCTCGTACCACCGCGCATCGTCCCTCTTGCGAGGGGTCTGACCTGCGCGAATGCCGAAGGGCGGCACCCGGGACCGGGTGCCGCCCTTCGGCATAACCATGCAGGGGCGCTACTTGCGCATGACCTCGGGCTCGTGGCGGCGCAGCAGGCGCGCGACCGCGAAGCCGCACGCGATGCCGATCGCGATGAGGGCGATCATGTCGATGCCCCACTGCGTGGCGGTGTGCTCCCAGAGCGGGTCGAGGTTCTTGGGGTCGCCCTTGTCCATCGGGGCCATGATGTGCGAGAGGTCCAGCGTGGCGCCGGCGGCGCCGATGGCCCAGCGGGACGGCATCAGCCAGGCGAACTGCTCGATGCCCGGCGAGTCGTAGATCTTGAACATGATGCCGGTGAAGACGACCTGGACGATCGCGAACATCACCAGCAGCGGCATGGTCTTCTCGGCGGTCTTCACCAGGGAGGAGATGACCAGGCCGATCATCATCGAGGTGAAGCCCAGGGCGATGATCACCAGGCAGAGCTCGGCGGCGGGCAGCGCCTTGAGGATCAGGCCCTCCTCCGGCAGCTTGCGGATGGAGAAGCCGATGGCCGAGATGACCACGCCCTGGATCGCGGTGATGAAGCCGAGGACGATCACCTTGGACATCAGGTACGCCGACCGGGACAGGCCGACGGCCCGCTCCCGTTCGTAGATCACCCGTTCCTTGATCAACTCACGGACGGAGTTGGCCGCGCCGGAGAAGCACGCGCCGACCGCGAGGATCAGCATGATCGTGCCGGCGTCCTGGTTGAAGTGGCCCTTGCCCGGCGCGCCGAGTCCGAAGTCGGACGGGATCACCGTGCTCACGCCGCCGAGGACGGCCGGGAGGATCAGCATCAGGGCCAGGAAGCCGCGGTCGGAGGCGATGACCGAGCAGTAGCGGCGCATCAGGGTCCACAGCTGCGAGCCCCAGCTCTGCGCCTTGGGCGGGCGGACCATCTGCGGCTGGACGTGCACGGACTGCGGGGCGACGGCGTCGATGTCGGCCGCGTACATCTGGTAGTGCTGCGAACCGCGCCAGCGGCCCGACCAGTCGTAGTCGCGGTAGTTCTCGAACGCCGAGAAGACATCCGCCCAGGTCTCGTAGCCGAAGAAGTTGAGCGCCTCCTCCGGCGGGCCGAAGTAGGCCACCGAGCCGCCCGGCGCCATGACGAGCAGCTTGTCGCAGAGCGCGAGCTCGGCGACGGAGTGGGTGACGACCAGGACCGTGCGGCCGTCGTCGGCCAGGCCGCGCAGCAGCTGCATGACGTCGCGGTCCATGCCCGGGTCGAGACCGGAGGTGGGCTCGTCCAGGAAGATCAGCGACGGCTTGGTCAGCAGCTCCAGGGCGACCGAGACGCGCTTGCGCTGGCCGCCGGAGAGGGCGGTGACCTTCTTGTCCTTGTGGATGTCGAGCTTGAGCTCGCGCAGCACCTCGTCGATGCGCGCCTCGCGCTCGGAGGTCGCGGTGTCGCCGGGGAAGCGGAGCTTGGCCGCGTAGCGCAGCGCCTTCCGGACGGTCAGCTCCTTGTGCAGGATGTCGTCCTGCGGGACCAGACCGATGCGCTGCCGCAGCTCGGCGAACTGCTTGTACAGGTTCCGGTTGTCGTAGAGGACGTCGCCCTGGTTGGCGGGCCGGTAGCCGGTGAGCGCCTTGAGCAGGGTGGACTTGCCGGAGCCGGAGGGGCCGATGACGGCGATCAGCGACTTCTCGGGGACGCCGAAGGAGACGTCCTTGAGGATCTGCTTGCCGCCGTCGACCGTGACCGTGAGGTGGCGGGCCGAGAAGGAGACGTCACCGGTGTCGACGAACTCCTCGAGCCGGTCGCCGACCAGCCGGAAGGTGGAGTGACCGACGCCGACGATGTCGTTGGGGCCGATGACCTGCTGGCGGACCGGCTGACCGTTGACGTAGGTGCCGTTGTGGCTGCCGAGGTCGACGATCTCGAAGCCGCCGGCGGTGGCCCGGAACTCGGCGTGGTGGCGGGAGACCTGGAGGTCGGAGACGACCAGCTCGTTGTCCAGCGCACGACCGATGCGCATCACCCGGCCCACGGCCATCTGGTGGAAGCTGGTCGGGCTGCGGTCGCCGTAGACGGGCGGGGCGCCGGCGGCACCCGCCGCCTGCGGGGTCTGCGCGGCCTGCTGCGGGACGTACGACTGCTGGGCCTGCGGCTGCTGCCAGGAGCCCTGCTGCTGCGGGGGGTGCTGGTACTGCTGCCCGGGCCAGCCCTGGCCGGCGGCCTGCTGGCCGGGGTGGGCCGCTCCTGAGTGGCCCGGCTGCTGGTACTGCTGCGGGGGCTGCTGGCCCTGCTGCAGGGGCGAGGCCAGCGCGGTCTGCGCGCTGTAGAGGTCCGCCGCCGGGGCGGCCGCCGCGGCACCGGACAGATTCAGCCGCGGGCCGTCCGTCGCGTTGCCCAGATGCACGGCCGAACCGGGGCCGATCTCCATCTGGTGGATCCGCTGGCCCTGCACGTAGGTGCCGTTGGTGCTGCCGTGGTCCTCGATGACCCAGCTGTGGCCGCCCCACCGCAGGGTGGCGTGCCGCCAGGAGACGCGGGCGTCCTCCAGCACCATGTCACCCTGCGGATCGCGCCCGAGGGTGTATGACCGGGACGGGTCCAACGTCCAGGTCTGTCCATTCAATTCCAGTACGAGTTCCGGCACTCCATGCCCCACTACTTGTCCCCCGATGAGCCCCCTGCACGGGGAGTCTAGGGATGGCGAACATCGGGAGGAACTATTTCAGGCGCAGTCCCCCCACCGAAAGTCGGGAGTGACGCAGAGGTGTACCGGCCCGGTAACAGGCACCGTTGACCGATGCGAAACACGCCCTGACAGTAGTAACCGCCCATGGATGCGTACGGATCATGAACATCCGGGCGACGGGCGGGCACCGGGGGGCCGCGATGACCATGACCAGCGGCAGGCGCGCGGCTGCTGTCGCGGACCTGCTCCTCACCGCGATAGCCGCTGTGAGCTGGGCCTTTCTCACCATGGCAGGGGTCGCGGCGCTGGGCCTGCACCTGGTGGGGGCGGACGCCGCCGGGTCGCTGGGGCCGATGACGGCCGCGGTGGTCGTCCTCGCGGTCGGTGGCTCGGTCACTCCCTCGGGCTCCGTCGAAGCATTCGGCCTGACGGGCGCGGGGGCGCACACCACCATCGACATCACGCCACTGGGAGTGAGCCTGGCCGGGGCGCTGCTGCTCGGCTGGGTCTTCGCCCGGTCGCTGCGCGGGGCGGGGCCGACCGTCCGCGGTGGCGAGCTGGCCGCCCGGGCGGGGGCGGTGGCCGTCCTGTTCCTGCTGCTCCTGGGCGGACTCGCCTGGGCGGGCTCTTCGACCGTCACCATCGACGGCAGCGGGCTGGGGCTCGGGGGCCCGGATTCCGGGAGCGGCCGGCCACGCCTGGAGATACCCGGCCTCGGGGACATCGGGGACATCGGCGGCGGCCTGCCGGAGCGGATCGCGGGCCTGGCCGACGCCAGGGCCTCGGTGGGCTTCTCCGTACGGACGGGGCCGTCGCTGCTCGGCGGCCTGGTGTGGGTCCTCGCGGTCCTGCTGATCACCGTGCTGGCCGCCCGCCGGGCCCCGCTGCCGCGCCGCCTGCGCGCGCTGCACCACGGCGTACGGCCGGTGGCCTCGGCGCTGCGCGCCGTGCTGGTGCTGTCCGTCGCGGCCGGCCTGGCGGCGGCGGTGGCGGCTGCCCCGGGGGACGGCCACCCCCGGCGGGTGGCCGGTGCCGCCCTGCTCGGGGCGCCCAACGGGGTGTGGCTGGGGGTGCCCCTGGGACTGTTCGTGCCCTTGCGGGGCACGGCGAGCGGCTCGCTGCTGCAGGTGCTGCCGCATCCGCTCGACGACCTGCTGCGCATGGGCACGGAGCAGACGGTGACGGTGGGCCGGATCGCGGACCTGGAACCTGTGGCGTGGCTGCTGCCGGTGGGGTGCGCCCTGCTGATGCTGACGGCCGGGGTGCTCACGGCGGCCCGTACGCCCCGGGGCACGGCGGGAAGCGGGGCGTTCGCCGCGCGGTGCGGGCTGTCGCTCGGGGCGGCCACCGCGGTGGCGCTGCCGCTGCTGGTGCTGGCGACCCGGGTGAAGGCCGGCGCGAGCCTGTCGGTGCTGGGCATCGACGCCATGGGCGCCGGCCTGGAACTGGCGGGCAGCGTGCCGCGGGCGCTGGTGCTGGGCGCGGCGTGGGGATGCGGCGCGGGGCTGACCGGCGGGCTGCTGGCCTGCGCCGCGGGCGTCGCCGGCCGCCGGGCCTCGCCCCCGGCGCACCCCCACCCGGACGGCCGCACCTACCCCGACCTGGCCTACCGGCCGGGTCCGTACACCCCGTCGGCGGGGTACCGGCCCGCGCGGGAGGAGACCAATCCGTATCTGCGGCCGCCGGGGGAGGATCCCTTCAGCGCCCCGACGCAGACGAGCCGCTCCCCCATGCCACCGCCGCGCCGGCCGCCACCCCGGCCGCCGCGGCGGCCGGGGTACCGGTACGGTTCCTCGCCGGTACCGCCCCCGGACGACCGGCCGCCGCCACCGCCGGGCGGCCGCCGCTAGGGGCGCCCGCTCCCCGGGCTCCGCCCCGGGTTGCGTCCCGGGGTCGGGGGGAGAAACCCCTGGTGACCGGCGGCGGAAGAAATGCCGCGTACCACAGCGGCAGCGTCCCGGCAGGCGGGACACGTGTACGGGTCCGGCGCGGGGCCGGATACCGTAGGAGCACCATGAGCGCATCGCAGATCCCGCCTGCCACCGCCGTCACCGGCGACGATGTCCCCACCCTCCTCGTCAAGATCTTCGGGAAGGACCGGCCGGGCATCACCGCCGGGCTGTTCGACACCCTCGCCGCCTACGCGGTGGACGTCATAGACATCGAGCAGATCGTCACCCGGGGCCGGATCACCCTGTGCGCGCTCGTGACCGCCCCCCTGGGCGGCGCCGCGACCGAGGGCGACCTGCGGGCCACGGTGCACAGCTGGGCCGACTCGATGCATCTGCAGACCGAGATCATCTCCGGCCGGGGCGACAACCTGCCGCGCGGCACCGGCCGTTCCCATGTCACCGTGCTCGGCCACCCGCTCACCGCGGAGTCGACCGCGGCCATCGCCGCCTGCATCACCGACACCGGCGGCAACATCGACCGCATCTTCCGGCTCGCCAAGTACCCCGTGACCGCCGTGGAGTTCGCGGTCTCGGGCGCGGAGACGGAGAAGCTGCGCACCGCGCTGGCCATCGAATCGGCGGTGCTGGGCGTGGACGTGGCGGTCGTGGCCGCCGGTCTGCAGCGGCGGGCGCAGCGGCTGGTCGTGATGGACGTGGACTCCACGCTCATCCAGGACGAGGTCATCGAGCTGTTCGCCGCCCACGCGGGCTGTGAGGCCGAGGTGGCCGAGGTGACGGCCCGGGCGATGCGGGGCGAGCTGGACTTCGAGCAGTCGCTGCACGAGCGGGTGGCGCTGCTGGCGGGGCTCGACGCGTCGGTGGTGGAGAAGGTGCGGGCCGAGGTGCGGCTCACGCCGGGCGCCCGGACCCTGATCAGGACGCTCAAGCAGCTCGGCTTCCAGGTGGGCGTGGTCTCCGGCGGCTTCACGCAGGTCACGGACGATCTGCGGGAGCGGCTGGGGCTGGACTTCGCGTCCGCCAACACGCTGGAGATCGTCGACGGCAAGCTGACCGGCCGGGTCACGGGCGAGATCGTGGACCGGGCGGGCAAGGCCCGGCTGCTGCGCCGGTTCGCGGCGGAGGCCGGGGTGCCGCTGGCGCAGACGGTCGCGGTCGGTGACGGGGCCAACGACCTGGACATGCTCAACGCGGCCGGCCTGGGGGTGGCGTTCAACGCCAAGCCCGTGGTGCGGGAGGCCGCGCACACCGCCGTGAACGTACCGTTCCTGGACACCGTCCTCTATCTGCTGGGCGTCACCCGTGAAGAGGTCGAGGCGGCCAACACCCACGAGTGACCCCGATGGGGGTACGGGAACAACGCGTACCCCCGGGCGTCGTGCCTACGCGTTCGGGGCCCAGAAGGCGACCAGGCGGGCCACGCCGTGCTCGACGGACTTCCAGGAGCCGGTGAAGGCGAGGACGGCCACCGCGGACGTGGGGAAGCCGGAACGGTTCATGCGCGGCAGCAGATCGCCGTCGGCCTCGCCCGCCAGCGCGTCGGCCAGGGCGTGCATGCCGGGGTTGTGCCCGATGAGGACCAGGTCGGTCACTTCGTCGGAGACCTCGTTGAGCAGCGCGATCAGCTCGCCGAGGGAAGCCTCGTACATGCGCTCCTCGTAGACCGTGCGGGGGCGCTCCGGGAGCTCGGCGACGGCGAGCTTCCAGGTCTCCCGGGTACGGACGGAGGTCGAGCACAGGGCCAGGTCGGGGGTGATGCCGGAACCGGCGAGCCAGCGGCCTGCGACGGGGGCGTCCTTGCGGCCTCGGTCGGCGAGCGGACGCTCGTGGTCGTCGACGTCGGACCATTCGGCCTTGGCGTGCCGGAGGATGACGATCCTGCGGGTCGGTTCGGAGCTCATACCGTCCAGCTTCGCATGAAACCCACCGCCGGGCGCGGGGTGTTGGCAGGCTTGCCCCCGCCGGGTGGCGGCCCCGCGCACGCGGGTGCTCACAGTGCCAGGCGCGCGGCGGAGTGCTGCAGGAGCTGGACCACCCGCACCACCGTGCCGCCGCCGGAGCCGCGGCCGCTGTCGGCCGAGGCGGGGGACGCCGGCAGGGAGAACAGCGCCACGAACGCGGCCGCGGGCAGGGCCAGGGCCCACCACGGCAGCCTCGTCTGCTGCCGGGCCCGGGTGCCGGCTGTGCTGACTGGGGAGCGGGCCTGCCTGCCGGTGGACATGGGGATCGCCTCCGAGGGGTTCGGTGCACCGCCGCGTCGCGGTGTCCTACGAACCTACGGAGAGCGGCTTCCGCCGCCCATCCGGCAAGCCACCCACATACCCCTGACGCAGGCCCCCTAGGGGACGGTGGTGCCAGGTCCACCACGCGGGCGGACGGGCCGCGCCGCCGTGCGGTTCAGGGTGAGGCGATCGTCGCGATCACACCGATGACGACGGTGATGCCGAGCATCACGCCGAGGATGGTCAGCAGGGCCTTCTGGCCGTTCTTGGGGTTCTCGTCGAGGACGGGCATGCGCACAGTCTCCCACTCCCGTCCGCACCGCCGTCATCCGGGCGTATGGGTCACCCAGGCGTGGCGTATGCCCAGCCAGCAGCGCTGGGTGAGCGAGACGTGCCGGGCGGGCCCGACGGCGACGGGCGCGGTGTCCATGCCGGGGTCCCACCAGCGGGCGCACTCCAGGTGGAGCTGGACGCGGTCCAGGGCGGCGTTGCCGTTGAAGCAGTGGGCGGTGGCGTGGGAGCCCTCGACACGGGTGTGGCACTCCGCCTCGCGCGGAGGTTCGGGGGCGGCGCCGGTCCCGGGTCCGGCGCTCGCCGGCGGCGCGCCGGTCAGCGCGGCACCCGCCAGCAGGAGCAGTGCCGCCGTACGGCGAACGGGGACGCGCATGGCCCGTACCTCCTCCCTGCACCCCAGTGTGCGGGCGCTCGCCGCGCCGCACGACCCGGGAGCGGGCCGGGGAACGCGCGATGCCCGCCCCGGCAGGCTTCCGGGGCGGGCATCGCTCATGCGCCGGGGGCTCAGGCGCCCATCATGTGCACGCCGCCGTCGACGTGGACGATCTCACCCGTGGTGCGGGGGAAGAAGTCCGACAGCAGACCGACCACACCGCGGCCGGCCGGCTCCGGGTCGGCCAGGTCCCAGCCGATGGGGGCGCGGTGGTTCCACACGTCCGCGAGCTCCTCGAAGCCCGGGATGGACTTGGCGGCCATCGACTTGATCGGGCCGGCGGAGACCAGGTTGCAGCGGATGCCCTTGGGGCCCAGGTCGCGCGCCAGGTAGCGGTTGGTGGACTCCAGGGCCGCCTTGGCCACGCCCATCCAGTCGTACTTCGGCCAGGCGATCTGCGCGTCGAAGGTCAGGCCGACGATCGAGCCGCCCTCGCGCATCAGCGGCAGCAGGGCCATGGCCAGCGACTTGTAGGAGTACGCCGAGATCTGGACGGCCGTGGAGACGTCCTCCCAGGTGCCCTCGAGGAAGTTGAAGGCGCCCTGCGGGCCGAAGGCGATGGAGTGCACGATGCCGTCCAGGGCGACGCCGTCGCCCAGGTGCTCGCGGACCTTGTCGGCCAGGCCGTCGAGGTGCTCCTGGTTGGAGACGTCCAGCTCGATGACGGGCGCCGGCTTGGGCAGCCGCTTGGCGATGCGCTCGACCAGGGAGAGCCGGCCGAAGCCGGTCAGGATGACCTCGGCGCCCTCGTTCTGGGCGACCTTCGCCGCCTGGAAGGCGATCGAGGACTCGGTGAGGACACCCGTGACGAGGATGCGCTTGCCTGCGAGGATTCCACTCATGGCGATCAGTGACCCATGCCCAATCCGCCGTCGACAGGAATGACGGCTCCGGTGATGTATGCGGCGTCCTCGGAGGCGAGGAAGCGGACCGAGGCGGCGATCTCCTCGGGCTGCGCGTAGCGGCCCAGCGGGACGTTGCCGACGATTCCCGCACGCTGCTCGTCGGTGAGCACACGGGTCATGTCGGTGTCCACGAAGCCGGGCGCGACGACGTTGACGGTGATGTTGCGCGAGCCCAGCTCGCGGGCGAGCGAGCGGGCGAAGCCGACGAGGCCGGCCTTGGAGGCGGCGTAGTTCGCCTGGCCCGCCGAGCCCATCAGGCCGACGACGGAGGAGATCAGCACGACGCGGCCCTTGCGGGCCCGCAGCATGGCCTTCGAGGCGCGCTTGACGACCCGGAACGTGCCGGTGAGGTTGGTCTCCACCACGGAGGTGAAGTCCTCCTCGGACATGCGCAGCAGCAGCTGGTCGCGGGTGACGCCGGCGTTGGCCACCAGCACCTCGACCGCGCCCTGCTTCTCCTCGATCTCCTTGTATGCCTGCTCGACCTGCTCCGGGTCCGTGATGTCGCACTTCACGGCGAGGAAGCCGGCGGGCGGCTCCCCCGAGCGGTAGGTGATGGCGACCTTGTCGCCCGCTTCGGCGAACGCGCGGGCGATGGCGAGGCCGATGCCACGGTTTCCTCCGGTGACGAGAACCGAGCGGCTCAAAGGATCACCCTTCCGTTTTGTTCCCATAGTGGTGCTGGATACACCGAACGTATCGGTAGTGGTCGCGGAAGAGGCAATCGACCTGCGACAGGGGCGGCCCGCAGTCCCTGTTGGATCTCTACAGAAGCGGGGACGGGATTACCCGGCCGTCACCCTCCGACGGCATGGTTCACTGCCCCCACACACCGAGAAGGAGAGTGGACCGTGCCGCATGAGATCGACCCTTCGTTCCTCGCCCTGCCCTTGCGCCCCCTGGCCGACGCGGCCCTGGCGAGGGCGCGCGCGCTGGGGGCCGAGCACGCGGACTTCCGCTTCGAGCGGGTGCGCAGCGCCTCGTGGCGGCTGCGGGACGCCCGCCCGTCGGGTTCCTCGGACTCCACCGACCTGGGATACGCGGTGCGGGTGGTGCACGGGGGCACGTGGGGGTTCGCCTCGGGTGTGGACCTGACGATGGACGCCGCGGCACGGGTGGCGTCCCAGGCGGTGGCGATGGCGAAGCTGTCGGCCAAGATCATCGCCGCCGCGGGGTCCGACGAGCGCGTGGAGCTGGCGGACGAGCCGGTGCACGCGGACCGGACGTGGGTCTCGGCGTACGACATCGACCCCTTCTCGGTCCCGGACTCCGAGAAGACCGGGCTGCTCGCCCAGTGGAGCGAGCGGCTGCTGGCGGCGGAGGGCGTCGCGCACGTCGACGCGTCGCTGACGACCGTGCACGAGAACAAGTTCTACGCGGACACCGCCGGCACGACCACCACCCAGCAGCGCGTCCGCCTGCACCCACAGGTCACGGCCGTGGCGGTGGACGAAGCCGGCGGCGGCTTCGACTCCATGCGCACCCTCGCCCCGCCGGTCGGCCGGGGCTGGGAGTACCTGACGGGCGCGGGCGGCTGGGACTGGGACGCCGAGCTGGCGGAGATCCCCGCACTGCTCGCGGAGAAGATGCGCGCGCCGAGCGTGCGGGCGGGCTCGTACGACCTGGTGGTCGACCCGTCCAACCTGTGGCTGACCATCCACGAGTCCATCGGCCACGCCACCGAGCTGGACCGCGCGCTGGGCTACGAGGCCGCGTACGCGGGCACCTCGTTCGCGACGCCCGATCTGCTGGGGACGCTCAGGTACGGCTCGCAGATCATGAACGTGACCGGTGACCGCACCGCCGAGCACGGCCTGGCGACCGTCGGCTACGACGACGAGGGCGTGGCCGGTCAGTCCTGGGACCTGGTCAGGGACGGCGTCCTGGTCGGCTACCAACTGGACCGCCGCACCGCCCGCCTCACCGGCCTGGGCCGCTCCAACGGCTGCGCGTACGCCGACGCGCCCTCGCACGTGCCCGTGCAGCGGATGGCGAACGTCTCCCTGCGGCCCGCGCCGGACGGGCCGTCGACCGAGGAGCTCATCTCCGGTGTCGACGAGGGCATTTACGTGGTGGGCGACCGGTCGTGGTCCATCGATATGCAGCGCTATAACTTTCAATTCACCGGGCAGCGCTTCTTCAAGATCGAGAACGGGCGGCTGGCGGGTCAGCTGCGGGATGTGGCCTACCAGGCGACCACCACGGACTTCTGGGGTTCCATGGCGGCCGTCGGCGGGCCGCAGACGTACGTCCTGGGCGGCGCCTTCAACTGCGGCAAGGCGCAGCCCGGTCAGGTCGCGGCCGTGTCGCACGGTTGCCCGTCCGCCCTCTTCCAGGGCGTGAACATCCTCAACACGACCCAGGAGGCCGGTCAGTGAGCGGCGAGCACGGAAGCGGCCGGGGGACCGGGGGTTGCCCCCCGGGTAAGCACAGTCTCAACACGACCCAGGAGGCCGGTCAGTGAGCGGCGAGCACGGAAGCGGCCGGGGGTCCGGGGGTTGCCCCCCGGGTAAGCACAGTCTTAACACCACGCAGGAGGCCGGTCAGTGAGTGCCCGTAGGAGCAACAAGCCCCACGAGATCGTCGAGCGTGCCCTCGAGCTCTCCCGTGCCGACGGCTGCGTCGTCATCGCGGGCGAGCACTCCACCGCCAACCTCCGCTGGGCCGGCAACGCGCTCACCACCAACGGCGTCACCCGGGGCCGTGACGTCACGGTGATCGCGACCGTGGACGGCGGCGAGGGCACGGCCTCGGGGGTCGTGTCCCGGTCGGCGGTGACCGCCGCCGATCTGGAGTCGCTGGTGCGGGCGGCGGAGGCGGCCGCGCGGGAGGCGGGGCCCGCCGAGGACGCTCAGCCGCTGGTGTCGGGGGTGCCGCACTCCCCCGCGTTCACCGACGCGCCCGAGGAGACCTCCTCCGCCGTGTTCGACGACTTCGCCCCGGCGCTCGGCGAGGCCTTCGCCGGGGCCCGGTCCGCCGGGCGGGAGCTGTACGGCTTCGCCCGTCACGAGGTCGTCTCCAGCTACCTGGGCACCTCCACCGGGCTGCGGCTGCGGCACGACCAGCCCACCGGGACGCTGGAGCTGAACGCCAAGAGCCCGGACCGGACGCGTTCCGCGTGGGCCGGGCGGGCCACCCGGGACTTCACGGACGTGGACCCGGGCGCGATGGACGCCGAGCTGGCCGAGCGGCTGGCCTGGGCGCGGCGGAAGGTGGAGCTGCCCGCCGGGCGGTACGAGACGCTGCTGCCGCCGACCGCCGTGGCCGATCTGCTCGTCTACCAGCAGTGGTCGGCGGCGGCCCGGGACGCGGCCGAGGGCCGCACCGTCTTCTCCAAGGCCGGCGGCGGCACCCGGATCGGGGAGAAGCTCTCGGCGCTGCCGCTGACGCTGCGCAGCGACCCGTACGCGCCGGGGCTGGAGTGCGCGCCGTTCGTGCTGGCCGCCAGCTCGGGCGACGACGCGTCGGTCTTCGACAACGGGCTGCCGCTGGCGGCCACCGACTGGATCCGGGACGGGGTGCTGGAGCACCTGCTGACCACGCGGCACAGCGCGGGCCTGACGGAGCTGCCGGTGACGCCGTACACGGACAACCTGATCATGGAGGCGGGTGGTACCCGGTCCCTGGCCGAGATGGTGGCCGCGAGCGGCCATGAGGGGCCGGCCCTGCTGCTGACCTGCCTGTGGTACATCCGTGAGGTGGACCCGGCGTCGCTGCTGCTGACCGGGCTGACCCGGGACGGGGTGTACCTGGTGGAGAAGGGCGAGGTCGTGGGCGAGGTCAACAACTTCCGCTTCAACGAGTCGCCGGTGGGGCTGCTGGGGCGGGCCACGGAGGCGGGCCGCACCGAGCCGACGCTGCCGCGCGAGTGGGGGGACTACTTCACCCGGGCGGCGATGCCGGCACTGCGGATTCCGGACTTCAACATGAGCTCGGTCAGTCAGGGCGTATGACCGGCGCGAAATCGGTTGCGCCGAGCAAATAGACTCGGTCTGTCCGCTGTCCGACAACCACCACAGGAACGTCACGATGACACGCCTCGGCGACTCCGTCGCGCGCGCCAGCGCACTGCTGGCGCAGGACCTCTCCACCGACTCGACCGTGGAGCAGCTGCTCACGGAGACGAAGGCGCGCCGCTATCTGGACCTGACGGACCTGCCGGCGAAGGACCAGGCCGAGCTCATCGCCGCGCGCACGGTCGAGGTGCTGCCGGGCGTCGCCAAGCTGGCCGAGCGCATCGAGGCACGCAGTGCCGAGGGCAAGGGCCTGCACATCAAGCTGGGCATCGACCCGACGGCGGCCGATGTGCACCTCGGCCACGCCGTGCCGATGATGGTCCTCAGCCGCTTCCAGCGCATGGGCCACGACGTCACGCTGCTGATCGGTGACTTCACCGCCAAGATCGGCGACCCGACGGGCCGCACGGCCGAGCGTCCGCCGCTGACGGACGAGGACATCGCCGCCAACCTGGCGGGCTACCGCCAGCAGGTCCGGCCCTTCTTCGACTTCGAGAAGGTCCGCTTCGTCCAGAACAGCGAGTGGCTGGCGCCCTACACCTTCCCCGAGCTGCTCGGCGTGCTGGCGCAGGTGCCGGTCTCGCAGCTGCTGCAGCGCGAGGACTTCCGCAACCGGCTGGCCGACGGCTCGGGCCTGACGATGACGGAGATGCTGTACCCCATCGCGCAGGCGCTGGACTCGGTCGCGCTGGAGTGCGACGTGGAGCTGGGCGGCGCGGACCAGCTGCTGAACCTGCAGATGGGCCGCAAGCTGATGGAGGTGCACGGCCAGAAGCCGCAGCTGGTCGTCACCATGCCGCTCATCGAGGGCACGGACGGCACCGGCGCCAAGATGTCCAAGTCCAAGGGCAACTACGTGGGCCTGTCCGCGCCCGCCGACGACGTCTTCGGCAAGATCATGTCGGTCCCGGACCGGCTGATGGAGCCGTACCTGAAGGCATGGACGGAGTGGACGGACGCGGAGATCGCGCTGGTCCTCTCCCGCATCGGGGAGAAGACGCTGCACCCGATGGACCTCAAGAAGGTCCTGGCGGGCGAGGTCGTGGCCGCGCTGTACGGCGTGGAGGCGGCGATGGCGGCGCGCGCGGGCTTCGTCGCGCAGTTCTCGAAGAAGACCTTCACCGAGGTCGAGACGCCGGTGGTGGACCTCGCCGAACACGGCGAGGAGCCCGCCACGGCCGTCCTCAGCAAGGTGCTGGGCTTCCAGCCGAGCGCCTCGGCCGCCCGCCGGGTCGCCAAGCAGAACGGCCTGCGGCTGGTCCTGGAGGCCGACGGCGGCCAGGAGGCGGTCGTGCTGGCCGAGGCCGACGCCATCCGCCCGCTGGGCGAGGTGGCCCGGGAGCTGCTCGCCGGGCGCGAGGTGACCGGGGTCTACCTCAAGGCCGGCCGGAAGATCGCCGAGCTGCGCGGGCTGTAGTCCGCCGGGGCTTGACCTGCCCGAACGGCTCATGGGGCGGCCGGTGCGCGTGACGCGCGCCGGCCGCCCCAGCTCTTTTTCCGTGACCGCGCTCAGGTGGTTCTGCGCTTGCTCCCCCGCATCCCCACCCACAGCCGGTCGCCGATCGCGACCACGATCACCGCACCGACCAGCTGCAGCAGATGCCGGACCCAGTCGACGCCCTTGGTGTGCTCGACCCCCAGCGCCGAGGCCGCCCAGTTGCCGAGCAGGGCGCCGATCAGGCCGAGGATGATGGTGAGCCAGAGCGGGACCTGCTGCTTGCCCGGCAGAATCGCCTTGGCGATCAGGCCCAGGACCAGTCCGACGACGATTGCCCACAACCAGTTCATGCCGCCTCCTCGTGGATAGCGATGTGGCGTGCTCCGCCATTGTGGGGCTGTGCCCGCTACGGCGCACGTCGGAGCGGCCCGTACGCCGTATGCGCACGTCGGGCGCCTGAGCGTGAGCCAGCCGGAAGGCGCCCCGGTCTCGTACCCGGCGGGGCCTCGGCGTAACGTTGAGTACGTACGGGCCCGAAGGGCGTCGGCGCGGCAGTCGGGTGGTGGAACGTGATGCGGAAGCTGGGTGGTACGGAGGTCTTCCGGATCACCGGTGCCCGGCAGGGCCTGGCGGAGGACGTGCGCGGGCGGCAGCGCCGGTATGTCATCTCGATGGGCGTCCGCACCCTGTCCGTGGTGCTGACCGTGATCCTGTGGAACATCGAGCGCTACGTGGCGGTGGGCACGCTCGTCCTGGGCGCGCTGCTGCCGTATGTGGCCGTCGTCATCGCCAACGCGGGCCGGGAGAACACCCCTTCACTGCCGGGTACGTTCGTGCCGGCGCCGACCCGTCCGATGCTGACGACGGGGCCCGCGGGCGGCGTGGCGGAACCCGTCCCGGAAGCCGACGGGGCCCCGCGGCGCGATCAGGGACCCGAGCACGGCTGATCCTCCGGTTCCGGGCGGTCCGGCGGAGGACGGTGTGACAAGCTCAAGAAAACCTCAGATCAATCATGTGGATCGGTGCCCCGCGCCGGGCACCGCGTGACATACTTCGTAGGCGCTCCGCATCCCCCGTCGGAGCGACAGACCGACGCCGGGCGGCTCCCCCCGTGGCTGCCCGGCGTCGCCGTGTCTGCCGGGGCCGTGACGATCTCCGGCGTCGTAGAGTCGAGGGGTGAACTCCCCCGAGAATGCCGTGATCTGCTCCGCCAAGGGCTGCCGTGCCGCCGCGGTGTGGGTGCTGGCGTGGAACAACCCGAAGCTGCACACCCCCGAGCGCCGCAAGACCTGGCTCGCGTGCGACGAGCACCGCGAACACCTGTCCAACTTCCTTGACCTGCGCGGGTTCCTCAAGGACGTGGTGACCTTGGAGGAGTGGGAGGCGTCAGCCTCCGATCGCTGACATCGGGCGCGCGGGCTGCAGGAAGGCCGGGTCGTCCAGGCCCGAGCCCGCCTTCTTGCCCCACATGGCCGTGCGCCACAGCCGCGCGATGTCCTCGTCCGTCGCCCCCGAGCGCAGCGCTCCGCGCAGGTCGGACTCCTCGGTCGCGAACAGGCAGGTGCGCACCTGTCCGTCGGCGGTCAACCGGGTGCGGTCGCAGGCGGCGCAGAACGGCCGGGTGACCGAGCCGATGACGCCGACGCGGGCCGGGCCCCCGTCGACGATCCAGCGCTCGGCGGGGGCGGAGCCGCGCTCGGCGCCCGGCTCGGGGGTGAGGGCGAAGCGGGTGCGCAGGCTCGTCAGGATCCGCTCGGCGGTGATCATGCCGTCGCGCTTCCAGCCGTGCTGGGCGTCCAGCGGCATCTGCTCGATGAAGCGCAGTTCGTAGCCCTGCTCGACGGCCCAGGCGAGGAGGTCGGGCGCCTCGTCGTCGTTGTGGCCGGGCATCAGGACGGCGTTGACCTTGACGGGGGTCAGGCCGGCGGCGTGGGCGGCGGCCAGCCCGTCGAGGACGTCCTGGTGGCGCTTGCGGCGGGTCAGGGCGGCGAAGACCTCGGGGCGGAGGGTGTCGAGGGAGACGTTGACGCGGTCCAGGCCGGCGTCCTTCAGGGCCCGTGCGGTGCGGGCCAGCCCTATGCCGTTGGTGGTCAGCGACAGCTTGGGGCGCGGGGCGAGGGCGGCGCAGCGCTCGACAATGGAGACGAGGCCGGGGCGCAGCAGGGGCTCGCCGCCGGTGAAGCGGACCTCGGTGACGCCGAGGGCGGTGACGGCGATGCCGATCAGGCGGACGATCTCGTCATCGGTGAGCAGGTCCGGCTTGGCGAGCCACTTCAGGCCCTCTTCGGGCATGCAGTAGGTGCAGCGCAGGTTGCAGCGGTCGGTCAGGGAGACGCGCAGGTCCGTGGCGACGCGGCCGTAGGTGTCGATGAGCACGGTGAGGCCCCTCCCGCCGACTGAAAACGCTTGTACGTTCGCTCGAGGCAGCGTACGCGATCGCCGGCGGAAGGGGCCCGTACGGGCGTCAGTGCGCCCCGAACCCGGTGAGCGCGCGGACCTCGAGTTCGGCGTACTTCTTCTCGTCCGGGGCCTCCTTGGACAGCAGGGAGCCCGCCCAGCCGAGCAGGAATCCGAGCGGGATGGAGACGAGCCCGGGGTTGCCGAGGGGGAAGTAGTCGAAGTCCAGGTCGGGGAAGAGGGCCTTGGGGTTGCCGGAGACGACCGGGGAGATGATCACGAGGGTGACCGAGGAGATCAGTCCGCCGTAGATCGACCAGAGGGCGCCGCGGGTGGTGAAGCGCTTCCAGAAGAGGCTGTAGAGGATCGTCGGGAGGTTGGCCGAGGCCGCGACGGCGAAGGCGAGCGCGACCAGGGCCGCGGCGTTGAGGCGGTGGGCGAAGATGCCCAGCACGATGGAGATCGCGCCGATGACGACGGCGGCGAACTTGGCGGTGAGGATCTCCTCCTTCTCGCTGGTCTTCCCCTTGCGGATGACGTTGGCCCACAGGTCGTGGGCGAACGAGGCGGAGGAGGCCAGGGTCAGGCCCGCGACGACGGCGAGGATGGTCGCGAAGGCGACCGCCGAGATCACGGCGAGCAGGATGGCCCCGCCCGTGGAGCCGGCGCCGCCGCCGACCTCCTGGGCGAGCAGCGGTGCGGCGGTGTTGCCGGACTCGTTCGAGGCGGTGATCGCCTTGGGTCCGACGAGGGCCGCGGCGCCGAAGCCGAGGGCGATGGTCATCAGGTAGAAGGCGCCGATGATGCCGATCGCCCAGTTCACGGACTTCCGGGCGGCGCGGGCGGTGGGCACCGTGTAGAAGCGGATGAGGATGTGGGGCAGTCCGGCGGTGCCGAGGACGAGCGCCAGGCCGAGGGAGATGAAGTTGAGCTTGGAGGTGCCGTCCTTGCCGTACTGCAGCCCCGGCTCCAGGAACGCCTTGCCCTTGCCGCTTTCCTCGGCGGCGCGGCCCAGGAGGGTGGAGAGGTTCCAGTTGAACTTGTTGAGGACCAGGACGGTGATCAGCAGGGTGCCCGCGATGAGCAGGACCGCCTTGACGATCTGTACCCAGGTGGTGCCCTTCATGCCGCCGATGGTCACGTACAGCACCATCACCAGGCCGACCAGGACGATGATCCAGCGCCGCGATCCCTCGCCGGTGGCGCCGAGCAGCAGGGCCACCAGCGCGCCCGCGCCGACCATCTGGGCGAGCAGGTAGAAGATCGAGACGACGATGGTGGAGGTGCCGGCGGCGGTGCGTACGGGGCGCTGCTTGAGGCGGTAGGCGAGCACGTCGGCCATGGTGAAGCGGCCGGAGTTGCGCAGCGGCTCGGCGACGAGCAGCAGGGCGACCAGCCAGGCGACGAGGAAGCCGATGGAGTAGAGGAAGCCGTCGTAGCCGTAGAGGGAGATCGCGCCGGCGATGCCCAGGAAGGACGCGGCGGACATGTAGTCGCCGGAGATGGCCAGACCGTTCTGGAAGCCGGTGAAGGAGCGGCCGCCGGCGTAGAAGTCGGTGGCGTCCTTGGTCTGGCGGCCGGCCCAGACGGTGATGCCGAGGGTGATGGCGACGAAGACGGAGAACAGCGTGATGATCAGCGTGCGGTGTTCGCCGGCGCCCCCGGCGGCCAGCGTGTGCGCGGCGTCGGCCGCGAGGGTGGTGCTCGGGATCATTCCCCCGCCTCCATACGGGCCTTGAGGGCCTCGGCCTTCGGGTCGATCTTCGTTTCGGCGTGCTTGGCGTACCACCAGGCGATCAGGAAGGTGGTGAGGAACTGCGCCAGCCCGAACACGAAGGCGATGTTGATGTTGCCGACGACGGTGGTGTCCATGAACGCGCCCGCGTAGTTGGAGAGCAGGACGTAGAGCAGGTACCAGGTGACGAAGGCGATGGTGAGCGGGAAGGCGAAGGAGCGGTGCGCCCGGCGCAGTTCGGCGAATTCGGCACTGTCGTGCACGGCGGCGAAGTGCTCGGGCTGGGCGGGGATGGCGGGGCGGACGGGCTCCTCGGGCCCCCTGGCTGTGGAAGGTGTCGTTCCCACGGCCTCTTCTGAGTCCACGGTCTCTCCTGACAAGTGACGTGCGGGGCGCGAGCCGAACCTGTGACTCGGATCACGCATCGTAGAGGGACACCGCAGTATGCGACAGGGGCTGGTTCGCCGAATGTCGCAGTGGCGGCCGCGTGGGGCAAAACCGCCCGCCTTCGGCCTCGTTGACCCTGGTGTGAGCACTGCCCCGACTCCTCCCCAGCCGTCCCCCGGCCGACGCCCGTTCGGGAGCGTCAGGTTGACGGCTCCCCTGCCGGCGGTGGGCAGGGGGCCGACCCTTGCCGCCCCGGCCGTGCGGACGGTGGTTCGCTGGTACGGGCCGGGGGTGGCGCTGGCCCCGCTGAGCCTGGCGGGACTGCGCAGACCGGGGGTTCCTCCGTTCACGCGGGGTTGACGCGAGGTCATCTCGCGGAGAACGGCCCTCCCGCCTTCTTTCTCCGGTGAATTCATTGCCCGGGGCCATGATCGGCGATAGCTTCACTCGTCATGCACCCGCCCACGCACGTCTGTGCGTGGGCGGATTTCCGGATGATGTGGAGTACCCATGGCTCATCTGCGATCCAGACGGCGGCACGCCCTGCTGGCGGCCCCCGTCGGACTGGCGCTCACCGCTTCCCTCGGCTTCCTGCCCGGCGCGGCCTCGGCCGCCCCGCAGGCCGACGCCGCCCCGCGGGCCGCCGTCACCACGGACGGCCCGCTGCTGTCGTACGTCGTGAACACCGCCACCGACCGCGGCACGCTCGGCAAGGTGAAGAAGGCCGTGGTCCGGGCCGGCGGCACCGTCGTGGTCTCCTACGACAAGATCGGCGTCATCGTCGCGCACTCGAAGAACCCCGAGTTCGCCAAGGCGCTGCGGGCGGTGCCGGGTGTGGAGTCGGCGGGCGCCACCCGCACCGCGCCGCTGAAGGCCGCGACCACCACCGAGTACGGCAAGCCGGAGAAGCTGAAGCTGTCCAAGGACGGCGCGCGCTCGCTGGCCGCCGGCTCGGCCGCCACCGGCCAGGAGCCGCTGGAGGGCCTGCAGTGGGACCTCGGCGCGATCAACGCCGACAAGGCCGCCAAGGTCAACCCGGGCAGCAAGAACGTCACGGTCGCCGTCATCGACACCGGCGTGGACGACACCCACCCCGACATAGCCCCGAACTTCTCCAGGAGCCAGTCCGCCAGCTGCGTCTCCGGCAAGGCCGACACCAGCGCCGGCGCGTGGCGCCCGTTCAACCCGGACGAGGACTACCACGGCACGCACGTGGCCGGTTCCATAGCCGCGGCCCGCAACGGCGTCGGCGTGGCCGGTGTCGCTCCGGGCGTGAAGGTCTCCGGCATCAAGGTGTCCACCCCGAAGGACAGCTTCTTCTACGCGGAGAGCGTCGTCTGCGCGTTCGTCTTCGCCGCCGACCACGGCGTCGAGGTGACGAACAACAGCTACTACGTCGACCCGTGGATGTTCAACTGCCCGGACAACGCCGACCAGAAGGCGATAGCCGACGCGGTCGGCCGGGCCTCGAAGTACGCCCAGGACAAGGGCGCGGTCAACGTCGCCTCCGCGGGCAACTCCAACTTCGACCTGGCGGCCAAGGAGATCACCGACGCCTCCAGCCCGAACGACTCCACCCCGGCGTCGCGCAAGATCGACCCGAGGAAGTGCCTCGACGTGCCCGCCCAGCTGCCGGGCGTCGTCACCGTCGCGGCCACCGGTGTGAAGTCGCAGAAGTCGTTCTACTCCAACTACGGCCTCAACGCCGTCGACGTCGCGGCCCCCGGCGGCGACTCGTACCAGCTGCCCGAGCTGCCCGCCAAGGACGGCCGCATCCTGTCCACGATGCCGGGCGGCGACTGGGGCTACCTGCAGGGCACCTCGATGGCCGGCCCGCACGTCGCGGGTGTGGCGGCGCTGCTGAAGAGCGCGCACCCCAAGTCGAGCCCGCAGGAGATCCAGTGGCTCCTCAAGGCGCAGGCGAAGAACCCGGGCTGCCCGACGGCGGCCTACGACCCGGACGGGAAGGGTAGCTGGAAGGCCGCCTGCACCGGCACCAAGCACAACAACAGCTTCTACGGCTACGGCATCGTCGACGCCCTGGCAGCCGTCCAGGACTGACCCGGCGGATGACCGGTGGAGGGGCCGGGCGGCCGCCGCCCGGCCCCTCCTTCATGTCCTTCATGCCCTTCTCGCCGCCCGCACGTCAGCACCCCATGGGTGAGCAGGCTCTGCGCGGCCACGTACGTGAGCATGATCCAGAATTGGGGTGCCGGGGCCTGCGGCCAGGCGGCGAGCCCGCCGGCGATGAGCGTGTCGGAGAGCAGGAACAGCGCCCCGCCCGCCCCCGCCCACCGGTGCGCCCGTGTCGCACCGAGCGCCATCGCGGTCAGCAGCAGGCTGTAGAGGGTGACCGGCACCCGCAGTCCCGGCTCCAGGCCGGGCCACAGCAGGGCGAGCGTGCCGAGCCAGGCGGTGGCGTACGCGGCCGCGAGCCGGCGCGTACGGGCGCCGCCCGGGCTTCCGTAACGGGCGAAGAGCACCAGATAGCAGGCGTGCCCGGCCGCGAACGAGGCCATGCCCAGCAGGAAGAGGACCTCCCCGCCCACCTGGAGCAAGGTGTCGCCCCCGCAGCCGAACAGCAGCGCGAGGACCAGCAGGCGCGGCCCGCCGCGCGCCAGGACGCACACCGCCAGCAGCGGCATCAGCGCCGGCTTGGTGACATGCGCGAGCACCGGGGCGTCCGCGAGGAGGGCGGCCAGGTGCGTCGCCGCGACCGCGGCGAACGCGAGGGGCGCAGCGCGGCCCCCTGTCATGCGACCCGCTCGGGGACGGCGGCGTTCGCGCCCGTCCCTCCCGCCGGCTCCGCCGTGCGCTCCGGCTGCCAGCCCGGCCTGCGGAAGACGCGCCCGGCCCGCTCCCGCCAGCCGCCGGCCGCCTTCAGGTCGCGCGCGATGGCCACGTACTCGTGGGTGGCCACGCGCAGGGGGTTGTAGGTGTCGATGTTCTTCGTCAGGCCGTAGACGGGCCGTTCCCCCTCCGGGACGAACGAGCCGAACATCCGGTCCCAGACGATGAGGATGCCGCCGAAGTTGCGGTCCAGGTAGCCGCCCTGCGAGGCGTGGTGGACCCGGTGGTGGGAGGCGGTGTTCAGGACGTACTCGAAGGGCCGGGGCAGCTTGCCGACCCGCTCGGTGTGCACCCAGAACTGGTAGACGAGGTTGACCGACGAGCAGAACGCCACCGCCGCCGGATGCACGCCGAGCGCGATCATCGGCAGGTAGAAGGGCCATACCGTCAGCGAGGTCCACGGCTGGCGCAGCGCGGTGGTGAGGTTGAACTTGCGGCTGGAGTGGTGCACCACGTGGCAGGCCCACAGGATCCGTACGACGTGGTGGCCCCGGTGCGACCAGTAGTAGAAGAAGTCCTGGGCGAGGAGCATCAGCGGCAGCGTCCACCACAGGACGGGCACGCGCAGCGGGGTCAGTTCGTACAGGGCGGTGTAGACCGCGACGATCGGGATCTTCCAGAGGGCGTCGAAGACCAGGCTGCCCAGCCCCATGCCGATGCTGGTCGCCGCGTCCTTGGCCTCGTAGCCCTCGGCGCGGTCGTCGGGGTGCAGCCGGTAGCTCACCAACTCCAGTGCGGTGAGCAGGATGAAGGCGGGTACGGACCACAACACGACATCGGGAAGGTGCGGCATGGCGGCACCATAAAGGCGTCGGCGGGGGTGCCGCTAGGGGTTGTTACCCTCGGGTACCGAAGTGTGTTACCCCGAGTTCGATGGCGGGGCCACGGATGCCTCCGGGCGGCGGCGAAAACCCGTTGGCCCCGGTGAACGGCCGCTGCCTAGAATCGCGGTGCGGGGGCGGCTCCGCGGCGTGCTTCCTTCTCATTCTCTCAATGAATCCAGCGCGCCCACTCTCCGCCCCCGCTCGCTTTTCTCCAGGGGGAATCCTTCGTGCCCACACTGCACTCGGTGCTGCTTCGCCGTGCCCGGACCGTCTACGTCGACCATGAGCCGCCCACGCCCGCCGCGGCCCTCGACCCGCACGTCACGGCCGGACTCACCGCCCTCGAGGCGGAGTTGCTCGACCGGGGGCACGCCCTGACCGAACCGCTGCGCGCGGCGCTGGCGGGGGCGGGAGCCAGGGCCCTGGCCGACACCGGGCGCGGCCTGCTGCGCGCGATCGACGCCCAGCTGGGTGCGGACCGTACCCACATGCCGCTCTTCCGCGACTTCCCCCGCTCCGTACCCCAGGACACGTTCGCGCTGTACGTGGACCGCGTCTTCAGCCTGCTGATGCAGCGGCCGGATCAGCCGTGCGTGCTGTGCGGCACGGTCGGCGTCGTCCACCCCGTCTCGCCGTGCGCGCACCTGGTGTGCCGCTCCTGCTGGGACGGCGCGGACTACGCCGGGTGTCCGCTGTGCCATCGCCGCATCGACCGCGCGGACCCGTTCCTGCGGCCCGGGCGGCCGGCGGGGGCCGCCCTGCGCCCCGCGCCGCGGGGGCCGTTGCGGCTGCTGGTGCTCGGCACCTCGCGCACGGCGGACGCCGCCGCCGAACTGGCCGGCCTGCTCGCCCGGCCGACGCCGCTCTCCCCCCAGGACCGCGACGACGTCAAGGTGCTGGTGGCGCACGCCGCGCCCGGCGGGCTCGGCTGGCTGCCCACGGAGCTGCCCGTGCGCGAGACCAAGGCCCTGGTGCTGGGCACCCTGCTGCGCGACGGCGGTCCGGCCACGGCCGGGGCGGTACGCGAGCTGCTGCCCCATCTGCTGACGACCGCCACGGACGTGCTGCGGCTGCTGTGCGTGTGGTCCGGTGGCGAGGCCGACCTGCTGGCGCCGCCGGGCCTGCGCGGCGTGCCGCGGGCACTGCGGCGCGAACTGCTGTCCGTGCTGGACTCCTTCGGCGTTGCCCCGCTGGTGGAGGACCTGCGGCGGCACCCGCGCGCGTGGAAGCGGGCGGCGGAGATCCTGCACCCTTACGAGCACCACGCCCGGCATCCGCGCGCGGCGCTGGCCTTCGCCACGCTGCGCGGCACGGACCCGGCCGGCGCGGGGGCGCTGGGCGAGGCGCTGCTGCGCACGGCGGCCGAGCACCCGCAGGCGGTGGCGGTGCGCCCGGCCGCACACCACGGGCCCGCCGCCCCGCGCGGGACCCGGCTGCTGGCCCGTACCTGGGCGGGCCGGGTCGAGGAGGCGCTGCGCGAGGGCGATGCCGAGGCGGCCGTGGCGCTGTTGCGGCAGCGGCCCGGGGAGCTGGTGCGACGGCTGGACCAGCTGCTGCGGGCGTACGGGGGCGAGGACCTCGCGCCCTCGCTGGCCGAGGCGCTGCGCGGCGCGCTGCCCGCGGTGGGGCCCGGGCCGCTGCTGGGGGCGTGGGGCGCCCTGCGCGGACGTCATCTGCCGTCGCGGCGGCGGGTGTTCTTCCCCCGCGGCCAGGTCGCCCACGCCTACGCCGCCGACGACGCGCGGGCGCCGCTTGCCCGGCCGGTCCTCGCGCGGGTGTGCGCCCTGCTGGAGGACGAGCTGCTGCGACGGCTCGGGGAGTGCTCGCGCTACGAGCTCGCCGTGCTCGACCCGGCCCTGGCCTGCCTGACCGTGCCCTTCGCGGAGCGGACGACCGCGGCGTCCCTGGTCTCCGTGCCGCGCGGCAGCGCTCTGGCGCTGCCGCGGGGGACGCTGCGACTGTTCCTGCACTGGACGGAGCCCGAGGACACGGAGGTGGACCTCGATTTGTCGGTGGTGTTCTTCGACGACGACTGGAACCTCGTCGGCGTGTGCGACTACACCGAGCTGCGGCACGGCGACGCCGCCGTGCACTCCGGCGACCTCACCTCCGCGCCCGCGCCGGACGGTGCGACCGAGTACGTGGACCTCGATCTCGCCGCACTGAGGTCCGGTGGGGCGCGCTTCGCCGTGCCGGTCGTCTTCAGCTTCAACGACGTCCCCTTCGACGAGTTGCCGGACGCCTTCGCGGGCTTCATGGCCCTGCCCGCCTCCGGGGTGCGCGACGCCTCGTTCCACCCGGGGAACGTGCGGCAGCGGTTCGACATCACGGGGCGGTCGCGCGTCTGTGTGCCGATGCTGGTCGACCTCGCCGACGGGCGTGCGCTGTGGACCGATGTCCACCTTCCGGGTGAGATCGGCTTCCACAGCGCGGGGCGGCACGGCGACGGTCTGGGCTCGCTCGGCCGCGACCTGTGGGCGTACTTCTCGAGCGGTGCCCGCACCACCTTGTGGGACCTCGCCTGCTGGCACGCGGCGGCGCGCGCGGACGAGACGGTCGTGGTGCGTCGCGCCACGGCGCCGGGAACGGCCGGCGAACTGTGGCGCTACCGGCGCCACGAGGGTGAGGACGTGCCCTCCTTCGCGGCGCGGCTGCGTGCGCTGGGGACGCCGGAGAGCCGCGAGCCGGCCGCCGACGACGACGGCGTCGACGACCTCGCGGCCCGCGCGGCGGAGGGCCGGCACGTCCTCCTCGCGCTCGTCGAGGGGAGCGTGTGCCCGCGGCGGGCGACGGGCACCTTCTACCGGCTCTTCCCCGGCGCCGTGGACGCGTGGCAGGAGGCGGAGCGGGTGACGGCCGGCGCGCTGCTGACGCGGCTGGCCTGATCACGGTGGTCCGCCCGGCGCGGGGCCCGGCCGGATCCCGCGTTGTCAGCGGTGGCCCGTAAGCTCTTGGACCATGCTCGATGACCGCACCGCAGCCGCCTCGCCCACCCCGTGGCCGACCGCGTATCCCGAGGGGTACGCGGTCGTCGACGTGGAGACCACCGGGCTCGCCCGGGACGACCGGATAGTGTCGGCGGCGGTCTATCAGCTGGACGCGCGGGGCCGGGTGGAGGACCAGTGGTACACGCTGGTCAATCCGCAGCGCGATCCGGGGCCGGTGTGGATCCACGGCCTCACCTCCGAAGTCCTCGCCGACGCGCCGCTGTTCCCGGAGATCGCCGGCGATTTCGCGAAGCGGCTCGAGGGGCGGGTCCTGGTCGCGCACAACGCCGCCTTCGACTGGTCGATGATCGCCCGGGAGTACGCCCGTGCGCGCGCCACCGCCCCCGTGCGGCAACGGCTGTGCACCATCGCGCTGTCGAAGGAGCTGCGGCTGCCGCTGCCCAACCACAAGCTGGAGTCGCTCGCCGCGCACTACGGCGTCGTGCAGCAGCGCGCCCACCACGCGCTGGACGACGCCCGGGTGCTCGCCGAGGCGTTCCGGCCGAGTCTGCACCTGGCGGCGGAGGCCGGGCTGCGGCTGCCGCTGCTGGCGTGCCAGCCGCTGACCGAGTGGTCCGAGGGGCCGTCGGCCACGGCATCGTCGGCCGCCCGTCCGGCGCGGGTGGGGTATCAGCCGTCCTACCGGCCCACGACGTGGCGGCCGAGCCGTAAGCGCCCGGCCTGCCCGTACCCCAACCCGGGCCGGTACGTACCGGGCGAACAGCTCATTCAGGGCATGCGGGTGGCCTTCTCCGGCGACACCTCCATCGACCGCGAGCTGTTGGAGGACCGGGCCGTCGACGCCGGGCTGCACGTGGCCACCAGCGTCTCCCGGCTCACCAGCGTGCTGGTCACCAACGACCCCGACTCCCCCACCTCCAAGACCACCAAGGCCCGTTCCTTCGGTACGCCGGTGATCGACGAGGCCGCCTTCATACAGCTGCTGTCCCATGTGACCCCGGCCGGAACAAAAGACGCATGAGGGGCGTAAACCACCCATAGCGATCGCGCGGCACCCGCTGGCCGGGGGGCGAACCGCACCAGGTACCGTCAAAGCGTGTACCGCTTCCTGTTGTCCCGGCAGTGGGTGATCACCACACTCGTGGGACTCGCCCTCATCCCGGTGATGATCAAACTGGGCTTCTGGCAGCTGCATCGCCACGAGCACCGGGTCGCGCGGAACGACCAGATCTCCCGGAGCCTGTCCGCCACCCCCGTCCCCGTGACCGAGCTCACCTCGCCCGGCCGCGCGGTGGCACGCGACGACGTATGGCGCCCCGTCACCGCGAGCGGCACCTACGACCGCCAGGGCGAGGTCGTCGTCCGGATGCGGACCGACGCCGACGGCAACCAGGGCTACTTCGTCCTCACCCCCCTGGTGCTGGCGGACGGCCGGGCCGTCCTCGTCAACCGCGGCTGGGTGCCCGCCGACGGCGACCTGACCCGGTACCCGGACGTGCCCGCCGCACCCGCCGGCCAGGTCACCGTCACCGGCCGGCTCAAGGCGGACGAGACCACCGGCAGCGGCATCAAGAACACCGCGGGCCTGCCGCCCCGCCAGGTGATGCTCATCAACAGCGAGCAACGCGCGGCCCAGCTGCACCGCCCGCTGCTCGGCGGCTACGTCGAACTCACCGGCCCCACGGGCAAGGACCAGCCGCGGACCGTCGGCGCCCCCGACCACAGCAGCATCGGCCCGCACATGGCCTACGCCGTGCAGTGGTGGCTCTTCGCCGCCTTCGTGCCCGTCGGCTGGGTCATCCTGGTGCGCCGCGAGCGCCGCGACCGCGCGGAAGCGGCGGCCACCGGCGCACCGGACGGCGCCGGCGCGAGCGGCGAGGCCCCCGAGGACGTAGCCCGGACAGCTGCCGCACCGGAGTAGCACCCACCCGATCAGGGAAGACGCCTCGCGTGGGAGCACTCATCGAGGACTACGCGCTCATCGGCGATCTCCAGACCGCCGCCCTGGTCGGCCGCAACGGCTCGGTCGACTGGCTCTGCCTGCCCCGCTTCGATTCGCCCGCCTGCTTCGCCGCGCTCCTCGGCGACGAGGACAACGGCCACTGGCGGCTCGCCCCCACCGGGGCCCGCGAGTGCACCGGGCGCGCCTACCTCGAGGACTCCCTCGTCCTCGAATCCGTCTGGGAGACGGACTCCGGCACCGTCAAGGTCACCGACTTCATGCCGCACCGCGACCGCGCCCCCGACCTCGTACGCATCGTCGAGGGCGTCAGCGGCCGCGTCGAGATGCAGAGCGTGCTGCGGCTGCGCTTCGACTACGGCCATGTCGTGCCGTGGATACGCCGCACCGACGGCCACCGCGTCGCCGTCGCCGGGCCCGACTCGGCCTGGCTGCGCAGCGAGCCGCCCGTGCCCACCTACGGACGGGACTTCAGCACCCGCTCGGAGTTCACCGTCACGGCCGGGCAGCAGGTCGCCTTCGTCCTCACCTGGCACCCCTCGCACGAACCCCGCCCCAGGCTCGTCGACCCCCACACCTCGCTCCGGCACACCCTGGAGGACTGGCGCGAGTGGGCCGGCCGCTGCAGCTACCGGGGCCCGTACCGGGGCGCCGTCCTGCGCTCCCTGATCACGCTCAAGGCCCTCACCTACGCCCCCACCGGCGGCATCGTCGCCGCCCCCACCACCTCCCTCCCCGAGGAGATCGGGGGCGTGCGCAACTGGGACTACCGCTACTGCTGGCTGCGCGACTCCACCCTGACCCTCAACGCCCTGCTGTCCGTCGGCTACGAGGACGAGGCCGCCGCGTGGCGCGACTGGCTGCTGCGCGCGGTCGCCGGCGACCCCGCCGACCTGCAGATCATGTACGGGGTCGCGGGCGAGCGCCGGCTGCCGGAGACGGACGTGCCCTGGCTCGCGGGATACGAGCGGTCCTTCCCGGTCCGCATCGGCAACAACGCCGCGACCCAGTTCCAGCTCGACATCTACGGCGAGGTCATCGACTCCCTCCATGTGGCCCGCGGCGACGAAGTGGGCGTCAAACCGCACGCCTGGAACATCCAGCGCTGTTTCCTGGAGTTCCTGCAGACCCACTGGCGCGAGCCCGACGAGGGCCTGTGGGAGATCCGCGGCCCGCGCCGCCACTTCGTGCACTCCAAGGTGATGGCCTGGGTCGCCGCCGACCGGGCCGTACGCGCCCTGGAGGCCGACCCCGAGCTGGACGGCGACCTCGACGGCTGGCGGGCGATGCGCGAGGAGGTCCACCGCGAGGTCTGCGAGCGGGGCTTCGACACCGAGCGCGGCACCTTCACCCAGTTCTACGGTTCGCGCGAACTCGACGCGGCCGCCCTCCTCATCCCCCGCGTCGGCTTCCTGCCCCCGGACGACCCCCGCGTGACCGGCACCGTCGACGCCGTCCGCCGGGAGCTGGCCCACGACGGCCTGCTGCGCCGCTACAGCTCCGAGTTCTCGCCCGGCGGGCCCGTGGACGGGGTGCCCGGCGGCGAGGGGGCCTTTCTCGTCTGCTCGTTCTGGCTGGCCGACGCGCTGCACATGACCGGCCGGACGAAGGAGGCCCACGAGCTGTTCGAGCGGCTGCTCGACCTGCGCAACGACGTGGGCCTGCTCTCCGAGGAGTACGACGCCGGGGCCGGCCGCCAGCTCGGCAACTTCCCCCAGGCGTTCAGCCACATCGGCCTGGTGGGAACGGCCCTTCTCCTGACCGGGAAGGGCACGGCAGACTGATCCCATGGATCTTGGACTGAAGGACCGGGTGTACCTCCTGACCGGCGCGAGCCGGGGGCTGGGCTTCGCCACCGCCCGCGAACTGGCGGCCGACGGGGCCCGGGTCGTCATCTCCGGCCGCGACGGGAAGGCCGCCGAGGCGGCGGCGCGCGAGCTCGGGCCGGGCGCCGTCGGAGTCGGCGCCGACAACGCCGACCCCACCACCCCCGCACGGCTCATCGCCCTCGCGCGCGAGCGCTTCGGCCGCTTCGACGGCGTCCTCGTCAGCGTCGGCGGCCCGCCGCCGGGCTCGGCCGCCGACAACGACGACGCCCAGTGGCAGGCGGCGTTCGAGTCGGTGTTCCTGGGCGCGGTCCGGCTGGCGCGGGCCGCGGCGCGGGAGCTGTCCGAGGGCGGTGTGATCGGCTTCGTGCTGTCGGCGTCGGTCCACGAGCCGATCCCCGGCCTGACGATCTCCAACGGGCTGCGGCCGGGCCTCGCGGGCTTCGCGAAGTCGCTGTCCGTGGAGCTGGGGCCGCGCGGGATCCGGGTCGTGGGGCTGACGCCCGGCCGGATCGACACCGACCGGCTGCGGGAACTCGACGCGCTCTCGGGCGACGCCGAGGCGACGCGGGCCCGTCGCTCGGCGGCGATCCCGCTGGGCCGCTACGGCGCCCCGCGGGAGTTCGGCAAGGCGGCGGCGTTCCTGCTGTCGCCCGCGGCGTCGTACATGACGGGTGTGATGCTGCCCGTGGACGGCGGCGCCCGGCACGGCTTCTGACCGCGGCCCTCACCCGACGCGTTCGGCGCGGTGGCGCACCGCGCGCACCCGGACCTCCGCCGGCAGCCGCTCGAGCCCGGCCGAGGTCCGGCCCTGCCGCAGGACCTCGGCGCAGAGCCGGCCCAGGGCCGAGGCGGGGGTGCCCCGGGGGCCCAGGGTCAGCCGGACGTGCGCCCGGGGTGCCGTGCGCCGGCCGCCGAGCGCGACCAGGGCGTGGTCCACTCCGTCCAGGGCGCCCGCCTCGGCGGCCAGCACCTCCTCCAGCGCCCGGCCCCGCACCACGGCCACCTCGCCGTCGCCGCAGTCGACGACCAGCTCGCGCAGCCGGCGCCGGCGCGCCTGGGCGAACAGCCACCACAGGGCGGTCAGCACGACGAGGGCCAGGGCGGCGACGACCGCCGGCCACCACCAGGCGCGCCCGCGCCACCGGCCGCGGTCGGCGTCGGTGAGCAGGACGTCGTCCGGCCCGTCGAAGGGCCAGGCCGACGGCAGGGTGACGTGCCAGCGCCGCTGCAGGTCCAGGGCGCCGACGAGCACGGCGGCGCCCACGGCCAGGAGCACCGCTCCGGCCAGCCCCAGCAGGATCCGGTTGACGGTCCTCAGCACCGCGCGCTCACCTCTTCGCCGGCCGGTGGACGTGCACGGACAGGGAGGGTTCCCGGGCCAGCCCCAACGCCCGTACGCCCTCGGCCAGTACGGAGTTGACGTCCGTACGGACCTCGTCGAGGTCCCGGAAGTGGGACTGCGCGCGGGCCCTGACGACCCGGCGGCCGACGTCGACGCGTACGGACCGCACGCCGCTCACCTCCATCGCGCGGTCGCGCAGCACCAGGGCCGCGGCCCGGCGGTCGAGCCCGGCCCGTACGTCCGGGGCGCGGCGGCGCATCGGCAGGACTCCACGCAGGCCGGGGGTGACGGCCAGGGCGATCAGCCACAGGCCCAGCAGGACCGCCGCCACAGCGCCGGCGGTCAGCCAGCCGTCGCCGAGGGGGCGGGTGGCCAGCTCGTGGGCGAGGCGGCGGCGCCAGCGCAGGGCGGGGCGGCCGGCCCGGACGGCGACGATGTCGTAGAGCAGGGGGCCGGTGGCGGCGAGCACGGCGGCGGCGACGAGCGCGGCGGGCAGGCGGCGTGGGGACCAGAAGCGGTGGGCGTGGGGGTGCGCGCGCCGGCCGGGCGCGTCCTTCTCCAGGGAGACGGGCTCGTTCATCGGACCCGCTCCCCGTCCGTACGGTCCAGGTGCGGCGAGTGCAGCCGCTCCACGGTGATCACCACCTCCGGGACCTCCATGCCCGCCAGGCCGCTGACGCGCTCGACGACGCGGCCGCGGACCGCGCGGCAGCGGGCACCGAGGTCGGCGGGGTAGTCCAGCTCGAGGGAGAGCCGCACCCGGGCCGAGCCGTCGTGGACGGCCACGACGGCGTGCGGGGGTTCGTGGTGTGCCGCGGCCGTGCCGCTGAGTGCCTCGCGGGCCGCCTGCGAAGCGATCTTCGCGACGACGTGGTCGGCGATACGGGTCGCTCCGCGCTCGCCGGGCTCGACAGCCTCGATGGACCGGCCTCCCCCCACCGCCCTACCTCCCGCGTCCGTCGTGGTCACGGGGGCGCAGGAACCGCGAGAACTCGCCCGGCTCCAGATCGCCGTCGAGGAACCGGCCCGCCACGAACCCGATGGCGCCCAGCGCCGCCACCAGCAGAAAGGCCCCGAAGCCGCCGAAGTAGCCGGCGAATCCCAGCCCCATGCCGGCCATCAGGCCGGCCACCGCCATGCTCATCGCGCGCTCCTCACTGGATCCTGGGCTCGGGCTCTTCCTCTTCCTCGTCCGGGAGCTTGACGTCGGTCACCGCGATGTTGACCTCGACCACCTGCAGGCCGGTCATGCGCTCGACCGCCGCGATGACGTTCTCCCGCACCGCGCGGGCCACCTCGGCGATGGCGACGCCGTAGTCGACGACGATCTCGAGGTCGAGTGCCGTCTGGACCTCGCCCACCTCCGCCTTCACGCCGCGGGTGGCGGCGGACCTGCCGCCGGGCACCCGGTCGCGGACGGCGCCGAAGGTGCGGGAGAAGCCGCTGCCCATGGCGTGCACGCCCAGCACGTCGCGGGCCGCGAGACCCGCGATCTTCTCGACGACGCCGTCGGCGATGGCCGTGCGGCCCCGGTCGGCGGGGGCGGCCGGCTGTTTGCCCTGGGCACCGGTCTGGCTGGTCTGGCTCGTGATGTCGCTCATGGCCGATCGCCTCTCTTCCCGTCCTCTTGCCACCTTAGGCGGGGGTACCCCGAGCTGCCCGGGCGATGCGGGGAAGTCCGGGTGAAGCCCGCCGTTCGAGTGGGGCGGGCCGCACCGGGGAGGGGGTGGGGCTAGTCGCCGAGGCCGGCCAGGTCCCGCAGCCGGCGGGCCTGCGCGGCGCGCTCGGCGACGCGCTGGTCGTCGTAGGCGCGGTCCGCGGCCCCCCGCAGCAGCGCCTTGGTCTCGATGACCGCGTCCCGTGGGGCGGCCAGCAGGGCGGCGGCCAAGTCGTCGGTGGCGGCGGCCAGTTCGTCCAGCGGGACGACCACATTGGCCAGGCCCACGCGCTCGGCCTCCGCCGCGTGGACGAAGCGGCCGGTCGCGCAGATCTCCAGCGCGCGGGCGTAGCCCACCAGCGACACCAGGGGGTGGGTGCCGGCGAGGTCGGGCACCAGGCCCAGGCTGGTCTCGCGCATCGCGAACTGCGCGTCGTCCGCGCACACGCGCAGGTCGCAGGCGAGGGCGAGCTGGAAGCCCGCGCCGATGGCATGGCCCTGGACGGCCGCTATGGAGACGATGTCGGTCCGCCGCCACCAGGTGAACGCCTGCTGGTACGTGGCGATTTCGGCGTCGAGCGCCTCGTCGCTGCCGCGCGCGAGGTCGAGGAAGGAGGGCTCGCCGTCGAAGCCCTCGGGCGTGAACGCCTGCCGGTCGAGGCCCGCGGAGAAGGACTTGCCCTCTCCCCTCAGCACCACGACGCGCACGGCGCCCGGCAGCAGCCGTCCGGCCTCGGCCAGGGCCCGCCACAGCGCGGGCGACTGGGCGTTGCGCTTGGCGGGGTTGGTGAGGGTGACGGTGGCAACCGCGTCATCGACGGTGAGCTGTACGCCGTCCTGGTCGAGCAGGGTCTTGCGGGCAGTCATGGGGGCCTCCGGAATCGGCCGCAGTCGCATTGGTTGACTGCACAGTAACCACCCGGAGGGCCGGTCGGCCGACCGGGTGGTGACTGTCCTGACTGCTGTGCTCTGACTGCTGGTGCTCTCAGGTGCGCGGCGTCAGGCCGAGGCGGCCTTCTTGCCGCGCGTGGCTCCGCCGCGGCCCCGCAGGACCACGCCGGATTCGCTCAGCATCCGGTGGACGAAGCCGTAGGAGCGGCCGGTCTCTTCGGCCAGCGCCCTGATGCTCGCACCGGAGTCGTACTTCTTCTTCAGGTCTGCCGCGAGCTTTTCGCGCGCGGCGCCGGTCACCCGGCTGCCCTTCTTCAGAGTCTCGGCCACCCGTGCCTCCTCATGGGAGATGCGCCTCTTGACTCTCATGATCACCCCTAGGCGGCCACATGGCCACCCATTCGGCAAGGTCCATGAGAAGTCGAGGGGAACGGACGTCCGGAAATTCCGGCCGCGACAGCGCCCGGAGCAGGGGATTCCGAGTGATCCGGCTCGTACGGCCGTACGGGTGGCGGGGCGAAGGGGCAGGTCAGGCGGGGGCCTGTGCCGCACGGCGCGAACGGCGCCCCGCACCTCACGCAGCGCATGCGCCGGAGCACCCGGCGCCACGGGGGTACGAGCCGTCCTCACTCAGATGATGGATCACCTGTCGGCCGAATGATCGGGACGACACTGATCAAGAGAGAGCGCGCCGCGCCGGGTGGCGGATCAGGCGAGGGCCACCAGGTCCGCGTAGTCCGGGCCCCACAGGTCCTCGATGCCGTCCGGCAGCAGGATGATCCGCTCGGGCTCCAGGGCCTCGACGGCGCCCTCGTCGTGCGTCACCAGCACGACCGCGCCCTGGTAGGTGCGCAGCGCGCCGAGGATCTCCTCGCGGCTGGCGGGGTCGAGGTTGTTGGTGGGCTCGTCCAGGAGGAGGACGTTGGCGGAGGAGACGACGAGGGTGGCCAGGGCCAGCCGGGTCTTCTCGCCGCCGGAGAGCACGCCGGCGGGCTTGTCGACGTCGTCACCGGAGAACAGGAAGGAGCCCAGCGTCTTGCGGACCTCGACGAGGTCGAGGTCGGGCGCGGCGGAGCGCATGTTCTCCAGCACCGTGCGGTCCGGGTCGAGGGTCTCGTGCTCCTGGGCGTAATAGCCGAGCTTGAGGCCGTGACCGGGCGTGACCTGCCCGGTGTCGGACTTCTCGGTGCCGGCCAGCAGGCGCAGCAGGGTCGTCTTGCCGGCGCCGTTGAGGCCGAGGATGACGACGCGGGAGCCCTTGTCGATGGCCAGGTCGACGTCGGTGAAGATCTCCAGCGAGCCGTAGGACTTCGACAGGCCCTCGGCCATGAGCGGGGTCTTGCCGCAGGGGGCCGGGTCGGGGAAGCGCAGCTTGGCGACCTTGTCGGAGACGCGGGCCGCCTCCAGGCCGGAGAGCAGCTTGTCGGCGCGGCGGGCCATGTTCTGCGCGGCGACGGTCTTGGTGGCCTTGGCGCGCATCTTGTCGGCCTGGGCGTTGAGGGCCGCGGCCTTCTTCTCGGCGTTCTGGCGCTCGCGCTTGCGGCGCTTCTCGTCGGCCTCGCGCTGCTGCTGGTAGAGCTTCCAGCCCATGTTGTAGACGTCGATGGTCGAGCGGTTGGCGTCGAGGTAGAAGACCTTGTTGACGACGGTCTCGACGAGGTCGACGTCGTGGGAGATGACGATGAAGCCGCCGCGGTAGGTCTTGAGGTAGTCCCTCAGCCAGGCGATGGAGTCGGCGTCGAGGTGGTTGGTGGGCTCGTCGAGCAGGAGCGTGTCGGCGTCGGAGAAGAGGATCCGGGCCAGCTCCACGCGGCGGCGCTGACCGCCGGAGAGCGTGTGCAGCGGCTGGGTGAGGATGCGGTCGGGCAGGCCGAGGCTGGCGGCGATGGTCGCGGCCTCCGCCTCGGCGGCGTAACCGCCCTTGGTCAGGAACTCCGTCTCCAGGCGCTCGTACTTCTTCATCGCCTTCTCGCGGGTGGCGCCCTTGCCGTTGGCCATCCGGTCCTCGTTCTCGCGCATCTTGCGCAGGACGGAGTCCAGGCCGCGGGCGGAGAGGATGCGGTCGCGGGCGAGCACGTCGAGGTCGCCGGTGCGGGGGTCCTGCGGGAGGTAGCCGACCTCGCCGGAGCGCGCGATGGTGCCCGCGGCGGGGATGCCCTCGCCGGCGAGGCACTTGGTGAGGGTGGTCTTGCCCGCGCCGTTGCGGCCGACCAGGCCGACGCGGTCGCCCTTGGCGATGCGGAAGGTGGCGGACTCGATGAGGACGCGTGCGCCGGCGCGCAGCTCGATGCCGGAGGCGGTGATCACGGGGTTCTACTCCTGAGCAGGGTGGACGGCGGTGGGACGGGCTGGGGTCGCTATGACGCCGTCTAATGCACGAGGAGGAATGCCATAGGCCCCAGTCTAACGGGGGCGCGCAAGCAGATTTCCGACGGTCGCCCGCCGGACGCCTGCCGCCCCCACGCTCCGAAAAGGGCGGAGAAGGGGTGATTCGCGGATACTCAGGGTGGAAAAACCTGGCCGGAGAGCCGGAGAGCCGGAGCGCGGGCAAGCCGGAGAGGCGGTGCGCATGCAGTTCGACGACGACGCGGATCTCGACACCTCCCAGGTCCAGGACCGGCGGAGCGGGGTCCCCGGCGGCGGGCTCACGATCGGCGGCGGGATCGCGGGGCTGCTCGCCCTGGTGCTGGGGCTGTTCTTCGGCATCGGCCCCGGTGAGCTCGGTCTCACCTCCCAGGAGCCGGCGACGCGGGGCACCGCGAGCACGGACGCGCAGGTGGCCGGCGGCTGCCGTACGGGCCGGGACGCCAATACCCGCGAGGACTGCCGGATCGTGGCCGTCGTCAACAGCGCCCAGTCGTTCTGGAACCAGGAATTCGCCCGCCGCTCGGGCACGTACACGCCCGCCTCCACCGTCTTCTTCACCGGCCAAGTCCGCACGGCCTGCGGGGCCGCCACCTCGGCGGTGGGCCCCTTCTACTGCCCGGGCGACCGCAAGGTCTATCTGGACCTGGGCTTCTTCGGTGACCTGCGGACGAAGTTCGGCGCGAGCGGCGGCCCCTTCGCCCAGGCGTATGTGGTCGCCCACGAGTACGGGCACCACGTCCAGAACCTGACGGGCACCCTCGCCCGGGCCCAGGACCGGCGTACGGGCGCCGACAGCGCCTCGGTCAAGGTCGAGCTGCAGGCCGACTGCTACGCCGGGGTCTGGGCGCGGCACGCGACCACGACCCCCGAGAAGTCCACCGGCCGGCCGCTGGTCAAGCAGCTGACGCGGGCCGACATCGACGACGGCCTGTCCGCGGCCGCGGCGGTCGGCGACGACCGCATCCAGGAGCGGTCGCAGGGGCGCGTCACCCCGGAGAACTGGACGCACGGCTCGGCGGCACAGCGCCGGCAGTGGTTCTCCACCGGCTACTCCACCGGCGACATGGGGCGCTGCGACACCTTCCGCTGACCGCACCGGCACCTGACACCAGAGCGAGGAGTGAACGTCATGACCGACACGCACACGGCCGCACCGACCATCTGTCCGGCGCTGCTGTACCAGGACGCGAAGGCGGCGATCCGGCAGCTGACGGAGGGCTTCGGCTTCACCCGGACCGCGCTGTACGAGAGCGAGGACGGGGTGGTCCTGCACGCGGAGCTCGTCTACGGCAACGGCATGGTGATGATCGGCTCCCGGGGCCGGGGCGGGGTGTTCGACGAGGCCATGAAGGACGCGGGCGCCAGCGGCATCTACGTGGTGGTCGAGGACACCGACGCCCACCACCGGCGCGCGGTCGAGCACGGCGTGGAGATCCTGATGCCGCCGACGGACCAGGAGTACGGGTCGCGGGACTACATGGCGCGCGACGTCGGCGGGAACCTGTGGAGCTTCGGCACGTACGCGCCGAAGGGACCGGAGCTCATGGCCTGACGGCCCGGGGCCGCGCCCCGGGCCCGTCGGACTCCGCTCACGCCCCGCCGCGGTGGACCTGGAAGGCCGCCCGGCGGACCGCCTTGGCCAGGGCCGGGTCGGGGTGCGCCGCGGCCAGGGCGACGAGGACCTGGACCGTGCGCGGGTGGCCCACGGCCCGGACCTCCTCCAGCAGGCCCGGCACGGTGCCCTGCACGGCCGAGTCGAGGTGGCGCACCAGCAGCCTGCTCTCGCCGTGGTCGGCGACGGCCGCGGCGGTGTCCACCCACAGCCAGGTCGCCTCTTCCCGGGTGAGCACCTCCGCGGCCTCCTCGGGGTCGTGCCCCTCGTGCTCGGCGAGCCACAGCAGCGCGTACGGGCGCAGGACCGGCTCGCCGGCCACGGCCCGCACCGCCGGTTCGGCGGGCGCTCCCACCGCGCGCAGGGCCTCGAAGGCAAGGCCGCGCACCATCGCGTCGTCGCCGCGGGCGGTCTCCAGGAGCTCCTCGACGGCGCTGCGCACGGGCCGGGCGGCGAGCCAGGCGCGGTACTCGGCGCGGGCGGGGCCGGGGGTGAGGTCGGCGCAGCCGCGGAGCATGGCCTCGGCGGACAGCTCGATGTTCCCGGCGGGGCTCTGGGCGGCGACGCAGATCTGTTCGAGCTTGACCCATACGGCCCAGTTGCCGAGCGGTGTCAGGACGGCCTCGGCCCGGGGGCCGGCGCCGCGCACGAGAAGGGCGCCGACGGAGGCGAGCGCCTTGAGGGCCCAGTCGAGCAGCTCGGGCAGCGGATCGCCGGCGCCGGGGTCCGGGGCCGGTTCGGGGGCCGCCGGCACGGGCGGCGGGCCGTAGGGGACCTCGCAGCGCTCGGCGCGGATCTCGGCGACGCGCTGCTGGAGCAGGTCCAGGAGCATCGCGACGGAGACGGGGCCAGCCGACAGGTGCATGACGGACAGCAGCTGGGGGGCCGCCTCGACGACCTCGGCGGCGATGGTGGAGTCGGTGCCGGCGGGTTCGGGGTGGGCGAGGGACCAGGCGTCGAAGAGGGCGACCCAGCCGCGCAGGACGGCGCTGTCGTCGCGGTCCCATGCCTGCAGGCGCCAGCCGGGGCGGGCGGTCCCGCCGTGCAGCTCGAGGAGGCCGGCGAGGCGGGCGCGGTCCCAGTCGGTGCGTACCTGCGCGGTGGTCAGTCCCAGTGCGGCGGCGGCCCGTTCGACCGTGGCCTCGTCCATGCCGCCGGCGGTGCCCGGTCGCAGTGTGGCGCCGCGGCCGCATTCGGCGGCCGCCCAGCGGGCCAGGCGGACCGCGCCGGTCAGTCCGCCTCTCGCCTGCCGGGCGAGTTCCGGACGGGCCGGGGTGCCCGCGGGCGGGCGGGGAGCCGGGCGGGTGCCTCGGTTCGCCACGGCCCGGCGGGCGGCGGCGATCGGCTGTCGGGGGACGAGTCTGAGCCGGGAGTCGCGCGGAGTACGGGACGTCACAGGAGCAGTCTTGCCGTTCACGCTCCGAAAACCCAATCGGAATCAACTATCCGGCTCTTCACGACCGGTGGTGGGCTGCCGCGAAGGAGCCGGCCGCGGGCCGCGGGCGCCCTACATGAGGGGGACCAGGAAGCGCCGCAGGGCCTCTTCGTACCCCTGGGGATCGACGTTCCAGGACCCCGCGTGACCGGCTCCGCGCACCGCCCGCAAAGTGATCAGTTCCGGTCGTCCGGCGGCGAGTTCACGGGAGTGCTCCGGGGGCGCGAGGGTGTCGTCGCGGCCGTGCACGAGGAGCGTGGGCATGGGCAGGCCGGCCGGGTCGGCCGCCGCGAGGAGGGCCTGGGGTGCGAGGCCGGTGCGGCCCTCGGTCGCCCGGACCGCAAGCGGAATGAGGGCTGCCGGGACGCGGCGGCCGGCGAGGGCGCGCAGCGCGGCCGGCCAGTCGAGGACCGGGGAGTCCAGGACGAGGCCGCTGACGCGGCTGCTCAGCGCGGAGTTCCGGGCGGCCAGCAGGGCCATGGTGGCGCCGGTGGACCAGCCGTGCAGGACCACGCGACGGGCGCCGTAGCGCAGCGCGTAGCGGATGGCGGCGTCGAGATCCCGCCACTCGCCGGCACCGAAGTGACCGATTCCGTGCGCCGGCCGGGGCGCGCCGGGATCGCCGCGGTAGGCGATGTCGAGCACGGGGAGCCGCTGGGCGTTCAGGAACGGCATGACGATCATGGGGTGCTCGCGGGTGGTGCCCAGCCCGTGCACGGTGATCACCCAGGTGTCACGGCCGCCGGGCACGAACCACGCGGGCAGCGGTCCGAGCTCGCCGGGGACGTCCACCTCGGCGTGGGCCAGGCCGAGGGCGTCGCGGGGGTTGCCGGCGTGCACCTGCGGGGTGAGCCAGACGCGCTCACCGGGCCGCAGAACACCCCGGGTGACCCGCTGCAGGCTGCGGACCACCCGGTCGTGCGGGTGCGAGACGTCGGCGATGACGGGCCCGACGACGGCGTGCACGCCCCGTCCGGCGAGCCCGTAGGTGCCCGGGAGCAGGGACGCGGGGGTGCGGCCGAGGGTGACGGTGGTGGCGGTGACGTCGTGGAGGGCGAGCCGGGGCTGGCCCGGCGGCGGCCGGCCGGGGTCCGCCTTCAGGGCAGCGTCACCGGCGTACCGCCCGGCCGCCACCGCGGCCGCTCCGGCACCGATCAGCGTGGTGGCGGCCGCGGCCGCCACTGTGCGCAGCACCATCGTTCCCAGTGTGGGCGTATGCGGCGGGCGTGGCCAGTGGGCGCGGGGGGCTCAGCCGCGCTGCCCGTAGCCCCGCAGCTTGCCGGCCGCCTCCTCGAGCCGCTCGGGGGACAGCAGGGAGGGGGTGCGGCCGGGGACGGCGGCGGCGGTGAGCCAGACCCTGCACATCCACTCCAGCTGCGCGGTGCGGTCGTAGGCCTGGTCGAGGGTGGCGCCGTAGGTGAGGGTGCCGTGGTTCTGCAGCAGGCAGCCGGTGCGGCCGTCGAGGGCCCGCAGCATGTGGGCGGCCAGCTCCTCGGTGCCGTAGAGGGCGTAGGGGGCGACGCGGACCGGTCCGCCGAGGGCGGCGGCCATGTAGTGGATCAGCGGCACCTCGGTGACCAGGGTGGAGACGGCCGTGGCGTGCACGGCGTGGGTGTGCACGATCGCGGCGGCGTCGGTGGCGCGGTAGACGGCCAGGTGCATCGGCAGCTCGCTGGTGGGGGCGAGGTCGCCCAGCACCTGGCGGCCGTCGAGGTCCACGCCGACCGCGTCGCCGGGGCCCAGCCGGTCGTAGGGGACGCCGGTGGGAGTGACAAGGACCACGTCGCCGGCGCGCGCCGAGACGTTGCCGGAGGTGCCCACCACGAGCCCCTCGGCGGTGGTGCGGCGGGCGGTGGCCACGACCTGGGCCCAGACGCGCGGTATGTCGTCCCGTGTGCCCCCTGCCCGTTCGAACGCCTTCATCGGTCTTCGCCTCCGGTTCGCGTCATCGACGAGCCCGTCCCAGTTCACCTTCCGTTCACCCAGGGTCCCTACGGTCGCCGCGTACTGACCATCGAGCTGATTGCCTGGGTGAATGGAAAACATCACGCTTCTCATCGGGATCGTGATCGTCACGGCCTTGGTGTTCGACTTTACGAACGGCTTCCACGACACGGCCAACGCCATGGCCACCACCATCTCCACCGGGGCGCTCAAGCCCAAGACCGCGGTGGCCATGTCGGCCGTGCTCAACCTCGTCGGCGCGTTCCTGTCCGTCGAGGTGGCGGCGACGATCTCCAAGGGCATCGTCGACGAATCAGGCATCCGGCCGGAGATCATCTTCGCCGGACTGGTCGGCGCGATCGTGTGGAACCTGCTCACCTGGCTCGCGGGCCTGCCCTCCAGCTCCTCGCACGCGCTGTTCGGCGGCCTGATCGGCGCGACCATCGCCTCGGTGGGCACCGGCGCCGTCCACGGTGACGCCGTCGTCATGAAGGTCCTCATCCCCGCCGTCGTCGCCCCGGTCGTGGCCGGCCTGGCGACCGTGCTGGCCACCCGCATGACCTACCGCATGGCGCGCAACACCGACCCCGAGGCCAGCGCCAAGGGCTACCGCGCCGGGCAGATCGCCTCGGCCGCCCTGGTCTCCCTCGCCCACGGCACCAACGACGCCCAGAAGACCATGGGCGTCATCACCCTCGCGCTGATCTCCGGTGGCGCGCTGGGCGCCGACGCCGACCCGCCGATGTGGGTCATCGCCTCCGCCGGCATCGCCATCGCGCTCGGCACCTACCTGGGCGGCTGGCGCATCATCCGCACCCTGGGCAAGGGCCTGGCCGACATCCAGCCGCCGCAGGGCTTCGCCGCCCAGACCGGCGCCGCCGTCACCATCCTGGCCTCCTCCCACATCGGCTTCGCGCTCTCCACCACCCAGGTCTGCTCCGGCGCCGTCATGGGCGCGGGTATGGGCCGCAAGGGCGGCGTGGTGCGCTGGTCCACCGCCGGCCGCATGATCGCCGCCTGGGGCCTGACCCTCCCGGCCGCCGGCCTCGTCGGCGCCGGCGCCGCGCTCCTGGCCGACCAGGGCGACTGGGGCGTCACCACCGTCGCCGTCCTGGCCGTGGCCGCCTGCGGCGCGATCTGGCTGGCCTCGCGCCGCAAGCCGGTCACCCACGACAATGTCAACGACCTCAACGAGCCGCAGGGCGTCCAGGTCCCGGCCGAGCCCGTCGGCGTGGTGACCGCGGCCCTCCAGGCCGTCGCCCCGCCGCCGCCGGCCGGCGCCACCCCCGCCCCGGCCGCCACCCCCGCCCCCGCCGCCGCGACGGCCGGCTGACCGCCGGGCAACGGAGGAGAACCACCATGAACATCGACTGGGCAGCTCTCGGCCAGGTCTTCGGCGTCAGCCTCGTGGTCACCATCGGCCTCGTGGCCGTCTTCACCCTCGGCATCGTGGGCACGTCCCGCAAGCCCGGGTCCGCCACGGCCACGGCCACCGCTCCGGCGGCCGGCCCGACCGTCCTCGCGCGCTCCGGCGCCTACGCCTGCTTCGCGCTGTGCGCGGCCGCCGTGGGGTACGGCATCTACCTGATCGTCGCCTGACGCGACCCGACGCACCCGTGCGCGCGAAGCGCCGGTCCGGCACCGCCGGACCGGCGCTTCGTCGTTGCCCGCGTCGCCCGCCGCCCCACCCGTGGCCGGCAGTCTCACCGCAGGTCAGGGTGGGTTGACTGCCCTTCCCGGACCGTGGTGGACTTCCGGAGCCAAACGGCGACAGCAGAGGAAGCCGGTGCGAATCCGGCGCGGTCCCGCCACTGTCACCGGGGAGTGTCCCCCCACCCGAGGGCCACGGTCCGCCGTCCGCGGGCCGGAAGGCCGGGGGCGACGCCGATCCGGGAGCCAGGAGACTCTGGTCGCCGGTCACGTCGAGCCAGGGCGCGGACCCTGAGTGAGGACACATCGCCATGCCCGGCTGCCGCCGACCCCTGCCCTTCGCGCCCCTTGTGCCCCCTGCGCACCCTTGCCGCCCCGGTGTGACGGCGGCCTGATCCGATGCGCCCGACGCGCAGTGATCACATGAGCGGCAACCACCTGAGCGGGGGTCACCCGGGCGGCGACCCTCTCGTCTTCGCCTACGGCGCCGCGCTCGGCTTCGCCTGCGACCTCGTGGTGGGCGACCCGCGCCGCGGCCACCCCGTCGCCGCCTTCGGCCGCGCCGCGCAGGCCGTCGAAGCGCGCCTGTGGCGCGACCACCGCGGCTACGGCACCCTGCACGCGCTGCTGTGCGCGGGCGGCACGGCGGCCACCGCCGCCGCGCTGTCCCGTGCCGCACGCCGCTCCCCCGCCGCCGGCATCGCGCTGACCGCCGCCGCGACCTGGGCCGTGCTGGGCGGTACGACGCTGGGCCGCGAGGCCCGGGCGGTCGGCGGGGCCCTGGCGGCGGGCGACCTGGAGGTCGCCCGGGAACGGCTGCCGCACCTGTGCGGGCGCGACCCGCAGGCACTGGACGGGCAGCAGATCGCACGGGCCGTCGTCGAATCCGTCGCCGAGAACACCTCCGACGCCGTCGTGGGCGCCCTGGTGTGGGGCGCCCTGGCCGGGGTGCCCGGCCTGGCCGGCTTCCGCGCCGTCAACACCCTCGACGCCATGGTCGGCCACAAGTCGCCCCGCCACCGGCGGTTCGGCTGGGCCTCCGCCCGGCTCGACGACGTCGTCGGCTGGCCCGGCGCCCGCCTCACCGCCGCCCTCACCGTCCTCGCCGGCCCCGACCCGCGCGGCGCCTGGCGCGTGGCCCGGCGCGACGCCGGGCGCCACCCCAGCCCCAACGCCGGCCCCGTCGAGGCCGCCTTCGCCGGCGCGCTCGGCGTCCGCCTCGGCGGCACCCTCGCCTACGCCGGCCGCGTCGAACACCGCCCCGTCCTGGGCGCGGAGAACCGGCCCGTGGCCGTGCCGGACATCGAACGCGCCGTGCGGCTCTCGCGCCGGGTCTCGGGGCTGGCCCTGGGAACCGCCGTGGTGGGCAGGCTCTTGCTCGCACACTTCGCCAGAAGGAGGAATCGGTGACAGCCGACAGGAGCGGGCCCGCGCGCCCGCTGGGCGGGGGCCTGCTGGTGGCCGGGACCACCTCGGACGCGGGCAAGTCCGTCGTGACGGCCGGCATCTGCCGCTGGCTGGTCCGCAAGGGCGTCAAGGTCGCGCCGTTCAAGGCACAGAACATGTCGCTCAACTCCTTCGTCACGCGCGAGGGAGCGGAGATAGGGCGCGCCCAGGCCATGCAGGCGGCGGCCGCCCGCGTCGAGCCGAGCGCGCTGATGAACCCCGTGCTGCTCAAGCCCGGCGGGGACCGGAGCAGCCAGGTCGTGCTCATGGGCAAGCCGGTCGGCGAGCTCAGCGCCCGCGGCTACCACGCGGGCCGGCAGGAGCAGTTGTTCGACACGGTGACCGAGTGCCTGCGGGAGCTGCGGCGTACCCACGACGCGGTGATCTGCGAGGGCGCGGGCAGCCCGGCGGAGATCAACCTGCGCCGCAGCGACATCGTCAACATGGGCATCGCCCGCGCGGGCCGGCTGCCGGTGGTGGTGGTCGGCGACATCGACCGCGGCGGGGTCTTCGCCTCCTTCTTCGGCACGACCGCGCTGCTCTCCCGCGAGGACCAGGAGCTGATAGCCGGCTACCTGGTCAACAAGTTCCGCGGCGACGTGACGCTGCTGGAACCGGGCCTGGACATGCTCCACGGCCTGACGGGCCGGCGGACGTTCGGCGTGCTGCCGTTCGCCCACGGCCTGGGCATCGACGAGGAGGACGGCCTGCGCGTGTCGCTGCGCGGCGCCGTGCGCGAGTCGGTGGTGGCCCCGCCGCACGGCGCGGACGTGCTGCGCGTGGCGGTGTGCGCGGTGCCGCTGATGTCCAACTTCACGGACGTCGACGCGCTCGCCGCCGAGCCCGGCGTCGTCGTCCGCTTCGTCGACCGCCCCGAGGAGCTCGCCGACGCGGACCTGGTCGTGGTCCCGGGCACCCGCGGGACGGTACGGGCGCTGACGTGGCTGCGCGAGCGCGGCCTGGCGGACGCGCTGCTGCGCAGGGCCGCCGAGGGCCGCCCGGTGCTGGGCGTCTGCGGCGGCTTCCAGATACTGGGCGAGCGCATCGACGACGAGGTGGAGTCACGGGCCGGCTCGGTCGAGGGCCTGGGCCTGCTGCCGGTACGCGTGCGGTTCGCGGTGGACAAGACCCTGGCCAGACCGGTCGGCGAGGCTTTGGGCGAGCGGGTGGAGGGCTACGAGATCCACCACGGCGTCGCCGACGTCCTGGGCGGCGACGAGCCGTTCCTGGACGGCTGCCGCGTGGGTGCCGTGTGGGGCACGCACTGGCACGGCTCGCTGGAGAGCGACGGCTTCCGGCGCGCGTTCCTGCGGCGGGTGGCGAAGGCGGCCGGGCGGGCGTTCGTCCCGGCGCCGGACACGTCGTTCGCCGAGCTGCGCGAGGAACAGCTGGACCGCCTGGGCGACCTGATCGAGGACCACGCGGACACGGACGCGCTGCTGCGCCTGATCGAGGACGGGGTGCCCGTGCCGAACGGTTACCCGTTCATACCGCCGGGGGCGCCGTGAGTAGGGGAATCCCCGCACGAGCGGGGAGCACAGCAGGGCTTCAACGAAGTGATCGCCGAAGAGCGGACCAACCCCGCCGGTGCGGGGAGCAGAAGGCAAGCATGACCCTCAACTGCGGCAACGGCCGACGCATTCGGCGAGAACCCCTCGAAGGAGTGACCAGCGCATGAACACCACCTATCCCTTCACTGCGATCGTCGGCATGGAGGATCTGCGCCTGGCTCTCCTGCTGAATGCGGTCTCCCCAGCTGTGGGCGGTGTGCTCGTACGCGGCGAGAAGGGCACGGCCAAGTCGACGGCAGTTCGCGGTGTCGCGACGCTGATGCCGCCGGTCGCCGTCATCGACGGCTGCAGGTTCTCCTGTGACCCGACGTCGCCGGACCCGGCGTGTCCGGACGGGCCGCACGGGGCCGATGCCTTGAGCGACACCCGGCCCGCGCGGATGGTCGAACTGCCCGTCGGAGCCTCGGAGGACCGACTCGTCGGCGCTCTCGACATCGAGCGGGCCCTGTCCGAGGGCGTGAAGGCCTTCGAGCCCGGCCTTCTGGCCGACGCGCACCGAGGCGTGCTGTACGTCGACGAGGTCAACCTCCTCCACGACCACCTGGTGGACCTCTTGCTCGACGCGGCAGCGATGGGCGCCTCCTACGTCGAGCGCGAAGGCGTCTCCGTCCGCCACGCCTCCCGCTTCCTCCTCGTCGGCACCATGAACCCCGAAGAGGGCGAGCTGCGCCCGCAGCTGCTGGACCGGTTCGGGCTCACCGTCGAGGTCGCGGCCTCGCGGGAGACCGAGGAGCGGGTCGAGGTCGTACGCCGCCGGCTCGCCTACGACGAGGACCCCGCCGCCTTCGCCGCCAAGTGGGCGGCGGAGGAGGACGCGCTGCGCGAGCGCATCGCCGCCGCCCGCGCGCTGCTGCCCGGCGTCCGGCTCGGGGACGGCGCGCTGCGCCGGATCGCGGCGGTGTGCGCCGGCTTCGAGGTGGACGGCATGCGCGCGGACATCGTCACCGCGCGCACGGCGACGGCGCTGGCCGCCTGGGCGGGGCGCACGGAGGTGAGCACCGCGGACGTACGGCAGGCGGCGCTGCTGTCGCTGCCGCACCGGCGCCGGCGCAATCCGTTCGACGCCCCCGGCCTGGACGAGGACAAGCTCGACGAGATCCTGCGGCAGTTCGAGGACGACGAGCCCGAGCCGGACCCCGAGCCGGACCCCGACGGCCCGCGGCCCGACGGCGACGGTCCCGAGGGCGGTCCCGACGGCGGCGGGCGGCCGCCGCAGGACGGGCCGGGCCCCGAAGGCACCCCTGACCTGCCGCAGCAGCGGCAGGACTCCGAGTCCCCCGCCCCGCGGGAGAACGCGCACGCGCCCGAGGGGGCGCCCGGCGACGGCGGGGGCGAGATGCCTGCCGTCGCGGCGGCCGACCCCTTCCGTACGCGCCGCTTCGACGTGCCGGGCCTGGGCGAGGGCGCCGACGGGCGCCGGTCGCGCGCCCTCACCGCGCACGGCCGTACGACGGGGGCGCGCCGCCCCCGCGGCGGGACCCTGTCCAAGCTGCACCTGGCGGCTACCGTGCGGGCCGCGGCCCCGCACCAGCGGGCGCGCGGGCGCGGCGGCCCCGGGCTGGTGGTCCGGCGCGACGACCTGCGCGAGGCGGTGCGCGAGGGCCGCGAGGGCAATCTGGTGCTGTTCGTCGTCGACGCCTCCGGCTCCATGGCGGCGCGCAAGCGGATGAGTGCCGTCAAGGGCGCGGTGCTGTCGCTGTTGCTGGACGCGTACCAGCGCCGCGACAAGATCGGCATGATCAGCTTCCGCGGCACGGAGGCGGAGGTGGCGCTGCCGCCGACGTCCTCGGTGGAGGCGGGCGCGGCGCGGCTGGCGAAGCTGGCGACCGGTGGCCGTACGCCGCTGGCCGCGGGGCTGTTGCAGGCGCACGACGTGCTGCGCGTGGAGCGGATGCGGGACCCCTCGCGCCGCCCGCTGCTGGTGGTGGTCACGGACGGCCGGGCCACCGGCGGCCCCGAGCCGCTGGCGCGCGCCGCGCGCGCGGCGCGGCTGCTGGCGGGTGAGGGCACGGCGTCGGTCGTGGTGGACTGCGAGTCGGGGCCGGTGCGGCTCGGGCTGGCGGGCGAGCTGGGCCGGGCGCTGGCCGGGCCGGTCGTGACACTCGACGAGCTGCGTGCGGACAACGTGTCCGCACTGGTGCGTACCGTACGGAACACGAACTCGAGGAGGGCCGCGTAATGCCCAAGGGACAGCCGACCGTCGTACCGGACGACGGCCTCACCACGCGTCAGCGGCGCAACCGTCCGCTGGTCTTCGTCCACACCGGCATCGGCAAGGGCAAGTCGACGGCGGCCTTCGGCCTGGCGCTGCGGGCGTGGAACCAGGGCTGGCCGATCGGGGTGTTCCAGTTCGTGAAGTCGGCGAAGTGGAAGGTCGGCGAGGAGAACGCGCTGCGCGTGCTCGGCGCCTCGGGCGAGGGCGGGAGCGTCGACTGGCACAAGATGGGCGAGGGCTGGTCGTGGATCCAGCGCGACAGCGACCTGTCGAACGAGGAGAAGGCCCGCGAGGGCTGGGAGCAGGTCAAGCGCGACCTGGCGGCGGAGAAGTACAAGCTGTACGTGCTGGACGAGTTCGCCTATCCGATGCACTGGGGCTGGATCGACACCGACGAGGTGATCGAGGTGCTGCGGGACCGTCCGGGCACCCAGCACGTGGTGATCACGGGCCGCAACGCGCCGGAGAAGCTGGTGGAGTTCGCCGACCTGGTGACGGACATGTCGAAGGTCAAGCACCCGATGGACACGGGCCAGAAGGGCCAGCGGGGCATCGAGTGGTGAGTACGCGCGTCCCCCGCCTGGTCATCGCCGCCCCGGCGTCCGGCAGCGGCAAGACCACGGTGGCCACCGGCCTGATGCGGGCGTTCGCCGACGCCGGGCTCGCGGTGTCCCCGCACAAGGTCGGCCCGGACTACATCGACCCCGGCTACCACGCGCTGGCGACCGGCCGGCCCGGCCGCAACCTGGACGCCTGGATGTGCGGTCCGGAGCGGCTGGCCCCGCTGTTCCTGCACGGGGCGGCGGGCTGTGATCTGGCGGTGGTCGAGGGCGTGATGGGCCTGTACGACGGCGCCGCCGGGCAGGGCGAGCTCGCCTCGACGGCGCATGTGGCGAAGCTGCTGCGGGCGCCGGTGGTGCTGGTCGTCGACGCGTCGTCGCAGTCGCGGTCGGTGGCGGCGCTGGTGCACGGCTTCGCGGCCTGGGACCCCGGGGTGCGGGTGGCGGGCGTGATCCTCAACAAGGTCGGCTCGGACCGGCACGAGGCGCTGCTGCGGGAGGCGTTGGCGGAGTCGGGGGTGCCGGTGCTGGGCGCGGTGCGGCGGGCGGAGCGGATCCATACGCCGTCCCGGCACCTGGGCCTGGTCCCCGTCGCCGAACGCAGCGCGGCGGCAGTCGACGCGGTGGCGGCCTTCGCCGCCAGGGTCCGCGAGAGCTGCGACCTGGAGGCCCTCCTGACCTTGGCCCGCTCGGCCCCGCCCCTGCCGGATGCCGCGTGGGACCCGGCGGATGCTTTCCCCTACCCCGCCCCTTCCCGTAACCGGGGCTCCGCCCCGGACCCCGGGCTGGATGGCTCTGTTGTGGGCAATCGTTCCGCAGGGCGGAACGGGTGGGCACAACAGGACAACGGTCCGCAGACGAACGGCAACCCCGTCATCGCCGTAGCCGGCGGTGCCGCGTTCACCTTCTCGTATGCCGAGCACGCGGAGCTGCTACAGGCGGCCGGGGCGGAGGTCGTCACCTTCGACCCCCTCAAGGACGAGAAGCTGCCCGCCGGCACGGCCGGCCTCGTCATCGGCGGCGGCTTCCCCGAGATGTACGCCCCGGAGCTCTCCGCCAACGCCCCCCTCCGCAAGGCGGTGGCCGACCTCGCCGCCACCGGCGCCCCGGTCGCCGCCGAGTGCGCGGGCCTGCTCTACCTGGCCCGTTCCCTGGACGGCAAGCCGATGTGCGGCGTGCTGCCGGCACAGGCCCGGATGTCGGAGCGGCTGACGCTCGGTTACCGCGAGGCCGTGGCGATCGAGGACAACGTCCTCGCCGCGGCGGGCACGCGCGTACGCGGGCACGAGTTCCACCGCACGGTGATCGAGCCGGCCGCGGGGGCCACCCCGGCGTGGGGGCTGACGCACCCGCAGCGGCGCGTCGAAGGGTTCGTCCAGGGCGGCGTGCACGCCTCGTACCTGCATGTGCACTGGGCCGGAGCCCCCGGCACCGCGGCCCGTCTCGTCGCCGCCGCGGCGGAGGCGGGCCCGCGATGAGCTCGCTCTGCGTCGGTGTCGGCACCTGCCGGGACGTCGCGGCCGCCGAGGTGCTCGCGCTCGTCGAGCGGACGGTCGCCGAGGCGGGCGCGGCCACGGGCGCGGTGTCGGTCCTGGCCACGGTGGACGTGCGGGCCGCCGAGCCCGGCGTGCTGGCGGCGGCGGCGCGGCTCGGCGTGCCGGTCAGGGCGTACGCCCCGCACGAGCTCGCCGCGCAGCCGGTGCCGCACCCCTCGGACGCCGCCCGCAGGGCCCTCGGCACGGCGGGGGTCGCCGAGGCCGCCGCGCTGCTGGCGGCCGGTCCGGGCGCGGTGCTCGTGGTGGCCAAGCGGAAGTCCGCGCAGGCCACCTGCGCGATCGCCCGCGGCCCCGCCTGACGTGAGCGCGGCGGCGCTCAGTACCGTGTCCCGTACGCACCCACCCGAGCCGGAAGAGAGCTGTCCGCGGCCATGCACACATCCGCCGAACCCGACCTGCGCCACCACGGTGACGCCGAAGTACGGGGTATGGGCGCGGAACTGACCGATCTCGCCGTCAATGTGCGGGCCGGTACGCCGCCGCAGTGGCTGCGCGAGCGGATAGCCGATTCGCTCGGCACGCTGGCCGCCTATCCGGACGGGCGGGCGGCCCGCCGTGCGGTCGCGGAGCGGCACGGGCTGCCCGAGGAGCGGGTGTTGCTGACGGCCGGGGCGGCCGAGGCGTTCGTGCTGCTGGCGCGGGCGCTGCCGGTGCGGCGCCCGGTCGTCGTGCACCCGCAGTTCACCGAGCCGGAGGCGGCCCTGCGGGACGCCGGGCACACGGTGGAGCGGGTGCTGCTCGACGCGGCCGACGGGTTCCGGTTCGATCCGCGGGCGGTGCCCGGGGACGCGGATCTCGTCGTCGTCGGCAACCCCACCAACCCCACCTCGGTGCTCCACCCGGCCCGGGCGCTGGCCCGGCTCGCCCGGCCGGGGCGGACGCTGGTGGTGGACGAGGCGTTCATGGACGCCGTGCCGGGCGAGCGGGAGTCCCTGGCCGCGCGTACGGACCTGCCGGGGCTGGTGGTGCTGCGCAGCCTCACCAAGACGTGGGGGCTGGCCGGGCTGCGCGTCGGGTACGTGCTGGCCTCGCCCGGCACCATAGCCAGGCTGGAGCGGGCCCAGCCGCTGTGGCCGGTGTCCTCGCCGGCGCTCGCGGCGGCGGAGGCGTGCAGCGCGCCCCCGGCGCTCGCCGAGGCCGCGCACGCCGCGGACCGGATCGCCTCGGACCGCTCGCACCTGCAGTTGCGGCTGGCGGAGTTCCCGGAGGTGACCGTGTGCGGTCCGGCGGCCGGGCCGTTCCTGCTGATCCGGCTGGAACGGGGCGCGGCCGTCCGGACCCGGCTGCGGGGCCTGGGCTTCGCGGTGCGCCGGGGCGACACGTTCCCGGGGCTGGGCCCGGACTATCTGCGCCTGGCGGTCCGGGACCGTACGACCACGGACCGCTTCGTGGCCGCCCTGGGCGAGGCGCTCTCCGCGGACTGACGCCCGCCGGCCCCGCGCCCGGTCAGTCCCCGGCCCGGCCGGACCTGCGGCGGCGTGCGGCGAAGACCGCTCCCCCGCCCCCGGCGAGCAGCAGTGCGGCCGCGCCGGCGAGGTACGGCGTGGTAGAACTGCCGCCGGTCGCGGCGAGGTTGTCCTTCGCGGGCGGGTTCCCGGCCGGGCGGGCCGCGGTCTGCGGCTTCGGGTCGGTGCCGGGGGCGTCCTTCGGGGGATTGTCCTTCGCCGGTTCGCCCGTCCCGGCGGGCGACTCGCAGCCGGCTCGTACGAGTGTGACCGTGCCCCGTACCTTGGCCACGCCCAGCGCCAGGGGGTCGACGGCGACGTCGAGGCCGAGCGCGGTGGCGGCAGCGGTGCGGGAGGTGGTGGCGGTCTTCGACAGCTCCAGGCGCACGTCGCCCACGCCGGGCACGGTGACCTTGGTGGGGCCGGTGGCGCTGAGGGTGACCTTCTTGCCGAGCACCGAGACGCTGCCGGGCACGTGGGAGGTGGCGGTGGGCTTCTTCCCGGCCTCGCACACGGCCTCGGAGGTGACCTGCCGGACCTCGATGAGGGAGCGCAGCGGTAAGCCGGGGACGTGCACGCTGGCGCGGACGAGGTGGGCGTAGCCCTTGGCGGTGGTGCGGTCCGTAGTGGCACGGGACGTGGCGGCGTCGGCGCGCAGGAGGGTGACGGGCTTGCCGCGTTCGACTCCGTCGAGTGTGACGGCGAGCGTGGTTCTGCCGGCGTCGGCCGGGGCCTTGACGTCGTTGAGCGAGGCGTTGACCGGTACGTGCGCGGCGCCGCCGAGCAGGGAGACGTCGAGGTCCGTGCGCAGGACGGTCGCCGTCGCCGTGCCGGAGGCGGTGGCGTGCGCGGGTGCGGCGCCCAGGGTGAGGGCGGTGGCGGTGACCGTCACGACGGCGGTGGCGGCGGTGGTGAACCGGCGTGCGGGCATGCCGAAGGAGGAGCTGGTGGTGCTGGACACGTGTGTGGAACCCCCACGGGAGAACGGAGCCGCCGGCGCGCCGATGGGGGACATCACGCGCCGACGGCAGCGACTCCGCAATGTTCGATGCCGGGAGGGTGAACGGACAGAGCTCCGCCGTCAGTTCACCCCAAAGGATGGGTTTCGCTTTCGCATTCGATTCATGTGTCGCAGAAGCAACGACCAGCCACCCCCGCCCCACCCACCGGCCACCGCTCAGGCCACCCCTCAGGCCACGACGCGTCCGCGCAGCACGATCCGGCGCGGCGCGCCCAGCACCCGCACGTCCGCGCGCGGGTCCTCGCCGTACACCACGAAGTCGGCCGGGGCGCCCTCCTCCAGCCCTGGGCGGCCGAGCCACTCCCGTGCGCCCCAGGCGGTCGCCGCGAGCGCGGCGGAGGCCGGGATGCCCGCCTTGACCAGCTCCGCGACCTCCTGGGCGACCAGGCCGTGCGGCAGCGAGCCGCCCGCGTCCGTACCGACGTAGACGGGAATGCCGGCGTCGTAGGCGGCGCCCACCGTGCGGTAGCGGCGGGCGTGGAGGCGGCGCATGTGGTCGGCCCAGCGCGGGAACTTGCCCTGGCCGCCGTCGGCGAGCCGGGGGAAGGTGGCGATGTTGACCAGGGTCGGCACGATGGCCACGCCCCGCTCGGCGAAGAGCGGAATCGTCTCCTCGGTGAGCCCGGTGGCGTGTTCGATGCAGTCGATGCCGGCCTCCACCAGGGGGGCGAGGGTCTCCTCGGCGAAGCAGTGCGCGGTGACCCGGGCGCCCAGCCGGTGGGCCTCGGCGATCGCGGCCTCGACGGCCCCGCGCGGCCAGCACGCCCCCAGGTCGCCCGTCTCCCGGTCGATCCAGTCGCCGACGAGCTTGACCCAGCCGTCGCCCCGCCGCGCCTCGCGGGCCACGTACGCCACCAGGTCCCCGGGCTCGATCTCGTGCGCGTAATTGCGGATGTAGCGGCGCGTGCGGGCGATGTGCCGGCCCGCGCGGATGATGCGCGGCAGGTCCTCGCGGTCGTCGATCCAGCGGGTGTCGGACGGGGAGCCGGCGTCGCGCAGCAGCAGCGCGCCCGCGTGCCGCTCGGTCAACGCCTGCTTCTCGGTGGTCGTTTCGTCGACCGCGCCGTGCGCGTCGAGGCCGACGTGGCAGTGCGCGTCCACCAGGCCGGGCAGCACCCAGCCCTCGACGGTGGTGACGTCGCGCGCCCCGGCCGGCCGGTCGAAGGTGATCCGCCCGCCGACCACCCACATCTCGTCGCGCACCCCGCTCAGGGGGTCCGGGCCGACCAATATCCGCCCCTTGATGTGCAGCACCGGCTGCTCCGGCGCCGCCGCCGCGTCCTGGGAAACCTCGTCCTGGGAGACCATGACCGCACTGTACGACCGCCGCCGCGTTCACCGGGACCGGCCCCGTACCGCCGGCGCTCACCCCTGGTGACGCCCGCGGGGCGGAGAGCGGCGGGACGGATCCGGGCCGTGAGGAGGAGCAGCGGTTCCGCCCTGCGGAGGAGCAGGTCCGCCGCACGGGCCGAGGCGCACGGCGCGGCCGCACGGAAGCCTGGTGGCATGAGCCGCACACCACTGATCCAGGCCCTGCCGGCCCCCGCCCCCGCCCCGCCCGCCGCCGCGGGAGGCGGGTGGGACGACCACGCCACGCTCCGCCGTCTCCTGCGGACGGTGACCGTCGCCGCCTGCGTCCCCTACCTGTCCCTGAAGGTGGCCTGGCTGGCCGGGAGCCGGATCGGCATCCCCGACGGCAGCCCGCTGCTGGACGACAGCGCGACGCTGAGGACGGCCAACGCGGTCACCGTGCTCATGGACGCGTGCGTGATCGTGCTCGCCCTGCTGCTGACCCGGCCCTGGGGCAGACGCGTACCGTCCTGGCTCCTCGCCCTGCCGATGTGGGGCGCGATCGGGCTGCTGACGCCCATCATGGTGGGCTTCCCCGCCCAGCTCGCGCTGCGGGTCCTGGGGGCCACGGGCGCCGAAGCCCCGTCGGCGCGGCGGCCGTTCCTGGCCGAGTGGGTCTTCCACCTGGTCTACGGCGGGTTCATCGTCCAGGGCCTGGCGCTGGGCACCCTGTTCGTGCTCTACGCCCGCCGGCGGTGGGCCCGCCTGTGGCAGGGGCACACCGGCGGGCCCACCGCCGCGCTGCGCGGCCGGGGGCAGCGGCTCGCGGCGGGGGCGGCGGCCCTGCTCGCCCTCGGCCAGGCGGGCGTGCACCTGATGTGGGCGTCCGGCGCCCGCTCCGGCCTGTCGGGGGCGCTGGCCCGGGAGTACGGCGCGGACAACGTCCTGCAGGACGCGGCGTACGTGCTGTACGGGGCGGTGACCGCCGCCGGCCTGGTGCTGTTGCTGCGCCGCGGGGGCCGCGTCCTGCCGCTGCGGGTGCCGTTGCTGCTCGCGGGGACGGGCTCGGCGGCGGTCGGCTGCTGGGGTGGCTGGCTGCTCACCGCGGCGCTGATCGGCGGGCGGGACGGCGACCGGGCCGCGACGCCGCTGATGTTGATCACCTACGCTGTGCAGATGATCGTCGGACTGCTCGTACTCGCGGCCGGCGCCCGCTACTTCGCCCGGCGAGCGGCCGCGGGCCCCGCCGCGTGAGGGCCGCCGCGCGGCGGACGGCGGGCGCCGCGCTGGGGCGCCGCGCCCGGCTGCGCTGGGTGCACCTGCTGCTGGGCGGCGCGCTGTTGATGCCGTACTACCTGCTGGCCAACACCGTGCTGTCGGTGTTCGTGCCCAGTGCGAACATCTTCTTCCCCGCGTCCCTGTGGTGGCAGTTCGGTGTCCTCGGGATGGCGCTCGTCCCGGCCGCCGTCACGGCGCTGTACCCGCTCGCACGGCCGCTGGAGGCCGGGGCGGTGCGGGCGCTGTGCGGGGTGCCGAAGGCCGAACTGGCGGCGGGTCCGAGCCGGTCGTGGGCGGAGCGCCGGAACACGGCCGCCTGGTACACGCTGCACCTGCTGGCGGGCGGCATCGTCAGCGGGATGTCGCTGGCCGTGCCGCCGTTCGCCGCGATGATGATCGTCGTGCCGTTGACCGGCATTCCGGACGAGCTGACGAGGGCCTACCGGCTCGACGGACTCTGGCCGGTGCTGGCCCCCGTGATCGGGATCGCGACGCTCGCCCTGGTCGTCGGCGTCTCCTGGGCCGCGGGCTCCCTGCTGGCGCGCTGGGCGCCCGTCCTGCTGGGGCCGACGGCCGCCGACCGCCTCGCGGAGGCCGAGCGGCACGCCATGCGGCTGGCCCTGCGCAACCGGCTGGCCCGCGAGCTGCACGACTCCGTCGGGCACGCCCTGAGCGCCGTGACGCTGCAGGCGAGCGCCGCGCGCAGGGTCCTCGACAGCGACCCGGAGTTCGCGCGCCAGGCCCTGGCCGCGATCGAGGAGACGACGCGCGAGGCGGTCGGCGAGCTCGACACCGTACTGGGCCTGCTGCGCGAGGACGGCCCCGCCTCGGCCGCGCCCGCGCCCACCCTCACCGACCTGGACGGCCTTCTGCAGCGCACGCGCGCGGCGGGCGGCACGGTCGACTGCGCCGCCCCCGGCGGCCTGGAGAAGATACCGCCGGTCGTCTCCCGCGAGGCGTACCGGATCGTGCAGGAAGGGCTGAGCAACGCCCTGCGGCACGCGGGCGGCGCGCCCGTACGGCTGCGGATCGCCCTGCGCGACGACGACATGGAGGTCGCCTTGGAGAACCCCGTCCGGCCCGGTTCCACCCCCCGCCGCACCGGCGGCGGCCGCGGCCTGCCCGGCATCGCCGAGCGGGCCCGGCTGCTGCGCGGCAGCAGCGCCGCGGGCGAGCACGACGGCGTGTGGCGGCTGTCGGTCCGGCTGCCGTTGCGCGGTGACGCCCGATGAGCGGGACCCCGATACGCGTCGTCCTCGCCGACGACGAGCACCTGGTCCGTACGGCCCTGCGCGCCATCGTGGGCGCCGAGCCCGGCCTGGAGGTCGTCGGCGAGGCGACCACCGGCGCCGAGGCGGTGTCGCTCGTGCGCGAGCTGCGCCCCGACGTCGTGCTGATGGACGTCCGGATGCCCCAGGTCGACGGCATCCGCGCCACCGAGCGGATCATGGCGGGCATGCCGGACCCGCCGCGCGTCATCGTCGTGACCACGTTCGAGAACGACAGCTACGTGTACGACGCGCTGCGCGTCGGCGCCTGCGGCTTCCTCCTCAAGCGCGCGGGCGCCGACGAGCTCGTCCAGGCCATCCGGCTGGTGGCCACCAGCGACTCGCTGCTCTTCCCCACGGCCCTGCGCGCCCTGGCCGCCGCCCACGGCCGCGGCGCCGCCCGCGACGACGAGGCGGCACGGCTGCGCGGCCGGCTCTCCGAACGGGAGGCGGAGGTCCTGCGCCTGATGACGGCCGGCCTGTCGAACGCCGAGATCGCCGACCGCATGACGGTGGGCCCGGCGACGGTGAAGACGCACGTGGCGGGGGTGCTCGCCAAGCTGGGCGTCCGCGACCGCACCCAGGCGGTCATCGCCGCCTACGAGAGCGGCTTCGTCTCCCCCCGGTGAGCACCCCGGCGCGTCAGCGGGTCACGCAGTCGCGCACGGCCCTGGCCAGGACGCCCGCCTCGGGGGCCGCCCCGCCCGGGAAGGCGTACCGGCGCCGGTTGTAGCCGAAGGCGAGGCCGACGCTCGGGTCGGCGAAGGCCTGCGACCCGCCGGCGCCGCTGTGCCCGAAGGAGCGGGCCCCCAGGAAGGGATAGAGGTCGCAGACGACGCTGAAGCCCAGACCGAACGCCCTGTGCCCGCGCGCCACCAGGTCGTAACCGACCGAGTGCGCCTGCGCGAAGTCGGCCACCGTCGCGGCCGTCAGCAGCGGCGCCCTGCCGTCGACCTCGCTGATGGCGGCCGCGTACATACGGGCCAGGCCGCGCGCGGACGCGACACCGCCGACCGAGGCGGGCCCGGCCGCGCGGAACGCGCGGGAGTTGGGCAGGCTCTGCAGGTCCGTCGGATGCTGCGGATGGTTGAGGTTGAAGGCCACGCCGGGCAGGCTGTGCGGGCCGAACGCGGTCTCCCGCAGGGCGCGCTTCTGCTCGGGCGTCGGGTCCATGGGCTGGATGTCGAGCACCCGGTGCTCGTGCTCCTCGGGCAGCCCCATGTAGAAGTCGATGCCGTACGGGGCCCGGACCCGCGACTCGTAGGTCTCCTGCATGGTCTGCCCGGTGACACGGCGGACGACCTCACCGGTCAGCGCGCCGATGACGTAGGCGTGGTACCCGAAGGACGTCCCGGGCCGCCAGTACGGGCGCTCGGCGGCCAGCCGCTCGGCGATCGCCCGGTCGTCGGCCAGCTCCTGCGGGGAGAACCCGCCCTCGGCCCCTATCAGCCCCGCGCGGTGCGCCAGCACCTCCCGCAGGGTGATGTTCTCCTTGCCCTGGGCACCGAACTCGGGCCAGTAGTGCCGCACCTCCTTGTCCAGCTCCAGGACGCCCTCCTGGACCAGCAGCGCGACGACCAGGTGGGCCGCGCCCTTGGTGGAGGAGAACACACCCGTCAGCGAGTCCCCCGCGATCCCGGGCCCGCCCCACAGATCCACGACCCGCTGCCCGTCGACATAGGCGGCCAGCTGCGCCGAGTGCCCGGCCCGCTCCTCGGCGAGCATGGCGGCGAAAGCCTCCCGTACCGGCTCGAACCCCGCGGCGACGGTCCCCTGAACGTTATCCATCCCTCAGCCCCCCATGTCCCGATGGCAATCGTGTGGCGATCACTCCAGCCATGATCCACGTTCGAATATTCCGGACCCGTTCGGGCTCCGGGTCATGGAACCGTAAAGCGACGTCGCTCGTTACCCGGGACATGACCGCTATGACACCCGGCTCGAACATCCCTCTCTCCGTCGCCCGTGTGACGGTGGACGTCACCGCCCCGGTGCGGCTCGACGTTTCGGGCCTGCTGCTCACCGCCGACGGCAAGGTGCGCTCCGACGACGACTTCGTCTTCTACAACCAGCCCACCGGCCCGGGCGTGACCCACCGCGCCGCGTCCGGCACCACGCCCGACGGCATCACCGTCGACACCGCGGCCGTCCCCGCCGACATCGAGAAGATCGTGGTCACCGCCAGCCCGGACGCCGCGGGCGCGACCTTCGCCGGCACCGAGCCGACCGCGACCGTCCGCGACGCCGCCGACGGCTCCGTGATCGCCACCTTCACCCCGCCCCGGCTGAACACGGAGACGGCGCTGGTGGTCGTGGAGGTCTACCGCCGCAACGGCGCGTGGAAGGTCCGCGCGGTCGGCCAGGGCTACGCCAACGGCCTGGCGGGCATCGCCACCGACTTCGGCGTCTCCGTCGAGGAGCCGGCCCCCGCCGCGACCCCCGCGGCCCCGCCGATGCCGGCCGCCGCTCCCCCGGCCCCGCCCGCGGCGGCCCCGGGGAAGATCAACCTCGACAAGGGCAAGGTCAGCCTCCGCAAGAACGAGACGGTGTCCCTGGTCAAGGGCGGCCAGCCGCTGACGCGCTCGGTGCGGATGGGCCTGGGCTGGGAGCCCGCCTGGAACAGCCGCGCCATCGACCTGGACGCCTCGGTCATCGCCTACGGCCCCAACCGCAACATGATCGACGCCTGCTACTTCGGCCGTCTGCAGATCCTGGGCGGCACCGTCCAGCACTCCGGCGACAACCTCACCGGCGACGGCTCGGGCGACGACGAGAGCATCACCGTGCACATGGGCGGCCTGCCGCCCGAGGTGACGGGCCTGGTCTTCACGGTCAGCTCCTTCAACGGCCAGAAGTTCACGGAGGTGGCCAAGGCCTACTGCCGCCTGCTGGACGCCCAGACCGGCGAAGAGCTGGTGCGCTTCGACCTGACGGGCTCGGAGCCGAAGACGGGCGTGCTCATGTGCAAGTTCATCCGCCAGTTCTCGGGCGAGTGGGAGATGACGGCGCTGGGCGACTACGTGAAGGCGAAGACGGTCCGCGACCTGGTGAAGCCGGCGGCCCAGGCCCTGTAGCGGCGGGCCGCCGGCGGAAGGTGCCGGGGCGCCGCCCCGGCACCCCGGCACCGCCCGCCTATGCCTCCGGATTCCGCCGGCGTCCCTGCCGCCGCCACGGCCCGGTGATCGCCAGCAGGAGACCGGGCTCCTGGATGCCGGCGAACAGCGTCCGCCCGTCCGGCGAGAAGGTCACCCCCGCGAACTCGCTGTACTCCGGCTTGCCGGGGGTGCCGATGTTGAGCTCGTTGCGCGCGATCGGGTACGTACGCCCGTCCTCGGCGGCGCCGAACAGATGCTGGACGCCCTCGCCGTCCTCGGCTATGACCAGGCCCCCGTACGGCGAGACGGTGATGTTGTCGGGCCCGTCGAAGGCCCCGTCGCGCCCGGGGGCCTTGTTGACGCCGAGCAGCACCTTCAGGGTGAGGGTGCGGCGGCGCGGGTTGTAGAACCACACCTGCCCGTCGTGCTGCGCCGGGCTCTCGTCCCGGGCGAAGGAGGCGACGACGTACACGCCCCCGTCGCCCCACCACATGCCCTCCAGCTTGCGGGCGCGGGTGATCTGACCGTCCTTGAACTGCTTGCGCACCGGCACGGAGCGCGCGTCGCGGTCGGGGACGTCCACCCAGTCCACTCCGTAGACGGTGCCGGGGCGCTTGGCGCGGGCGAGGTCGTCGACGAACCGGCCGCCGGAGTCGTAGCACCTGAACGCCTGGAGCACGCCCGCACCGGCGGACAGGGTGCGCAGCTTGCCGCGCCCGTGCCGGAAGCCGGCCGGCGGCGTCCAGCGGTAGAAGAGCCCGTTGGGCCCGGAGGCGTCCTCGGTGAGGTAGACGTGCCCGCGGCCCGCGTCGACGACGACGGCCTCGTGCGCGTAGCGGCCGAACGCCTTGACGGGCCGGGGATCGCGGCCCGCGCGCCGGTCCTGCGGGTCGACCTCGAAGACGTAGCCGTGGTCCTTGGTCATGCCGTTCTGGCCGGCTTTGTCCTCGGTCTCCTCGCAGGTGAGCCACGTCCCCCACGGGGTGCTGCCGCCCGCGCAGTTCGTGGACGTACCGGCGATGCCGACCCACTCCGCCACGTGCTCGCCGTGCCCCGCGACCTCCACGACCGTGCAGCCGCCGGCGGCGGCGGGGTCGTAGACGAGCCCGTCGGCGAGCGGCACGGGGTACTTCCAGGCGGACCGGGGCCCCTTGAGCTCGTGGTTGTTGACGAGCAGCGTCGTTCCGCGGCGCCCCTCGAACGCGGCGGTGCCGTCGTGGTTGGACGGCGTGTACTCCCCCGACTCCAGCTTGGTGACGCCGGTGCGGGTGAGCACCCGGTACGAGAACCCGGCGGGCAGCGCGAGGATGCCGGCGGGGTCGGGGAGCAGCGGCCCGTACCCGACGGGCGCCGCGAAGAGGCCGTCGGCGTCCTCCGCGTCGCCGACGCCGCCCAGCGCACCGTCCGCGCCGTCCGCGCCGTCCGCGGCGAGCGCGCCGGGTGCGCTGGCGAGCACGCCGACGCTTCCGGCCAGCGCCACCCCGGCGCCGGTGAACGCGGTACGCGTGGCGAAATCTCTTCGGCTGAGGGTCATCTACGTCTCCAGGGCCCGGAATTCGACAGCTCGACGCCCCGGCCGCGCGAGGCGGACCGGGACGGCGCTTACGTTCCCGTTCCCCACCGAATGGCGGATGAACACCCGCCGACACCCCCGCGACGAAACGAAGTCGCCGCCGGACGGCGGCCGTCAGAGCCCGGGCGCCGGGCTCATGGCCCGGGGCGCCCCCCGGGCCGGAACGCCGCCGGAGAGCGCTACGCCCGGGAGCGGGCCTTGAAGGCGGCCTTGCGGGCTTCCTTCGCGGTCTTCTTGTCGGGGTGCAGGCGGCCCATCGCCTCCAGGACGTCCGCCGTCGCCGGGTGGTCCACCTTCCACGCGGCGTCGAAGAAGCCGCTGTGCCGGCCGACCAGGCCCTCCACCAGGCCCCGCAGCTCCTCCGAGTCGCCCTCGGCGGCCAGCTGCGCGGCGATGGTGTCGATGGTCAGCCAGAAGACCATGTCCTCCCCGGGCTCGGGGATGTCGGTGGCGCCGTGGTCGGCGAGCCAGACGCGGGCGAGGCCGCCGAGCTGGGGGTCGTCGAGGACCTCGCGCAGCGCGGGCTCGGCCTCGGCGCCGAGGAGGGAGAGCGTCTGCTGGCAGATCAGGCGGCGGCCGGGCGCCTCCTCGTCGGCACCGCGCGCCGCGGCCAGCAGCTCGCGGGCGGCGTCCAGCGGGGTGCGCCGGGCGAGCCACAGTTCGGCCTCGGCGCGCACGGCCGGGCCGGGGTGCCCGGGCAGGGCGGCGAGGAGCTCGTCGGCGCCGGAGTCGGCGAGGTCGCCGACGGCGGGGGCGTCGATGCCGGCCTCGAGCATCCGGGCCCGCACCGCGAAGACGCCGAGCGGCGTGAGGGCGACCATGCCGTAACGGGTGACGTCCTCCTCCTCGGGGAGCTCGGAGGGCACGCCGTCGACGGACTCGCGGATGTGGCCCTCGCCGTCGACGACCTCGATGAGGGACTCGTCGACGGGCCGGTAGCGCACGATCCCGGTCGGGGCGAGGATCCGGAACTGGTCGTCCAGGCGCATCATCGCGTCGGAGACCTCTTCGAGGACGTCGTCCGTGGGTTCGTCCATGTCGTCCGGCACGATCATGGAGGCGGCGAGCGCCGGCAGCGGCACGGGCCGCTCGGCCGAGCCCTCGCCGAGGGCGGTGAGCAAGTACAGGTTGCCGAGGATGCCGTCGAGGAAGTCGGCCTCCTCCTCGGGGTTCCAGTCGAGCGCGTCGAGGTCGATGTCGCCGGTGCCCGAGTCGGTGAGCTGGTCGACGAGGTCGCCGAGGTCGGGCGCGGCGGCGTCGGCCAGGACGGTCTCCAGGCCGCCGAGCCACAGCTCGAGGACGTCCTGCGGGCTGCCGGAGGTCAGCGTGGTGAGCTCCTCGCCGGCGACGGCGGTGCCGGAGGGCTCGTCGGCGTCGGCGTCCAGGGCCTCCGCGTCCGGGTTCTCGGTGAACTCGACCAGGCCCGTGTCCAGCGCGAGCTGCCACGCCTCGGCGGCGTAGGCGCCGCCGTCCTCGTCGTCCTTCAGGCCCAGGAGTTCGGTGGCGTCGCGCAGTTGCCCGGCGAGGAGCTCGCCGCCCGCGCCGACCGGGGTGCCCTCGCCGGCCCAGCGGGCGAGCTTCGCGGCGCGGGCGAACAGCGGCGCGCTGAGCGCGTCGCGTGCGAGCTCGGCGTCGGAGGGGAGCCGCACCGGCGGCATGGTGGGGCGATCTCCGGACATCAGGGGGGTCTCCTCGGGGTGACGGCCGCGCCGTCGGTTTCAGGGCGCGCAGGGAGCAAGCCTAGGCCGTGGGCAGCGCGCTTCCTTCCCCAACCCGCCCCTTCCCGAAACCGGGGCTCCGCCCCGGGCCCCGGTCCTCAATCGCCGGACGGGCTGGATTTCCAGCCCGTCCGGCGATTGAGGACAAGAAACGGTGAAAGGGAGGGGCAGGGGCAAGATCAAGCACACACCCCCCAACCCTTGACAACAACCCCACCCACACACGAAATTGACGCGCGTAGATTGCGTGTCGCTTACGTGACGGCATGTAATCACCCGGCACCACATGCTCCACCCCCCGATCAACCCCCCTCACTCCATCCGGAGGCCTTTGTGCTGCCCACCTGCCGTCCCCCGCGTCGCCGCACCGCGACCGTCGGCACCCTCATAGCCGGCGCGCTCGCGGCCGGGCTGCTCGTCCCCGCCCAGTCCGCGAGCGCGACCGACGGTGCCGGCGACGGGTCCGGGGTCCGCGTCCACGACATCCAGGGCACCACGCGCATATCCCCGCTCGCGGGCCGGCAGGTGACGGACGTGCCCGGCATCGTCACGGCCGTCAAGAACTTCGGCTCGGCACGCGGCTTCTGGATCCAGGACGCCGCCCCCGACAAGAACGACGCCACCAGCGAGGCCGTGTTCGTCTTCACCGGCAAGGACGCCCCGGCCGTCGCCGTCGGCGACGACGTCCGCGTCTCCGGCACCGTCACCGAGTACTACCCGGGCGGCGAGGCGGCGGGCCTGCAGTCGGTCACCCAGCTCACCAAGCCCACCGTCACCGTCGCGTCCTCCGGCAACGCGCTCCCCGCCGCCGTCCGGCTCGGCCCCCGGGCCGTCCCGGCCACGTACGCGCCCGACGCGCACGGCGGCTCCATCGAGAAGCTCCCGCTCAGGCCCGGCCGCTACGCCCTGGACCGCTACGAGTCCCTGGAGGGCATGCGGGTGGAGGTCCGCGACGCCGGCGTCGTCGGCGCCACCAGCGAGCACAAGGACCTGTGGGTCACCAGCGACCCCCGCCACAACCGCACCGAGCGCGGCGGCACGGTCTACGGCTCCTACCGCGACCCCAACGCCGGCCGGGTCAAGGTCGTCTCGCTGCTGCCCTACGCCCAGCACCCCTTCCCCGTCGCGAACGTCGGCGACGAGCTGACCGGCACCACCGCGGGCCCGCTGGACTACGACAACTACGGCGGCTACACGCTCCAGGCCACCGAGCTGGGCACGCTCAAGGACCGGGGGCTGCGGCGCGAGACCACGCGCAAGCAGAAGAGCGACGAGCTGGCGGTCGCCACGTACAACGTGGAGAACCTCTCCCCCAAAACGCCGCAGGCGAAGTTCGACCGCCTGGCCGCCGCGCTGGTGACCAACCTCGCCTCGCCCGACATCGTCGCCCTGGAAGAGGTGCAGGACGACAACGGCACGACGAACGACGGCGTCGTGGACGCCGGGCAGACGCTGAAGAAGCTCACCGACGCCATCACGGCGGCGGGCGGACCGGCCTACGCCTGGCGGCAGATCAGCCCCGTCAACGGCCAGGATGGCGGCCAGCCGGGCGGCAACATACGCACCGCCTTCCTCTTCAACCCCGCCCGCGTCTCGTTCAAGGACATTCCGGGCGGCGACGCCACCACGCCGGTGAAGGTCGTCCGCGAGGGCGGCAAGGCCACGCTGTCCGCCTCCCCGGGCCGCGTCGACCCGGCGAACCCCGCCTGGACGAACAGCCGCAAGCCGCTGGCGGGCCAGTTCTCCTTCCGGGGCCAGGACGTCTTCGTCGTCGTCAACCACTTCAACTCCAAGGGCGGCGACCAGGGCATCGACAGCCGCTTCCAGCCCCCCGCCCGCACCTCGGAGACCCAGCGCCTGCAGCAGGCGCGGTCCGTCAACGCCTTCGTCAAGCAGCTGCTGGCCGCCGACAAGCGCGCGAACGTGATCGTGGCCGGCGACCTGAACGACTACCAGTTCTCCCCCGCCCTCAAGGCGCTCACCGCCGGCGGCGTCCTGACGGACCAGGTGGACCGGCTCCCGGAGAAGGAGCGTTACGGCTATGTCTACCAGGGCAACTCGCAGGTGCTGGACCACATCCTGACCAGCCGTCACCTCCGCCGGGTCGACTACGACATCGTCCACGTCAACGCGGAGTTCGCCGACCAGGCCAGCGACCACGACCCGCAGGTGCTGCGCTGGAAGCCGTAGCAACCCTTAGCGGAATCAGGCAGAACAATTAAATAGACCTGTACGGTCGAGGGGGCCCAGAATCCGGGAAGGTACCGATCCCGACCCGGAGAGTGACGCCATGCCGCCCATCAGCCCCTTCGGCCGTACCGTCTGTGCGATGGTCACCCCGTTCACCCCGGACGGGGCGCTCGACCTCGACGGCGCGCAGCGCCTCGCCGACCGCCTCGTGGGCGGGGGCTGCGACGGGCTCGTCCTGGGCGGCACCACCGGCGAGTCGCCGACCACGAGCGACGCGGAGAAGAGCGCCCTGATCACGGCCGTCACGGAGGCGGTCGGCGACCGCGCGCGGATCACGGCCGGCGTCGGCTCGGCGGACACCCGGCACACCGTGGAGCTCGCCCGGGCCGCGGAGAAGGCCGGGGCGCACGGGGTGCTGGTGGTCACCCCCTACTACAGCAAGCCGCCGCAGGAGGACGTCGCCGCCCACTTCCGCACGGTGGCCGACGCGAGCGGCCTGCCCGTGATGCTCTACGACATCCCCGGCCGCACCGGCACCCGCATCGAGCCGGACACCATGCTGCGGCTGGCCGAGCACCCCCGTATCGCCGGGGTCAAGGACTGCGCGTACGACCTGCTCGGCAGCGCGAAGGTCATCGCGGCGACCGGCCTGGCCTACTACTCCGGCTCCGAGGAGATGAACCTCCCGCTGCGCGCGGTGGGCGCCGTCGGCTACGTCAGCACGGTCGCCAATGTCGCGGGCCCCCTGCTGGCCGCCGCGCTCGACGCCTTCGACCGGGGCGAGAACGCCGAGGCGACGCGGTACCACCAAAGGGCCCTGCCGCTGATCGAGCTGATGATGGCGTCGGGCCTGCCGGGCACGGTCACGGCCAAGGCCCTGCTGAACGCCCTGGACCTGCCCGCCGGCCCGGTCCGTGCGCCGCTGCGCGCGGCGTCCCCGGAACGGACGGAGGCCCTGGTGACGGCGTACGAGACCGCGATCGCCGCACGGGCCCGGTAAAGAGCCGGTGCGGCGATCGGGGACCTCACATCACCTCAGTTGTGGCTGTGCAGGACCTCGTTCAGCCCGCCCCACGTGCTCTTGTACGGCCGGGCCTCGACGGCACCGGTCGTGGAGTTGCGCCGGAAGAGGATGTTGCTGGAGCCCGACAGGGTCAGGGCCTTGACGATCTCGCCGTCCGGCAGGGTGACGCGGGTGCCGGCGGTGACGTACAGGCCCGCCTCGACGACGCACTCGTCGCCCAGCGCGATGCCGATGCCGGACTCGGCGCCCAGCAGGCAGCGCTCGCCGATGGAGATGATCTGCTTGCCGCCGCCGGAGAGCGTGCCCATCGTGGACGCGCCGCCGCCGATGTCGGTGCCGTCGCCGACGACGACGCCCGCGCTGATGCGGCCCTCGACCATGGAGGTGCCGAGCGTGCCGGCGTTGAAGTTGACGAAGCCCTCGTGCATGACGGTGGTGCCGGAGCCGAGGTAGGCGCCGAGGCGGACGCGGTCGGCGTCGGCGATGCGGACGCCGGACGGGGCGACGTAGTCGGTCATGCGCGGGAACTTGTCGATGCTGGTCACCTGCAGGTGCAGGCCCTCGGCCCGGGCGTTCAGGCGTACGGCCTCGACCTGGTCGACGGCGACGGGGCCGAGCGAGGTCCAGGCGACGTTGGCCAGCAGGCCGAAGATGCCGTCCAGGTTCTGGCCGTGCGGCTTGACCAGGCGGCTGGAGAGCAGGTGCAGGCGGAGGTAGGCGTCGTGCGCGTCGAGCGGCTTGTCGTCGAGCGAGGCGATGACCGTGCGGACGGCCACGACCGTCACGCCACGGCGCGGGTCCGGGCCGACCGCCTTGAGGGCACCCTCGCCCAGCGCCTCGGCGGCGGCTTCGGCGCTCAGCGTCTCGGTGCCGGCCGGGCCGGGCTCGGCGACCAGCTCGGGGGCGGGGAACCAGGTGTCGAGGACGGTACCGTCCGCGGCGATCGTGGCGAGGCCGGCGGCGACGGCGCCGGTGGTGGTACGGGTGGTGGCAACAGCATCGGTCATGTCCGAAAACCTAACCGGACGGGCCCGCCGAAGGCGAACCGGCCGCCCTGCCCGCCCGGCCGGGACCGGGCGCCCGCCGCCGAAGCCCGGCCGGGGCGGGCCTCACGCGGGTGGCCCAGCGTGCCAGCCGGTCGGCCCAGCCCGGATCGCGAGCGGTAGCCAAGTCGACATATCCATAGGTTGACGGCTCCGGAAGCCCGCTCCCGCTTCCGGAGCCCGTCACTGCCCCTGCTCCCCCTCCGCACCGCACGCACCATTCGAACGGAAACCGCATGAAACTGCCCCGACGCTGCCTGCCCGCAGCGGCCCTGCTCCTGGCCCTTCCCCTGCTGGCCAACGGCCCGACGGCCGTCGCCGGCCCCGGCGCGGAGGACCCCTCCCCGACCGGGCGGCCCGCCCCGCTCCGGCCGACGGCCGGCGAGCGCGTACCCGACCACTACATCGTCACGCTGCGCACCGGCTTCAGTCCGCGCACCCTGACCAGGCGGCTGGGCGTGACGCCGGACTACATCTACACCCACGCCCTCACCGGCTTCGCCGCCACGCTGAACGCCGAGCAGCTGGAGGCCGTGCGCAGCGCACCCGACGTCGCGGCCGTGGAGCAGGACGCGGTCCTCGCCCAGGCCGGTTCCCCCGCCGGCCCCGGCGTCCGCCCCCGCGTGGCGACGGACGCGTACGGGCTGGACCGCATCGACCAGCGCACCCTGCCCCTGAACAGCCAGTTCAACACCAGCACCACCGGCAGTGGCGCCACCGTCTACGTCATGGACACCGGCATCGACTACTCCCACCCCGACTTCGAGGGCCGCGCCAGGAACGGGACCGACCTCGTCACGCCGGGCGGCAACGGCGCCGACTGCCCCATGGGAAGCGGGCACGGCACGCACGTGGCGGGCACGGTGGGCGGCGCGACGTACGGTGTGGCCCGCAGGGCGTCCCTGGTCAGCGTGCGGGTGCTGGACTGCATGGGCAGGACGACGACCGCCAAGTTCATCGCGGGCTTCGACTACGTGGCCAGGTCCGCGACCGCCGGTTCCGTGCTCAACGCCTCGATCAGCGGGCCCTTCTCACAGGCGGTCAACACCGCCGTCGGCAACGTCGCGGCCAGGGGCGTGCCGCCCGTCGTCGCGGCGGGCAACGACAACGAGAACGCCTGCGACCACTCCCCCGCCGGCGCGCTCGCGGCGCTCGCGGTCGGGGCGACCAACCAGGTGGACCAGATGACCGACTTCACCAACTACGGTCCGTGCGCCCGCATCCTCGCCCCCGGCGCGGACATCGTCTCCGACCGGATGGGCGGCGGCACGACCACCAAGAGCGGGACGTCCCAGGCCGCTCCGCACGTGGCCGGCGTCGCGGCGCTCTACAAGGCCCAGAACCCGACGGCGTCGTCGACGACGGTCGTCAACTGGCTCATCGAGCAGTCCACCAGGAACGTGGTCCGGGACATCAAGCCGGGCACCCCCAACCGCCTGGTGTTCACCGGCGGGCTGTGACCCGGCCCCGGCATCCCGCCACCTCCGGGCACATCGGCGGGGCATCAACGACAATCAAGGACATATAGGCTCAAGATCCCCGCCTGCCCGGATCCCGAGGACCACCGACGATGAATCACCTGCCGTCCGAGTCGCTGCCGCACGCGCGGACGTTCCTGGGCTGGCCGCCCTCCGACTCCCCCGGAGGGCGGCACGTGGCCGAGGTGCGGGCGGACGTCGCCGCGATCGCCCGCACGATCGCCGCGTACGAGCCCGTCGTGCTGCTCGCCGCGCCGGGCGACGCCCAGGAGGCCGCGACGGCGTGCGGCGGCGCCGTCGAGGTCGCACCGGTGCCCGTGGACGACCCGTGGCTGCGGGACACGGGCCCGGTTTTCGTCACCACGGCCGACGGCACCGTCTCCGGCATCGACTTCCGCTTCAACGGCTGGGGCGGCAAGCAGGAGCACCACCGCGACGGCGAGGTCGCCCGGCGCGTACTGGAGCGGTTCGGCATCCCGCGCGTGGAGGCCCCCTTCGTCGCCGAGGGCGGCTCGCTGGAGACCGACGGCGCGGGCACCCTTCTCGTCACCGAGTCCTCCCTCGTCAACGACAACCGCAACCCGGGCCGTTCCCGCGACGATCTCGAACGGGAGCTGATCGCCCTGCTCGGCGTCCGCAAGGTGATCTGGGTCGAGGGCGTGCGCGGCGCCGACATCACGGACTGCCACATCGACGCCCTGGCCCGCTTCGTGGGCCCCGCCGAGGTCCTCCTCAGCCGCCCGCCGCGCTCGTCGCGGCCCGACGTGTGGACCCGGGTGTACGAACGGACCCGGGCCGCGCTGGAGGACGCCACCGACGCGGAAGGCCGCGTCCTGGAGATCATCGATCTGCCGGAGCCCGACCCCGCCGAGCTCGGCGACCGCGGCCCCGACTTCCTCGGCAGCTACGTCAACTACTACGTCGCCGGAGGGCCCGGCGGCGCCGTTCTCGTGCCCCGCTTCGGCGACCGGGCCGCCGACGACGAGGCGGCGGCCCTGCTGGGCGCCCTGCACCCGGGCCGCGAGGTGCGGCCCCTGGAGATCCCCGCCCTCGCCGCGAACGGCGGCGGCATCCACTGCGCCACAGCGCATCAGCCCGTCTCCTGACGGTTTCCGCGCCTCGCAGTCGGTGGCTGCGGCACCATGACAGGTGACCGTCTGACTGCGCAAGGAAGATTATGGGTGGGGATCACAAATACGAAGGCTTCGGGCGGGAGCTCAAGCAGCTCATAAAAGACATGGGCGCGCCCACGCTTGAGAACATCGCGGCGGCCAGCCGCAGGCCCGGACGTGAGTTCCTGTCGCGCTCCCGCCTGAGCGATTGGCGAGCCGGTAAGACCCTGCCCAGCACGCCAGGCGCGCTGGACACCCTTCTCACCGTGCTCACGGAGCTGTCTGGAACCGCTCTCCCGGCCGATCGGCGAATATGGCATGCCAAACGGGAAGCCGCCCGCAAGGCGACCACACAGCTGGCCTCGCCGGAGACAGCACCCCCGCCCAGACCTGTCCAAATTCCGGCGTCTCCGGGCGGACAACGCGTTCGCGACGCAGACCCTCTTCTGCTGGGGGTTCGCCGCGCCCGGGAGCACGAAGGCCATGAGCCCATCCCGCCGTACGTCCCGAGGGACGCCGACGAGAAGCTGGACGTCGCCCTGCAACGAGCAGCCGAACAGGGCGGGCTGATTCTTCTCAGAGGTGACTCGACGGCCGGCAAAACCCGATCGGCTTACGAGGCCATGCTCCGTCTCGTACCGGACTTCCGACTTGTTCAGCCCCGACGCATGAGTCCGTTGGACGAGTACGTGGAAGATGTCGTGGCAGAGACAACCAATGGCCACCAGTGCGTCGTGTGGCTGGACGAACTCGAATTCTTTCTCGGACCGGACCGACTCGACCTTCACATGCTGAGCCGACTGATCGGTCACAAGGCGGTCATCCTCTCGACTATGCGCCTCACGGAATATCATCGCCGCACGGCGCACCAGGACGAAGCAAAGAAAGGTGACGATGCCTACAGCAGGATCGACCTCACCGACCCGGTCCTGAAGGCTGCCGAGATCATCGACCTTGCCCGGGTCTGGAGTACGTCCGAGCTTGAGCGCACTGAAGCCGAATCGGACCCGCGGCTGGCAGAGGCTTTTCGCCATCACACTCGCTACGGAATTGCCGAGTACGTATCCACCGGACCGAAACTGTGGGACAAATGGCGCAATGCCCGGTACGTGGGCGGCCATCCAAGAGGCCATGCTCTCGTTGCCGTGGCAATCGACCTGGTACGGGCCGGACTGTCGAGCCCCTTGCCCACGGAACTGCTCGCCAGGCTGCACGGCGATTACCTCGCCGATGAGCAGGGGGCGCTGCTCGACCCTGAGCCGTTCGAAGATGCCCTGACGTGGGCCTCCGAGCACCACCTCGGGATCAGCCGGCTGCTCTTGCCCGTGGGCGATGCCCTCTGGCGACCGTTCGACTACTTGCTCGACATGCTGGCGCAGTCTCCAGACGCTCCCTCTGTGCCCGACGAGATCCACAAGGCTGCCTTTGAACACGCCTCCTCCCCGCAGGAGCTCTACAGCGTCGGCGTAGCCGCTCACCACTCAGGCCACGTCGATCTCGCGGTCCAGACATTCACACCGCCCGCCGAGGCCGGCAACGTCGATTCGATGCTGTACCTGGGGTCGATCCTCCTCGACCAGGGCAAGGAGGGTGCGGCTGAGGAGTGGTGGCTGCGCGCGGCGGAAGCAGGCAGCGGCCTTGGCATGCTGAACCTCGGGGTCCGACATTCCAGGAAGGGCCGCAAGAAGAAGGCGGAGAAGTGGTGGCGTAAATCCCTCACTTCAGGGCATATGGAAGCGGCCGTAAAGCTCGCGGAAGTCCATGGCATCCGGGGAGAGGACGAAGAGGCCGAGAGGCTTTGGCAGGTAGCACTCGAAGGGGAAGTCTCCCATGCCTTCTTCAGGTTTGGGCTGCTCGCGTTTCAGAGAGGAGATCACAAGGACGCCGAGCGGCTCTATCTGGAAGGAGCCATCCGCGGCAGCAGAGAGTCGGCAACCAACCTGGCCCAGCTCTACGTGATGCAGAACCGCCTGGAGGAAGCGGAGAAGCTCTATCTCATCGCAGTTGAGGCCGGAGACGCTGTGGCCATGCGCAGCCTCGGGCTGATCCGTCAGTGGGGAAGCAGCCTGTCCGCTCCGAAGCAGACGGCCGAAGAAGCCATGCGGCAGATCGCCGAACGGATGCAAAGGGTGATGAAAGAAGGGCACGAGGACGGTTGGGATGCCTCTGCAAAGGCGGCAAAATCCTGGTATCAGCGCGCCTTCGAAAACGGCGACGTGCTCTCCATGCGCCTGCTGGGAAACCTCTATCACAAGCATGGGAAGTGGCAGAAGGCGCACAAGTGCTACCGGCGGGCAGCGAAGGCTGGTGATCCAGCGTCTGTCGCGTACTTCAACCAGCCCACTCTCGCCTACGCGACGCAGAGGGAATTCCCGCAGCCGGATGATGAGGACGACGCCGTGGACGAGGGGCACCGGTGGCGCCTCAGCCCGCGAACCAGGTGCATCCTCGAAGCTGCCCTTGTCACCGAAGCCGACATGGCCTCCATGGTGCTGGAGCAACTCCAGAGTCGCCCCATATCGACGGACGACCTTTTCATCGGGGTGTTCGGCTCACTGCCGGTACAGACCTGGGAGCAAGACGTCCACTGGCGGCGGCGGATGATCCGTGCTTTCGACGATCTCGCTGACGACCTGAAGAACGGTAGGGTTCCCCGCCCCCGCTGTACCGGCGAGGAGATGGCTCTGCACATCGCTCTCGAGTCCGCCGCGTCCATCGTCGACGACAGTCCGGATCTGGCTGCCGAGTTCACTGAGGGCATCCCGGAGCAGCCCGACGACTACGACTGGTGGACGTGCAAAGACCTGCTCTTCGAGGACCACGACGTGCTCTTGATGTACGAACCGTGGATGGAGGGCATCGAGGACCCAGACAACAGCGTGGGTCAGTACATGCGCGTGGCGAACCTCAGGCCGAACGACTGGTTCGTGCCGTTCAGGGAAGGCGACCGCCGGGACCCCGACCGTGGGTTCCGGAGCTGATCCGGACCGGGCCGGAACTCCGGCCTACAAGCTCTGACCTGCGAAAACACCGCTCCAAAGTCATCGCATCTGTGCCGGAGGACGACGCGAGCAGATTCGATCGGCGCATCACCCAGCGCCTTCCGAAAGGACCGCCGTGTCGCTGCCCGAGCCGTTTCTCCTGCTGATTGTTCCACTCGCTCTTGTCCTTACCCCGCTCATCGGCCTCCTGGCTGCTCTCCGCGGCCTGCGAGGTGCAGAGCGGGTCACCGTATTCCGGGCGTTCATTCGCGCGCTGCGTCGATAGAAACGCCGAAGCCCCCGGCATGAGCCGGGGGCTTCGTGGATGGGGAGCTCAGACGTTGAAGCCCAGCGCGCGGAGCTGCTCGCGGCCCTCGTCCGTGATCTTGTCCGGGCCCCACGGCGGCATCCAGACCCAGTTGATCCGGAGCTCGTTGACGATGCCCTCCGTGCAGGACTTGGCCTGGTCCTCGATGACGTCGGTCAGCGGGCAGGCCGCGGACGTCAGCGTCATGTCGAGGGTGCAGATGTTGGCGTCGTCGATGTGGATGCCGTAGATCAGGCCGAGGTTGACGACGTCGATGCCCAGCTCGGGGTCGACCACGTCGTAGAGAGCCTCGCGGACCTCCTCCTCCGTGGCCGGCTTCGTGGTCACCTCTGCGTTGTCACTCATGCGGTCTTCCTTGCAGTGGTTTCGGGGCCTTCGCCCATGGCCTGCGCGGTCGCGTCCTTCCACGCCATCCAGCTCAGCAGAGCACACTTCACGCGCGCCGGGTACTTGGAGACGCCGGCGAACGCCACCGCGTCCTCCAGCACCTCCTCCATCGCGTCGTCCGGCTCGACCTTGCCCTTGGACTGCATCAGCTCCAGGAAGGTCTCCTGGATCCGGCGGGCCTCCGCGAGGTCCTTGCCGACCAGCAGCTCGTTGAGCACCGAGGCGCTCGCCTGGCTGATGGAGCAGCCCTGGCCCTCGTAGGAGACGTCTTCGATCGTCTCACCGGCCAGCCGCACCCGCAGCGTGATCTCGTCGCCGCACGTGGGATTGACGTGATGCACCTCGGCGTCGCCGTCCCGCAAGCCCCGCCCGTGCGGATTCTTGTAGTGGTCCAGGATGACGTCCTGGTACATCGAATCAAGCTTCACAGTCAGCAGCCCTCGCCGTCAGCCGAAAAAGTTCCGTACGTGCTCCAGGCCCTCGATCAAGGCGTCGACCTCGCCGGGGGTGGAGTACAGATAGAACGACGCTCGCGTGGTCGCGGGAATTCCGTACCGCAGGCACACGGGACGTGCGCAGTGGTGACCGACCCGGACCGCGATGCCCTGCTCGTCGAGGACCTGGCCCACGTCGTGCGGGTGGATGTCACCGAGCGTGAAGGAGACGGCGGCGCCGCGGTCCTCGGCCGTGGTGGGGCCGATGATGCGCAGGTCCGGGACCTCCTGGAGCCTGCGGATCGCGTACTCGGTGATCGCGTGCTCGTGCCGGGCGATGTTCTCCATGCCGATCGAGGTGAGGTAGTCCACCGCGGCGCCGAGGCCGACGGCCTGGGCGATCGGGGGCGTACCGGCCTCGAACTTGTGCGGCGCGGGAGCGTACGTCGAGGAGTGCATCGAGACGGTCTCGATCATCTCGCCGCCGCCGAGGAACGGCGGGAGGTCCTCCAGCAGCTCCTGGCGGCCCCACAGGACGCCGATGCCGTCCGGGCCGCACATCTTGTGGCCGGTGAAGGCCACGAAGTCGGCCTGCAGGGCCTGCACGTCCAGCGGCATGTGCGGAGCGGCCTGCGAGGCGTCGACGACCACCAGGGCGCCGACCTCCTGCGCACGGCGCACGATCGCCTCGACCGGGTTGACGGTGCCCAGGATGTTGGAGACCAGCACGAACGAGACGACCTTGGTCTTCTCGGTGATGATCTCCTCGATGTTGGACAGGTCGAGCCGGCCGTCGTCGGTGAGGCCGAACCACTTCAGCTTCGCGCCCGAGCGCTGCGCGAGCAGCTGCCACGGCACGATGTTGGAGTGGTGCTCCATCTCCGTGATGACGATCTCGGTCTCGTGGTCCACGCGGTAGGGCTCGTCGGCCCAGGCCAGCATGTTCGCCACGAGGTTGAGCGACTCGGAGGCGTTCTTGGTGAAGATCACCTCGTCGCGGCTGGGGGCGTTGACGAAGGCGGCGACCTTGTCGCGGGCGCCCTCGTAGAGCGCCGTGGCCTCCTCGGCGAGCACGTGCACGCCGCGGTGGACATTGGCGTTGTGCCGCTCGTAGTGCGCGTTGAGCACGTCGAGCACCTGGCGCGGCTTCTGCGAGGTCGCGGCGTTGTCCAGGTAGACGAGCTTCTTCCCGTCGTGGACCACGCGGTCCAGGATCGGGAAGTCCTTGCGGATCGCATCGGTGTCGAGGAGGCCCGGCAGCAGTATGGTCACGCCGTTACGCCGCCCTTCGTGCTGTACGCCTCGTAGCCCTCGTTCTCGAGCTTGTCGGCGAGCTCGGCGCCGCCGGACTCGACGATGCGGCCGGCCGAGAAGACGTGGACGAAGTCCGGCTTGATGTAGCGCAGGATGCGCGTGTAGTGGGTGATCAGCAGGGTGCCGACCTCACCGGTCTCACGGACGCGGTTGACGCCCTCGGAGACCTGGCGCAGCGCGTCGACGTCCAGGCCGGAGTCGGTCTCGTCGAGGATCGCGATCTTCGGCTTGAGCAGCTCGAGCTGGAGGATCTCGTGGCGCTTCTTCTCACCGCCGGAGAAGCCCTCGTTGACGTTGCGCTCGGCGAAGGCCGGGTCCATCTGGAGGCGCTCCATGGCGGACTTGACCTCCTTCACCCAGGTGCGCAGCTTGGGGGCCTCGCCGCGGATGGCGGTGGCGGAGGTGCGCAGGAAGTTGGAGACCGAGACGCCGGGGACCTCGACCGGGTACTGCATGGCGAGGAAGACGCCGGCGCGGGCGCGCTCGTCGACGGACATCTCCAGGACGTCCTCACCGTCGAGGGTGACGGTGCCGCCGGTGATCGTGTACTTGGGGTGGCCGGCCAGCGAGTAGGCCAGGGTGGACTTGCCGGAGCCGTTGGGGCCCATGATGGCGTGGGTCTCGCCCTGCTTCACGGTCAGGTCGACGCCCTTGAGGATCTCCCGGGGGCCGTTCTCGGCCTCGACGGAGACGTGCAGGTCGTGGATCTCAAGCGTTGCCATGGGGAACTCAGGACTCCTGGGTGATGGAGACGAGCACGTCGTCCCCTTCGATCTTGACGGGGTATACGGGGACGGGACGCGTGGCGGGCAGGCCGTCGGGCTTGCCGGTGCGCAGGTCGAAGCTGGAGCCGTGCAGCCAGCACTCGATGTGGCAGTCCTCCACCTCGCCCTCGGAGAGCGAGACGTTGGCGTGCGAGCAGATGTCGTTGATCGCGAACACCTCGCCCTCGGTACGGACGAGGGAGACGGGGGTGCCGTCGATCTCGACCCGCTTGGGGGTGTCCTCTTCCAGCTCGCTCAGGGTGGCTGCGCGTACGAAGACGGTCTCGCTCATGCCAGGGACGCCTCCAGCTCGGCCTCGATCTTGACGATGAGGCGCTCCTCCAGGTCGGGGATGCCGATCTGCTGTACGAGCTCGGCGAAGAAGCCGCGCACGACCAGCCGGCGGGCCTCGTCGGCGGGGATGCCGCGGGCCATCAGGTAGAAGAGCTGCTCGTCGTCGAAGCGGCCGGTCGCGGAGGCGTGGCCGGCCCCGACGATCTCGCCGGTCTCGATCTCGAGGTTGGGGACCGAGTCGACCCGCGCGCCGTCGGTGAGGACGAGGTTGCGGTTGAGCTCGTAGGTGTCGGTGCCCTCGGCGGCGGCGCGGATGAGCACGTCGCCGATCCACACCGCGTGGGCGTCCTGGCCCTGCAGCGCGCCCTTGTAGACGACGTTGCTGCGGCAGTGCGGGGTGTCGTGGTCGACGAGGAGGCGGTGCTCCTGGTGCTGGCCGTTGTCGGTGAAGTACAGGCCGTAGAGCTCGGCCTCGCCGCCGGGGCCGGCGTAGACGACCCGCGGGTGGAGGCGGACGAGGTCGCCGCCCAGGGTGACGATCACGGACTTGAAGGTGGCGTCGCGGCCGACCAGGGCGGTGTGCTGGGCGGCGTGCACCGCGGTGTCGTCCCAGTCCTGGACGGAGACGACGGTCAGCTTGGCGCCGTCGCCGATGAGGTACTCGACGTTGGCGGCGAGCGTGGCGTCACCGGTGTGGTCGATGACGACGACGGCCTCGGAGAAGGCGCCGATCTCGATGACGTGGTGGCCGAAGGCCACGCCGCCCTCGCCGTGCACGGCGACGCGGACGGGCTCGGTGAGCACGGTCTCCTTGGGGATCGAGACGACCGAGGCCTTCTCGAAGGAGGTGAACGCCTGGGCGGCGACCCGGTCGACGGGCTTGCCGGCCTTGCCGAGCCGGGCGTCGTCGCGGCCGACGGTCTCCACGGTCACGCCCTCGGGGGCGCTCACGTCGACCTTGACGCCGCCGCCGTCGACAGCCTTGTCGGCGGCGGTGCCGTCGTGCAGGCCGCGCAGGCGCTCGAGCGGCGTGAACCGCCACTCCTCCTCGCGGCCGTGCGGCACGGGGAAGTCCGCGACGTCGTACGAGGCGGGGGCGCTGACCCGCGCGTCGATGGGCTGCTTGGGCCCGCCCACCTGGATGGCGCCGTCGGTCGTGCTGCCGGCGGGAGTGTTGTCAGCCATGGCTGTCGTCGTGCTCTCTTCCTGTCACAAAGGGTTCGCTGCGGAGTCCGGGGCGGGAGGGGTCAGCCGACCGCGCCTTCCATCTGCAGCTCGATCAGCCGGTTGAGCTCCAGCGCGTACTCCATCGGCAGCTCGCGGGCGATCGGCTCGACGAAGCCGCGGACGATCATCGCCATGGCCTCGTCCTCGGACAGACCGCGGCTCATCAGGTAGAAGAGCTGGTCGTCGCTGACCTTGGAGACGGTCGCCTCGTGGCCCATGGAGACGTCGTCCTCGCGGACGTCGACGTAGGGGTAGGTGTCCGACCGGGAGATGGTGTCCACCAGCAGGGCGTCGCAGAGCACGTTCGACTTGGAGCCGTGGGCGCCCTCGCCGATCTCGATGAGGCCGCGGTAGGAGGTGCGGCCACCGCCTCGCGCCACCGACTTGGAGACGATGTTGGAGGAGGTGTTCGGCGCCATGTGGACCATCTTGGCGCCGGCGTCCTGGTGCTGGCCCTCGCCGGAGAAGGCGATGGACAGGGTCTCGCCCTTGGCGTGCTCGCCCATCAGGTAGACGGCCGGGTACTTCATCGTCACCTTGGAGCCGATGTTGCCGTCGACCCACTCCATGGTCGCGCCCTCGTAGGCCACGGCCCGCTTGGTGACCAGGTTGTAGACGTTGTTCGACCAGTTCTGGATCGTCGTGTAGCGGCAGCGGCCGCCCTTCTTGACGATGATCTCCACGACGGCGCTGTGCAGCGAGTCCGAGGAGTAGATCGGGGCGGTGCAGCCCTCGACGTAGTGCACGTAGGCGTTCTCGTCGACGATGATCAGGGTCCGCTCGAACTGGCCCATGTTCTCCGTGTTGATGCGGAAGTAGGCCTGCAGCGGGATGTCGACGTGGACGCCCGGCGGGACGTAGATGAAGGAGCCACCGGACCACACGGCGGAGTTCAGCGAGGCGAACTTGTTGTCGCCGACCGGGATCACCGTGCCGAAGTACTCCTGGAAGAGCTCGGGGTGCTCCTTCAGGGCGGTGTCGGTGTCCAGGAAGATGACGCCCTGCTCCTCCAGGTCCTCACGGATCTGGTGGTAGACGACCTCGGACTCGTACTGGGCGGCGACACCGGCGACCAGGCGCTGCTTCTCCGCCTCGGGGATGCCCAGCTTGTCGTAGGTGTTCTTGATGTCCTCCGGCAGGTCCTCCCAGGAAGCGGCCTGCTTCTCGGTGGAGCGCACGAAGTACTTGATGTTGTCGAAGTCGATGCCGGTCAGGTCCGAGCCCCAGGTCGGCATGGGCTTCTTGTCGAAGAGCTTGAGGCCCTTGAGGCGGAGCTTCAGCATCCACTCAGGCTCGGACTTCTTGGCCGAGATGTCGCGGACGACCTCCTCGGAGAGGCCGCGCTTGGCCGCGGCACCGGCCTCGTCGGAGTCGGCCCAGCCGTATTCGTACGTGCCCAGGCCCTCGAGCTCAGGGTGGGCAGTCTCCGTGGGGAGAGTCATGCGGGGTTCCTCCCGGCCGTGCTGGTGGATGCGGTGGTGGTCTTTTTGGGGATGTACGTCGTGCACACACCGTCACCGTGGGCGATGGTGGCGAGACGCTGCACATGTGTCCCGAGCAGGCGGGAGAAGACCTCGGTCTCCGCCTCGCACAGCTGCGGGAACTGCTCGGCGACATGGGCGACCGGGCAGTGGTGCTGGCAAAGCTGTTCGCCGACCGGCGCGCTACGCGCCGTAGCAGCGTACCCGTCCGCGGTCAATGCCCGGGCGAGAGCCTCCGTGCGCTCCTCGGGGGAGACGGCTTCCAGGGCCTCGCGGTAGGCCTCGGCCTGTGCGGCCATCCGGGCGCGGGCGAAGGCGGCGACGGCCGCCTCACCCATCGCGCCGCCGCCCGCGGACTGGGCGATCCAGCGCAGCGCGTCACCGGCGAGCTGGTCGTAGGCCTGGTCGAAGGCGTCCCGGCCGCAGTCGGTCAGGGCGAAGACCTTGGCGGGACGGCCACGGGAGCGGGCGCCGTAGACGCGCTTCTCACGGGGCTCGACCACGCCCTCGGCCACCAGGGTGTCGAGGTGGCGGCGGACGGCCGCCTGGGTGAGCTCCAGGCGCACGGCCAGCTCGGCCGCGGTGGACGGACCGTGGTCGAGGATGGACCGGGCGACGCGGTTGCGGGTGCCGGACTGCTCGTCGTGGGGTGCGGGTACGCGGGGGCCCTGCCCGGCGGCCGACTCGGCCACGGGTCCCTGTGGAGCTTCGCCCGCGTATTTCACAACACCATTGTTGCGTAATTGCCGGAGCCGCGACAAGCGCGTCCGGATCACGGAACGGTGGCTTTGATCACTTAGGGTTACCTAACCCGTGACCCCGGCGGCTCCGGCCGCCCCGCGGGCTTCGTACACTTCCGGGCATGCATGCACCCGCGGTCGCAGTCCACGGCCTGGTCAAACGGTACGGGGCGAAGGCCGCGGTCGACGGCCTCGACCTGAGCGTCGCGACCGGCGGCGTCACCGCCGTCCTGGGCCCCAACGGGGCCGGCAAGACCACCACCATCGAGACCTGCGAGGGCTACCGGCGCCCCGACGCCGGCACCGTCCGCGTGCTGGGGCTCGACCCCCTCGCCGACTCCGCGGCCCTGCGCCCGCGCATCGGCGTGATGCTGCAGAGCGGTGGCATCTACGCCGGCGCCCGCGCGGAGGAGATGCTCCGGCACACGGCGTCACTGCACGCGCATCCCCTGGACGTCGACGCGCTGATCGAGCGGCTCGGGCTGGGCGAGTGCGGCCGCACCGCCTACCGGCGGCTGTCCGGCGGACAGCAGCAGCGGCTCTCGCTGGCCATGGCCGTCGTCGGCCGCCCCGAGCTGGTCTTCCTCGACGAGCCGACCGCGGGCCTGGACCCGCAGGCCCGGCACGCGACCTGGAACCTGGTGCGCGAGCTGCGCGCGGACGGCGTCACGGTCGTGCTGACCACGCACTACATGGACGAGGCCGAACAGCTGGCCGACGACGTCGCCATCATCGACGGCGGCAAGGTCGTCGCCCAGGGCAGCCCCGAGGAGCTGTGCCGCGGCGGCGCCGAGAACAGCCTGCGCTTCACCGGCCGGCCCGGCCTGGACCTGGCCTCCCTCCTCAAGGCCCTGCCCGCCGACTCCGCCGCCGTGGAGCCGGCCCCCGGCTCCTACCGCGTCAGCGGCACCGTCGACCCGCAGCTGCTCGCGACGGTCACGTCCTGGTGCGCCCAGCACGGAGTCATGCCCGACCGCATAACGGTCGAGCGGCACACGCTCGAAGACGTCTTCTTGGAACTGACCGGCAAGGAGCTGCGCGCATGACCGCCACCGGTACCTTCGCGCCGAGGCCCGGCGCGGCTCCGCTCGGCCGGATGATCCGGGCGCAGGCCGCGCTGGAGACGCGGATGCTGCTGCGCAACGGCGAGCAGTTGCTGCTGACCGTCGTCATCCCCACCCTCCTGCTGGTGCTCTTCAGCACCGTCGACATCGTCGACACGGGTGAGGACAAGGCCGTGGACTTCCTGGCCCCCGGCGTGCTGGCGCTGGCCGTGATGTCGACGGCGTTCACCGGCCAGGCCATCGCCACCGGCTTCGAGCGCCGCTACGGCGTGCTCAAGCGGCTGGGCGCCTCTCCGCTGCCGCGCTGGGGCCTGATGACGGCGAAGACCTGCTCGGTGCTGGTCACCGAGATCCTGCAGATCGCGCTGCTGACCGCGATCGCCTTCGCGCTCGGCTGGTCGCCGCACGGCAACCCCCTGACCGTGCTGCTCCTGCTCGTCCTCGGCACCGCCGCGTTCTCCGGGCTCGGACTCCTGATGGCCGGCACCCTCCGGGCGGAGGCGACGCTGGCCGCGGCCAACCTGGTCTTCCTGCTCCTGCTGGTCGGCGGCGGCGTCATCGTGCCGCTGGAGAAGTTCCCCGAGGCCGCCCGGACCGTACTCGCCCTGCTGCCCGTCTCGGCGCTCTCCGACGGCCTGCGGGACGTACTGCGCGACGGTGCGGCCATGCCCTGGGCCGACCTGGGCATCCTGGCCGCGTGGGCGGCGCTGGGGCTGGGCGCGGCGGCCCGGTTCTTCCGCTGGGAGTAGGGGCGCACCGCCACGGACGACCCCTCGTGAATCCGTGCACAAGCACACCCTTACGATGGCTTCCGTGCCGAAAACGCTGAATCCCCTCCAGCTCGTCGCCGACCGCTGGCAGCCCTCCGAACGCTTCGTCCGGCGGGCCGCGCTGGCCTGCGTCGTCATGGGCGTGATCATCGTCGTGACGGGCGGCGCGGTCCGGCTCACCCAGTCGGGGCTGGGCTGCCCCACGTGGCCCACGTGCACGGAGGACAGCCTGACGCCGACGCCCGAGATGGGCATCAACGGCGTCATCGAGTTCACCAACCGCATGCTGACCTACGTGCTGTGCGTGGTCGTGGGCGTGGCGATCGTCGCGGCACGCGCGCGTGCCCCGCGCCGCCGCTCCCTCACCCGGCTGGGCTGGACGCAGTTCTGGCTCATCGCGGGCAACGGCATCATCGGCGGCATCACGGTGCTGACGGGGCTCAACCCCTACATCGTCGCCTCGCACTTCCTGGCGGCGACCGCGCTGCTGACGGTGGCCGTGGTGATGTGGCACCGCTCGGGCGAGGGCGACGACGAGCCGCGCGACCTGGTGGCCCGTCCGGTGCGGCAGCTGACCGGGGTACTGGTCGCCGCGACGGCCCTGCTGATCGTGGTCGGCACCGTCGTGACGGGTGCGGGCAAGCACGCCGGCGACGCGGCCAAGGACATCCACCGCATCCCGCTGGACTGGCACCAGATCACCCAGCTGCACGTCGACTTCGTGTTCGTCGTCGTGGGCCTGACCGTGGCCTTGTGGTTCGTGCTGCGGGCCGTGAACGCGCCCGCCGCGCCGCGGCGCCGGGCGGTCGAGCTGTTCGCCGTCCTGATGCTGCAGGGTCTCGTCGGCTTCGTGCAGTACTTCAACGACTCACCCGAACTCATCGTCGGCGTCCACATGTTCGGTTCCTGCCTGGTGTGGATCGCGGTCCTGCGGGTCTTCCTGTCGCTGCGCGAGCGCGGCGGGGCGACGGCCCTGCCCGCCCCCTCCGGGGAGCCCGGGGCCGCCGCCGCTCAGCCCGCGACGGCGTCCAGCCGGTAGACCCTGCGGGCGGTGCCGGCGGCCACCAGCGAGCAGATCCGCCCCGCCTCGGCCGCCCCGCACCAGCCGTCCGCGACCCAGTCGCCCATCAGCCGCTCCATGGCCCGTACGAACAGCCGGGCGGCCACCACGTACAGCTCCGCCAGGCCCCGTGCGCCCGTGGAGAACAGCAGCTTGCCGAAGGGCGCCTCGCGCAGGGTCTCCTCGGGCCGGGTCCCGACATCCGCGTAGACGTGCGGGAAGGCGGCGGCCAGCTGGGCCGCCTGCCGCCGGTGCCAGGGGTCCGGCAGCAGCACGAGGTCCACACCCTGGCTCGCGGTGGCCCGCAGGAAGCCCGTGAGCCGCTGCGGGTCCGGGCAGTGCAGCTGCAGCGGCAGGCCCGTGGCGACCGCGCTCCACAGCAGGTGCCGTCCCAGGACGGGCTCGGCGGGCGCCTCTCCGGCGTGGCGGGTGTGCAGCCAGCGCCTGGCGGCCTCGCGCACCTCGGCGGCCGCGGGCGGGGCGCCGTCGCAGAAGGCGACGCCGGAGGCGAAGGCCGTGGCGGTGCGGGAGGCGGCGTAGAGGGCCTCGGCCGTACAGGCCAAGAAGGCGTCCGCACTGCCGCAGGTGTCCGCCACACGGGCGGCCAGGGGTTCCAGTCGTACGACCTCATGGGCGCGGCCGTCGGCGGCGCGGGCCAGCTCGGCGGGCGAGGTGAGGTCGCCGGGCGCCTCCGCGGCCAGCAGGAACGTGCCGATGCCGGCGCCGCGCAGCAGCAGGTGCCCCGCGCGGTAGGCGCCCAGTTCGCGGCGCCTGGCCAGATAGCGGACGGGTGCGCAGTGCGGTTCGAGGCCCAGCAGGGGCGGGCACCAGCGGCGCACGGCGAGGCCGGCGCGGCTGTCGAAGAAGGTGGTGCCGGGCGGCGCGGGCCCGGTGGACCCGGCGGCCTCGGCCAGGTGCGTCTCGAAGGCGCCGAGCCCCAGGTCGCCGTGGACGGCCCCGTGGCTGTACTGGTCGACGAGCGGCGGTATGCCGTCCCTGCGGTCGTCCATGCGCCCCTCCTCGCCGGTCCCCACCGCGCGGCGCCGTGGCGCCGCTCCCGGTGGTTCTAACGGGCGAAGGGGCCGTCAGTTATCGGCGGAGGGGTTGGCGGGGCCGCCGATCTGGATGCCGGCCATGCGGGACCACTCGTACGGGCCCGTGCGGACCTTGGCGGCCATCTCGCCGTCGAAGTCGTCCTGGAGGGTGATCCCGGCCAGGGCGGCGGCCTCGCGGGCGGTCTCGAAGTCGCGGGCCACGAGGTTGCCCCACTCGCCGTTGGCGCCGACGAGGGCGATGCGGGTCGTTCCGCGCCCTATGTGGGCGAGCTGGCCCTCGGCGCTGCCGCCGTGGCTCCTGGCGAAGGCGGTGATCTGCTTGGCCAGCTTCGCTGCCTGCTTGTTGTCTGCCATGGCCAGGATGCTACCGACGGGTAGCCGAAAAAGGCGATGGGCGGCCCGGGTGGCTTTGGCCACCCGGGCCGCCCATCGGCAGCCGTTCGGCTCAGCGCAGGAAGGGGTCGATCGCGACGGCCGTGAACAGCAGCGACACATAGGTGATCGACCAGTGGAACAGCCGCATCTCCTTGAGCTTGGCGCCCGTGATGCCGGCCTTGGCGCGGGCCTGCAGCGCGTGCGCCTCCTTCAGCCAGAGCCCGCCGCAGACCACGGCGACGAGCGTGTAGAACCAGCCCGTGTAGCCCAGTGGGGTGAGCAGCAGCGAGACACCGACCATCACCCAGCTGTAGAGGACGATCTGCTTGGCCACGGCCTTGTTGCCGGCCACGACCGGCAGCATGGGCACGCCCACGCGCTCGTAGTCGTCCTTCACCTTCATCGACAGCGGCCAGTAGTGCGGCGGCGTCCAGAAGAAGATGACGAGGAAGAGGATCACGGAGGCCCAGGAGACCTCGTTCTTCACCGCGGACCAGCCGATGATCACCGGCAGGCAGCCGGCGATGCCGCCCCAGACGATGTTCTGTGCCGTACGCCGCTTGAGGATCATCGTGTAGACGACGGTGTAGAAGAGCGACGCGCCCAGCGACAGCATCGCCGACAGGGGGTTGACCAGAATCCAGAACCACACGGTCGACCCGACGGTCAGCGCGGCGGCGAAGACCAGGCACTCGCGGGGCGAGACCATGCCGGTGACCAGTGGACGCTGCGACGTACGGTCCATCATCGCGTCGATGTCGCGGTCGTAGTACATGTTGAACGCGCCGGCGCCGCCGGCGGAGAGGTACCCGCCGACGCAGGTGGCCAGCACGAGCCACAGGTCGGGCACGCCCTCGGCCGCGAGGAACATCACCGGCACCGTCGTCATCAGCAGCAGCTCGATGACGCGCGGCTTCGTGAGTGCCACGAACGCCTTGACACGGGCCCCGAGCGGCCGGTGACCCGGGACCGGGCTCTCGGTGAGCACCCCCGCAGGACGGGATTCGACGGCCGTCACGCACACCCCTGACAGAGATAAGGCCAGCAAGCGCGTCCGGGCGGGAATCCCGGGTAAATGCTTGCGCGTACCACGCCACTCTAGACGCAGGGGATGGCGCGGCCTTCGCCGGGGTGGGGTCGTGTTGGGGCCCCGGCGCCGCCGGATCGCAGGCCGCGTAACCCGACAGAACGGTCGCGTTCGAGAGGCGGGCGGGCCCCGCGCCCGGCAGGCTGGAGTCATGGCCGTCATGCCGCGCCGGGAAACTTCTGCATACGGATGAGGCTGCGCCGGTTCTCGCACTCAAATGAGAGCCGGTCAGCCCGACTGTACGTCGAAAAGATGCGCGTCCCAGCGGGGGTAGGCTCGACTGCGCCGCGTCGTGGCGGGCAATACCGCCCCCGGCAGATTGAACATGTGGAGAGGAGCCCTGATCCGAGGGTGAGCACCAAGCCGACCACCACAGACCTCGAATGGACCGAACTGGACCAGCGGGCCGTCGATACCGCCCGCGTCCTGGCCATGGACTCCGTGCAAAAGGTCGGCAACGGCCATCCGGGCACGGCCATGAGCCTGGCGCCCGCCGCCTACCTGCTGTTCCAGAAGCTGATGCGGCACGACCCCAGTGACGCCGACTGGACCGGCCGCGACCGTTTCGTCCTCTCCCCCGGTCACACCAGCCTGACGCTCTACATCCAGCTCTTCATGGCCGGCTACGGCCTGGAGCTCGCGGACCTGAAGGCCTTCCGCACCTGGGACAGCAAGACCCCCGGTCACCCGGAGCACGGCCACACCCGCGGTGTGGAGACCACCACCGGCCCGCTGGGCCAGGGCATCGCCAACGCCGTGGGCATGGCGATGGCCGCCCGCTACGAGCGCGGCCTGTTCGACCCGGAGGCCCCGCAGGGCGAGTCGCCCTTCGACCACACCATCTGGGCGATCGTCTCCGACGGCGACCTGGAGGAGGGCATCTCCGCCGAGGCGTCCTCGCTGGCCGGCCACCAGAAGCTCGGCAACCTCATCGCGCTCTACGACGACAACCACATCTCGATCGAGGGCGACACCGCGACGGCCCTCTCCGAGGACGTCCTCAAGCGCTACGAGGCGTACGGCTGGCACGTCCAGCGCATCGAGCAGGCCCCCAACGGCGACTTCGACGTCCAGGCCCTGTACGCGGCGTTCAAGGCCGCGCAGGCCGAGACCGAGCGCCCCTCGATCATCGCGGCCCGCACGATCATCGCCTGGCCGGCCCCGAACGCCCAGAACACCGAGGCCTCGCACGGCTCGGCGCTCGGCGACGCCGAGGTCGCGGCGACCAAGAAGGTGCTGGGCTTCGACCCCGAGCAGACCTTCCAGGTCGAGGACGCGGTCTTCGCGCACGTCCGCCAGGTCGTCGACCGCGGCGCCGAGGCGCACGCCGCCTGGGACAAGCGCATCCAGCAGTGGCGTCAGGCCAACCCCGAGCGCGCCGCCGACTTCGACCGCATCAACGCGGGCGAGCTCCCCGACGGCTGGGAGAAGGCCATTCCGGTCTTCCCGGCCGGCAAGGACGTCGCGACCCGCAAGGCGTCCGGCGAGGTCCTCAAGGCGCTGGGCGGCGTGATCCCCGAGCTGTGGGGCGGCTCCGCCGACCTCGCCGGCTCGAACAACACCACCATCGACGCGTCGTCCTCCTTCCTCCCGGAGGGCAACCCGCTGCCGGAGGCGCACCCGTACGGCCGTACGGTCCACTTCGGCATCCGCGAGCACGCCATGGGCTCGACCATGAACGGCATCGCGCTGCACGGCAACACCCGCATCTACGGCGGCACCTTCCTGGTGTTCTCCGACTACATGCGCCCGGCCGTGCGCCTGGCCGCGCTGATGAAGCTGCCGGTCACCTACGTGTGGACGCACGACTCCATCGGCCTGGGCGAGGACGGCCCGACCCACCAGCCGGTCGAGCACATGGCCGCGCTGCGGGCCATCCCGGGCCTGAACATGGTCCGCCCGGCCGACGCCAACGAGACGGCGATCGCCTGGCGCGAGATCACCAAGCGTCACACCACCCACCCGGCGCCGCACGGTCTGGCCCTCACCCGCCAGAACGTGCCGACGTACGAGGCCAACGAGGGCGTGGCCAAGGGCGGCTACGTGCTGTTCGAGGCCGAGGGCGGCCGCCCGCAGGTGATCCTGATCGCCACGGGCTCCGAGGTGCAGCTGGCCGTCGAGGCCCGCACCGCGCTCCAGTCCGAGGGCATCCCGACCCGCGTGGTCTCGATGCCGTCCGTCGAGTGGTTCGAGGAGCAGGACCAGGCGTACCGCGACGGCGTGCTGCTGCCGGACGTCAAGGCCCGCGTGGCCGTCGAGGCCGGCATCGGCCTGACCTGGCACCGCTACGTCGGCGAGGCCGGCCGCATCGTCTCGCTCGAGCACTTCGGCGCCTCCGCCGACTACAAGGTGCTCTACCGCGAGTTCGGCCTGACCTCGGAGGCCGTCGTCGAGGCCGCCCGTGAGTCGATCGCCGACGTCAACCGCCGCTGACGACGCCCGTTTACAACCAGTAGGAGATGCAAACCCCATGACAGACGCACTCAAGCGCCTCTCCGACGAAGGCGTCGCGATCTGGCTGGACGACCTGTCCCGCAAGCGCATCACGTCGGGCAACCTCGCCGAGCTCATCGACCAGAGCCACGTCGTGGGCGTCACGACCAACCCGTCGATCTTCCAGAAGGCCATCTCCAGCGGTGACGGCTACGAGCAGCAGCTCGCCGACCTCGCCGTGCGCAAGGTGACCGTGGAAGAGGCCATCCGCATGATCACGACGGCGGACGTCCGCGACGCCGCCGACATCCTGCGCCCGGTCTTCGACGCGACCGACGGTCAGGACGGCCGGGTCTCCATCGAGGTCGACCCGCGCCTGGCGCACGACACGGCCGCCACCGTCGCCGAGGCCAAGCAGCTGGCCTGGCTGGTGGACCGCCCCAACACCCTCATCAAGATCCCGGCGACCAAGGCGGGCCTGCCCGCGATCGCCGAGACCATCGGCCGGGGCATCAGCGTCAACGTCACGCTGATCTTCTCGCTCGAGCGCTACCGCGCGGTCATGGACGCCTACCTGACCGGTCTGGAGAAGGCCAAGGCCGCGGGCCTGGACCTGTCCCTGATCCACTCGGTCGCGTCCTTCTTCGTCTCCCGCGTGGACACCGAGATCGACAAGCGCCTGGACGCGCTGGGCACCGACGAGGCCAAGGCGCTGCGCGGCAAGGCCGCCCTGGCCAACGCCCGCCTGGCCTACCAGGCCTACGAGGAGGTCTTCTCCTCGGACCGCTGGGCCGCCCTGGAGAAGGCCGGCGCCAACAAGCAGCGTCCGCTGTGGGCCTCGACCGGCGTCAAGGACCCGGCCTACAAGGACACCCTGTACGTGGACGACCTGGTCGCCCCCAACACGGTGAACACCATGCCGGAGGCCACCTTGGAGGCCACCGCCGACCACGGGCGGATCACCGGTGACACGGTGCGCGGCACCTACGAGCAGGCCAAGGCCGAGCTCGACGCGATCGCGAAGCTGGGGATCTCCTACGACGACGTCGTGCAGCTCCTGGAGGACGAGGGCGTCGACAAGTTCGAGCAGTCGTGGAACGACCTGCTGAAGTCCACCGAGGCGGAGCTCAAGCGCCTGGCACCGGAGGCCTGAATTGAGCAGCAGCAATCCGCTGCGTGACGCTCTGGACCGACGGCTCCCGCGTATCGCGGGGCCGTCGGGCCTGGTCATCTTTGGCGTCACGGGCGATTTGTCCCGTAAAAAGCTGATGCCGGCCGTCTACGACCTGGCCAACCGCGGCCTGCTGCCGCCGGGCTTCTCCCTGATCGGCTTCGCCCGCCGCTCCTGGGCGGACGAGGACTTCGCCCACGAGGTGTACACCGCGGTCAAGCAGAACGCGCGCACCCCGTTCCGCGAGGAGGTCTGGCAGCAGCTGGTGCAGGGCTGCCGCTTCGTCGAGGGCGACTTCGGCGACGACGAGGCCTTCGAGACGCTCAAGAAGACCATGGAGGAGCTGGACAAGGCACAGGGCACGGGCGGCAACTTCGCCTTCTACCTGTCCGTGCCCCCCAAGTTCTTCCCCACGGTCGTCCAGCAGCTCAAGAAGCACGGCCTGGCCGAGCAGAAGGAGGGCTCCTGGCGGCGCGCCGTCATCGAGAAGCCCTTCGGCCACGACCTGAAGAGCGCCCAGGAGCTGAACCGGATCGTCCACGAGGTCTTCCCGGCCGAGGCGGTCTTCCGGATCGACCACTACCTGGGCAAGGAGACGGTCCAGAACATCCTGGCGCTGCGCTTCGCCAACACCCTCTTCGAGCCGATCTGGAACCGGTCCTACGTCGACCACGTGCAGATCACCATGGCCGAGGACATCGGCATCGGCGGCCGCGCCGGCTACTACGACGGCATCGGCGCCGCCCGCGACGTCATCCAGAACCACCTGCTGCAGCTGCTGGCGCTGACCGCCATGGAGGAGCCCGCCTCCTTCGACGCGGACGCGCTGGTCGCGGAGAAGACCAAGGTGCTGGGCGCCGTGCGGCTGCCCAAGGACCTCGGCAAGGACACCGTGCGCGGCCAGTACGCGAACGGCTGGCAGGGCGGTGAGCAGGTCGTCGGCTACCTCGAAGAGGAGGGCATCGACCCGCAGTCGAAGACCGACACCTATGCCGCGATCAAGCTGGAGATCGACAACCGCCGCTGGGCGGGCGTCCCGTTCTACCTGCGCACCGGCAAGCGGCTCGGCCGTCGCGTCACCGAGATCGCGGTCGTCTTCCAGCGCGCCCCGCACTCGCCCTTCGACCACACCGCGACCGAGGAGCTGGGACAGAACGCCCTGGTCATCCGGGTGCAGCCGGACGAGGGCGTCACCATGCGGTTCGGTTCGAAGGTGCCGGGCACCTCGATGGAGGTCCGCGACGTCTCGATGGACTTCGCCTACGGCGAGTCGTTCACCGAGTCCAGCCCCGAGGCGTACGAGCGGCTCATCCTCGATGTGCTGCTCGGCGACGCCAACCTCTTCCCGCGCCTGCGGGAGGTCGAGCTCTCCTGGGAGATCCTCGACCCGATCGAGGAGTACTGGGACAGCCACGGCAAGCCCGCCCAGTACGCGGCCGGCACCTGGGGCCCGGTCGAGGCGGACCAGATGCTCGCACGAGAGGGACGGAGCTGGCGTCGGCCATGAAAATGGATCTCACGGACACCACGGCCAGCAAGATCAACAATGCCCTGGTCCAGGGGCGCCGGGCCATCGGCACCCCCGCCATCGGCATGGTGCTGACCCTGGTCATCGTCACCGACGAGGAGCACGCGTACGACGCGCTCAAGGCGGCCAACGAGGCCTCCCGCGAGCACCCCTCGCGCAAGCTCGTCGTCATCAAGCGCGTCAGCCGCTCCCCGCGCGACCGCGCCCAGGCCCGCCTGGACGCCGAGGTGCGGGTCGGCACGTCGGCCGGCACCGGCGAGACGGTGGTGCTGCGGCTGTACGGCGAGGTCATAGACCACGCCCAGTCGGTGGTGCTGCCGCTGCTGCTGCCGGACGCCCCCGTGGTCGTGTGGTGGCCGGTGGCCTCCCCGATCGACCCGGCGAAGGACCCGCTCGGCGCGCTCGGCCAGCGCCGGGTCACCGACACCTACGCCGCCGAGGACCCGGTCACGGAGCTCGCGGCCCGTGCCGCCAGCTACACGCCCGGCGACACCGACCTGGCCTGGGCCCGGATCACGCCGTGGCGCTCGATGCTCGCCGCCGCCCTGGACCAGCAGCCGGGCATCGAGGTCACCTCGGCCGAGGTCGAGGGCGAGGCCTACAACCCCAGCGGTGAGCTGCTGGCCATGTGGCTCGCCGACCGCCTGGGGATCACGGCCCGGCGGACCGTCTCCGAGGGGCCCGGCCTGACGGCCGTCCGCCTGGAGACCACCTCCGGCGTCATCACCCTGGACCGCCCGGACGGCTCCCTGGCCACGCTCTCCATGCGCGGCCAGCCGGACCGCGCCGTGGCGCTCAAGCGGCGGGACACCGCGGAGCTGCTCGCCGAGGAGCTGCGCCGGCTGGACCCGGACGACATCTACGAGTCCGCGCTGAAGTACGGCGTGGAGAGGCTCGGCGAGCCGGTGCCGGCCGCCCCGGCGGCGGCCGGCGGATCGGCCGGCCCCGCGCCGGCCCCGGAGGCCGCCGAGGCCACCGAGCCCGCCAAGGCCGAAGCCGCCGAAGCCGCCGAGGACAAGCCCGCTCCGGCGAAGAAGTCCTCCGGCAAGAAGGCGGCGTCCAAGTGAGCACGCCCCAGATCGTCGTCCACCGGGACAAGGAGCTGATGGCCCAGGCCGCGGCGGCCCGGCTGATCACGAAGATCGTGGACGCCCAGGCCGCCCGCGGCTCGGCGTCCGTCGTCCTCACCGGCGGGCGCAACGGCAACGGGCTGCTCGCGGCCCTCGCCGCGGCGCCCGCCCGGGACGCGGTCGACTGGTCGCGCCTGGACCTGTGGTGGGGCGACGAGCGGTTCCTGGCGGACGGCGACCCCGAGCGCAACGCCACGCAGGCGCGCGAGGCCCTGCTCGACGCCGTGGACCTGGACCCCGCACGGGTGCACTACATGCCCGCGGCGGACGGCACGTACGACGACGCGGACGCGGCGGCGGAGGCGTACGCGGCCGAACTGGCCGCCGCCGCCCGCCCCGAGGACCACGGCCCGGTGCCGTCCTTCGACGTCCTCCTGCTGGGTGTCGGCCCGGACACGCACGTCGCCTCGCTCTTCCCGGAGCTCCCGGGCGTCCGCGAGACCGAGCGCACGGTCGTCGGCGTCCACGGCGCCCCGAAGCCGCCGCCGACCAGGGTCTCCCTGACCCTGCCGGCGATCCGCGCGGCCCGGGAGGTCTGGCTGCTGGCGGCGGGCGAGGACAAGGCCAACGCCGTGGCCATGGCCCTGTCCGGTGCCGGAGAGATCCAGGCCCCGGCGGCCGGCGCCTATGGCTCCCGCCGCACCCTGTGGCTCCTGGACCAGCCCGCGGCCGCCCAGCTGCCGAGGGACCTGTACCCACCGGCGTCGCCCTGACAAACGGCCGGACGGGCTGGATTTCTTGCCGGAACCGGCGGAAATCCAGGGTCCAGGTCGGCGGGGACCGCGGGCGCCGTGGCGGGGCGGGCGGCGATCACCGCCGC